>CAYWZQ010000021.1:0-12328 GCA_964462875.1 uncultured Nitrososphaerota archaeon | reverse complement strand
GGCTGAGCTACCGGGGCTCACTAGTATTTGAGGTTGCATGTTAAAGTTAAAGTTTACTCCCGAAACTTGAAGTAAGCTGAAGACAGTCCTCTCGCAATAATTTTAGCTACCCTTAAGGGTTCAGGTGTTCTCCCCCAAACAGTTAATCTTTTCAGTATATCTTTAGCCGAGTGAATTGTAATTCCCACAACTTCGATGTAGATTGGCTTCCCTTTATCCATCCTAATTCTAACCGGGTGTATGCCCTTTGATATTTTCATTATCTTCTCTATGATGCCCCATCGAAGCTTCCAGTCTTCAAAGTGCTTAATGAGTGCTGATAGCACATCTTCCTTGCTGGGCTTTTTCTTAGTCACTATGATTACTGGCCTACCCGTTTCATACCATAACCTTTCCGCATCAATAATGTTAAATCCAGCAAATGATATTCCATCTAGCAAAACTACGTCCAAGGGAAGTAGCTTTTCAACAATTTCAATCGCTTTATCTGTGGCATCTAATCCATCAATGCTTATGCTTTTGCATACAACATTATTTAGTTGTAAATTTACTAGCCTTACGCCGATAAGGAGTGTCCTGCCTTTCCTTTTATTTATTGGCGGTAGGCTTCCATCCTCAATTGCAACTGTAATCAAGAACGATTACTCCCATAATAGCTTTGATAGAAGCTCGTCATCCGAAAATCCTTCCTTCAAGCTTCTCTCACTAACACTTAGCTTTACAATCTTTGTCCTCCCATACCTACCCTTGCTAACAACTCTGGCATTTACTATTCCAAGCACATCCAGCTCATTTATTAGATCGCTTACTCTTCTCTGGGTGAGCTCGTCTAGGCCTATTTTCATGCAGAGCTCGCGATACTTATTGTAAATTTCCCCGGTGGTAGCTTCACGCTTAGATTTATTTAGAAGATATACTGATAGCACTACAACCTTAGAGTGTAGCGGTAAGGTTCTGAGTACCTCAATTACCCTATCCCGCTCTATCTCTCTATGAGCTTTCTTAACATGGTTAACCGTGATTTTTTCAGCTCCCTCCCGCTCAGCTATTTCACCCGCAATTCTCAGGAGATCTAGGGCTCTCCTCGCATCCCCATGTTCCTTAGCTGCTAGAGCTGCACATAACTTAATGACCCCCTCATCTATAACTCCAGGTTTAAAGGCATCTCTAGCACGCATTCTCAATATATCCTCCAGCTCTGGAGCAGTATATGGTGGGAAAACCAGTTCTTCCTCACCGAGGCTACTCAGCACTCTTGCTGATAAGTATTCAGTGAACTTTAAATCATTAGTTATCCCTATTATGCACACCTTTGATCTCTCTAGTTCAGTATGAACTCTAGTCAACTTATAGAGTAGATCATCTCCACTCTTCTTTACTAAAGCATCTATTTCATCTAAAACTACAATAGCTATCCCATTGAACCTCTCAATTCCATGAACAAATCTCCTATAAACCTCCGCTGTAGCGAGACCTGTAAATGGGACTTCAACATTAAATGCCTCACAAAGCCTAGCCAGAACCCTATAGTTAGTGTCGTCGTGCCTGCAGTTTATGTAGACAGTAGCCAGTTTAACTCTACCCTCAGCATGCTTTTTGAGTGCCTTCAAAACATGCTTTGTAACGGCCGTCTTACCAGTACCCGTTAATCCATAGAGGAAAACATTTGATGGCCTCTCACCTTGAAGGGCTGGAGCTAAGATTTCAGCTAGAGCAATAATCTGTTTCTCTCTATGGGGGAGTTCATCTGGTATGTAGTCCGGCCTTAAAATCTCTCTATTTTTAAATATTCTAGATGTGAGCATCCTCGAAAACAGTTCATCAAGCACCTTAGACAAGCTTCCACCGCAAGTAATTCCAATAGAAATATTGGTATATAACCCTAACTGCAAATGAACCCCCTCAACTTAATATCTTCAATTAACTACTAAATTAGTGGAGAACATGGCGTTCAGAAAAGGATATAGAGCCGAACTGGAATTAGTAGCCCTACTCAAAGATAGGGGATTCTATGCAGTGAGACTACCAATAAGTGGGGGGAAAAACTTCCCATGCGATGTTCTAGCAGCAAGGGGAAGTGATAGAAGGGCCTATCAAGTAAAGGAAACAAAAGCAGACAGAATATATCTAAGCCAGGAAACCGTAGAAGCACTACTAAACTTCAGCAAAGCATTCGGCTTCAAAGCATACATAGCAGTTAAATGGAAAGGGAAGAGAAAAAACAAATGGACAATAATAAAAGTTGAAAAACCAGAACCAATAAAAATAGAATACAAGGCATAATATTATTTCAATGATAATGATATTGTAAACTAATAAAACATGCAAATAATGCTCTCTTCAGGCTAACATTATGGATCAATATCGAGCTTCATGGAGGAAAAATAAGTATGAAAAGAAGCGAAAAAGTTCAGAAAATTGTTAATGAAATCTTTAGCTACTATGGTAGAAAGAGAATTTCTAAAGAAGATTCTGTTAATTATTTGAAAAATAAAGGATTTTCGGATGAAGAGATTAGCAGGATAGAGTTTGAAGCCATAAGCACGTACATTATGATTGCTGGAGTAATACCAGTAAGTAGAGAAGATAATCCACTGGATGTACAGCCAAAAATAGTCTTTGAATTATTAGATGAGACGAGGTATCAAATACTAAAGGAAATAGAAAAACAGCTAGAGAGAAAATGATAGAGGAGTAAGAAATGGAGGAAGAATAAGTTTGCATACTGCATGTCAGATATAACCACACCATGTTTTATCACTCAAACATCTCATAATTGAAGTCAGCACATCTCAATATCTAGTATATCTTCTCAATTGATTGTAAGAATTACTTTAGAGAATTACGAGGGGAGGAGCATATCACTGAAATTGAATTGGTGGTGCGGGGGGTGGGATTTGAACCCACGCAGGCCTACGAGCTGCCGGCATGGTGCCAGCCGACAGCACTTCGCCACGGGATGTCACATCTAGGCCCCTTTGGCGTGGGACTAGATCTTAAGTCCCGCGCCTTTGTCCTGGCTCGGCCACCCCCGCGCTGTCGTTTTTCCTTATTGTGGATTTGGGGTATTAATTTTTCTTCGATATTTTATATTGAGCTTCTTGTTCCCTCTGTCGAAAGTATTGTAATTGTGATTTTATGTAGAGGATTTTGATATGGAATTGCATTAGGATTGGCGGGCCCGGTGGGATTCGAACCCACGACCTCTGGCTCCGAAGGCCAGCGCTCTATCCAGCTGAGCTACGGGCCCTTTTCACTTGTTATTTTATTTTGGTGGTTAATTTGTTTGATGGTTTATATTTCTCCTATGGCTTCGTCTTCGTCTAGTATTAGCCTCATGGTATCTGGGTCTGGTGGCATTATGTCTAGGAATTGCTCTGCTGCTCTTCTTGGATCACCGCTCCTAATAATGTATCTTCCTACAACTATTATGTCTGCTCCACTTGTAAGTGCTTTTTTGGCTGTTTCAGGCGTTATTCCACCTGCAACTGCAATTAGGCATTTAAACTTTTCTTTTATGCTCCTAATGTTACCCCATGGAGTTTCCAGCGGCTTTCCAGCTTCAGCTGCTGCTCTTTCAGCATCAACATTTCTATGTAGCAGTACTATGTCTGGCTTGTAGTATAGTTTTTCGAGTTTAGCTTCCGGATTTGGAACTTCCATCATGTCCAGCACTGAATATATACCTTGCTTTTGTGCTTCAAGTATTGCTTTTTCAATTGTCGCCTTGGAAGTGATGCCTAAAATGCAGACTGCATCTGCAGTTGCATCAGCTGCCTCTTTAACTTCTATTCTCCCAACATCCATGGTTTTCAAATCAGCTACTATGAATGCATCGGGCCTCACCTTTCTTATCTCCTCAATGACCTTAACTCCATGTGCTTTAATTAGCGGGGTTCCTGCTTCAAGTATTAATCTCTCCCTTCTAGGCAGTTGTTCAACTATTTTTAGAACTCGTTCAATATTGTCCAAGTCTAGCGCTACTTGCAGATATGGTGGATTCCATAGCCTCTGAACTTTGAATCCCATTATTGGGTGCACTGATCTATCCTTCTCCCTCAATATTTTATCTACACTTGGATAACCCCTTAAAGCCCTCCTAATGGCAAGCTTTGTTGCGCCATAATTATACTGATATATTTTTCTATAATCCTTCGCTTCGGGATGAATGAACACTGATGCAATTATAACCCATTCTTCACACTTCTCCCTAGGAATAATTCCCTCAGCAACTGCATCTGCAACTGCTCTGGCAACAGCTGTCTGTGCTGGGCCGAAGATCTTGTTTGCATCTTCCATGTTTCTAATAGTGACTTTCGGTATTACTATTGTGCTTGGCTTAACTGCTAGATTGGGTCTAATAACTGCAAGTAATGGCGTATGCCCTGCGGAGGGCTGTGATAGTGCATTTGCAAATGCTATTCCCGCTGGACCATTCTTGCTTCCAATTATTAAGTCTACATGGGCCACCTCATTACCTGCTCCAACAAGTGCCTCACCAACATAAAATTCGCTTTCACTCCCCACTCTTTTACTCAATTTAATCCCCAAATGAATTAGGAGCTACAGCCATAAAATACTGTTGCAGTTATGGAAGGGAATTGGTCCCGCCGGCCGGATTTGAACCGGCGACCCCCCGGTTTCTACGGCTGGCGCGTGCTCATCCAAGGGCTTGAAGCCCAGTAGCACGCGCGCACACAGCTACAGCCGGGTGCTCTACCACTGAGCTACGGCGGGCTTAGAGTTCTGTCTGTAAGATTTGCTCTCAAAGGTTTAAATTTTTTTGTTCAATAATTATTGAAGGAGCTTGCTTTGGAAGGTGAATTAATGGCCGGTCAGCTAGACTTCTTCTTTCACGCTAGAAGCGTGGCCATTATTGGTGCTTCGAGGGAGCCAGGCAAGATAGGTCATGAAATACTTAAAAGCTTAATTAATAGTGGTTTTAAGGGTGAAGTATACCCCATAAATCCCAAGTACGATGAAATATTGGGTTTAAAGTGCTATGCTAACGTGCTGGATGTGCCTGGTAATGTGGATTTAGCAGTAATTGCAGTTCCGGCAAGGATCGTTCCCAAAGTTGTTGAGCAGTGCGGGAGAAAGGGCGTTAAAGCAGTGGTAATTGTTTCAGGGGGCTTCAAGGAGGCTGGCAATCAAGGCGAGGCACTGCAGGAGCAATTAGTTGAAGTAGCGAAGAAATATGGTATTCGAGTGGTCGGTCCAAATTGCATAGGAATATATAACCCATATACTGGCATAGACACCTTCTTCCAGTCGCATGATAGGATGATCAGGCCGCCGCCCGGGAACATAGCCTTTCTAACTCAAAGCGGAACTTATGGATGCACTGTTCTAGAGTGGTTGGCAGAGGATGGTATTGGTGTGAGCAAATTTGTGAGTTATGGAAATATGGCTGATGTAGATGAGGCTGAGCTGATAAACTACTTGGCCGGAGATCCTAAAACTAAGGTTATAGCATTTTATATGGAGAGCATTAAGAGTGGGAGAAGATTCATTGAAGCCGCAGCTAGAGCTTCGAAGCATAAACCAATAGTAGTGCTTAAAGCTGGTAAAACTGCTGCCGGAATTAAAGCAGCTCTATCACATACTGGTAGACTAGCCGGTAAGCATGAAGTAGTGGAGGCAGCTCTCAAGAAGGCTAGAGTCATTAGGGTTAATACAATAGATGAGCTCTATGATACAATCAAGGTCCTAGCCTTAGCGCCACCACCTAAAGGTGAGGGATTAGCTATGATAACCAATGGTGCGGGACCCTGCGTTATGGCTGCTGATGCAGCCGAGGAGCTTGGAGTCAAGTTAGCCACTTATGAGCCTGAAACGGTTAGCGAGCTAAAAGAGAAGCTGCCGCCCTATGCATTGATAGGTAATCCTGTAGACTTGACTGGTAGTGCTACGGCTAGAGACTACATGGTGGCAAGCGAAATATTGCTGAGAGATCCCAACGTGAATGTGCTGGCTCTCTTCTTCGTATTTCAAGATACCCCACTGGAAGATGAAGTTGTCGAAGAGATCCCAAAGTTAAAGTCATTCAATAAACCGATAGTTGCAATGGCTGCTGGCGGCCCATATACGCGAAGGCAAGTTGATAGACTGCAGAGATCAGGCATACCCGTTTATTCAACGCCTGAAAGATTGATTAAAGCCGTTAAGCATCTTCTCACCTACTACTTAGAAATTAGGAGGGAATGCTGACATGAGTTCAAGCGATCAAGTTAAAGAAGCCCAGTTCAGACTTAGTGTCGTACTGCTCCTCTTCGGCGGTTTTCTCGTACTTTCATCTAGAATTATTGAGTGGAGAACCTGGTTCAACATAACCTTCTACTTAGGTCTGCTATGCTTAATAATTGGCTTTATAACTGGTATTGCGAGCTCCCTACCAAGTAAAAGTAGTGGCGGGCCCGGCGGGATTTGAACCCGCGACCAATGGGTTAAAAGCCCACCGCTCTTCCTGGCTGAGCTACGGGCCCTTTTACTGGCAGCCACTCTAAATTTTGCATGAACCACTTATATTTTTACTCCCCCAGTCGGCTGAGGTGAGCGTATTTAAGTTATTTCTTCATTTTTTCAAGCTCAAATTCTAAGCCAACTTCACTACCTATCGCTTTTAGTTCTTCAATTATGGCTTTATGAATTGGAATGCCTATTTTAAGTCTAGTCTGCATTGTTAACCATGCTTTTTCACCTGGAATCCATATTCTTTCTGCCTTTGGGTGCTTGGGCAGACTTTTAATGTAACTTCTGAACTCCTCCATTCTATCCGTGAACTGATCGAACTCCATGAAGCTTTCAATGTTGATTGCGACAATGAAATGCCCTACATTAGCTCTCCTACCTTCAACGGCTAATCCCACATTCAATCCCCAATTAGCTCCAGTTAGAACTCCACATAGAATATCTATTGAAATTGAGAGGCCGGAGCCCTTATGTCCTCCTAAAACTTCACCTAGACCTCCAAGTGGTAGAACTGCCCCTCTCTCAAGTATTATCTTTGGATCCTCAGTCAGCTCTCCATGCTCATCAACCCCCCATCCCAAGGGAGCTTTCCTCCCCTCCTTAACTAGCACTTCAATTTTACCTATTGGAACAACGCTTGTAGCGGCATCGAAGAGATATGGTGGCGGCTCCTTTGTTGGAATTGAAATTGCTATTGGATTTGTACCTATATTTCTACCAATAGTGTGAGTATAGCATGCGAGGGGTCTCGAATTAGTTAATACTATTCCTATCATTTTTCTACTCGAAATTTTAAGTGCATAGTAACCTGCTATTCCAAAATGATTGCTATTTCTCACACCAACAACTCCAACACCACACTTCTCCGCTTTTTCAATTGCTATTTGAACAGCTTTCATGCAGACTACTTGACCTAGACCGCTATCCCCATCAATAAGTGCGCATGCAGGGCTATCTCTCACCACTTTTATTTGGGGTTTAGCTTTAATCGACCCGCTCTTCAGCCCTCTAACGTATCTGCCGAGCCTCTGAACTCCATGGCTTTCAATTCCAAAGAGATCTGCAGTCACTAAAACATCTGCTACTATTCGAGCATCATGCTCTGGAACATTAAAGGCCTCAATGACCTTGCAGACATACTCTTTAAGCTTTTCAGCATCAATTCTAACATATTCTTCCGGTGGAATTGGTGGTGTTCTCTCATAAAGCTCCATCGACATCACCACTAGTAATTGGCTACGTAAAGATAGAAAACAGTAATCCACCAATAGTATATTGTGGAGTCTCTCACAGCTGATTCAATGAAGATATCCCCAATTTGGTTTGATTCATTGGGTGCAAAGTCGTCTAGCGTGCTTATTGAGTGCAAAGAATTCAGAATACTCATAGACCCCGGAGTAGCAGTAATGCATCCATCATATCCTGCACCTAGAGAGCTGAAAATTAGGTGGGCTATGGAGGGTAGAGAGAAGATTAGGGGGGCAGCTAGGCTAGCAGATCTCATAATTATAACGCATTACCACTATGATCATTACACCGACTTCGATGAAGTGCTCTATCGCGGAAAAACTGTTTTGGCTAAGAACCCGAATGAGTACATAAATGATTCCCAGCGCAATAGAGCTCTCAAATTCTACAGCAACTTTTTCAAGCAAATTGGAGGTCTAAACTTAAGTGATTTGATGGATGAGCCAGTAGAGAAGGAGTATTCAAATCCATTGGATGAGCTCCATTTGGCAATGAGTAGAGACTATGGAGACTATACTGCTAGGAAGATGAAGCTACTTAAAAAGGGATTTGAATGGTTTAGAAGGAGGGCTAAGAAATGGGGAGAGTGGAGGAGAATTCCAGAGCATATATTTGGAAATTCAAATACAAAGCTATTTTTCATTGACGGCAGGGAATTCACTTTCAATTCCATTAAGATTAGATTTACCAAGCCGCTATTTCATGGAATAGAGTTTTCGAGAGTTGGATGGGTTGTAAGTGTTGTAATTGAGTATGGAAAGCACAAGTTCCTCTATAGCTCAGACCTGAATGGACCTATAATTGAGGACTATGCTGACTGGATTATACGTGAAAAGCCTGATTTCATAGTTCTCGATGGCCCAATGACCTACATGCTAGGATATACTCTTAATAAAATAAATTTGAGGAGGGCAGTGGAGAATGCCGTGAGGATAGTTAGGGAGTCTGGTGCGAGTACAATAATATATGATCATCACTTGCCGAGGGAGCGGAAATTTAGAGAGCATACAATTGATGTATGGCATACTGCTGAGAGGGAGGGTGTAAAATTAGTTACAGCTGCAGAGTTTCTGGGAATGAAACCGGTAATTTTGATTGATTGGGACGTTCAGGGAGCCGGGGATTGAAGCAGGACTTGACTCCTACATGAAGTTCAATAAAATGGGGTGGGAGTTTAGTGTTTTGCTTCTGGCTCAGCTGGAAAGCTCACTATCATCTAGATTCAATGAAGGACGCGGTCATCATCGCCATACTAGTGTTGAGTGGGGTAAGCCTAAAAGTGAAGTGATAAGCTATTATGTGGCTCTCTTCTTCACAGCCCTATCATATACTACCCAGTTCTCATACCATTCCCTGTTCCTTTCCTTGAGCAGTTCGAGAACTCTCGATCTAAGCTCTTCACTTCTCACTTCTTCTTTTTCGGCAAGCTCCTCCTCAATTCTTCTAGCAATTTCCCTAGCGGTTTTTAGATCGGCGCCCGCTTTGAGCATGGAGGTAACTAGCTTTTCAACTGCATATTCCTCTACGGTGCCTCTCCTCTTAATGACCTTCCTAACCAATCTGCGGTCACCCATATAAATTTGGTAAAACTAGCTAATTAAAATTGTCAATTTAATGTTCTTCTTGAATGTTAAACATCAAATAAATTGTTTAACTAAGTAAAGATTCAATTTATGAACTTGCATGACAATCAACTTTATAACTGCTAGGCTTATCTTAAATTAAAGTGTGATTGCTGAAAAATATGCTAGGAAAGAGTTGCTTAATCTTCCTAGAAGAATTAGATTTGATGTTCCAAGAGATGTAATTAACCTTGGAGTTGGAGATCCAGATTTCAATCAGCCGAAATTTGTGGCTGAGGAACTGGCAAAAGCAGTATTGGAGGGATATACGCATTATTCCTTTGGTGGAGATCCAGAGTTTAAGAGGGAAATAGCTAGATATTATGAGAAATTTGGAGTAAAAATTAACCCTGAATCTCAAGTTATCTTAACTTCAGGTGCAATTGGAGCGCTATTTAGAGTGATGGCAGCGCTAATTAATCCGGGAGATCAAGTAGTAATTCCTGATCCCGCTTTCACGGGATATATTAGTAGGATAGTATTTTTTGGTGGAGAAGTTGTTAGAGCACCTATGAGAAAGCTTATGGATGGAAGTTTTAAGCCAAACATTGAGAGTATAAGAAGAGCAGTAACAGATAGAACCAAGTTAATTATCATATGTAATCCAGATAATCCAACCGGCTGCATGTACACTAGAAGTGAATTAGAGGAGCTTGTAGAAATTGCAGCTGAAAAGGATGCACTAATTCTTTCAGATGAAATATATGTTGAATTTGCTTGGAAAAATAGGCATGTAACGTTGATGGAAATTCCAGAAGCTAGAGAGCGCACAATAATTGTAATGAGTTTTTCAAAGACATTTGCTTGGACTGGATTGAGAGTTGGCTTCATAATTACAAGTCCAGAAATAGCAGAGATAATAAGGAGAGTACCAATAGGAGTAAGCCCAATACCAACACCAATTCAGAGGGCAGCAATAGCAATGCTTAGAAGGGGATGGAAGTTTGTTGATGAAATGAAGAGGGAGTATGAGAAGAGAATAGATTTTGCAGTTAAAAGATTGAATGAAATACCTGGATTTAAGTGTCCCAGGCCAGAAGCAACATTCTATCTATTCCCAGACATATCGGGAACAAAAATGAGTTCAGAGGAGTATGCTAGGAAACTTGCGAAAGAAGCAAAAGTACTAGTGTCACCTGGATCAAGATATGGTTCAATGGGTGAAGGGCACATAAGAATAGCACTAGTAAAACCAATAAATGTACTAGAGGAAGCAATAAATAGAATAGAGAAATTCAATAAAGAAATACTCAAGTGAAAATCATGACAGAGCTAATCATACCCCTATACTACAAGCCTTCATGGGAACTAGAAATGGAGGGAAAAGAATTAGACACAACCTTCGCAAACCAATTAAGAGAGCTCGGAGAACGATTAAAGACAAGACTAAACACCATAGCGGAAATACATGAAATACTACTCGAAAATGGATGGAAAGCATTTGGAGGACAATACGAAATAACCTACTACAAAGACATACCCATGGAAAAAGCAGAACAAGAACTAAAAAAGCTAGGGGTACACGAGAAGCTGGCAAAAATAGAAGCTCAAAGCTAAGCCTCCCCTACCACTGAAAATACTGGTTTCCAGCAATTAAATCCATAATTCTAGGTAATGCTTTTAAGTACGTATTTTAATTAATTACATTTGGTAATTACTATGAGTAAGCTTTCAACTATAACGGTCAAAGTACCGGTTGAGTTGAAGGAGAAAATGAAGAAAATTAAAATTAACTGGTCAGAATACATTAGAGAAGCTATAAGAAAGAGGATTGCGCTAGAAGAGAGACTGCAAGCTGGTAGGAATCTATTGAAGAACCTGAGAGAAAAACGCTATCGGGTACCTAAGGGCTTCATTGGGGAATCATTAAGTGAATTGAGGAAGAGATCTTGAAAAGCTTCATAGTGGATGCATCAGTTGCAGCACGCTTCATATTAGTTGAAGATTTGACTGATAAAGCTGAGAAAGTACTAGAGGACTATTTAAGTGGCACAATAGACTTATACGCGCCCAGACTAATCGTAGCCGAAATTGGAAATACTTTGTGGAGAGCTATTAAGTTAAAAATAATGACGTTAGAGGAGGCGGAAAATCAATTACTAAACTTCCTCAAGTTAGGAATTAAATACGTAGATCTAAGCTACGATGACTTCAAAGAAGTACTAAGACTAGCTAAGGAAAAAGATATAACCTACTACGACAGCATCTACGCTTACTCCTCAATAAAACTTAAAATCCCATTATTAACTGCTGATAACAAGCTATATAATAAAGTAAAGGATCAGGTAAAGGTAATTCACTTAAGAAACTATGAGTAACAACGTACTTTGAATTAACTTCATCGATTCCATCAAATCTTAGTCTTAAAGTACTTTTATTTAAGCTTTAAAACAAATAGACTTAACTAAAATTTACCCGACCTGTACCCTAAGTATCAACTTAACAACTCATCTATGCTCATAAAGATATCTACATCATACTTCATCAAGCTCTCTAACTCATCACTAGTTACCAACTTTAACCTTTGTTATGCCATTCTCCATGTAGGTAATGAACACTACAATCCTAAGATTTCCCAAAGATTATCCTCTCCTCTACAATATAACTACGAAGCTCCACTACTAGTTATTAATCATTAACTTAAAAGTTCAACAACAATTAACACAAGTCAAAATTAAGTACAATGGTAGGCAGTGTGGACTTAAATGGTTTTTCGTAACGATTAAACTGGAAGGAGCATTTAAGTGGAGGTTATGGTGCTTGGAGCTTGAAGAAATAGTTGATGCTGTAAGGGAAATCTGTCTTCGCTTAAGAGACATCGAGTATCCAGTAATGGAAGTTGAGTTGGCGGGATTAACCATAGAGTATTGGCAATCTGAATATTATGAAGATGAAGAGCCCTTTGGAGGTGACTCAATGATAGTACTACTCTATGCAGCACACCACTGTCGAGAATGCTTCGCTTGCTCAGCTGAATTCGGAGCACA
>CAYWZQ010000020.1:0-13091 GCA_964462875.1 uncultured Nitrososphaerota archaeon | reverse complement strand
ATTCTAGATTTGATGGTGTTGGATTTATATACTTTGTTTCATTACTTTATTTTGGTGTTTTTCGTGTTTAGTGATGTTGAGTTTAAGCGTAGGTTGCTGCGTTTGCTTAGGGAGGATGAGGAGTTTAGGTATGCTGTTGCTGGTTTAATTGGTTTAGATGAGATTTTGAGGCGTTTGGATAGGCATGAAGCTGAGTTGGTTAGGCTTCGTAAGGACATGGTTGAGGGATTTAGGAGACACGATGAATCGTTAAAGAAGCACTGGGAAGCTATTGAAGCTCTGCGCAGAGATATGGTTGAAGGCTTCAAGAGGCATTGGGAGGCTATTGAGGCTCTTCGTAGAGATATGGTTGAGGGATTTAAGAGGCATGATGAGTTGTTAGAGAAGCACTGGGAGATATTGATGAAGCATGATGAATCCATATTGAAGCTTTGGGAGGCTATTGAAGCTCTCCGCAGGGATATGACGAAGGGATTTGATTTAATTAATAGGCGTTTAGATGCTTTGGGTGCTCGTTGGGGTTTGATGAGTGAGGAGGCTTTTAGAAAGGGTTTGAGAGGATTGTTGGAGAGGGAGTTTGGTTTTAAAGTTGAGAAGTGGAGTAGGTATGATAAGGATGGGATTGTTTTTGGTTTTCCTAGTATTGTTGAAGTAGATGTGGCTGTTCACGATGAGAAAGTTATTTTAATTGAAATTTCATCTCATGTTAGGCGTCAAGATGTCTACTACTTTTTGAAGAAAGCTGATTTTTACTCTAAGGTTACTGGCAGAAGGCCTGATAGATTGCTTATTGTTTCTCCATATGTTGATGAGAATGCTTTGAAAGTTGCATTGGAGCATGGTGTCGAGGTTTATACTGGTGTTTAGTTTTCTTTGGTTTTTATTGAATATCTCTAGTCGGTCTGCTAGTACTATGCGGTTGTCTAGTGCTGTATTGGAGCAGGCTAGTATGGTGGGTTAATAGCTTTGCCTTAGCACTATTTAATTTGATTATTTGTGTTTGGTGGGAGTTTTATGTTTAATGCTTTGAGTACTTTAATGGTGTTTTTAACTGCTTTTCTCGCTATGTTTATGGCTTTTTCGGCATCTTCTCTTTTGTATATATCCCATGGAGTTAATCCTCTAGTTGGTTCACCGTAGGTGCTTCTACCGTGTTCTGGTGCTAGTGTTCTAGCTATGACTGCAACTTCCTCCGTGAGTTTTCTTACGTGGCTAGGTATATTGCTCAATATGCTGAGTAGTTCATGTGATGGATCATGGCTCCAGCTCGGTATTCTGTAGAATGCTATGATGGCTTTGGCAGCGTTTTCAGCAGCTAATTGAGAAGCTGAGACAGTGTTTCTCCAATCTCCTCTTTTAAATGCTTCCTCTGCTTCTCTAAGAAAGTTTTTCGCTAGCTTGTATCTGTAAATAACTTCGTTTAGAGGATTGAACACTTACATCCCTTCTAGTGCTTGGGCTATTGGTTTGCCATTAATTCTCTTCCAACCATACTTTCCGTTGGGAGTTTTATATTTGATGAGCTTGGCTTTCTTAATGAATGCTTTTACTTTACTAGTGAATTTTTCTAGGATACCTGTTTCATCGTAGATTATTATTCCATCGTAAGCGATGTTTATCATTAGGGGGGTTAGCTCCCTATTTAAGTCTTCAATTGTTAAGTCGATGAGCGTTAATGCTCTATTTAGGTGGCTTGCAATTATTGAGTAAGCTTTACTTCTAGCATCAAAGCCTTTCAATGTTCTGAATACTATGAGTATGTCGACATCACTATCAGCTTTGGCTTCACCTCTAACCCAGCTACCAAAGAGTATGAGGCCAATAAATTCATTGTCGAAAGCCTTCTTTAAATTTGGACATGCACGCTTGAGGCCGGCAATGATGTCTTTAAGGCATGTAGTCACTATGAATCCCTGACAAAATTTTAAGAGCAGTAATATTTAGCTTCGCTGCATCCTTTAATTTCGCTGCTTGATTTCTCTTAACAACGTTGAGAGCTGTGCTGCTTGGGTTTTCTTGATTTTATCGAGTATTTTTAGTTGATCTACCAGTACTATTCCTCTGCTTAATGCTTCGATTGCTATGGGATTTCTTTTTCTACTTGCTTTTGGAATTCCTCTGGTGTTAGTGGTATTACTTGGTATGCTGGTGGTGGATTTAGTTTTTTAATTCTTTGTAGTGGTTTTTCTTTGTAGTTTGCTATTATTATTAGGTCTATGTCGCTCCATTGATTGAAGCCTCCTCTTACATATGATCCTATTAGTATTGCTGTTTTCTTATATGGTATTTTGTTTAGCCACTTTTTTGCTTCTGCGATTACCCTTTCTCTTTCCTTAATTCTTCTTTTAATAATTTCCATGTTTCTTCCACGTATGCTATTATGTTTGGGCTGATTTAATTGCTTCTTTTGCATCTCTACTTGTATAGTATTCTTCTGGTGTTCCCTCTATCCACGCATTTGGGTATCTTGTTGGTATGCATAGTTTGTCGAGTGATTTTGCATCTTGCATTATCTTTCTTTTTGGTTTTATTGTTCTTGGTATTTTTGTTACTAGTTTTGATATGCTGCGTCTATATGTTGGTAGTCCTAGTCCGTATAGTAGTGCTTTAATTGCTTTTCCTGCTGCTTAATGAGCTTTAAAACATGCCCAGTTGTAGTCTCCTCCCTTCCTGTCTGCTTTGGCTGATCTTAATGTGTGTTTTGCAGATTTCATCCATCTCTCATATTCATTTTCATCTAGCATTGCATTCACCTTTTAATTGAGCTAGTGATATTGTTATGTTTTTCCATCTAGCGTTTCCCCTGCAAGTCCATAATAGCTATGGTTGGATCATGCATGTTGGAGGCATTGTGTTTGGGTTAGGTTTTTAATATTTTGTTTTGGCTTATTTTGGTGGAGGATAGGTAGTTGAGTATTACTCGTGAATTATACGAGTTCATTGTCAAGATAGTTGAGGATAAGATTAAGGATGTCAGAGTTAGTAGGGAGCAGTTTGATAGGCTTGTTGAGGTAGTTAATAGGCTTGCTGATGCTCAAGCTAGAACTGAGAAGAGACTTGATGAGCTAGCTAAGGTAGTGCGTGGGCTTATTGTAGCCCAAGAGAGAACTGAGAAGAGACTAAATGCTCTAGCTAAAGCACAGCAAAGAACCGAGAAACAGGTTTATGCTTTAGCTGAGGCTCAAAGAAGAACTGAAGAGAGACTAAGTGCTTTAGCACAGGCTCAAAAGAAAACTGAAGATAGGGTAAGTCAACTTGCACTGAGAGTAGAAGAACTTGCTGAAGCTCAAAAAAGAACTGAAGATGTATTAAACGTTTTGGCTAAAGCACAAAGGAGAACAGAGGAGAGGTTGAATGCTCTGGCTGAAGCTCAAAGGAGGACTGAGGAACAGGTACATGCTTTGGTGGAAGCTCAGAGGAAGACTGAGGAGCGTGTTGATAAGTTGGCTGTAGCTGTTGATAAGCTCGCAGCTGGTCTTAATGCTTTGAGAATTGAAGTTGGTAGGCTTAGTGAAGTTGTTGGTTTTGGATTGGAGGATATTGCACGTGTTGTATTGCCGGGTTGGCTTGAGAGGCATTTGGGTGTTAGAGTTGATGTGCTTGAGAGGAGATTTATTGTTGTTGATGGTGAAGAGGTGGAGTTCAATCTCTATGGTGAGGGCGTAAAGAATGGTGTTGAAGTGGTAGTTATTGGTGAGGTTAAGTCGAGAATTTATGGTAGAGATGTTGATGAATTTATTAGTAAACTAGTGAAGGCTAGGAAGGTTGTTGAAAAGGAAATTGTTGCTGTAATGTTTGGTTATTTAATTCATCCATCTGCTGATGAAAGAGCTAGGGAGCACAATATACATTTAGTCGCATCATATATGAGGTAGAATTTGTTTCCTCATGTACTCTATAGTTTCTATTAATCCTTCTCTCAATTCTATTTTTGCCTTGAATCCTAGTTCCTTCTCAGCTTTGCTTACATCTGCATAGCTGTGGTATATGTCTCCCGGTCTAGGCTTATCATGTAAAATTTCTATTTTTGGGTTGACTAGCTCTCTTATTGTTGAGGCTAACTGGTTTATTGTTGTTGGCTTTCCAGTTGCAATATTGAATATTCCTTGTGTTTGAGATTCTATTGCTAATTCTATTGCTTTAGCTACATCTTTTACGTATATGAAGTCTCTCGTTTGATTTCCATCACCATATATGATTAGTGGTTTATTATTTAGTGCGTTATTTATGAATATGGTTATTACTCCCGCGTAGGGATTGTACTTTTGTCTCGGCCCATAGGCATTAAATATTCTTAGTATTGTTGTTTTGAGGCCGTGGAGGTTGCTGTAGGTTTTAATGTATTGTTCTGCTGCTATTTTAGTTGCACCATATATTGATATTGGGTTTAGTGGGTGATTCTCATTTATTGGTAGTTTTACTGGATTTCCGTAGACTGCTGCTGATGAAGTGAATATGAAGTGCTTAACTTTGCTTTTTACTGCAGCTTTTAGTAGCTTTAGTGTTCCTGTTACATTGACTTGGTGATAGAGGATTGGCTCTAATTTTGATTCTTCAACACTTATTAGTGCAGCTAAATGTATAATTGCATCTACACTTCTAGTTGCTCTGCTAATTGCTCTAGAGTTTCTTATGTCTCCCTCTATGAAGACTATTCTTCCACTCTCAATGTGCTGCTTTATGTTGCTTAGTTCTCCTGTTGATAAGTTGTCGAGTACTATTAGGTTGTGCTTTTTACTGACTAAATGATCTACTAGGTGGCTTCCAATAAAGCCTGCTCCACCAGTAACTAGTATATTCACGTTTTAAGAGTGTAATTTTAGATGTTAAAAGAGTTTGTATTTAAGCTCTACTTCCTCCATACTTCACGTAGAGCACTTTCCCTCAATCTATCTAGAGGTTCATCTCTGAAAACCCACTTACCACTTGCTGGTTCAACTACAACTATTTTAAGTTCCTGAATTAACTTGTCACTTAAAATAACCTCTTCTTCACCTTCAATTGCTACAGCCCTAGCTTTAACATAGCTTGTACTTCTATCTTCAACCACTACCTTAACACCTATTTCACCTAGAACATACGTTGTAACTTGCCCTCCACCTGCAACTTCATACTTTATTTTCTTAGCTCCCGTTAAAGTGTAACCTAAATTTCCTGCCAGAGGTAGTGGTACATTAATTTCGGGAATTTCTCCTGACTCAAATGCACTATTTACCAGAGCACTTGTCCGTACCTTCATTCCTGTCCGAGGATTTAACAGTTCCACTTTAACTCTCACTACCATGCTCTTCTTCCTCTTCTTTGAAGGCTCTTCTAATTATGACTTTTTCGCGTTTCTTTTTAGCTTCTGCTGAAATTATTTTACCCACTTTAGGCAATAACTTCACCATGTTGTTCTACTAGCTTACTTCTTTTATTTCTACCTCAATACTCGTATAGAAGTAGAGTTATTGGAGGCTTGAGTGATGCTTTAAATTTAAGAAGTTCCTGCAATGCTGTCTTTAACCTTTTAGTTTACTGCTTGATAGCTATGTATATTTATATGGTTTTTGGGCTTTTCCTCACTTTATCTGGTGGATCGTCTTTGTGTCTCCATAACCCCTTGGAGAAGCTTATTACTTGAATACCCAACTCATCTATTGTTATATCCGTTATCAGTGGTTCTGTGAGGTCTTCTTGTATTGCTAGGTCTGCCTCTATTTTTGATAGTGGATTTTCCTGTTCATCTAGTAATTCTATTGTTACTGCATTTGGAATTAGGTATATGTGAGTTATTGTAGAAGCTTCCTCCACCATGTATATATCTGTCTTTGCAGGTGGAGGCCACATACCTAGTTCTTTAGCTGCTTTAGGGTCTACTACTATTAATGGAGCTGAGCTCTCTGCTCCTCCATTTGCTAATACTATTAATTTGATTGATCTACTACTTGTTTTACTCGTTATCCTCATTTTCACTCTTACAACCAATTGTTTCACCTATTTTCTCTTTCAATATCCATCTTCCGAATTTTATTTTCTTGTCTGGTTGATATTTTATTTTTCCTTGAGCCAGCATTTCTAGCTTTTCTTTATCAATTACTATTTTGACTTTTTTCATGCTCTCACTTTAAAGTTTTTTGTCTATCTTATTTTGTTTGTGCTTTGATGGATTTTTGTGTTTGATTTTAAATAAATTGGAGTTTTATTTTGTTTCTTCTTTCTTCTCTTCTTTTTCTTCTTCCTTCTTTTCCTCTTCTTCCTTTTCTTCTTTAGTTTCTTCTTCTAATTTCTTTAGTTCTTCTTCTAGTTCTTTTTCTATTTCTTCTATTGGTTTTGGTGGTGGTGTTGTTGCTAGGGTGTATCCTATCCAGGCAAGTATTACTAGGACTGCTCCTACTGCTATTAGGGCTGTAAGCTTGATTACGATTACATCTAGCCATCCCAGCCATTGCGGATTTATTATTTCTGGGAAGAGGAGAATTATGTATACGATTATTCCGATGATTGAAGCTATGAATATGGCTCCGCCAATAATTTGGTCTCTATGCATTTGTTTTCCTCCCTATTCTTTGGTTTATTTGTTTTGTTTGGTTTAAAATGTTTGCTGTATTCATTATGGTTTTGTTAATTTACTTACTTTCCTGCCGCTTATTGATATGTAGATTGTGTTTTCCGGTAACTCCTGATTTACATATATGTTTCTTCCATCAATTACTATGATTGGCCTTGATGCATGTTCAATTAATTCGCTTAGTGCTCTTTCCTTGTATTCATCGTGATCCGTTGCAATTATAATTGCCTTTGCATTGGCTACTGCCTCTTTCAGGTTATTTGTTAACTTTACGTTTAGTTGGATTAGTTTTTGATCGCTTTTCACGTAGGGGTCGTGTACTATGATGTTGCTTGCTCCAAGTTTCTTGAGTATTTGAATTATTTGGTGGGTTGGTGATAGTCTTGTATCTGACGTGTTTCCCCTGAAGGCTGCTCCTAGAACTGCTATTTTGATATTCCCAATATTTTCATTTAACTGCTCTAATGCTTCCATTAGTAGGTTGACTGTTTGCTTAGGCATTTGCTCATTTATTGATCTGGCCATCTCCGTTAATGGAAGCTTTACCCCATATTTCTCGGCTATATGTAATACGTATTTTGGGTATATTGGTATGCATGCACCTCCAACTCCACATCCAGGTATGTGTAGGTGGCAGTAGGGTTGGCTATTTGAAGCTCTTCTTATCTCCATGAAGTCTAATCCCATTTTCATGCAGAGCTTTGCAAGTTCATTTGCTAGTGCTATGTTTACATCCCTATATATTCCCTCGAATAATTTTGATAGCTCTGCTGCTGTTGCACTGCTTAATCTTATTACTCCCCTCCTTGCTATGCACTCATATAGTGTGGCTGCTATCTCAGTGCTTTTCGGCCCAATTCCACCAACTATTTTGGGATAATGCTCCTCTATGTCTTGAAGTGCTCTTCCAACCATGACTCTCTCCGGGCTGAATGCTAATGCGAATTGCTCTTCAGCTTTAAGTCCACTCACTTCCTCTAGGATTGGCTTCGCTATTTTCTCTGTTGTTTTGGGTGGTACGCTTGACTCTATTATTACCAGATCTCCCTCCTTCAATCCCTCACCAATAGTTTTCAATGCACTTTTAAGTGCTGATAATTCTGGCTCACCATTATCTTTTATGAGTGTTGGTACTGCAACTATTTTGACGTGGGAGTTTCTTGATGCTTTAACTCCATTGGTTGTAGCTCTAAATAATCCTTTTTTCAGGTACTCGCTTATTATTGGTACGAGCTGTGGCTCATCTGGAAAACTGAAATCTCCGGAATTTAGCTGCTTCACCCAGTCCTCCCTTATATCTACGCCTATCACTTTTGCACCTGCCCTCAACCACGCCGCAGCTAATGGCATTCCAATTCTACCTAAACCGTAAATTGCTGTGACTATTTTCCCATTCCTTAAGCTCTCCTTCAATTCACTTGATGATAGCTTTAGGAGATTCATGGCTACTCATCCTGTGATTAGCCTGCTTTCAGTTAACTTTGACTACTCTTGCATGTTTATATAGCTGTTCTCTTCAGCTATTCATGGTGCCACCTTCACTGAGCTTAATTATCTGCTTGATGTACGCAATTTAACGCTCCCGTAACACGATAATGATAGATTTTTCGATGAATCTCATAACTAAAGCTTATAATTTCAGTTTACAGTTTCCCATTCTGCTGGTGGTTTGAGTGTTTTGGAGTGTTAGGCCGGTTACATGTATTGGCTGCGGCTCCCTCTTTAATAGCTTGGTTAGAAGTGTTGGCAACTGGAGCTTGAATGTCCATGCCCTAAACCTCTCGAGCTCACTTGACTTCCCAATTGACTTGAATACTGTTAGTGTAATTGATAGGAAGCCAACTGAAATAACTGGTTGTGAAGGGTTTTTGAAGAGGACTTCAATTCTCTACTTCGTTTTCCCCTATAGCTTCCTAGTTAACTGCGAATTCGATCTTTATGGTTTTATTGCTAGGGTTTTGGGTTCAGCTAATGATAGGAGGGTTAGAATAGTTTTCGGCATCTATCTTAATGGTAGCAGTGTTGAGGGATTCAATTTAATTGACTTCTTCAGGTATTGCTGTGAAGTATCGGTTAACCCCATAGTATTCCTATTATTTGATGAAGTTTATGGGCCGGGAGTTGATTGTGGATACATATTTGAAATCTTGAAGCTATTTAAAGTCAATCCCTTAAACGTTGATATTCCATTTAATGCTGAGGACATTAGGGAGTACATTTATGTTGATGATGCAGTGCACGCCTTTGCAGAGGCAGTTGCGGGAGGCATTGAGGGTTCAGATGCAATGTACTGGATTCCAGGTAGCCGCATAAGTATTTCAGGCATTGTTAGAGCCGTTATGGCTTTACTTGGAGTAGCTGGAATTGGAGAAGTGAAGTTCGCTCAAATGACTAGCTCAAGTAGTTTTAGGGCAGCTGATCTTTGGGGCTGCAAAATTGCTGAATGGTTTAGGCCGCACATCAACTTTATTGATGGATTGAAGGATACAATTGACTGGTTTGAAGTGGAGTATGGTCCAATACTTGTTTGTGGAGGAGCGAATTCATAAATTGCTACACTTTACGATATGCTGGTTCTCCCAATATTAGTTGCTTGGCTTCCCCTATTACAGCCCTTATGAGTTGCCTCACTTCGGGTTCAATTAAAATTAATACTGCGAAGTAGACTGATGCACCAATTGCAGTACCCATTAATGCCCGCCTTAATGCTTTAATGAAACTCTCAGTTTCACCCTCAACTCCCAAGTGCATTAGAGCCAGGAACATGAGCATTGCAGCGAAAACGTACTTGGCTATCTTGCTTAATGGAAATTTGAAGGGCAGTTCCCTTCTGCAGGCCCTATAGAATTGGATTGCTAGTAGTGATGTAAATATGCCTTTGAGGATTACCCATAGAAAGGCTATGGTTGATGGGTCATTAATTGACGTGATGGTGGATATTGGCATGGCATATAGGGTGATTAGGTATGCTGTGTAGGTTATGATGTTTCTAGTTGGAACATAGAATAGCTTGCTCCTCACATAATCTCTTAAAGTTATATTTTCATGTAGCTCAATATCCTCAATACCCCTCAGTATGCTTGAAAATAGCATTGTAAATGCGAGTGCAAATGCATAGAGTGTTGCAGCTATGAGTGCAGGTGATGAAGCTGCATAGGGGGCCTTCAACAGCGATAAGAGTGTCTTCGGCATTGCAATTATCCCCATAGCCATTGGTATGGCGAACATTAGGAAATAGCTCAAAGCCTGCTCCACATCTCTTGAAGACCCGCCACCCAACAGTATTGCATAGAGTGGAGAATACAATTGCGTTGAATATAGCATAACTGCAATTACTGTTTGAATAGCCCTCATATGTGCTACTGGAATTGAAGAGTACTTGAATGCCATTAATATTACATCGAAATTCATTAGTTGAAGTGCAATTATGCTGTAGGCTGGTAGCCAATAAAGCTTAACCCACTTAACAGCTAGCCTACGATTAATGGGCTCTCCAAATTCATCCCTAAAATAAACTATTAGGAAGACAGTTATGATCAAGTATGCAGCTGCCACCGCAGCCAGTACACCTACTATGCCGAGATCAAGCTTCAATATCAATATGAAGCCAAAAAGCGTTCTAATCGCCTCGAATAGAAGCTGACTATAACCTATTGCCTGGGGAGCAACTCCAAGTGCAAGTGCAGTTGAAGTTGTGTAGTAATAGTTTGATGTCAAATACAGAGATAGGGCCGGGAGCAGTAGTGCATGTAGTTTGCTGGAAGCCTCAACCGGCCTAAAAGTGAATGGTGAAGATATTGCGAGCAAAGTTAGGGCTATTGCAAGTATAATAGTATTAAGTGCGAAGCCCGTTCTTGCAACTCTAAAACCCCTTCCAGCATACCTCGTCAACCAGTAGTTTGTGAGCGTTGCTGGAAGTATGAAGTATTGGGCTAGCACTGTGAGGTAATGCCAGGACCCGAACTCTGCTTCACTCAAATTCCTTGAAGCCATGGTGATGAACATTAATCCAATTAGTGCACTAGCTATGTTTGAGGTGAAGTTTACTAGCCCTGCATATCTCAACCTTATTTTTCTCGGCTTAGCTACTTGCCGCATTTCGCTCAGCTCTGCTCTAATCAGTTTGCTAAATTAGGTTTAAATATAGAACTTTATTTTTCTTTTATTTCGAGTGATTTGAATATGCCGTATTGGTGGGCTGCCTGCTTTGCTGCTTTCCTAGCCTCCTTCATCTGCACGTTTGTTTTGGTTAGATTTTTAATTGATTTCTTTAGTAGGCGCGGCATTGTCGGTATTGATGTTCATAAGCCTAATAGACCAGCTATCCCCGAAATGGGGGGTGTTGGTGTTGTTGTTGGTGTTTCTCTTGGCATTTTAATTGCTGTTGCCATGAATTTTGATTGGTTGGTTAAGTTGTTTGCTTTTCTATGTGTTTTCTGGCTCGCCTCTATAATTGGTGTGATTGATGATCTGTTTGTTTTGAGGGCTAAGATTAAGACTTTGCTGACTGTTTTGGCTTTTATTCCCATAATTGTTTTTGCACTATTGTTTCCGAGTGAAATTGTTTTGGGTAGACCTGTTCTACCCTTTATTGGTAGGCTTAGATTGACCATTGTTTATTGGCTTTTGCTTCCCTTTGCAATTGCTGTTCCAAGTAATGCTGTTAATATGATGGATGTTTTTAATGGCGTAATGTCTGGCTGCACCTGCATGGCCTCTCTCGCCCTACTTATTGCATCGATCATTTTGGGTAGAATTGAGGCTGCAGTAATATGTTCATCGCTTTTCGGCAGTTTACTTGCCTTCTACTACTATAATCGGTATCCTGCTAGGATTTTTAGTGGTGATGTTGGAAGCTTATCTATTGGTGCTGCTATTGGTGCAGTCTCCATTATTGGTGGGCTTGAAGTTGTTGGTGTCACTGTTCTCATGCCCTTCATCATGAATGCATTTCACTCCCTCCGCAGCTTGGGTGGATTGCTTGAGAGGAGGGAGATTAGTGTTAGGCCGATTAGTGTTGGTGCTAATGGTGTTTTGAAGGCCAATTTAAGCATGGAGGCCCCATCAACTCTAGCCAATCTATTTCTCCGTAAGGGTCCTGCCACTGAAATTGAGCTTGTTAAGTGCTATCATTTAATGGAGGCTGTTTCCTGCGTCCTAGCTGTTATTGTGGCTTTACTTATGGGGGTGAAGTTTTGAGGGCTTGGAAGAGAAGCTTTGAACTCATAGTCATAATGGTTATTGCTTGGGTTACCATGCTTATCGCGATTATAGCCGCTGATCAGCTAATTGTGCCTATAAGGTTTCCTAGAACTGGTTACTTCATGGTTTTAATTGAAGCCATTGTCAAGCTATTGCTTGCCGGCCTCATAGCTTTGGCTTGGCTTCTACTCTGGATTTACATGGTTGAGTGGTATAAGAAGTGGACTGCTAGGAAGTTTGCCTAGCCACCTAGATCTATTTCACTGGCCATCTAATGGCTTTGCTTGGCTCCATCTCTTATAAAATGCGTCTAGAAATATGTGGATTAACCCCTTGTTCTCCGTGTAGTGTGGCTGGTAGATTACTGGCTTCCAGTACTTCTTTTCCTCTCTTGGAGCCCATATTAGGAATACTAGCTTACTTCTATCAACTATGGTTCCCCTAGTTGGATACCATTCTTCCGGTGCTTTTTTCACTTCAACTCCCATTTCCACTAACTGCCTCGCTATCTCCTTTGATTCATCTGTTAATGGGCACATGATCACCTTCATTTTCACTCCCCTCTTCACTGCTTCTTCAACTTCCCTCCTAACCCTCTTGAACCAAGTGAATAGCTCAGTGAATACTAGGACTTCTCTTTCAGCCTGCCTTATTAGCTCCCTCGTCTTCTCCTCCATTTCACTTAGGCTTGATAGTGGTGTTATTAGTGATTCCGGTTTAACCCTTAACCTCGATCTCCAGTAAATGTCCTCTAATTGCCTTTCGAATTGACTGAATAATTCCTTTAGCTTCTCCAACTCCTGCTCCAGCATCCTCTCCTTATACTTCATGTATGATTCAAATGCTATTCTCGGCTCTATTGCCTCAAACTTCCTCGGTCTACCTGGAAGTATTTTTATGAAGCCCTTAATAGCCAATTGCTCTAATACTCCATAAACTCTGGGTAGAGGTACTTCTGATAGATTGCTTATTTGCTCTGCCGTCATGTTTGCTTTCTGAAGCAGTGCTAGGTATGCTTTGGCCTCATACTCAGTTAATCCCATGCTCTTGAGCTTATCAATGAATTCTTTCATCAAGTAACTCTTTAAAGAAAGCTTATATAACTTGTATTTCAGTGATTGTGTGAGAATTTGCTTGCTGGTCGTGTTCCACATTGATTGTGTGGTTCGATGCTCTAACACCTAAACAGGCACTATTAATGGCTATGTGCAAGCTGAAGTTTGAGAGTTTAGGTTATGATACTCTGCTCACCACCCGCCAGCATGACTGCACTTGCTGGCTCTTAGATGAGCTCGGCATTGAATATGCTGTTGTCGGCGGTTATGGTGGTGCTAGTAGG
>CAYWZQ010000019.1:0-13978 GCA_964462875.1 uncultured Nitrososphaerota archaeon | reverse complement strand
TTAACCTAGTGAATGCTGCGCCAATGGTCAAGTCTATTATCATTCTGGCGGAGCACTTGTCGGCTAGTAGCTTATTTGGCTCTACCGGCTTCTTAATGGCTTTTCTCAGCTCTTCCTCAACTGTCGAGTTGAACCATAAGCGCTTGAACTCGGCATATGGATTTACAGATCTAACTACATCCATTACTTCAAATGCTATGCTTTCACCCTCAACATCTGCATCAAGAGCTAAATAGACGGTCTTTGCATATCTCGAGACTGCCTTCAGTACTTCCAGGTACCTTGTGGATGTTGGTTCAATAACTCTTATTGGATTTATGAAGAACAGCATTCTTGGGTCGACAGCTCTCCACGAGTTGTATTTTTCTTCAAAGTCGTAATTGAAGATGTGTCCCTTAAGTCCAATGGAAATGCAGTTTTCACCATTTAACTTAAATTTGAATAGCTTCACTCCTCTAATCTTAAAAGAGCTGTAGTTTCGACCTGCTAGTGCACGGGCGAAGGCTTCGGCTACTGAGGGTTTCTCTGCAACAATTAGTATGTCGGCGAATATGTCTCGATATGTCATTTCAATGCTTCCTCTCCACTATTTAAGTTGCTTGCCTTTCTGGTTCAACAACCACTCCTTCAAATATATCCCTAAAGCCTTTTTTAATTAGGCTGAGCTGTTTTGCTGAAGCTTCCTCATCTTCCTCCCAATCATATCCCCTTATAATTGCAACTGGAATTTTTTCCGTCGTTTGACCTATAACCAGTTCAGCAGCTGAAGCTATTTCATCGGCTACTGCCTGCATTTTAAATCTCAGTACATAGCCATATGCGTCTACCTTATGCTTATAGTCTCTAACTGGTTTCATGCCCGCAACTCCAATAGCCATGTCTATCTGGGCATACCTATGGGGTCTACTATAGGTGTCGCTTACAATCACTGCTATCCTCCTTTTCCCGGTGAGCTCAATTATTCTATTTCTAATTTTTCGGGCTTCAATGTCTGGGTCTCTCGGTAGAAGTGCACATATATCTTCTCTTCCAGCTACATTGGATCGATCAATCCCAACATTTAAACAAATGTGGCCGAAGTGGGTCTCAGTTATTATGTATGGTGGGTTTATTTTCAGGATTTTCTTGGCTTCCCTTAAGATTAGCTCGACGAACCTCGGATCCTTTCTTGTTTTCTCAGCTATTTCAATAGCCTCTCTCGATGGCTCAATTTCACTTAAATCAACTACAAGTCCAAGAGCCTTACTAATTATTTTATGAGTTACCACTATGATGTCGCCTTCCCTTATTCCTACCCCCTCACGTTCTGCTGCCTCAACTATCATCTTACCAATATCGTCCCCTGGCTTAATGTCCGGAATTGTTTCTAAACCGAGTATCTCCACTCTCCTAACCATAGTCAAATCGCCCTCAGCTCTCGAGCATCATTATCTGAAGAACCAAAATAAAAGCAATCCCCACCTAGAAACAAAGGTTCTAGAGACCTAGAACCTCATAACCCTTAAAAACATCTAATTATAAAACTTAGTTCAGCACACCTTCTCAAATATAGGTGTGAGAAGATATGTCGCTTAGGAAATTCGCCTACATATTAGCATGCCTAATAACACTAATGACCATAGCATCCATACCCTCAACTGCTCTAGCTGGCTATGTAGTCACTGAAAAACCATTCCTACTTAGATTTGTTGACCAAGCAGGTCAGCCACTAAAGAATGCATATGTAGAAATTTGGAATGAGACAGCAAATGAATTAATATACGCTGGAACAACAAATGAATATGGATGGCTAAACATAACAATCCTAGTAACAAATAAAACTGAAGAATGGATGCCATTTGAAGAAACAAAGTATAACATAACTGTACTATGGGATCCCGCCGGAACCAAGGCTTTCAAAGTCTATGAAGCTAAAGATTTGACTCCAACTGAATTCTTAGCACACAACTACACAGCTGATGGGACGGTCGGTATTGTAACATCCGTACTGGCAATAAACTTTACTGCATACGATCTAAGTGACAATCTATTGAAATATTACACAACAACTTTCGAATACAACTACACCGATAAAGTATATAGCGTAAGTGGTCTACCATCAAAGAACATTACTGCACAAATTCCATATGATGTTAACTGGGGTTTAACTACCAAGTGGACTGTGAGAGTTTACTGGGACTATGAATACTTAAGAATGAAGAAGTTCGAGTTTGATGAGAAGAACGTAACAGATGCAGCAACCTTTGATGATAAAACTTATGCAAACTTCACATTAAACAGACCAACTCTACTAGGCCCTGTACAAACCTTACCAGAGAAATACGGCTGGCTAAAGATATGGGTTGAAGTATGCAAACTCACTATAAATCTCAAAGATTGGTTTGGCAATTCTCTCACGGGCACCACTTCAGGTTACAGCGTAACTAAGGTGTCTATAAATGATAAGAAAGATCCAAGCAAACTGCTTGCAACTGTCGTTGTGGGTAGGGATGGCACAGCAACTATTGAGCAGTTCCCGAACGTTTCATGCACGCTCACCGTCTACTGGTTGAGCCATGAGGTGCCAGTTCAATCTAAAACAATATACAAGTTAAACAGTTCAGATGAAACAGTAGATGTCACGTGTAAACTGGTGAAGTTCAAGTTAATATTGAAGGATAAGCGCCCAACACCGCAAGCACTAAGAAATGCTAAGGTTAAAGTTGTATGGCCAAATCTGATCGAGTTCAGTACTAGGAGCGATGAATCAGATGGAGTGATACAGTTACCGCCACTAAAGTCACCGGAGGCATCCTTGACGGGAGAACTAATGCCAAATGCAGGCGGCTACCTACCATTTGGAGACACGAAGATCACTGTTTACTGGTCAATAACTCCAGAGGATCCTGCTTCATGGGTTAAGGTTAAGGAGGCAACCATAACTGTTTCAGGAGAGACTCCAGGTTCAATAACTGTGAAGGTTGATGGAGAAGAGGTGTCAGATGAAGATACTACTACAGAAGATGTCTTCGACTATACATTAGTATGTGAGGTCTACGATGCACACTTGACTGTAGTTGATTTGAATGGTAAACCACTACCATATGCAACTGTAGTTTTAGAGCATCCAACTGGCGCAATTTCAATGGTAACTGCTTCTCCGGATGGAAGCCTAACGCTAGTACAGGTGCCAGGTGGAGCATGGAGAATATCAGTAGTATACAAGAACTTATGGTTAAAGCCATTTGGAATGACCAACGTATTCAATGTTTCAGACAATATTTACAGTGCAGTACAATACAAGTTCGGCTTCGTAAATGCCAATTTAAGAATGGTCAAGTGGGCTACTGAAGATCATGGTATTGCAGGGCTAAACGTGACGCTGAGCTGGACAGGCAACGCTACAATAACTGGTGAAACTGGAACGTGGAAGGAGGATTGGATAACTACTAATGAGAGAGGCTTTGCAAACTTCACGCAAATACCCGTCGATGTTGACATAACAATTGAAGCTTATACAATACATGAAGATGAGATTGATAACTATCCGCACTTCGCAAAGAAAGCAAACATATATGTAGGTCCATATGAAGATAAGCTTGTTCTAGGACCTGAGGACTACACTGGAGTGCATCACGTATACATCTATGACTTCAAGGCCATATTCTGTGATGTAACTGGTGAACCACTACCCGAGGAGCTACCATACACTAATATGACAATTGCTTCAATGGACTTTGAGTATGGAAATACTACTAAGTTTAATAGCCTAGTATTCTATAGCATTAATGGTTCACACTTATACATTGGCGGTGAAAAGTACGAGTTCAAGGCATATTGGGCTGGAGTGAGAGTGCTTAATGGAACAATAACTATCCCACTGATAAAGGATCCAACCGTGGAAGTACCCGAAGCATATGTTAAATGCAAGATATATCCAGTAAGCTTTGAACTATATAACTGGAAGCATACGAGAATGGTTAATGATTACAAGCTAAACATAACTGTTTCATGGCTAGGAATGAACATGACCTCAATGAGCATAAAGCCGTTTGAAAACGTTAGCGATACTGCGACCGTCTATGAGTACATATGGGGGGCTAATGGTAAAGATCCAAGATATGCATACCTTTACAATGTCTCGATAATAACTCCAGACGAAACAGTAGTATATTTGCCAGTTTGGGAAATGTATGAGACTGAAGATTGGGTTGAAGAGAATAGAACTGGTTTACCAATAATAGTGCTAATTGAATACATACCTGGTGTAACTAAGGATGTTCCTGAGGATGCTGAAGTTAGAACTGTAGGCTTCTTAGCGCCAGATAACATTGGAGTTAATATTACTGTAACAACTGGAGATGCTGTTGAATTATTAAACGAGACTTGGGATGTTGGATTATTCAACTTCACTGGCAAGACTGTTAAGTGGCGTGATCTATGGGTCTACGATGAGGATAGGAGAGTGTTTGACATTAAGGTTACAGCATATGATATGGTTGCTTCAGTTGTCGATTGGCTTGGCAAGCCATATGAGGGCTTCACCGTCAAGGTATATTGGCGTTCACCATTAACCGAAGGTAAAGATGTATTAGTGGCAACTTCAACAACTGGTGCAGATGGTAATGCTACATTCCCAATAGTCTTCTGGGGCAATGAAACAACATACTACTTCGAGGCCTATAAGATACCAAAGCCTGGAGAGATACCTGAGGCTGTGAGAGCACTATTCAAGCTAGGTAAGGATATAATTGCAACTGAAGAGGTTAATGCTACTAAAGATGACCTAAAGGCTGAACTGGCCTTCAACTATTACATTGGCGTGCAAATGCTAAGTTCAACTGGTAGGCCACTATACCATGTGTTTGGAGGCGAGACTAAGAGAGCTCTAGTATATGCAGTGAGGCACACTGAAGTAGATGGTGTTGAGGCAGGTACGATCGCAGCTTATGGCTGGACAGATGAGCATGGCTACGTATATCTAGCTTTCGCAAAGAATCTGACTAGGTATACGATAAGAGCAATATGGCTTGGAGTTAACGTTTATGACAGCTATGAGAAGGAGGTAATGTACAAGACTGTGATGCCATCAATATTCTACACGGCCTTCACCGATGTCTATGACGTATCATTCAGGCTAATAGATGATGTGGATAGGGCACTACCAGGCATAAAGTATACTTTCGTGGGTTCAGCACCAATAGACTACAAGATTGAGGGAACAACTGGTCCAGATGGAACGTTCACAGCAATACTTGTACCAAAAGGAGACTACCACATATCTGCAGTGTGGATGCCAGGTGAAATATCAATTCTAGACACTGATATGACAATTGATAGAAACTTCGTAGAACTACCAATTAGATGCAAGGTATATGATGCTGAACTAGTATTCACAACTAAGAGAGGAACACCATTATCAGCAGCAACAGTTACAATAGTGTATCCAGATGGTCATGAGGAGACTAGATCAACTGATAAGGAGGGCAAGACGCTCTACACGCGCATACCAGTAGGCGATATTGAAATTAAGAGTGTTACTTGGATGGGTAGGCCAATAACTGTTGATGTGACTAAGGTCACGGTAGATAAGACTGGAGCATACTACTTCACTGCAACTAACGTGTACCTGGTTACAGTGAAGATTTATGGTGCGAGAGGACAAGGTCTAGGTCCATCAACTGTCTCAATTGCTCCAGTTGGAATAGAGGTTGAAACTGATGAGTCAGGTGTAGCAACGGTTGAGCTACCAGCTGGATCCTACTCGATACATGTCAACTATAAGGGTATTGAGGATGAGAAGAGCGTTGATGTGGCTGCCGACACAACCATTGACTTCAGGCTAGACGTGTTCGCAACTATACTTGGCAGACCATTTAGAACTGCTGAGTTCTTCGGTGAGCTAATACTCTTACCAGCAGTAGTAGCAATAATAATCTACCTAGTGGCCTACGAGTACTATGCTTGGAGGAGAAGAAGGGTTACAGTAGTTCCGCCATCAAAGTGATTTCCACTTAATTATTTACTTTAATTTCCCTTTCTTCTTTGCATAATCAATTTGAGTGGGTAATCTTTTATAGTTATTTAGACATTTTTTCAATGGTGATTGATTGAGGAGGCTTAGTAGAAAGCATTTCTATTTAATAATGTCTAGCATTATGGGTATAACCGGAATATTTCTATCTGTTTGGGTTGAAAATCAGTTTAGAACTATTAATCAAACAGCTAATCCAACGATATTTTACTATGCAGGTATATTTTTGCTTGTAGCCTCGGTAATCACATATTTAATACCAATAGTCATTCCGCCTAGAACGAGCAATGTTTCTCCTCCATTAACGCTTAAATGCCCTGTATGTAAGGAGAAATTGATTTTCACGGAGGAGAAGTACTATAAGTGCCCTGAATGCGGTTTTACTATAGATAGCTCACCAGTTCTAATTTCTCTCAGGGATTTGGCGGCCTTAGTCGATATAGCTGCATTGGGTTGTGAACGCATGTGCCCTCTTCTATCTCGATCGGGTTTCTGTAGAGCTTTAGTTAAGTATGCTAAGCTTGTTGGTGCAAGTTTGCCTCCAGACTGTCCACTTCTCCACTCAACTAATAAATCAATTAATAAGAAAAAGAAGTGATTTGTCCTCTATCCCTGCTCTTTTCCGGCCTTTTTCTCCTCTAAAAGCTTCTTTATTGCGTCAACTAGTATTTCGCCTTGCTCCTTGGTTAACTCTGGTATTTTAATTGCCTTCACTCCTTCTGGGGTTCTTTCTTCAACAACAACTTCTCCCTCAGGGGTTATGTATGCTCTTTCAATATCTTCGACATAAATGTCCTTTGGAAATAGATGGTTAAGTGCCCAACCCAAGATTTTCTGTAAACTTCTATGCTCTTCAATCATGTATTCTAGGAATGCCTTTGGCCCCTCTTTCAAGTCTATTTCGAGTTTTTCATCAGTCAATACTATGGCATACTGTTTTGTTTCAAATGCTACTCTAGCTTTCAACTAATCAAACCCCCAGTGCAGACTTACTTATGCCTAGCCTAGCAATATAAGTTTAATGAGGCCCCTTGACATACTTCCTTAGAAATCTACCCCTATCAACAAGGGCAGCCATGGACTTCACTGCTCTTTCAACTTCTGGATACGATGGTACTCCTCTTCTCTGAAACTCCAATAAAACCTTCTGTGTCGGTGCTCCACCTGTTGCTGCTACTAGTATGGGTTTTTCAACTCTATTAAATACTTCAGCTACTTCGTCAACTACATTCTCATTCATACCTGGAGGGTGTATTAGGACTATAGTTACTATTCCATCGACATTTTCATCTTTGGAAACTACTTCAAGTACTTGCCTATACATTTCTGGGGTTGCATTTCCAGTTAAATCAACTGGGTTATAGGGTATGGCGAATGGGGGGAGTACTTCCTTTAGCTCCCTAATGGTTTCATCGCTGAGCTTGGCCAGCTTGAGGTTTACACCTCTCTTCACATCAGTCAGCTTATCAGTTGCCATTACTCCCGCTCCTCCTCCATCTGTAACTATGGCTATTCTATCTCCCCACGCAATTTTGCCTGCTTCTAGGGCCCTAGCATAGTCGAAGAGTTCGTGAGTATCATATGCCCTTATAATGCCTGCCTTCTTAAATGCTGCATCAACTATCTCATCTTTACCTGCCAGCGAGCCTGTATGTGATGAAACTGCTTTAGCCCCAGCACTTGTCCTGCCAGCCTTAATGGCCACTATAGGTTTTTTAAGTGCTGCTTTCCTAGCTATTTCGATGAATTCTCTTCCCCTAGAGATTTCCTCCAAGTACATCGTAATGACCTTGGTGTTTTCATCTTCCATGAGGTACTCGAGCAAGTCTACTTCATCTATATCAGCCTTATTTCCATAGCTAACGAATACGCTTATTCCAATTTCCTCCATTGCAAGCCAGTCTAGAAATGCTACCCCCATGGCTCCACTCTGAGATATAAATGCTATGCTTCCACGCTTCGGTCTCAAAGCTCTTTCAGGTGGTAGGAAGAGTGTGTCGAGCTTTGTATGGGGATTGTATATTCCGATGCAGTTTGGCCCCATTATTCTCATACCATACTTTCTAGCTATGTCGACAATTTCCCTCTCCAGTTTTGCCCCTTCACTTCCGATCTCCTTAAATCCACCGGAAATGACTATGACGCCTTTTACTCCCTTTCTACCGCACTCATCTATCACTTTGGGGACTACTGGAGCAGGTACTGCGATCACTGCTAAATCAACTTCACCTGGCACGTCAAGTACACTTGCATAGGCCTTTAACCCCATGATTTCCTTAGCCTTCGGATTTACGGGATATATTTTCCCCTCAAATCCTCCTATCACTATTGATCTTAGAAGCTGATACCCTATTTTTTCAGGTTTCCTTGATGCACCAATTACTGCGATGCTTTTTGGCTTGAAGAATACTTCGAGTTTTCCCGTCCCCATAATGCTCATCCCCAGCTCTCTCGCCCGCCATCAACCCCCCAAAACTTATAGGGCTCTCAGTACAAAAATTTCAGGGTAAACCTTGCCGTCCGTTAGTAGGAGCAAGAAGGCAATACTAAAACACATTTCAGTAATAGCAAGATACACCTACTTTGAAAACTATACTGCTGCTGAAAGGCTATTAAATGAGATTAAGAGCAAAATTAGAAGAAGAGGGTTATGGGGCGAGGGCTGCTTCTCTGCTGCAAAGGGCCTAATAGTTGCTGGTAAAGAGAAAAACAGGGTTTCACTCTTTTGGAAAGTGAAGAATGCTAACTTGAGGGAGCTAAGTAGAATTAAGAAGTCGTTAATCAAGGATTTAACTAGAGAGAATGTTGATGAGTTTGAGGAGGGTTTTCTTGAGGCATGGATAACCATAATTGATGCTTTCTCCAACGTATTGCGGCAGCAGAGGAGGAGTGCTAAGTGAAGTTAGAGAGAAAGCTCAAAGTATTAATAGAGCACTGCGAGAATGAGCTTAGTGATTGGTTATGGTTCGAATATGAAAATTCATCTAGAATAGTTGGCAAGCAAAATATAGTGTTCACAAATGTGAAGAGCACAAGTGCACTGGAAAAATTGAGAGCACTGGGCATGGTTAAAAGGGAGAGCGTGGTGGAGCTTATTGAAAGTGGGGAGCTCAGTCCAAGTGAAGTAATAGTTTTGGATCCATATGCTACAACTTTGCTTAGCCCTCAAGATTTCAATAGACGAATAAACTATGTAGTGATTGGAGGTATTCTTGGGGATTATCCTCCAACTGGGAGAACGAAGCTTATGATAACCAGTAAACTTGATGGTTGCAGAGCTAGGAGCCTAGGTCCCTATCAGTTCTCTATAGATGGGGCAGTTTATATTGCTCTTCAAGTATTTAAGGGTAAATCTATTGATCAAATTCCAATTCAAATTGGCTTAAAAATTTCGTTGAGTGATCTTCATGAAGTGTACTTGCCATATGCATATCCGCTAATTAACGGGATACCGCTCATTTCGAAGAATTTGATTGAGTACTTAAAGTCTCAAGCTTAAAATGTCCAGTAATTAATTATGGGAATATGAAGTTGTAAAATACTACCCATGGAATGATCCAAAAGGCCAAGAACGGAGCTAGACCATTAAAGTATATTTCTTCCGGGCCCTTAAAGTCTGATGGCCTCATTTTCAGTATGTGCTTCATTATTAGAAATGAGAAGCCATACATAAAAATGCCAACTGAAAGTCCAAGGTTCCCAGTCAACTTGAATGCTATGCATATGACTGATGATAGTAACCCCAATAGCCCTCTTAATAAGTAAACTTTAAGTGCAGGTGACATTTTACCCCATCCACAGTACTTAAATTTAGGTGAATTGAATCATTTACATAAGCTTAACGCTTAATTGAGGGATCATCTTCATGGTGAAAGTAAAGAGGAAATTGACGGCACTAGATGTTCATTGTGTAGTTAGAGAGTTGAAGTCGGAAATAGTTGGTGCTTATTTAGACAATATATATCAGCTCTCGGATGAATTGTTCATTTTCAAGTTCAGGACTAAAGGTCATGGAACGCTAAACTTGCTGTTTGAAGCTGGTAAAAGAATTCACTTAACTGAATATGAATACGAAAAGCCCAAAACTCCTCCACCCCTCTGTAGGTTCATGAGGAAGCTTCTTCGTAATAAGAGGGTTATAGACTTTGATCAGCACAATTTCGACCGCATAATTATAATTAAGTTCAGCAATGGTTACTCGTTGATACTTGAACTTGTTAGAGAAGGTAACTTAATCATTGTAGATCAGGATGGATTGATCAGAGCAGCTCTCCGCCAAAAAAGGATGAGGGATAGAAACTTGATTGTTGGTGAGAAATACGAGTTCCCACCAATGAAGGGTGTAGATCCCCTTACAACTCCCTTAAGTGATGTAGTCAGCTCATTAAAGCATTCAAATAGAAAGGTAGTTGTAGCCATAGTTAATCAAATGAACTTGCCTGGGGAGCTGGCTGAAGAATTGTGTTTGCGTGTGGGAATAGATAAGAATGAAGCTTCATCATCTCTAAGTGAAGCTAAGCTTAAAAAATTAGTCGAGGCTTTTAGGGAAATAGTGGATCAAATTAGCGAGGGTATTATTGAGCCACGAGTAATAGTTGATTCGAGTGGAAATCCCGTATCCGTAATACCCGTTAAATTTAAATTGTATGAGGCTTTCAAGTCGCTGACCTTTGAAAGTTTTAATAAAGCTCTTGACGATTACTTTCTAAAGCTCTCCGAGTATGAGTGTAAAGAGCTTGAAATGGAGATTAGGAGGGAAATTGAGAGGAAGTACGAAGCGGTAGTGAAGAGTCAGTTAGAGCATTTGAATGAGCTTGAAAATATGCTTAAGAAATATCGTTCATGGGCTGACCTAATAATGAAAAATCTCTACTCTATTCAGCGGGTAATAGACTATGCAAATGAGCTGCTAAGCTTAGGTGTTGATTGGAGTAGAATAGCTGATGTTCTAAACGATCGTTTTTCGAATAAGCTAAAACTTGCGATTAAAGAATTCATTCCCCAGAAGAGAATTCTACTCCTAACTATCGAGGATATGGAGATACCGGTTAACGTAGATTTATCTGCTGCTGCTAATGCCTCTAAGTACTATGATGAAGCTAAGAAGTGCTTGAGGAAAATTGAGCGTATAAAGCAGTCGGTAAATGAAGTGCGGAGTAAAATGGAGAATGAATTGAGAAAGAGGTTGGATAGAGAACTTCGCCACCCAAGAATTGTAGGGAAAAGTGTTAGGAGGGATTGGTATGAGAGCTTCTTATGGTTCTATTCTTCCAATGGCTTTTTAGTTGTAGGTGGTAGGGATGCATCTCAAAATGAGGCTCTCGTGAGGAAGTGGATGAAGCCAAGTGACATATTTATTCATGCAGATATTCATGGCGGACCGGCTGTGATAATTAAGTGTGAGGGTAAACGCGTGCCGGAGCAGACATTATTCGAAGCAGCGCAACTAGCAGTTTCATATTCTAAGGCATGGTTCATAGGGTTAGAGGCAGCTTCAGCATACTGGGTGTGGGGGAGACAGGTATCCAAGTCCCCTCCGTCAGGTGAATACTTAGTCAAGGGTGCTTTCATGATTTATGGTAAGAGAAATTACATTTACGATATACCTCTAAGAATAGCTGTTGGTGTTCAACGAGTTAATGGCGAATTCAAGCTTATTTTTGGGCCTCCAAGTGCAATAAAGAGAATTGCAGAAATCAGCGTTGTGTTGGCTCCAGGTTATATCGATAAAAGCCGAATAGCCTCAAAAGTAAAGGAGAAGCTTCTAGCCTCTGCGAGTAGAGACGTTAAGAGCTATCTCGAAAGTATTAGGCGGGATGTAATTGTCAGTAATTTACCTAAGGGCAGCTTCAGAATCGTCAATGATTAAAGCCCCCTCTAACAAATCTTATTTCGGTGCAATACTTGCTGTCGCCAAGGGTTGAACATATATCAGTGAAGGATGTAATGACAAAGAATGTTGTCACAGCAAATTTAGATGCATCCGTAATTGAAATAGCTGAGCTAATGAAGCGCTATGGAATTGGTAGTGTTGTGGTTATCGATGATAAGCGCAATCCTGTGGGAATTGTGACTGAAAGGGATTTAGTAATTAAAGTGTTGGCTGAGCATAGAAGTCCAGCTGAAACAAGGGTTAGGGAGATAATGTCTAAACCAATAATATCGGTGAGCTCCAAAACAGGTTTGCTTGATGCAGCTAGGATAATGGCTAGACGTAATATTAGGAGGCTGGTGGTCATTGATGAGGGTAAGCTAGTCGGAATAGTGACATCAAAGGATATACTTAAGGTTGCTCCTGAAATAATAGACATACTTATGGAGTCAACTAGAATAGCTGAGCCATTTGAGTCTTCGATTGCAGAAGTAGAGGTGATCGCTGGATACTGTGATGAGTGTGGCGAATGGTCTGAGTCTCTAAGAGAGATTGAAGGTAAGATGATATGCCCAGAGTGTAGGGCAAATTATCAGAGCAGTGAAGTTGGCTAGTCGTGCGGTGAAATTATGATTAGAGTTTCAGACATAATGACTCCGAGAGTGGTAGTGATAAATCCAAATGACACATTATCGAGGGCAAGAAACCTAATGTTGCGATATAATATTAGCAGACTTATTGTGATTGATGAGTTTCGGAAGCCAGTAGGTATATTAACTGAAACTGATGTGGCTTTAAAGATTTGGGAGGAGAGCTTCGAGAGAGAAGCTCGACCCATAAATGAGATATTAGTCCGTGAAGTGATGTCAAAGTCAGTGGTTTGCATTAAGCCTAAGCAGCCCATTACGAGTGCAGCCAAAGTAATGCTTGAGAAGAGGATTAGTGGGCTTCCAGTGGTGGATGAGGAAGGCTGCTTGATAGGGATAATCACTAAAACCGATTTAACCAGGGCATATGCACAACATTTTCCCGGTGCTTTTAGAGTTAGGGATTTAATGAGCTCACCAGTCATAACTGTTCATCCAATGCACACAGTCTATAGGGTCGGTAAGTTGATGAAGGAGCACGGCATAAGTAGGGTAATTGTAGTTGACAATAAGACTCCAATTGGAATAGTGACGAAAACGGACTTATCGTTTATAGAGCCCCTCCGTAAACCCCGGAAAATAAAGTATGCGTCGAGAATTGTAAGGCTCTTGAGAATACCTTTGGTAATGGACGTGATGACTCCTAACCCCATAACTGTAGATTTAGATGAGGATCTGGCTGATGCAGCTAAAATCATGGTGAATAATGGAATTAGTGGCTTACCGGTGGTCAACAATGAGGGTGAGCTTGAGGGCATAGTTACTAAGACTGATGTGGTGAAGGCAATTTCCATGATTAAAATGACCAAGTAAGTTTATGGAGTGATAAATTTATGCTAGTTGACATGGTTATTAGAGATTGCAGAGTCTTTTATGGGGGAGAGCTAGTTGAGGCTTCAATAGCTATAAATGATGGGAAGATATTTAAAGTGGGTAAGGAACCGCAAATGCCCAGGGCAAATAAGTCAGTTAAGTTTCCGGGGAAAGTTGCTTTACCAGGAGTTATAGATGTGCATGTGCACTTAAGGGATCAGGAGTTATCCTACAAGGAGACATTTGAGACTGGAACCATGGCCGCCGCAGTTGGAGGTGTAACTACAGTACTTGACATGCCAAATAATCGGCCAGTAACTAACTCAGCCAAGAGAATTATTGAGAGAATGAAGTTAGCTGAAGGGAGAATTTACGTTAATGTGGGCTTCTACTCAGCTCTTCCCAAACGTGTTGATGAAATAGATAGGATAGTTGAGGCTGGAGCAGTAGCATTTAAGGTTAATTTATGTAGACAAATAGGGGAAGTAGACGTTGATGATGATGAGCAGCTGCTTGAGGCAATTAACAGAATAAGTCTCCACAACTTACCCATATCCATCCATGCTGAGAATAGAAGTGTGGTAATTTCATTGGAGGAGCAGTTTAAGGAGATGGGTAGACATGATATAATGA
>CAYWZQ010000018.1:27419-31311 GCA_964462875.1 uncultured Nitrososphaerota archaeon | reverse complement strand
CTGGCAATACTTGCACTTCCAATTTAAATTGGGATCACTCCAGCAGCATGGAGCTATTTCGGGCCGCCGATATTCTAATGCTTTCAATAATAATTCCTTCCTTTCTTCACGCCAATCAAATAGGCGGCCCAAATCCTCTTCACTAAAAGTAATCTTATAAGCGTGAAGAGGCTGCTTATTATCATTAAGCTTCAAAATAACCAAATAACCATAATTAACATTTAAAGCTAAACAGTAAAGGCCAAGCTGCAATAAATAATGAGGCTTAATTAAACTCTCATTATTTTGAGCACGAGTAGTTTTTATTTCAACTGGAATTAAACTACCATTCTCATGAATGAAGCAATCAATTGTATGAATAATATCACCATCAATAACAATAACTTCACGCTTATCGCTAATAAGAGATTCAATAACCTCTCCCTCACCTTGACCAAGAGCAAAGAACAATAGATCACGTTCAGTTAACTCCTGGCTCTCCAACCTTCTAAACACTGCTAATCTAGGCCAAAGCAAATCAGTAGCATGAACACCAACCCTTTCACTTTCATACTTAGCTCTAAGCCTACCCAAAATATGCCTTTTAAGATTCTGGGCTTCCTCAATTTTAGGTCTCAAATTCACCCGTAACACCTCCCATATGGGTTTCTGTATGGGTTACTTATAAGTATTGCTGTATTGGGAGCCATGCAAAAACTTAAATAGGAAGTTAGTGCATTTTTCAGTTGGTGATCAATATGGAGAAGCCGAGGCCAATAACCTTTGAAGTAAGAGTTCTTAGGAGAATTTCTAAGGGTTATACAAGCTACTATGTTGTGATTCCAAGTAAAATTGCGGAGTCCTATGGGATAAAAGAAGCCTTTGAGAGGGAGGGAAGGGAGGTAAAGCTGGTTTGTGCTATTGGGAAAGCTAAAATTAATGACCGTGAAGTTGAGGCCATCGTTTATTTTAAGCCTTAGCATTTTCGTTTTCCTCGGGGAAGTGCTTTAGAAATGTTTCGATTACCTCGTGATTTGGTAGTGCTGTTAATGCATGGATTCGGCCGCAGTAGGGGCATATAACATCGATTGTATTGTGAATTATTTTGATATCATGCTGATTACTTTCAATATTAATTGCAGCCTCAATCACTATTGGTAGATCCGTTTTGCTGCAAATATTGAAGAAAAGGCATTTTTCACCGTTCATTGGACTCCAATTTTCAGGATATCCATGTTCGAGTAATGCAAATCTTTTAGCCCTAATGAAAGCTCTTCTCCTAGCAGCCTTACTACTAGCCATGAACCTTCACCTCCTTAACTAATGATGGCAAATCAGGAAGCTTCTCAATAATGAGGCGGCCATTCTTGGTATCGAGCTTGAAAATTATCTTAGTACCCTTCTTGAATCCTAAATGCCTCACAATTTCCTTTGGAATGTAAATCATTTCATGGCTATCATTTGAAGTAACTTTCGAAATCTTAATTGGGACCTCCAACCTCTCACCTCCATACCCACGTATTTCTACACATTTTTTGACAAACCATGTATAAGAAAAGTTAAAACATATTTATAAATATTAGCTAGCTTTACGGTCAATTGACCGTCAAATTTACTGAATAGCTAAGAAAAGAACCTATATTACGGTAATATGATTTTTGCACTCTTCTGAGTGCCAGAGAGTGCAAAGAGTCCACTAGAGAATGCACTAAACATAAAATGATGTATGTGATTGAAGATTGAAGATGAGAATTCTCTAGTTAGGTTTAATTAGTTGTTGAAATAATGGGGATCTTTAAGTTATGTTGGGCCTCTTATCGTATTGGTCTTGGTGTAGTAATTTTCCGTGTATTATTGCTATTTTATTTCCATAGGCTCTTTTTAGGCCTGCTATTTGCTGGTGATTTAGATAGGTCCAAAATTGAATGCTGTTAGGCTTATACTTGTATCGAAGTTTCCTTAAAATTCTTATTCCTTCCTTACTAGATGCATTTCTAATAACAATTTTCACCAGGATCTTCTCTCCCCTATTAGCAGTACTCTTATAGGATAACTTAGGATCACTCATTAAATTCACCTTTAACATTCAACCAATATGAAGGTTAAATCTGATATTTAAGTTTAATCTTATATATAAAATATTCTATACATATACCACATGCTCAATTTTTCTTTTTCAGTTTGTGTGTGGTCCAGGAGTTGCCTGGACTGCAGCGCAGCTAATGATGAATTTGATGGTTTCTTTCTTGAATTTTTCTTTTTTCAAGTTCTAGTTACCGGTTATTCTTAGGTTTGCTTGGTCATACTCTTTTCTCAGATCTTCTACTGTTAATTTGAGGTAGTGGTCTATCATGATTCTGTAGAGCTTTGGCTTTCGGCCTTGCAGTAAATCTATGGTTAGTGGATTCATACCTCTCCTATGCATTTCGGTGGCCCAAAACCTCCTCAAAGCATATAATTCAAATCTGTGGCCAATAGCCCTATCCATTGCCTGATATATTGCCTGCCTAAGCCTCCTAGATTTATATGGGAACAACCTATCCTTAACACTGCTTGCCTCAACATACTTCAAAATTAAATCTTCACTTGAGTAAAAGCTGCAGAATGCCCTCTTAGATGGCCCGCTTCTGAGTGGTGCTAGAACTCTACATTTAACATCTATGCCTTGAACTCTTAGATCACTTATCCTTGTGCTAAGATCTATCTTGGTGAGCTTCAAGCTTAATACTTCTCCTGGCCTCAACCCCGATTCGGCTAGGAGAACGTAGTATGCTTTTGCTGGGAGCCAATCAATTTCGCTGGCCACATCAATTACTTCACTTAGAGTTGGGCAGTACCCCTTTGATTCCTCGCTTGGCCTCCTAGCTTTAATTGCCTCTAGCAGATCTTTTCTGCCCTTCAACCTAAAGTAGTGCCTTAAAGCCCTCACTGCATGGACCCTAGCATATCCGTGAAGGCTTGAAAGCCAGGCAGATACACCTTCAACGTTTAGGGGTAGGCCTGAGAGTAGGTAGCGCTTTAAGTAGCTGCAGTGGCTAATAATTGTTTTCTTGCTCCTCCCAATGCTGATCAAGTAGTTTCTGTAGATTTGAAGCTCTCTATTCACAACCTCCTCATTAACAGCTCTCCTTAATCTACCCACAAACTTCTTTACAAGACTACTTGGAGGCGTGTGCTCGGGCGGCGAAGGTCGTGGGTTCAAATCCCACCGGCCCCACCACACCAAAGAAAACAACTCATAAACACTAATCTCCCGCAGCAATTTCTCGAGAATAGAATCTGTGATCCTCCTTTTCCCAGTTCTGAGCATGTAGAGGTAGCATTCTGGTATTGGGTTTCTGAAGTTACATGGAGCTCATATTAAGACATAGGATCAGTGAAAATCAATATGAGGAGCTAAACTATCTTCATAAATGTAGAAGTAAATTTTGCAATTCAGTGAATCAAGTTCCTTCAGCTCGTGAAGATTCTTTGCCATAAATATATACTTCATTAACCATGATTTACTTGGAAACTATTATTAGGCGGAAATGTATTACAATTTCTTTCTTCATTATTATTATTAAACTCACTTAACTGAAAATCATTATGTAGCGTTTCAACAATTCCTCGGAAAGCATCGGCCTTGATAATGTGGTAGGTAGCTTCCGCTATGGATTCGGTGGATCCTTCCGATAAATAATATTGGGCTGCCTGCCAATGAAGCTCCTTAGGATTATCTATTAGCTTATAACATATGCTTCTAACGACTTCAGGTATGAAGTATTTTCCATTAACTTTTTCGATAAGCATTTTCCTTTCAAGAGAGTAGAGCGTTCCATATATGCCTTTAACATCCGAAACCCTTCTTATCGCCTTGAAGGTAAATGGAGCCCTAAAAATCGACATGTGTTTAAGTAAATTTTTCTCTTTT
>CAYWZQ010000018.1:0-27409 GCA_964462875.1 uncultured Nitrososphaerota archaeon | reverse complement strand
AAAAGTTCTTTTTCCGGGAAATCTCTCAAAAGTTCTATTTTCTCCCCCCTCCCAACGACTTGACAGAAAGTGTTTAGAGCTCTGGGATTGCCAGACAACTTTCTTTGTATCTCGATTGCCTCATCCAGGCTTACCGATATGCCCTTACTGGATAAGAAATCAATTGTCTCCTCAATGCTTAATCCTGATAATCTAATTTCGGCGACGTTTGAATCGAGGGGGAAGAATCTTGGCCTAACTCTTGAGAGCACTAAGACCTTGCCTTTTTTCATATTTCTTTGCAGGTATTTTAATAGAACATCTACTTTATTATCTCGACACCTATGATAGTCATCGAGAATAATTACGCAGTCCTCTCTATCAATTCCTAATAAGAGGAGAAACATTTTAACCGAATCATCTAGACCACCAGACTTTAAGTAGTTGAGGAGATCAACATATTGGATTTCGTTTAGAAATACTGCCAATTTATTTATTAGAAAATTGAAGGAATCGACCTCCTTTAGTGAATGCCAGAATACATGATATTTCTCCTTGACTTTCTCTACAAATTTTAAGGCGAGACTAGTCTTACCAATTCCCGCCATACCTTCAATTATGAAAAAATTTCTCTTCGACTCCAATAACTGTAGCTCACTTTTTCTTCCAATAAAACTCTCTTGAAGGGGAATTTTAAAATTATATAGACTTGTTATCACCAGAATTTTATTTCCTTCCTTGGAAATCAAATTCACTTTGCATTCATCAAAGTCGAACACTATCTCAATCTTATCAGCATTTAAAAAGTACAGCTTCACGTTTCTTCCATTTACCCTCCTCCACTTACCTTTGACTATTCCGGCTCTCTCCATAGCTCTAAGCCTTTTCGAAATTTGAGATTCATCTTTTTCCAGGAGCTTGGCCAGCATTCTTGGATAGGAAGGCTCATTCCGCAATAAAACTAGAATTTTGAGATTAATTTTATTTGATAATAAATTGAGAAGCTCTCCTTTAGCAGTCATTGCGAGGACACATCAAATGAACCTTTATTTCCAAACACATTAATTTTTCCCATTAATTTTAGGTTGGCACTTTTTATGCAGACCAAAAGTTAATTTGAAAACTGAGTTTTTAGAGGTAGTGAGGTGACGTTTTGCCTTTAATTATGATATTTTTGGGAAAGGGAGTATATACAGATGAAAAGAAAGCAGAGCTATCAAGAAAAGTTACGGATATAGTTGTGAATGAGCTAAATGTACCCCAACACTATACATGGGTGATAATCAATGAGATACCTGCCGAAAATTGGATGATAGATAGACTCACATTGCCAGAGCTTAAGGAAAAGCTTAGGGCAGAGGCATGAGGTGAAGGACAATTCAAATCTCTAAGTTTGAGGAAGAAGCTGAGGAATTATGTGAAGCTCTAGACTTAAAGTGGCATCCGGTTGCCATAGAGTTTTCAGATAGAGCAGATAGCAGAGGAGAAAGTAAAAGAAAGGTTAGAGTATGTCAAGCCCTTGACATTGTCCGGCGGGAGAACATAATATTGAATCTTTCCAAGGAAAACTGCGTATGCCCGGGAGGAAAGCACTTCACTGGGTTGCAAATTCTACCGCTTGAGGTAGTAGCAGCGGTTTGGACTAAAGCTCATAAAGTCTATGACTCGATAGAGACAGCAATGAAATCCATTAGAAAGCAGCCCCAGCCCGTTAGGAAAGGGGACTACGTTATTTTAAGTCCACTTAGAATGGTTAAGAGCGAACCTGAATTAGTTCTATTATTTGTAAATGCTGAACAGGCTGATAGGGTATTAGGATTGGTTTCGTTTAAGGGAGCTGAGCCATTCACATACTATCCAGTAAGCAATATATGCTCAAGTATAACAAACGCACTAGTAAAGGGGAAGCCGGAAATAAACTTCAGCAAGCACGGGAAGGAATGGGCGAATTGGTCTCCAGACGAGATCATAATTGCGTTGCCTTATAAAGACTTTGAATCTGCAGTTGAAAATATATCGAGCTCGGGATTCGGAACAGCAAAAACGATCAGTCCCTTAGCGCTAAAAGAGCTAAGAGATAGAATTAGCAGGAATTGGAGATAGTTGATGTAATTTTGAATTACAATCACGAAACATAGCAAATCAAACCACAATCATGACAAACATAAACAATTAATTTCATTGCGATGGCTTTCCCTCCTTCCTTAAAATACTTCTAGCAGCAATGACACCAGTAGCTGCTGCAATAACTATTCCCCTTGATAGGCCAGCACCATCACCAGCAACATAGAGATTGGATATTGGAGTTTCCAATTCACTGCTGGTCTGTATTCTATTGGCTGAGAATTTGACTTCCGGAGCGTAAAGTAAAGTTGATGAACTTGCTACACCAGGAATTATTTTGTCAAGAACCTCCAGTCCCTCTAGAATATCCGTGAGTATTCTGTGAGGGAGAACCATAGCTATATCCCCTGGCGTAACTGATTTGAGCGTTGGTTTAACATGGCTGTGAGAAATCCTGTTCCAAGTTGAGCGTCTACCCAGCATCAAGTCCCCTAATCTTTGGATTATAGGCTTACCCCCACCAAGAATTGTAGCGAGCTTGGCTATTGAGCGGCCATAGGCGGTGGTATCCTCTATTGGCTCAGTTAGCGAAATTCTGACTAGAAAGGCGAAGTTCGTATTTTCTGAATGCCAACCAACCATTGAATGACCATTTACGCCTACAAAATCGTCGTATACTTCTTGAACTACAAACCCCCTGTGATTAACACAGAATGTTCTCACGAGATCGTCATAGGTTTTCGTGTATATGTGGAACTTGGGGTCTCTCGATATCTTTATTATTGGATCCATAATCACGGCGGGGACTTCAACTCGCACTCCAATGTCTATTGGCTCATGCCTCGTAGGAATGCCTAAGCGCCTTGCTTCTCTTGCTAACCAATTTGCACCCACTCTTCCTGGAGCAGCTATTATGTATTTTGCCTCCAAAACACGGCCATCTTCCAAAGTCACTTTTCCAGGATCTATTCTGTCAACTCTTTTTCTAAGCAAGAACTTGACGCCGCGGCTTTCTAAATCACGCTTGAAGTTCTCTATCACCCTTGGCGCTCTATCTGAGCCTATATGTCTTTGTGGAATTGGTATGAACTTTGCCCCAGCAGCTGCTGCTCTTCTCTCTAATTCCTCTATACTATTACCTTCGGCGCGATATAGTTTTTCGGGAGCTCCATATTTAAGGAAGATGGAGTCGACATACTCTATAAGCTTTTGAGCTTCACTTTGTGATCCAACGATTTCCACAAGATTGCCTCCAATATCCGGTCTCAAATTAAGGAGGCCACCTGAGAGAGTACCAGCTCCACCGACACCGCAAAGTATATTGCATGGATAGCATTTTCTGCAGAAGGCATATTCCTTGGCCGGGCAGACCCTTTCATGGACATCGGGTCCTTGATCGATCACTAAAATACTTAGCTTACTATGCAGGGAGAGCTCATGAGCGGCAAAGAGGCCGGCTGGCCCTGCACCAATAATTATTACATCTTTCTTCAATTCATCCACCGATGCAGAGATATTGCTATTGAGGCAATAAAAGTTTTATTTGAGGCAAGCTCGCTTCCTTAAGCATTAATTACACTGGAAAATCCATGAGTAGGGAGAGCTGACCTAGAAATGTTCCATCTAATAGAAATACTTCGGCTGAAGACCAATTTACAGCACCCGATTCTAAAATTGGACTTATAGGTTCAACTCTTCCACGTGATTTGTTTATGGATAGCCCTCTTAAATGAGAATTGAAAGCAGGCATTACTATTATTCTCTGCGTATTGGGTTCAAAGCCGAAGAGCTCTTTAAACACATCCGCGGGATCGCTTTGATTCTCTAGTCTTATCTTTCGATATTTTAGGTACATTGAGATAAGCGTCCTCAAGTCGACCTCCAGCTTAATCCATACTGGCTCAACCATTTTAAAGTTTGAGAAATCCCTAAGCTCAATAGTTGGATGAATGTGACCCATCACTATAGTGTCCGCGTCAAATAAGTTCGCACTTGGCCATGCATGACCATGTATCAGCCCAACTGATCTACCGCTACTTAGATTAAGCTTTAAACCACGAGATGAGTGGATTTTGACGGATCTCGGAGTCAGTGGTTCTAAATTACCATCGTGATTACCGAGTATCACTTCAACATTATTTACTCTCTCTATAAGCTTCTCGAAGAAGAGTGGAATATCAATCCAGTCAATTGTAGATATGGATGCAATCTTGTGCTTGACATCTCCTAGTAAAATTACTTTGCCCGGCCGATATGTGTCAATTAACCTGATAATTCTACTAAGAATTTTACCTGTTTGGGAGGGTACTCTTAGACCGTGAGAAGAGAGCTCGAGCTCGAAACCCAAATGTATGTCGGCGATTATTAGAGCTCTTTCTCCCGATGACAACTCTACCATTAATGCAGCTTCATCTGGAATTGGCTTTAACATAAGATTTTCAATTTAATTTGAGAATCGGATACTTATATATTTGGGTGTAGTATGGTGGGAATGACTTATGGTGGAGAAAGTGCTTGACGAGATATTCAAGTTACTTAGGAGGGAGGGGCGCTTAACTAATGAGATATCATCAATATTGATAAAAAATTATGGCGAGAAATTCTTCAAGGCCTTGGAGCTGGTCAACTCGAGAAGGGTTAGGAAAATAGTTTTCGTGCCAAGTAAAATCGAGCGGTGGATTGTTATTGGAGTTCAAGCAAATTACCTAATTATACCGAGGACATATTGCCAATGCGATGACTTCTATCTATCAGTTGTCATTCGAGGTAGCAGTGATGCTTGTTACCATCTAATTGCCCAGACAATAGCTGAAGCCCTTAACATGTATGAACAGCAAACTCTCAGTGATGGCCACTACATGGAGTTCATGAGGGAATTCCATGAAATTACTGGAGAGTAAATTTCAATATTAGTTAGGCATGCACTTCTGCTAACGCTTCCTTAAATCAGCATTGAGGATTAGCAGTAGAAATACATAGCAGAACGCTATGCTCATTATAAAGCGGGGGTTTCTTCATAACTTTACATGCCTTAAATTAGAACTCTGCTCTCAAGGCTTTTATTGGATCGAGACGCGAAGCAACATGTGCGGGATAGAGGGTTGCTATTATACTTATGCTTGATGAAATGAGTATGCTTATTGAAAGGGCGTTTAGGAGGACGGGTAATGTAGTATTTATGGCAGTTGAGGCTGAGTGGATTAATAGCAGTAAATTAAATATTAATAGGGAAAAAGCAAAACCTATGAAGCCGCCGAAAATTCCCAGGATTAAGGATTCGAGCAGAAACATTTTAAAGATGAAGGAATTCTTCGCCCCCAAGCATTTCATGATTCCTATTACTCTATATCTCTCGACGACAGATATCATCATGGAATTGAACATTGTAATTGCACTGACAAGTATTGATACAGCAATAATCCAAGCCTTGTAATTGAATAGGATTGCATGTGGTGAGTTTGCTGCACCAATAGTGATTATGAGCTCTCCCGTGAGGATACTATATGAGATTAGTGTGCTACTAATAGCGATTGTCGTTAATAAGAGAAGTTCGCGCAGACCTCTCTTTTTCATGCTTTCAAGTACTAGCCTAGTTAAGTCTAGTAGTTGTATGCGCCCAGCCAAATGCTGCATTAGGACACCATTTATCAACTCTGCCGAGTAATTAAAAAACTTGGTGATTAGCATGGATTTTAGCTTGCTTTTTAATGTGCTGACTGCACTTTCAATTATAGCTCTTCTATTGACAATTATACTGGCAGTATTAATGGTAAGGGAGGAAAAGAGCTGATGGAGAAGCGTGGGGAGCTATATGCATTAATGCAGAGAGCTTTTGAAAGCGCAGCACCCTATCTTGCAGACTTCAATAAGGTGAGGGAGCTAATCAATCGAGTATTAAGTAATGTGAATAGCATAGAGGAGCTCTACGAGGAAATAAGGCAATTGATGCTGGGAACAAGAGATGTTGAGTTTAGAACGGATCTGCGAATATTGTTAAATATGTTAGAGAAGGAAATTAGTAGGCTGGTGAAGGAAGATGGGTAGGAAGTACAAGAAGAAATTGCCGCGGAGGCCTCCCAAAAGAATTCCCAAAGTATTTCAGTGTCCACATTGCGGTAGGAGAGCAGTTAGGGTTGAGATAAATAAGAAGGAGGGAAAAGCGCACATTTCATGTGGTAACTGTAAGATAGGAGTTGAAATCGATATACCAGCAGTATTCGATGCAGTTGATGCATATGGTAAGTTTGTGGACATGTACTACGAAGGAAAAATTGAGGTGAAATAACAATGAAAATTGGGAAAATTGAGAAGTACCTATACGATGAGCTTAAAAAGCACGGTGCAATTCACATGACACTGATAGATCCGGACAAAAGCGGAGATAATGCGGGGATAATAGCTAGGGAAGCGGAGAAAGCAGGTACTTCTGCAATAATGGTTGGAGGATCAATTGGAGTTTCAGAGAACCTATTAGATAAGACAATTATTTCAATTAAAGAACATGTAAGCATACCTGTAATACTGTTTCCAGGAAACATTAGTGGCATAAGTAGGCATGCTGATGCCATATGGTTTATGTCGCTGCTCAACTCATCTAACACATATTACTTAATAGACGCCCAAGCTTTAGGGGCAATAATCGTGAAGAAATATGGTGTTGAGGCAATACCCCTAGGCTATTTGGTTGTCGGTGAAGGAGGGGCTGCCGGATACGTTGGACAAGCAAGAGCAATACCATATGATAGGCCGGAGATAGCTGCAATATATGCACTGGCCGGAGAATACCTTGGAATGAGGTTCATATATTTGGAAGCAGGATCTGGAGCCAAAAGACCTGTTCCTCCAGAAATGATTAAGTGTGTAAGGGAATTGATATCTATCCCCCTAATTGTTGGTGGGGGAATAAGAAATGGGGAGCAGGCCAAGAAGGCTGTAATAGCTGGGGCTGATATAATAGTGACTGGGACAATTGTTGAAGAGAGCATTGATGTCAGGAAGAAAATTCAACAAATAATTGCAGAAATTAGACAAGGAGCTAGAGATAGATTAAAGGATGAGGAGTAATGGAGAGGACGCTGGTAGGGGAGCTTGTTAGAAAGACACTTCACCTCTTCGCCCTCACAATATGGCTCGTCAATGAATGGTATGGAAAGGAAATTTGCCTAGTGTACTTACTTGCATGCCTTCTTACTTCAGCCGCACTTGAGCTTCTTAGACTGAAGGCATATAGGTTCTATCCATTCAAACGATTGGCTTCACTTGTAGCTAGAAATCAAGAGAGAGGAAAGATAGCTGCACACGTATACTTTTTCCTGGGAGCCCTCCTTTCAATAGTCATTTCAGTTGGCAACAATGGGGTGGCATCGGTGTTGGTGGCTGCTATTTCAGATGCAGTAGCAGCAATTACAGGATTGACTATTGGAAAGCACCAGAACCCGTTAAATCCCGCAAAGAAGCTAGAGGGGACACTTGTCGGTGCAATGTTCGCAGCCATAATAGTCTTTCTCATAGCGAATGGGTCTACTTTTACCGCCCTCAAGAGTATAGCAGCTGCAATAGTATTTGCGTTACTAGACTCGATAACCATTCCAGTTAATGATAACTTAATAAATCCCATAACTCTTGCAATTACGCTCAATTTCCTGGACTTTATAATGCTAAGCTTTTAAGGAGAAGCCATTAGAGAGATACTTCGTGGGAGAAGTTGAAGAATATTTTAGGAATCTTGAGAGAAAAGTGCTCGAGCTTTATAGCTTAGCTAAGAGAGCAAGAGGAAAATCATTCGAGCCAGCAAATGAGCCAGAGGTAATTCTAGCTAGAGATCTGGCTGAAAGAGTGGAGGGATTACTGAAACAGTATGGTATTTCGGGCATTGCAAATAGAATTAGAGAGTTAAGCAAGAGCTTTAGTAGAGAGCTTGTTGCTTTAAAAATAGCAGAGGAAATCGTTTACGGGAAATATGGTAACTTCTCAGATGAAAAGGCTATTGAAATTGCCGTAAGAGCAGCACTAGCGATATTAACTGAGGGAATAACTGCCGCACCAGTGCAGGGAATTGAGAAGGTTAAAATCAAGGCGAACAGCGATGGAACAAAATATGTAGCCATATATTACGCGGGCCCAATTCGATCCGCAGGGGGAACCGAGCAAGCATTAACTGTTCTAGTGGCAGATTATGTTAGGAGACTGCTTCACCTGGATAGATATAAGCCGACAGATGAAGAAGTCAAGAGGATGATTGAGGAAATAAGATTGCATGAAAGATATGTTGGCCGCTTTCAGTATCACAATAGTGATGAAGTTCTTGAAAAGGCTTTGAAAAGAGTACCAGTTGAAATAACTGGTGTACCGACTGCACAAATCGAAGTAAGTATTCACAGGGACCTACCTAGAGTGGAAACAAATAAAATTCGAGGTGGAGCTTGTAGGGTTATAAACGATGGATTGTTAGGTAAGGCGCCCAAAATAATGAAAATTGCAGAAGAAGTGGGCTTAGCTGGATGGGAATGGCTTGGTGAAATTGCTAGGAAGGGCAGTGAAAGCAAGGAGGTGAGCCCAAGCGATAAGTACTTGGCAGACATAATTGCTGGAAGACCAGTATTTGCTCATCCCTCCAGGGTGGGAGGCTTCAGGCTCAGATATGGTAGAAGCAGAAATACGGGTTTAGCTGCAGTCGGACTTCACCCAGCCACCATGTTCATGCTTGAGGAATTTCTTGCCGTGGGAACGCAGATAAGAATTGAAAGGCCTGGCAAAAGTGCAATAGTTATGCCCGTTGATTCAATTGAAGGACCAATTGTGAAGTTAAAAGATGGAAGCGTTATTCAGGTAAATAGCATGGATGAGGCCGTAAAGTTGAGAGAGAAAGTCGAGGAAATTCTCTTCCTTGGAGACATATTGATAGCATATGGCGAGTTTCTGGAAAATAACCATCCACTATTACCATCGGGATATGTTGAGGAGTGGTGGATTAAGGATTTAATTAAAGCAATTGAGGAGAGGGGATTAACAATTGAAGAGGCTGGCAGGGTATTGAATATAGATGCTGAAAGGCTGAACAGCCTGATACATGCTTGGTGGGAGTGTAAACCGACTGCTCAAGAAGCATTGACAATATCAACCCAATTGGGTGTGCCACTTCACCCCAAATACACTTACCATTGGAGCGAGATATCCGCTGGCGAAGTACAGCTACTTAAAAACTGGCTCAAGAATGTCACTATTAGAAGTTCCTCTACTGCTGAAGTTATAGTTAAAGTGAGCAGTGAAATTAAGAAAATACTTGAGAAGCTATGCATACCCCATAGAGTTGTAAGCAATAATGAAGTAATATTGGATAAACAGCACATAGATGTACTTTCCGCATGCTTGGCTGGAGAACATGAAGACTTATTGAAGGCTGAAAATGGACTTGAAGCCGTCAATATGATATCGAGGGTAAAGATAATGAGTAAGGCTCCGACATTCATAGGGCTTAGAATGGGGCGACCTGAAAAAGCCAGGGAAAGAAAAATGAAGCCCCCGGTTCACGTACTGTTCCCGGTTGGTCTGGATGGGGGGAAGAGCAGGAATATTGTCGAGGCAGCTTCGAAGAGATACATTAAAGTAGCTATTTCATATAGGAAATGTCTAAAGTGTGGGAGAAGCACGTTTTACGTTAAATGCCCATATTGTGGTTCTAAGACAATTGAGATCAGAATATGTCCGAAGTGTAGAAGCGAAATAGTGGGTGATAAGTGCGAAAAGTGTGGTGTAAGAGTTCAGAAGGTCAAGGAAAGGCTAGTAGACTTGGCAGGCGAGCTTAGAAGAGCATGTAAGCGATTAAATATTCAAGTAGTACCAGAAACTGTGAAGGGAGTTAAAGGATTAGTAAACAGTAGTAAGATACCTGAGCCAATTGAGAAAGGTATTTTAAGGGCTAAGTACGGCGTTTTTGTTTATAAAGATGGAACCTGTCGATTCGATGTCACAAATGCTCCTCTTACACATTTCAAGCCTAAAGAGATCGGTGTTAATATTGATAAGCTGAAAGAACTAGGCTATTTAAGGGATTATCGCGGTAGAGAGCTAGTTAGTGAAGATCAAATTGTTGAGTTAAAGATTCAAGATGTAATTATACCGCTTGAAGCGGCGAGATACTTAGTTAAAGTAGCTAAGTATGTGGATGAGCTTTTGGTTCGCTTTTATAATGAAGAGCCATATTATAGGATAAGGGATGTAAATGACCTATTGGGGCATTTGATAATAGGAATAGCACCGCATACATCAGCGGGAGTTATTGGAAGGATCATAGGATTTACAAAAGCAAAGGTTTGCTATGCACATCCATATTGGCATGCCGCTAAAAGAAGAAATTGCGATGGTGATGAAGATGCAATAATACTTGCGCTCGACGCATTTCTCAACTTTTCTAGGACATATCTACCAGAGAAACGGGGGGGACTTATGGATACGCCGATAATTGTGATGATTAAGGTTGATCCAGGAGAGGTGGACGATGAGGTTTTCAATATGGAAATCTGTCGCGAATATCCCATTGAGCTTTATCTTTACTCGCAGAAGTATTATGATCCAAAGAAGCTTCATAACAAGATAGATATTATTGAAGGAAGACTAGGCACAGAATTAAAATACTTTAACTTCGGCTTTACTCATCCAACATCAAGCATAAGCAGCGGACCTTTGAGGACTATGTATAAGAAGCTCAAGAGTATGGAAGATAAAATTGAAGCTCAAATGCGCATAGCCGAGAAGATAAAGGCAGTTGATGAAAAAGATGTTGCTGAGAGAATTGTAGTTCACCATTTCCTGCCTGATTTAATAGGTAACTTAAGAGCATTTTCAACTCAAAGCTTTAGATGTGTAAAGTGTAATGCAAAATATGAAAGACCCCCATTAACTGGCAAATGCAGGAGATGTGGAGGAAAAGTAGTGTTAACAGTGCATAAGAGAAGTATTGAAAAGTACCTTAGCTCAGCACTGCATTTAATAAAAAAGTATAATTTAGGTAGATATTACGAACAAAGAATAGATTTAATAAGAAAAGAGCTTGACCTATTGTTCTGTGAAGAGAGGAGGGAGGGACAAGTGAAGCTGACGGAATACTTTAGGGGAAAGGAATCTCAATAGAGCATTGACTGTGAAAAATGAACGTGCGAAATATAGACTCATTGGCATACTTGAGGGTTATAAGAAATGTGAAAAGGGGACTTGAGACAAGAAGTAAAATCATAAGAGTGCTTAAAAGGCGGAAAGTTGCATCGATAAGCGAGATATCTAAAATTGTGAATTTAAGTTACAGTGCGGTTAGACGGCAACTAATAATTATGGAGCAGGATGGAGTGGTTATGAGAGTTGAACGCAAATGGAAGCTGACAGGTAAAGGGCAGAAATCGCTTGATCCCTATTTACGTGTTAATTGAACCATTAAACAATACTTGCAGCAAATCTACATCCCTGATCATTCCTATTAAGTCTCCTTTAGCATTTAGCACGGGTAGTTGATCTATATCATACCTTCGCATTTTCCTAGCACACAGGCTTATGGGGGTTTGCTCAACTGCAGTGATGACCCGCTTAACCATAACTTCTTCAACCGGTTTATCTGGAAGCGTGAGCTCCCTGCTACTAATGTAAAGGATTGTAACAGCATCCCAATTCCACTCCTGTCCCTCCGTTGCAGCTTTAGTGGCAGATGTATGCTCCTTTAAAACTATTTCGCACGATGACAGTATGTCTGAGTCAGATATTATACCGGTAAGCTTGCCCTTTGAATCTATAACTGGTAGAGCTTGGACTTTTGCCAGCCTCATTATCGTATATGCAGCTGGAAGCGGTGTCTTCTCCCATACAGCAGTTATTCTTCTGGAAACGTAATCTTTTATTGGTTTGTTTATATTCATGTTTGCTATTGCCTTATGCACTATATCTGCTACCGTGATTATGCCCACTAGCTCATTATCATTAATAACCACTGGTAAGCGTCTGATATCATGCTCCCATAGTATTCGTGCTGCCTCCTTAATTGGCACATCTGGACCTATTGTTATGGGATTGCGCGTCATAAGAAGGGCGAGCTGCTCCTCGGCTGGCTTTTCCATTAAATCCGTTCTCGTGACTATTCCAACAACCTTTTTTGTACCCTTTTTGACTACTGGAAGACCCATTACCTTATGCTTCATCATAAGCTTCAGTACTTGCTCCCTAGTGCCGGGAACTTCAGCATATATTACGTTAGTGATCATTATGTCCTTGACCTTCATAGAGGATCCTCCAAAAATTGTGAAGCACCATGATTATGGAGCAAAGAGTCCTATTTATTTTTTCTTTCGCTCTCTATGGGAGCACACGCAGGGAGATCTTCTACATCGTGGGCAGACACCTTGATACTTAGATGAAACTGCTTCATCCAAGTTGATTTCAACTAAATTGGCTAGCGAAGCTAACCACGCAAAAACATCGGCAAACTCACTTTCCATAAGTCTGCGATTACCATCTCTAATTGCTCTCGCAAGCTCGCCCACCTCCTCTATAAACCACATGAAAGTTTCTGCAATGCCCCTAGAACTATCTCTCTCATAGTATATCCGCCTCATCATTTCCTGGAAATCTCTTATCTCCAAATTCAACACCTCAAAGATGCTTACTTCAGGTTGGCCAACACTTATTTAGGCTGGATTCCGATAAAAGTTGATCGAGGGAGGGCACATGTCACGGAGAAGGAGAAGAAGGGAAGGGTTTATGCCGATAAGTGGGGCTGGTCTAATAAGGTTCTTTGAGGAAGAAATCAAAGGTATTAGGGTGAGCCCAATACACGTGATCATTATGGCATTAGCGCTAATGGCTTTCGCAATTTTGGGAAATATGGGTCTTTTGAGGTTTATTCGCTAATTGAAAACCTAGTTCTGTTCAACTACATACCAACCCATCTTTAGCTTCTTTAACTCTTCATTTGAAAGCCTCTCAATACATACTCTTTGCGTGTACTTGATTGGAATTATAGCGCTCACGCCCCTAGGATCTTCAATTATAAGTGTAAATTGAAAAGAACCATTTCTCGCTTTCCTAATTTTATTTAGTAGCATAGTGCATCTATTTACCTCGTGTTTGTCGTCGAATAGAACCATGAAGCTTTTAACTATGTTCTCAACTCGCTCCAATACTCCCTCAACATTAGTTATGAAGCCCTGCGAAATAGGGCCGGGCTCGATCAGCACGCCAAGCTCAGGTATTCTTATGGTTCCACTACTCGACCTAATCACCTTGACATTTAGGTCATCAGCTTCTTTCACCTTAAACGTGTATCTTGATGGCTCGCGAACTTCCAGTGAGAAAACATCAACATGTCTATAACCGCAGCTGAAGCATCTCCAAGAGGCGAGAATAACTCTTCCAAAATAGGGTATTTCCTTATGAACTTCAGATAATGCTAGAGAGCGCTTACCACATATTGGGCAGCTAAGCAACTTTAGCCACTCGGGCAGGTCACTACTTGAATTCACAACCTAAACTTTAAAATAAGCGTATTTAAAGTGAACTACTGCATGGAGAAGACATTTATGGGAGAAACGGCCAGAATTGCTAGAAAATATCGATTGCTGTTCAGCCTGCCATCACTTGAGACTATGATTCTGGAAGTTATTGGTGGAGGAATTGCAATTGGATTTATAATTGCAGGTATTGGTTTATGCTTTAATGCACACATAGCCTTTCTACCCAACTTGATGATGCATGCATTTGGATACTCGTTCTCGGCATTGCTATCTGCTCTATTAGCCAAGCACGTTCTCGGAGCGGAAGTACTGACACTTAGGAGATTAATAGGCCTATCACTCATAACGATGGTTATAGGAGGTATAGCTCAAATAACACTTTCCGCTATTCTAGCCTCATTAACACTAAAACACTTTGATATAGCAACGTTAATGGGACTTATCGTGGGAGCAGGATTAATGCTTTATTTCAGGTTCATCACTATAAGAACGCTTGAGGAACGCTCGCTTTTAAAATGCTTAATTGCATCGTTTACTCAGCCCATTGCTCTACTGATGTTTCATCCACTACTATATGTTGACTATGTTGCTAAATTAAGAAGCTTCACCATGTTTGCAGTGGCTTCAGCTTTGTTCGCTTTCAGCGCAGCTGGTACATTGAAGCTAGTTGATTTGGAGGGAGCAAAGCATGTCAGCATCGATGGTATTAAGCTCTTTCGGGCATTTATGAAGAACTGGTTAACTGGAGCCAAAAAGCCCATGGAGAGTCTCCTGGAAAAAATATGTGAAAAAAGAAAGTTGTATATCTGGTGTATAGTTTTTTCGCCGATCGATGAGCATTGCTATTTAAAGCAGGCACTTATAATACCCCAAATCCATTTTGGGCCATTTAAGAACATTGGGAGTAGCCAGCTCCCCAGCATGATAATGGATGAGCTGCAAAAAGAAGGGATAGAGAGCATCGTGCTTCATGGAGTAGCTGGACATGAAAACAATTTGGTATCCGAAGAAGAATGCAGAAGAGTAATTAGTATCATAAAGGATGTTATTAGGAAAAGCAGACCGACTCTACATAAGGCTACAGCAATAGCTACTGGAATACATGGTAGTGCAACAGCTTACTGCACAATATTTGGCAACGTAGCACTAATAATCTTAACAAGGGCCCCGCACACAACAGAGGATCCTCCGAGAAAAGTTGAAGATGAAATAACTGCGTTCTGCATGAAGAAACTGAAATTGAAAAACGTATGCATAGTTGATGCGCACAACAGTATTATTGATGATGAAGCGATCACCGAGGAAGACTGGATGGAGCTAATTATAGCAGCTAAAAAAGCGCTAATAAGGGCTCTTGAAAAGGAAGAAAAGAGTATTGAAATAGGTATGAGTAGATGTAGAGTTGAGGAGTTTTTTGAGGAGCAGGGAATTGGACGTGGAGGAATAGCTGCATTAGTCATTGAAGTCGATGGAGATGAGCAAGTTTACGTAGTCATAGATGGAAATAATATGGTTCCGGATTTCAGAATGAAAATAATTAGTGAGCTTAAGAAGCATGGATTTGAGAGAGTTGAAGTACTTACAACGGATACGCATAGCGTGAATGCATTGAAGCCTGGAGGGCGAGGATATCATCCGGTTGGGGAAGCAATAGATCAAGAAATTCTGCTAAGATACATAGTTAATCAAGCTGAAAAGGCGCGCAAGCAAAAGAGAGCAGTGAGCTATGTAGTTGAGAAGATTGAAGTGCATGTGAAAGTGCTAGGAGAGAAGGCGATACTTGGATTAGCCAATGCAGTGGAAGGAATGATAAGGGTATTTAAAGCAGCATTAACGGTAAGTGTGGCAATAAGCTCTTTAATTACAATCTTTATGGGTGTGCTCATTCCTTAGAGCTCACTTGAAATGCTCATTTAAAGCCGCCATGAATGCTTGGCCAAGAGCTAGGCCACCATCTCCTGGCGGAACAAGTCTGTGCACTAGTAAAACAAGATTTTTCTTCTCAACCTCCCTTTTAATTGTCGATAGAATTAACTCATTAACTGCAGCTCCGCCAGATAACCCAATGTACTTGGCTCCAGTAGCTTTGGCCACCGATATTGCTGCCTCTGCAAGTGCCTTTCCCAATGCTATGTGTATTGCTCTGGCCAGCGCTCTTAAATCAACATTATTGATATAGTACTCAATCACATTTTTGAGTAGCGATGAAGTATCTATAATGGCATAACCATTGCTCTCGAAGTTTACAGGGGCTTCAAGTTTGAGAGAGTGGGCTGGTGAAGCCATCGCGAAGGACTCAAACTTCATGGCGGGTTCACCTTCATAGGTTCTCTCATAGCATACACCGAATAGGGCAGAGAAGGCATCTAGTACTCTCCCTAAACTCGAAGTGAAATGCACATTGAATCCAGAAATTAACTGTTTAATCACAGCATCGATCTCAAGAATTCCCCTCTTGAAGCCGGCAATGCACTTTGAAATTAGGAAGTCCCTTAACTCGCTGATGGAAGAGGTAATTCGATATAGCATTCCGGTGAGCATTCTTGCAGGATAGCGGGTTGCAGCATCGCCTCCAGGCATGGGTTGATAGGTTAGTTGACCTAAACGCTCGAACACACCATCCTTAAACAAAACGATCTCTCCACCCCAAGCTCTTCGGTCCAGCCCATAACCATACCCATCAATAACTATTCCTACTACTGGTTCGGAAACAGGGATTCCAGATTCAGCTATGAGAGAAGCTAGATGCGCAAAGTGATGCTGTACTTGAAGTAATTCGGCATTGAGCTGCTCTGCTAAGTGCCTTGCAAGTCTTGTCGTAGTAAAGCCTGGATGAAGATCGCAGACTATGACATCAATTTTTCCTGCCTTGAAGCAGTTAATTAGAAATGACATTGATTTTTCAAGGAAATTTAGGGATTCCGGCCCATTTATATCCCCAATATGCTGAGTTAAGAAGCACTTATCCTTGAGTAGAAGTGCACCAGTGACCTGAAGCTCTGCTCCAACAGCAAGCACCTTAATTTTGGGCTCAAGATTCTTAATCATAATTGGCGCAGGAGCATAGCCTCTTGATCTCCTTATGAATATGGGGGTATTGCATGAAATTCTTATGACTGAGTCATCGCATCTATTAACTATCTTCCTATTGTGTAGTAGGAAGTAGTCAACAATATTGCGTAGGCGCTTTAGAGCGGCCTCATTACTGGTTACCATTGGCTCTCCAGGGTAATTTCCGCTAGTCATGATAAGGGCGGGTTCACGAGATGAACGGAGGAGTAGTAAGTGAATGCCAGTGTATGGTAGCATAACACCAATATTGTGTAGGCCGGGAGCGATGTACTTTGAGAGGTAGTAGTTCGGGGATTTTCTAAGTAGCACTATTGGCCTCTGATACGACGATAGAAGCTTCTCTTCCATCTCACCTACAATTGCAAAGGTTTTTATTGTTGAAATATCTGGTGACATAATGGCAAATGGTTGTTGGGGTCTTCTTCGCCTCTGCCTCAACTTTAAGACTACATCGTCATCTGTCGTCTTTGCAGCTATATGGAAGCCACCAATGCCCTTTACTGCGATGATATATCCCTCATCTATTAGTTTGGCAGCTGTATCAATTGGATTAAGATCATCAATGAGCTCTCCACTCTTATCGCAGAGCCACATTTTGGGGCCGCATTTCGGGCAGCATATGCCTTCGGCATGATATCTCCTATTAGTTGGGTCTTCATATTCAGCTCTGCAGTCGCTGCATAGAGGGAATTCGTTCATTGAAGTGCGCTCTCTATCATATGGTAGGCTGTAAATTATGGTGAAGCGCGGGCCGCATGTAGCACAGCATGTAAATGGATAGTTGTACCATCGCCGGCCCGGGGTTAATATGTCTTGAATGCATGCATTACATATTCCGACATCGGGAGGGATGGTTGAGAGAGAGCCAGAGCTCTTGAAGGAACTCTTAGCTATTGAGAAGCCCTGAAACTCGCCGCTGTATGGCTTCCAGGCTACTTTAATTGAATGTATTACTGCTGTTGGAGGCTTTTTCTCCTCAAGTTCCCTCACAAAGTTCACGATTTCTTCTTTATCGCCCTCAACAACGATCTCGACACCAGCATCACCCATATTGAGTACATATCCATTGAGGCCATGGCTAATAGCCAATCTATAGACGAAAGGCCTGAAGCCGACGCCTTGGACTATACCGCTGACGTGGATTATGGCTTTGCACAACATGATGCATTGCCTCTAATGATAGAGAAAAGAGGTTTACTTAAAGTTGTTGATCTATTCGCTCTTTTAGTATATTTTAGGCATCATTTCAGTAGAAATTTTATATCTCCACTGAGCCCTGGATCCCCGCCTCACGAGCATACCTGAATAGTGAAATCTAGCTAAATAAGTTGCTACGACATTAACTGGAATGAACTCTCCATACTCTTCATAATAAGCCTCAGCAACCTCCTTACTTGTGAACCAGCAATCTTTAAATCGCTTGCTCAGCAGGTTAATTAGCTTCTTCTTTAAGGATCTCCTATTTTCAATACTTCTTGAATAGTCATGATCAAATGTAAAAGTCTCTCTATTTAAAGTTGTTTGAAACTGCTCAGAGGAGAGGATTTCAATGAGATCCATTAATTGCTTAACTTTAATGAAGTCAAAATCACCTTCAAGTACAATGGATATTTTTTGTCCAAAGGGTGATGTGTACTCTATGCGCCACTTAGCCTTCCTCATAGAAAAGACGCTCCCGACACTTCCCGAGAGACTTTTCTCCAGAGAGATTATAATAGGTTTTCGGTTTATTTCTGTAGTCAACAAATTATGATAGATGAAAAGCAATTTAAACATATTAAAAATGAGAAAAATAGATGTCTACAGAGATCTAGTAGAAATGAGTTTTCTAACTGTAGAAAAATTGCAGAACAAGCATAAATTTTCTTTTCCAGTTGCTCCAGTGGAAACAGAGGGGGGTCTAAATTGTTGACAACAAATTTCGGTTTATGATTTGGTTTCTTGAGTTAATGAGTAAACTATATAGTGAACTATTTAAATCGAGAGGAAGTAAGGTTGTATTAGATTAGGTGGGTAGCAGTGCGCAAAAATGTTGAAACGTAAAGAACTCACTTATCATATCTCAAAGGTCTCCTCAGCGCAATTCAAGTATTCATGATAGTAAAATTTATATATAAGAAAAGCAGGCTTCAGAGACGATCCTTTAATAGTTTATTAATAAGTGAACTATAACTCTAGTCACAGATCGCGTAAACTCATGATATTACGGTGCCGTTAGGAATCATAAGAATTGCCCAGACAACTTGAAAGCATGAGCGGAGCCTTACATGAGAGAACTTGAAAAATATGGTGTCTATAGACACCATTCAATGGTGGATTGGGGCCTGAAATGATGGTTGTAGACCGAATCCCCTGCATTTCCACTGGAATTACGCCACTTGGGACCAAGAGTTGATTAACTATGTGGGTTGAAAAATTTAGATTAATATTCAATAAAATTATTGATAATAATCCTTAAATATACTAGGTATTACATACGGATGGGGTATTTCTATATTATAATATTACATGTTACTTTATAGTGGGTTTTCCAGTAGAAGTAGAGGGGTCCCAGTGTGAGTTACATTGACTTTGAGAAGGCCCGTGTTTTATCGTCTTTTGTTCCATCCAGGGAGAGATATAGATTTCTTGAAATTGTTTTGGAAGCTTGTGGTGGTAACATTTATCGCTCTGCTAAAGAGATCGGTATATCGCGTTCCCAATTGTATAGGTACCTTGGTAGAGCTAAAAGACGTGATGTTCCTTCCGATGAAGTTTTAGCTAAGATTATTGTTGCAGCTTATAGATTGAGGCCGGCTAAGACTAGAGATGTTTTTCGTTTTCTTTTAAATCAGTTTTATGCTTTGGTTTCCAGACTCTAGAATGTATTCGATATTTTTAGATGTTCTTCAATAGTTAATTATAAGCGAGATTTTATGCTTCTTATTGGGCCGGGGTTGCTTCATGTGGTTCGTGGATGTTCATTGCCATATTGGAAGTGAGGTTTTCGATAGAGATAGGAGTGAAGTTTTAAGGAGGGCTAGAGAGCGGGGTGTTATTGCAATTATATCATCTAGCTTGAATTTCAGGGAAGCTATTAGGACTTTAAAGTTGAGCCGTGAGTATGAGGGTTATGTTTTCACATCTATTGGATGGAATCCCGTGGACTTGGATCGTAACTCAATGATGAAGGTCTATGATTTAGCGGTCGAGCAAAAACATAGAATTGTTGGTATAGGTGAAGTAGGTCTTGACTTCTACTATGTTAGAGATCAAAATTCTAGGAGGGTTCAGGAAGAGTATTTTAGGGAGTGGATCCGCTTAGCTCAGGATCTCGATTTACCATTAATAGTTCATTCTAGAAGTGCTGGTAAGTATGCATTGCAGATATTGTTTGAGGAGGGTGCTGAGAAAGTTCTTATGCATGCCTATGACGGCAAAACGAGTTGGGCTGTTAAGGCTGCAGATGTGGGATACTATTTCTCAATACCAACCTCTGTATGGCGTTCAGAGCAGAAGCAAAAATTGGTGAAAGTTATTCCACTAGATCAATTAATGCTTGAAACTGATTCACCTGTTCTCTCGCCCTTTTTGGGCCGGAGAAATGAGCCGGCCAATATAGTTTATGCTGCCAGGAAAATTGCTGAGATCAAGAATATTAGTTTAGAGAGGGTTGCTGAAATTACAACAGAAAATGCTGTGAAGTTCTTTTCGTTACCCGTTAAATGGTAATTCTCATTTTCTTGAGAATAAAATCATTACCAATTGAATACCATTCATTGTTGCAGCGATCCATGGTGCTAGCACTATTAGGTTCTGCATGATTGTTCCTCTGCTGAGAACTGCAAATACCAGTATTAGTGCGACTTCCACTGGCAGCCAAATCAATAATGCTTTTTCTCCAAACTTCATAATTAACCTCTTTAATATTGGGTTCTTCTCCTCTCCTTCAGCTACCTTCATAAGGGCAAGTGTGGTCAGTACGTTTAGTATTGCGCCAACAACTATTATTGGTAGTAGTGCATGTAAATTCATTGTTCCCAACTACATAGGTTGTTTGCAAATTAATCAACTTTACTTGGTTCAGCTAACTTCGGGTTCGTCACTGATCCGCCGACTGCTTACTCATCATCACCGAGAATATGGTTGGAATTACTGGTAATTAAATTAACTTTTATTAAGTAGTGGTGGACCGGGCGGGATTTGAACCCGCGACCTCCTGCGTGCAAGGCAGGCGCTCTTCCAGGCTGAGCTACCGGCCCAATTCATTGGTTTCATTTTGGATAGTTATTAACTTTTCTTCTTGAAATTGATGTGGGGCCCGGGGCGGGACTTGAACCCGCGACCACTGGCTCCACAGGCCAGCGCTCTACCAGTCTGAGCTACCCGGGCCTTCTTCAGAGTTCGTTTATTAAATTTGTCTAAGTGTGCTATAAAGTTAATTCTTGATTGTTTTGCTGTCGATTTTAGTGATTGAGGTGTTGGTGCTTTTATTGTTCTAATTCCTAAGTAGAGCATGGTGATCGGATTGCATAGGAGGGTATGGATATTTACTGCTTTAATTCTATTATGTGCTTTAATTATTGGTTTTAGCTATTTACTGTATTTCCAGCAAAGTAATGTATCGAGGCAATTAGCACCTGACTTTTCATTCACATCGATTGATGGTGCTCATTGCAGGCTCAGCTCATTTAGGGGTAAAGTTGTTCTCATAGATTTCATGGCTACTTGGTGCTCTCCATGTGGACTTCAAGTTAAGGTTCTCAAATCTCTGTGGCCTTACTTTAAGGATAGAGGTGTGGTTTTCTTAAGCATAAGCATTGATCCCCGCGATACGCTTGCTCGACTTTCTAGTTATGCGGCTAAGTATGGTATTGAGTGGATTGTCGGTTTATCAGTTGAGGCCGGTGTGAAGTATGGTGTCACAGCCATACCTACGATCGTGATCATTAATGGTGAGGGTAGGATCGTATTTAAGTCTGTAGGTTTGACTTCCGATGGTGTGCTAATGAATGCTTTAATGAAGTTGATAGAGGGGTAGATTGATGTGATCAATCACAACATGGTCATACCCATTATCTCTGGTGTTCTAGTATTCTTTTCTCCATGTGCACTCGCCGCTTTACCTCTTTATTTGACGCATTTGGTGGGTTATTTGAGTTCCAGCAAGTCTATGCATTATTTCCTGCTTTTAGGATTGCTTTCAGGTCTTACTGCTGGCTTAACTCTATTTGTAATGGGGCTTTCTTGTCTGATGATCAGTTTTCTTTCCTCATTTTATCATCAAGTGAGGCTTGTTCTATCAGTTTTCTTGGTGGTTCTCGGTGTTCTAGGCTTGGCCGGACTTCATGTTCTGCCGATTCGCATTTCAATCGGCTTTACTGGCACTAGAAGTGTTTGGCTATCCGCTTTACTTTATGGCTTCGTATATGCAATTACTGCTTCATCATGTGCTCTCCCAGTGCTCCTAATGATGATCATTTATGCTGCTTCAATGGAGAGCTTTTCAGCGATGCTTTTCACTGTGGCTCTCTTTTCCTTGGGTATGAGCCTCCCCTTAACTATAGTTGCTGCCCTCATACCTGCTATAGGTGGTTGGTTTGCAGTTATTAGGAAGCATATTGCTTCTCACTATCAAGTTTTAACTTCGCTTTTAGTTTTGATCTCCGGCCTCTTAATGTTGCTTCAAAACCTTTAGCTGGTGCGCAAGACTTTTAAGAGTTCCTCTACGCTATTTATTTTGAGTGGGAGTTGACTATGCACCAAGTGTAATTGGGCTGGCAAACTTAATTGCTCCCACAAGTACTCTACCAGCTTCTTCCCGCTTCCATCTAAGCCTTTTCGGGATAGGGAAACTTCTCGAATTAGCTGTAATTGGAGGTTTTAGCTGTGAGTAGAGAAGTTTTGCCGAGAGAGTATGATTTTAGAGAGGTTGAAATTAAGTGGCAGAAGGCCTGGGAGGATTGGGGAATCTATAGATTTAATAGGGAAGATCGCAGTAGACCAACCTACTCAATTGATACGCCTCCACCATATCCCAGCGGCGAATTCCATATGGGTAATGCCCTGAACTGGTGCTACTTTGATGCAGTTGCCAGGTATAAGAGAATGCGTGGCTTTAATGTTCACTTCCCCCAGGGATGGGACTGCCACGGCCTCCCCACTGAGGTTAGAGCTGAGAAAGCTCTTGGAATCAAGAAGAGAGACATATCACCCGAAGAGTTTCGCAAAATATGCATGGAGTTAACTGAGAAGTGGATTGAGCAAATGAAGAGCGTTATGAAGAGGATAGGCTTCTCCATAGATTGGAGCCTGGAGTATAAGACCATGGATCCAGACTACTGGAGGAGAACTCAGCTATCATTTATCCTAATGTACAGGAAGGGCTATGTGTATAGAGCTGAGCACCCCGTTTTATGGTGTCCAAGATGCGAGACTGCAATTGCTGAAGCCGAGGTCGAGTATGTATCGAAGAAGGGTAAGCTATACTACATAAAGTTTAGCTTAGCTGAAGAGCCTGGGGATGTAATAGTTGCTACAACTAGGCCTGAACTGCTACCTGCATGCGTAGCAGTTGCAGTTCATCCAGAAGATGAGCGGTATAAGCACTTGGTGGGTAGGAAGGTCATTGTTCCAATATTTAATAGGAGAGTTAAGGTGATAGCTGACAGTGAAGTTGATCCGGAATTTGGAACTGGAGTTGTAATGATCTGTACGTTTGGAGATAAAACTGATGTAAGGTGGCAGAAGAGATATGGTTTACCAGTAATTAAGGCAATTAATGAGCAGGGGAGAATGACTGATGCGGCGGGCAAATATCGGGGATTGTCAGTTGATGAGTGTAAGGCTAGGATAGTTGAGGATTTGAAGCGCATGAATTTGGTGGTTAAGGAGGAGGAAGTCGTCCAGAGTATTGGTACTTGCTGGAGATGTCATACTCCAATAGAAATACTAGTTAAAATGCAGTGGTTCGTTAAGACTAGAGAGGTTGCTGATAAGGTTCTTGAGTGGGCTGAGAAGATAAGGTGGGTGCCTGAGTGGGCTAGGAATAGGCTAATTGACTGGGTCAAGTCGCTTGACTGGGACTGGGTTATTTCTAGACAGAGAGTTTTTGCTACCCCAATTCCAGTTTGGTACTGCGAGAATTGCGGTGAAGTAATTGTTGCTGAGGAGGATTGGTTGCCTGTTGATCCGAGGGTTGAGCCTCCCAAGCTTAGTAAATGTCCGAAGTGTGGTGGCAGTAGGTTTAGGGGTGAAACTGATGTCATGGATACGTGGATGGATTCCTCGATTACATGTGCAGTTCATGCTGGCTGGCCTGATGATATGGAGCTATTTTCTAGGCTATTTCCAGCGGATCTTCAGCCCAATGGCTACGACATAATTAGGACATGGGACTACTACCTCATGGTTAGGGGGATCATACTGTTTGGAGTTCCACAGTTCAAGACCGCCTTGATCAATGGAATGGTTAGGGGAACTGATGGGAGGATGATGCATAAATCCTATGGTAACTATGTTGAGGCCAGAGAGGTGATTGAGAAATATGGTGCTGATGCCCTCAGGCAGTGGGCTTATGCTAGTGGGGCAACTGGCTCAGATATCCCCTTCAGATGGGAGGAAGTTGATTATGCATGGCGTTTCCAATTGAAGCTATGGAATGCAGCTAGGTTTGTGAGCATGCATTTAAAGGATTATGAGGTCAAAGATGTTCCATTCAACGAGCTCCACTTGATTGATAGGTGGCTGCTGAGCAAGCTTGAGAAGTTGACGATGAAGGTGACTGATGCCATGGAGAATTTCCAGTTTAATGTTGCACTTGAATCGGTGAGGCAGTTCTTCTGGCATGTATTCTGTGACCACTATATTGAGGCTGTTAAGCACAGGCTATATCAGGATGAGAATGTTGAGAGCAAATTAGCTGCGCAGTACACTTTATATGAAGCTCTATATAGATTTCTCCAGCTATTAGCTCCATTCACTCCACACATTGTCGAAGAAATTTATCAGCGCATTTATGCTGCTGATAAGGGGTATCTAAGTATTCACGTCTCGCCGTGGCCTAAAGCTGATACCAGTAGAATTGATGAGGAGGCTGAGGCTGTAGGCGATGTACTAGTGGCTGTAATAGCTGCTCTTAGGAGGTTGAAGTCCAAGATGAGGATTCCCCTATCAGCTAGGGTTAGCAGGGCAGTGATTTCCGCTCCAAAGAAGTATGGTGATGTCCTTGTGAAGCATGCTGACTTCATTTCGGCGGTTATAAGGGTGGAGAAGCTGGAGGTTGTCGAGTCCGAAGTTGAGGGGACAGTGAAGGTCGAGGATTATCCTGAAATTAGGGTTAAGATTGCAATTTAAAACGTAGCTTTATATCTCAAAATTGCGGCTACTCCACCAAATGCTTTTTTAAGTTCCTCTCCCTCCTCTGTTTCAGTTGATATTAATTCTACTTTGGTGCCCATTTTTTCTGCTAGCTCTATTAACTCATCTATTAATTCAATTTTGCCTGTGGCTGTCATTGGGGATGCGCATTTTGGGCATTTCATTGACAGTATTTTCGCTTCATCTCGCTTTGAAACTATGAGTTCATCTTCATAGCCGCAGTTCTGGCATTTCAGCTTTATCTTCTCAAGCTCTAAGTCTTCAGATATTAGTAGTAGGTCTACTGCTCCCTGCTCCAGCATTTTCTTCACTTCTCTTATACCATACGTCACTAGGTCGCTGTCCTTAACTAGTAGTTCTAGGAATTTTTGTATTAGCTGTTTTTCCTTTACATACCTCACATTTTCGAGTATTTGCCTGCTTCTCTTGATCAGTTCATGTACTCCTGCTTCTCCAGTGTATCCTATGTCGACTACTCCAACTATTTTGCTTTGCAATTGATAGTGCAGGTAATTTCCCTTTACGAACTCGTGTTTTGTTGGTCCCGGCCCACCAATTATCAAGCCGCTGAGCTTGAGATCTGGTTGTAGGAATATTTTCTTTGCATATTCAGCTACTCTCTTATAGAATTCATGTGCCATTTGCTCTATGACTCTCTCAAATCTCCTTTGCGATTGTCCTCCTGCATCATGCTTTCCCGGAACTCCCGATGTTATATGCTCAACTATTTCGAGCCTCTTTCCCTTTAGAATGGCAAATGTTGCTTCCTGCCTATCTATAACTATTATTCCATAGAAGTCTCGCTCTGCTAGTAGCTCTTTTAGGGGTTCTATGTGGAAGCGGCTATCGCACCTGTAGAGGTATATGTTTAGCGGTTCTGGTGGAACTATTAGATGTACTTCAAGCTTTTCATCTCCTGGAATCCCCCTTGATACGTAGCCGCAGAATATGATTAAGCCGTTTTCCGGCACTTTCTTGAATAGCTTTAACCTCTGCATGCATGATGTCAATGCATCTAGCACGTGGTGCCTGGTGGTTCTATCCTTTATGTTTGATGCTTGGGAGTACTCCTGTCTAAGCACGCTCATTATATCTGATATTTGCCTTCCAGGTGGTATGTATAGGCTTATTAGCTCTGTTCCTCTACCTCTCTTTGCCTCGAGCTCCCTTATTAGCTTCTCCAGCTTATATGCTTCAACTGAGCTTCTAGCCCTATTAGCTGCCCTAGCCATTTCAAGCACCTTTCCTAGTTTCACAGCTAGCCAGTTTAAAGTATGGTAAACTTTTATAAATGTTGCTTTAAGAGCTATGGTGAAGGTTGGTGATTCTATAATGGGGAAGAGGGTTGTTTTGAAGCTCAGCGGCCACATTCTCTTTACTACTCTCAGTAGTGATGCCATGAAAAGGTATGCTAATGTAGTTAAAAAGCTGTTTAGTAGTGGAGTTAAATTGGCAGTTGTTGTTGGTGGTGGTGGGAGGGCTAGGGAGTATATTAGTGTTGCTGAGAATTTGGGTGCAAGTAATTTTGAAGTTGATGTTATTGGTATTGAGCTGACTAGGGTTAATGCCCTCCTCTTCGCATATGCTCTTGGAGAGCTGGCGTATAAGCCGATACCTAAGTCTTTAGGCGACTTATTGAGGGGGCTGAGTTATTTAGATGATAAGGTTTTGGTGCTTGGTGGATTGATTCCCGGGCAGTCAACTTTAGCGGTTGCAGCTCTAGTGGCCGAGGCCATGAAGGCCGACTTAATAGTTTACGCAACGACTGTTGATGGAGTCTATACTGCTGACCCCGCAGTGGATCCAAGTGCGAGGCTTTTGAAGCGGGTTGACGTGAAGAATCTCATAGAAATGCTGAGCAGTAGCTGTGCCAAGCCTGGAACATATAAGCTATTCGATCTCGTCTCCCTGAAGATCATTGAGAGATCCAAGATACCTGTGAGAGTCGTGAATGGTTATGATCCTGAGAACATATTGAGAGTAGTACTGGGGGGAGAGGATTTAGGATCTCTAGTGACACCATAATGTTTGACGCGCTCCAAATTTGAGCACGACAGCAAGATATATATTTCCGGATAGTACTAGGTTCTAATGGCTCCCGCGGCTTAACGGCGGCGTCGACCAGACTCGGAGCTAAGCTCCGTGGATGAATGGTCGGCCTCCAGCCGCGGGAAAATAAATGTAGACCCAAACAAGCCGGGCCAATAGCCCGGCACGTTTGGGTCTGAAGCGAGCCCAAGCCCCCGCGGGTGCTCCCTCGCGGATCATTTTCTTGCGGCCGTACTAACCCCGGTTGATCCTGCCGGACCCGACCGCTATGGGGGTGGGACTAAGCCATGCAAGTCGCGCGCCCCGGGCAATGGCGGGGCGCGGCGGACGGCTCAGTAAAACGTGGCTAACCTACCCTCGGGACGGGGATAACCCCGGGAAACTGGGGCTAATCC
>CAYWZQ010000017.1:28765-33490 GCA_964462875.1 uncultured Nitrososphaerota archaeon | reverse complement strand
ATGCTTGGCCGCTACACCACCCGGCTTCAATAATGTGATATTAAATACTCACAGGTATAAAATTTTCCTTATATAAACCTCTTTTACCGGTAAGATTTTTATTTTTCAATTTTTCATAAATTAATTATTAAAGATATTTACTTTATATCTTTATAAAGTTTGTAAATTATATTAATTAAATTGGATAAATCTTTTGAATTTATTGAAGGAATTCCTAATTTTAAACCTTGAAACATTTTATAGCTATTATTGGCAATCCTAATTGGCAGAGCTCCTACTCTAATTGCCGTGATTACGTTAATTAAATCATCATCTATAACTATTATGGGATCTGAATCTTTATAATTAAAATAGCTCATACAAGCTCTAAATAAAGATTCTTTAAGCGGCCCAAATCCCGAATCCCTTCCCACTACATAGTGAAAGACATCATTTAAACCAAGACGTTTTAATGCTTCATGGGCAAATTTAGTACTCTGCCTGGTAGCTAAACAGAAATGTATTTCGCGTGACATCTCTCTTAAGCAACCACCAATTTTATTATCTAATAATTCTAGGGACCCAATGGAATTTAATTCGAAATTTTCAATTATTTTTGAAGCTCTATAGAAATCTTTGACATTGGTTGTCCAAAGTCTAGAAAGAGCAGCAGAAACAGTTTCCCACTTGAAGATTAGATTAGCGTCAACAAGGGTCTTTTTAACTAAACTCCAATTAACATTAAATTTAATAAGAGTTCCATCTAAATCGAAGATAAAGAAAAGATTTCTTTGGGAGTTTATTAACTTATTACGCAGAGTTTTAAGCCATTCATTTAGAACACTCAAGCTTTTTCCTATACCTTTCTTCCATGCTTTCCTCTCACTTCCTAAGCTAGACATTTTAGCAAGTATTTGAAGAAAAGTTCTGGTCGGATCGGATAGATGTAGATCATTAAAGCTAGAGCCGAAGAAACTTCTCTTAACCATATATACCCAGGTTTCAGGCACCTTAGCTAGATATCCAATTCCATCGACAACCCAGTAATATTCTCCATTTAACACTTCAAGCGATTTAACAAACTCCCTAGCGCTCTTTACACCTTCTAAATAAGCAAGAGCGAGAACTGCTGGAAAATGAAAACCAAGAGAAACAGAAAGATGTAAACTCCCCCAAAATTTGGGATTGAGCTCAATTACATAATATTTACCCAATTCATAATTCCATTTTGTTTCTACCATAAGAGGACCATTCCATTTTAAGTGCTTAGTTATGGCCCGACCCAATGCATAAAGATTTGGATCAAGTATTGGACCCCTAGCGGCTAAACTAGCCCCACCGCTCGGATCGTATTCGACAATTCTTTCATGAGAAAATTCTAGAAGCGGAATTCCGTCATAGGCTACTACATAATATCCCCTAGCCCTACCAGGAGCATATTCCTGTACAAGACATGGAACTCTCCTCAATGCAATTCTTACTGCTAATTCGTACGAAAAAGCATATTCTGGCCTGGAAGCATCTCCCAGTCCCTTAATGACAAGAGGTAAACTTAGACAGTTTACTAAATTAACATCATTAGGATCCTTAATAATCACTAAGTTGGGAACCTCAGCTATTCCTTTAAGTGTTTTCGGTAATTCACCCTTATTAGAGGCCCTTAATACAGCGCGATAGTCGGGTACAGCTACCTTAATTTTGAAATTCTCAAAGATCTCAATGTATTTTGAGAAGGTAGCTACATCAATGAAGTCCACAGGAATTACTAGATCAGCAGCCACTTTTCTAGCCAACCCAGCAATAGCCAAAGGCCATGAAACTTCCTCTCGATTAACTACAATAACGTATTTTTCATCAAGAAGCTTAGTATAATTGTGTGGATGATGGGCTCTATGAGATACACCAATGATCTTGGCTCTAAGGGCATTCCTTAACGAATACATGATTCCTACTGCCTTACGTGAAGCTATGGAAGCTAGCAATATCCTGTATACCATTGCTATCACGTTATACTTAAGTCCACTCAATCTATTTTATATTATCTTGTTCGTTCTCATCATGACATTCCGCTGGCCTAGGTACTACTCATCCAATAACTATAAATTTCCTTACAACTGGTCATCCAAGCTTTTTTCTCCTTTAAATATTTAAGGATTTTTTCATACAATTTACTCCATTCACCATAGCGCACTTCATCAAAAGTATTATTGTGCCAAAGTATTGTTATCACACCACTATATTTCTCTGTGATATCTATTAGACGTTTTATTAGCTCGTAAGCTTCAACGGGACTAATGTTCATATATCCGTATAGCGTAGTATCCATTACAATCAAGGGGATTTCTAGAATATCTATTTCTCGATCCTCGTTTAAATCGTACGGCTTAAATGGATGGCACATCCCATTTCTGAAACCAGGCATGTCTGGATATCCAAAAGTAGTGTCATATTTAAATCCTACTTTGGATAGCAACTTCCATGTGCTTGGTACCTGAAAGCGCAAGTAATGCATTCTTACTCCAAGCACTCTTTCATTTATTACTTTTTCTAATCTCCTTTTTTCTTCACTTAATAAATTTGCATCATTGAAGGAATAATATCCTCCATGAAGCCCAACTTCATGACCTCGGTCAATTATGCATGCCAGTTCATCTGCTATTTCATTAATTTCGTAAATTGATCCATAATCTACTGTAGCCGTCTTGAAAAAGAAAGTTGATTTCGCATCATATTTCGCCTCAAGATTCATGATGTACTCAAAATTCAAATAGGGACTAAGTCTCTTGCTCTTAGTTATTCCTCCCCAAAAGCGCTTCAAGCCAGCTATTAATTTTAAATTTTTGACAAGCTTGAATGTATAATATACTGTGCTCCTTAAATTGGGAAATATGTAATCAACGTCATGTGTTAAACAGGCAGCAAATTTAAAATTTTCAGGCCAATTAATGCTTATCAAACCCTCCTTAACAAGATATTGAGAGACAATTGGCTCAAAGACATTCCTGTAACTTGAGAATTTATATAGAAAGCGACCATGCTCATCTTTTATACCGCAATACTCTTGTTTCGCGGCAAAAATATTGAAAAGTTCCTCTTTGAGTTTTATTTGCTCAATAGAAAAGCGCACCATCAACATCACCTCGCATGAAAGAATAGTTCACTGTTCAAAAATCTATTTGAGCAAATTATTTAAGTCTAATGGATGAATGGGTAACAATGATTTACTTCAACCATTTCTTTATTTTTATAATTATTTTTCTAAATTTTTTTATAAAACTTGTTTTTTGCAATTTCTTTATAAAATCTGAAACATCATCTCGAGCCTCAGCAGAACTTATAAAACCAGCAATCATGTTTATACTCAAGGTAGGAGATTTTATGGAAAGCAAGAGACTTCTACTAATGGCATACGGCCACCAATATCCAATTACTCTCATAGCTTTACCCCATAGAAAAGCTTTCCTTGGAGAAATGATCGTAGGTCTCAAAAGCTTAAACTTCAAGTCATTGTAAACTCGCACTCCATAACCTTGCGAAAGAGCCTTGAGAACAAGCCATGGTTCAAAACCATAGATTAATGGATATCTATAACCTATAGTTTTGAACCATTTGGCGCTAATAAGTCTCCCTGCACCTCTTATGCCGTACTCGCTACTTCTTTCACCAAGAGCAACACCCGAAGCGATTACCACTTGATCTTGCTTCATTCTTCTAGCTAATTCCTCAACGTAATTGGAAGGATAAAAACAATCAGCACCAGAGACCATTACGTAATCTAGCTCAATAGATTCAAGCACTTCAAAACCCTTATTTATTAGGTAAGCAATATATGGCGTTCCAACCATGTTTTCATTAAACTTTCTCTTAATTCTTATAACCATGGCACCCAGCTCTTCAGCAATATCGGCTGTTCCATCAGAACTTGAATCATCTACAACAACTATTTTTGTTGGAAGTATTGATTGACTCATTAAACTACGCAGTGTTAAACCTATGTATTTTCTTTCATTTCTAGCAGGTATCACAACACCGTATCTCATATAAGGCACCTAGCACTCTTCACATCCTATAAAGCGAACTACCTCATGTTTCACATAAAAGACATGGCGTTTTATTAATTTATTTTCAGTTATGTTTCATTTTCATCTATTTTATCCATTTAATTACTTATTTTCATTATTTTTAATTAAAGTACAAAAATAATTAGTGATTAATGCTGTCAAAAGTTATCATGACACATATTTTCTTTAAAAACAGTTTAAAAAGAAGTCTAGCTTCAGGTTCAATAATTAGCATTATTAAAGTATAGGTTGTAGCACCAATAATTAGACCTGCAATGGACATTTTAAGCGCATACATAAAGCTTGTAGTTATAATCTGACCAACACCAGTGATAAGCAAAATAACCAACATTATAATTGAAGCAGCGATGTATTTCGTGATCTTAGTCATCGATATCCGAAGATTAATCAACACTCTACATCTATGGTAGAGAAACAATGCAATTAGTGAGGTAAAAGTCAACTTAATCGTAAACCAAAGAAAAACAATTAGAGAAACACACTTTGCTAACTCAATTTGGAGAGCCGAGAGAAGATTAAGAGTTAAATATAGTACAATTAAGTAGATGGAGTAAAATGTTATGTTCACGGAAGGAACGTAAAAAAGATTGCTTTTAAGATATTTTTTAAAGTTAACAGTTTCCAGTAACTCAACTTTTTCTATACCCATTAGAATTCTTGAAAA
>CAYWZQ010000017.1:0-28665 GCA_964462875.1 uncultured Nitrososphaerota archaeon | reverse complement strand
GAAAAGCCAGCATCAAAAAATAATTTAAGGCGGATTCAACATCAGTGGCTGATCCACCATAAAGCAGCTTAGGATAAAGCGGTGCATGAAGTTGTGCGGTATACATTATCACTACTGCAATTGTCTGAACAGCCTTTGCATGAGCAATTGGGGAGAAAGAATTGGTTGATGCTAAGGTGAGAGCTACTAAAACAACATCAAAATTCATTAAGTATCTTGGTATTAAACTATAAATTGGTAACCACCATAACTTAATCCACCTTAACGCAAGTTTAAAATCTAATTTACCTGAAAATTCTTCTCTTAATTTAATAAACATGAAAATTAAAGAAAAATATTTAGCAAGTACAAATGCTAAGAGAGCGCCGGGCAAGCCCATACCCAGACATATAATGAGGTAATAGCCAGCTACAAGCTTTATGAACTCAATTATTAACTGCCCATATCCAATAAGTTGAGGAGCAACACCACTAGCCAGCGCATTTAAAGTGTATGTGTAATACTCGGCAGGTAATTGGAACGATAAAATTAATACAATCAACGGTAAATCTCTAAAATCACCGTATGATAAAATAGTTAATGGAGCTAAGGCCAAAAAAGCCGAAAGTGAAATAATCATGATACATGAATTTACGAAAAGACCAATTTTACCAACTCTAAAACCTCTACCGGAGTACCTAGTTAACCAATAATTGGTTACTGCAGTTGGAATAACGAAATACTGTAATATGACACCAAGATAATGCCATAAGCCAAAGAGCTCTTCATTCAGCTTTCTAGATGTCATTGTAACATACATCATCCCAGTAAATATGCTAATTAAATTTGAAACAAAATTTATGAATCCCGCATATTTCAATCTAATTCTTCGTTGAACTCTCTCCATAACCCAATCCTCTGACCGATCTCTGGAAATATTTAAAGCCAAATTAATTTAAAGCTAAATCCGGAAGCTATTTTCTATCTAACCTCTATTGCTCTTGCACCAACACCAATTAAGCGCCTCAATATTTCATCAATGAACTTTATGTAGAAACCTCTTTGACCAACAAACGGTCCTATTTCTCCTTCCCTAATCTTAAACTGCATGTAGGGACCTGCGAAGTCTGCATCTAATACATGTTTGTGAACCCAGCCTACTGGATGAATTGCTCTAATTAGCTCCTTAAAGTTCAGCGTTAATTCTAGAGCTCTAATTTTTAATCCGACTTCCCGTTCAATTCTGTTAATTCGCTCACCACCCCTACCAATAAGCCTACCTAGGTGACCTTCCTTAACGAAGACAACTATATCTGGAGTATGTTCACTAGTTACCTGGTACTTATTCTTTAATTGAACTAAATTCAATATGGTTATGATATCTGCATCAGGTGCATGTGCTCTAACTATTTCAAGAACTTTTTCCTCGTCTTCGCTTAGCTTTCTCTTCCTCATTCTAACTTCAAATAGAAGCCTAATACCCCTCTTAGCACCCTCACGCACGATATCCTTAATTCCTAAATCTATCACGATAGCCCTCTCCTCACCCATTAAAGCCTCTCTAAGTAGAGTTGCACCATCAACTATTGCTTCTGGAGATCTCTGAAATACTGGGTCACCAGCAATTATCATTTTAGAATTACTACCCATCCTCATTAGGAGCTCGAGGGAGCTTTCTGGCGGAATATTTTGTGAATCATCTAGGAACAAGATTGTGTTATCAAAAGTTCTACCCCTCAAAAAGTGAATATCTGCCAGCACAACTCTGCCTTCACTCATCAAATTTTCAACAATACTCCAATCGATAAAGCCAGTCAAAATATCTTTTAAGTAGGTTAATGCAAGCTCATAGTATAGCTTTCCAAGCTCAATTGCAGTAACCTCCCTCTCCGCGACGATGTCTATGAGGGGTCTTGCAATTATAAACCTATCATAATTATTCCTCAAAATTTCAGAAATACCATAGGCGACTGAAATTAAGCTCTTACCAGTACCAGTCGGGCCGAAAACCCCAATAATATCGTACTTATCACTTTTAAGGGCCTCTATAAGCCTTCTCTGACCCGAAGTGAGAGGCTTGATTTGCTCTAATGGAACCTTAACTTCATCTGCCATAACCAAAGACCCCCAAAGTGCAGTTAAACCTAGCTATAGCCACTCATGAGAATCCTAAACTTAAAATAAATGCAACATTCATAAACTTTACTACCATAAAAGCTATAGCTCAAAGAGCATGTTTGCAATCCTCTTATAAAAATAACCGAGGCCACTTCTAACCCTAACAGTTATGGGTGAGAAACCTCCTGCAATAGCAACTTTCCCCTTCCTAATGGATTCAATTACATCGTCAACTTTCAATTCATCAACTTCAACTATGCTGAAAGCCCTCCCAACTTCACTTGAAATATGGGAGTCGCTACCAGCAGTGCCCGGCAAACCAAGTTCTTCGGCAATTTTCAATCCAATTTTCATTTGAAGCTTTGAAAATGGGTAGAGAGAATTTAAAACTTCAACTGCATCGGGTTTATATTTCCTCCAAGCACTCAAATTCCAGAAACAAGTAGCGGGATGAGCTAAAATAGCAATACCACCTAAATCTCTAACCCTTTCAATTAAACTCTCGTACTCAAAAACAATTCTAGCTCTGCTAGAAGGGCCAAACCAAGGTACACCGAGAACTAGGATATGGCCGGCAGTAGTTGATGCTTCAAATCCAGGTATGACTATGAAATCCCCATCAACCATGGATTTTGCCCTAAAGTAGCCAATTGAAGTATTGTGATCAGTAATGGCTATGCCATGAAGACCTGCCATTCTAGCCATCCTTAAAACTTCCCCAACGCTACTAGAGCCATCAGAATAGAGGGTATGAATGTGTAAATCAATTTTAACCAGCATGTCAAGTTCGCCAAGCATATTTGAAGAAGAACCTAATATAGCTTTCAGTAGCCAGAGCTGAGAGCAATGCTAGGAGAAGCTGGGGGTTTAGAGGCTGAATTTGGAGTTCGTAGTTGGAGTTGATGGTGGAGGAGTTAAGACTGAAGCGGTAGTAGCCAGTATTGAAGGTGAAGTTCTAGGCGTAGGTTATGGTGGAGCAGCAAACATAAATATTGCGAGTAGAAGCGTGGTCGAGGAATCCTTGAGAAAAGCTATTCAAACAGCTATTAGCAGGGCAGGAGTTTCAGGTAAAGCATTGCTGGCAGTTTTGGGTATAGCTGGAACTGAGAGGAAGAGGTGCTCAGACATAATATGGGATATAGCTCGAAAACTGGATTTCTCGGAGAGATTGATCATTACATCAGATGCACTAATAGCTTTAGCAGCAGCAACTCAAATGAAGCCGGGAATAATCGTAATATCTGGAACCGGGTCAATAGCCCTAGGAATAGATGAATATGGAAACATTGCTAGGGCAGGTGGCTGGGGATATCTATTAGATGATGAGGGGAGCGGGTACTGGATAGGCCTCAAAGCCCTAAGGGAAGTAATGAGGGCATACGATGGTAGAGGTAGAAATACAGCCCTAACAACAGCAGTTCTAGAGCACCTAAACCTGAACTCAATCGAAGACCTAGTCACATCAGTATATAGTGGAGAAGTCGAGCTACGTGAAATAGCATCACTATCAAAAGTAGTGGTTAAATGCGCTGAAATGGGGGATGAAGTAGCCCTAAAAATAGTTGATGAAGCGGGAGCAAAACTAGCTGAAATGATTGCTGCAGTAGCTAGAAAACTGAGATTTAAGGAGAAAATAGACCTATATGTTTTCGGCGGAGTCTTTAGGGCGGGAAGTCTAATACTTAAACCGTTAACTCAAAAGCTGGGAGAACTCAAGGTCAAAGTTGAACTGAAAAAGCCTAGGTTCAAGCCAGTCATTGGAGCAATAATACTTGCAATCCAGAACCTCGGGCTCGATGTTGAGAGGACAATGGTAAATCTACGTAGAACAGCTAAAAGGTGGGGATTAACCTATGAAAGCTGAAGAAAGAAAAGTTTTCGAGGAGCTATTGAGGCTGGAGACGGAGCAGGTACTTCCAAAGGCAAAAAACCTGAGTGAAATGAGCACAATAGAGGTCTTAAAGCTAATAAATGATGAAGATAAGAAGGTGGCCTATGCAGTTGAAAAGGAAATACCGAACATAGCTAGGGCAGTCGACCTAATAGTTGAAGCAGTGAAGAGGGGTGGCAAGTGGATATATGTTGGGGCTGGAACAAGCGGGAGGCTGGGAGTAATAGATGTAGCAGAACTACTTCCAACCTACGATGTTGGACCGGAAATAGCTGAGGCAATAATTGCAGGCGGACCAGGAGCAATGTTCAGGCCAATAGAGGGGGCCGAGGACGATGAGGAAATGGCCATTAGGGAGCTAAAAGCCAAAAGGCTATGCAGTAAAGATGTTGTAGTCGGCATATCAGCAAGCGGAAGAACACCATTCGTGATCTCAGCCCTAAAATATGCGAAAAGCATTAGAGCTAAAACAGTGGCCATAACATGCACAAAGAACTCCCCAATAACAAGATACGCAGACATAACAATATGCCCAGAAACAGGGCCAGAAGTAATAACTGGGTCAACTAGAATGAAAGCCGCAACAGCACAGAAAATGATATTGACAATGCTGAGCACAACCATAATGGTTAAGCTCGGGAGAGTTCATGGAAGCCTAATGATATCACTAGAACCAGTAAGCAAGAAGCTGATTGAGAGAGCTAAGAGGATAATAATGATGGAAGCAGGCGTAAGCTACGATGAAGCATCAAATTTACTTGAAAAAGCAAGTGGAAACGTAACTCTAGCAATAGTAATGGGAAAAGCAAAAGTTAGCAGGGAAGTAGCGGAAGAGCTATTAAGGAAAACTGGAAACATACCAACCCTAGCAATCAAATTGGCGGAGAAGATGAAAAATGAAGGTAAAAACAGGACTGGACGTACTAGTCGAGAGGAAGTTTAGAAAGCTAAGTGGAATGAAAATTGGAGTAGTAGCAAATCAAGCATCAGTAACAAGTGAGTTAAGACACTTAATTGAAGAACTCAAAAAGAGCAGGTGCCAAATTGAAATTGTATTCACACCAGAACATGGATTCACAGGAGCCGAGGAAGCCGGCAAGAAAATTTACGGCGAAAAAGTCATCGAGGACTACCAAGTAAAGGCATATAGTTTATATGGCGAATCACCAGAGCCACCAATGAAGTACCTAGAAGAGGTGGATGCAATAGTATTCGACCTACAAGATGTTGGAGTTAGATGGTACACCTACACTTCAACACTATACTACTGCATTAAGGCATGTGGAAAAGCTGGTAAACCAATATACGTGCTAGATAGGCCAAATCCAATTGGCGGAGAAGTTATTGAAGGACCAGTTCTCAAAAGCGAGTTCAAATCCTTTATCGGAGTCATTGAAATTCCAATTAGATATGGCTTAACAATAGGTGAACTAGCAAATCTAATGAATGAAGAGCATGGACTTGGAGCTGAAGTTAGGGTCATTTCAATGGAGGGCTGGAAGAGGGAATACCTATTTGAAGACACTGGACTTCAATGGGTGCCACCATCACCGGGAATGCCCACACCGAAAACAGCACTAATCTACCCTGGAACAGCACTACTCGAGGGAACAAGTATATCTGAGGGTAGAGGAACAGCATTGCCGTTCCAGCTTATCGGCGCCCCATGGATTAATGGAAGAATACTGGCGAAGCACCTGAATAGGCAGGGCTTAATGGGAGTTCTATTTAGGCCAGCATACTTCAAGCCATTTAAGTCAAAGTATGCTGGAGAGCTGTGTAGAGGAGTGCAAATCCACGTTACCAATGAAAGCGATTTTAGAGCATTTGAAGTTGGAGTTCACATTCTAAGTGCAATTAAAAAGCTCTATCCAGATAAGTTTGAGTGGCTAATGATTAACGGCAAATACTACATAGACCTACTAGCTGGAACAGATAAGCTAAGGCAAATGATTGATGAAGATGAAGATCCATGGAACATAGTATTCGAACTTGAAAAAGAGTTAGAGGAGTTTGCATTGAAAAGAGAAAGATACTTAATCTACATGTAGCCTAGACCTCTTAAAACCATTAATGTTAACTGGCAAACCACCCTTACGCTCAGCCTCACCAAAAAGCACTTTAAATAGAGGCTCAACTAGTGGGGGAAGAAAACCGAAAACAGCAACATAGCACTTAACACCTCCCAAAGCCATTAAATCATATGGATCCCTAGAAGCAACAACTACTAATCTATCAAAATCACCAGTTTCATTCACCAAATCAATTTGACCTTTATTCAATAAGGCATTATATGTGAACAGCACTTTAAAGCTGCAATTATCAACCAATGAAATTGCCCTCCTAACATCATTTAGCTCAGGATTAACAGGATAACTGGCGACAACTACATCACCGCACCTATCCTTCAATACAGACTCAATAAGCTCAGCACCAAACCCTCTAAGCAATCTACGATCAAGCACATCGGGAATTAATATGCCAATAGAATCAACATGAATTGGAAGGGGAATAACACCCTCATTCTTAACAACAACAATTGAATTTGAAAATATTTGATTAATAGCAGAAACATGCTCACTACAGCCAACAATGTTGAGAGAACTCTCATCAAATCGCCACTTATGAAGTCCAAATCTCTCTTTCAACGAATTAATCCTATTAATAGACTCCAAAACCCTACTCTTACTAATAATTCCGGACTCCAATCCCCTCCAAATAGCCTCCTTAACTTCACACATCAAATTATAATCTCCACTCACGAGAAGCAAGTCCACGCCAGCATTAATAGCTAACTCGGCAATTTCCCTAGGCTCAAACCTATCATAAATAGCCTTCATTTCAAGTGCATCAGTCATTACAACACCATTAAAGCCAAGCCTACTCCGCAAGAGATCAGCTATAATTTTCCTTGAAAGCGTAGCTGGCAAGCCACTCTCATCTATTTTGGGATAAGCTATGTGGGCAGTCATGATCGATGAAACTCCAGCTTCAATTGCAGCCCTAAATGGAACGAGCTCTCTATCAAGCATATCCTCAAGCGATAAATCGAGAATGGGCAGGTCTAGATGTGAGTCAATGGAAGTATCTCCATGACCTGGAAAGTGCTTCGCAACAGCCATGATTCCATGGGATTGAAGCTCTTCAATGTAAGCTTTACCCAAAACGGCGACCTCAAGTGGATCATCACCAAAAGACCTAACACCAATAATTGGGTTCACTGGATTAGTATTGACATCAAGCACTGGAGCTAAATTCATGTTAACACCCATAGCCTTAAGCTCTCTAGCAGCAATTCTAGCTACAATGCGAACACTGCTCACACGCCTATTAGCTGAAATGCCCATAAAGCTGGGTAAAATAGTAGCTCCACGCTCAATTCTAAGAACAACACCACCCTCATAGTCAATTGAAACGATTAGAGGAGGCAATCCGTGCTCTAAGGCATAGCGCTGAACATCCCTAATGAAGTTGAATAGCTTGAATGGATCAACAATGTTCCTCCTAAATAAGATTATACCCGAAGGCTTAATACTTCTAATAAGCTCCATAACATCATCATTGAGCTCACAGCCGTGAAAACCAATCATTAATAGTTGACCAGATATAAAATTGAAATCCAAATTTCAAACCCCCAATACTGCAAACTATAATAGTGAAAATTTAGCTTAAATATTCAAAGAAAAAGCTTAGGAGAGAGCAAACATATTCATACTGAAGCACTATCAGTGAATTGATGAAAACAATTGGAGACAAACTAAATGAAATAGCGCATAGAAAAGTGAGGATAGCAATTGGATTAATGTCAGGGACATCGGCCGATGGAGTATCAGCAGTCCTAGTCAAGATATCCGGTTCATGGATAGAAACCAAGTTCAAAATAATAGAGCACGAAACATATCCATATCCTAAAGAGCTAAGGAAAAGGATATTCGAATTATTCAATCCTGAAACAAGTACAGTCGACAAAATATGTGTAATGAACTTTATTTTAGGTAAAGTCTTCGCTGAAGCAGCAAGGAAAATAGCTGAGAAGGCAGGATTAAAGCTGAGTGAAATAGACTTCATAGCAAGCCATGGGCAAACAATACATCATATACCCAGGGAATTTGAAGTTGCAGGCTATAAAACTAGGTCAACACTGCAAATAGGTGAACCATCAATTATAGCAGCTGAAACGGGAGTACTAACAATAGCGGATTTCAGGCCAAAAGACATAGCTGTTGGAGGTGAAGGAGCACCGATAAGCGCATATGTAGACTACATAATATTTAGAAGCAATGATAAATCCAGGGCAGTGCAGAACATTGGTGGAATAGCAAATGTAACCTACATACCGAGAAAAGCGGAGATAAACGACATAATAGCATTCGACACTGGCCCAGGAAACTCACTCATAGACGCAGTAGTCAAGCACGTAACTAAAGGAAAGCTCAGTTACGATATTAACGGTGAAATTGCAGCTAAAGGAAGGGTAAACAATGAACTGCTAAACTGGCTACTAGAACATCCATACTACAAGAGAAAACCGCCTAAAACAACAGGTAGAGAGGAGTTTGGGGAGAAGTATGCTTTGAGGATTATTGAGAAGGCAAGAAAATTGGGAATTGAGGATCAAGACTTAATAGCAACAGTCACAATGCTAACAGCCAAAACAATAGCTGAAAGCTACAAGACATTCCTACCGGAAATCCCGGAGGAAATCATTATTGGCGGTGGGGGAGCTTACAATAGAACTCTAATTGAAATGCTGAAAAGAGAGTTGAAAGGCATCAAGATACTATTGCATGAGGACTTCGGAATACCATCACAGGCAAAAGAGCCACTAGTAATGGTTATACTTGGAAATGAAGTACTAAACCTGCACTTCAATAACATACCGAGAGCAACAGGTGCAAGTAGAACTGCAGTATTAGGTAAAATAGTGCTTCCAAACTAAATTTATGTTAATGGAGTAGCAGTGTCCTCTAGTTATACTCTCCGCCTAATAGCCACTAGTATGATCACTATTATTATCACTATGATCAGCCCGGCAATCACCATGTAGGTTATCGGTATAGGTGGAACTGGAGGTACGGGCTTTGGCTTAACTGTTATAGTTATGGTCGGCGACTTAACAGTATCAGCCATAGCATAGACATTATAGCTTCCAGCCTTCGTAAACACTACGTCGAACACTGCTTTACCATTAGCATCAGTGACCTTAGCCAAATAGAGCTTATCATTAACATATAGCTTCACCCCAACATCACTCATAGGCTTACCATACTGATCATAGACTGTGGCAGTGAAAGTAATTGAACCACCCTCAGTAACTTCAGTTTTATCGGCAGTTAAATCCACGAGAGCCACTCTTGGCGGTGGAGGTGGAGCTTTAACTGTGATCTTAATAATATTAGACTTCACATTATCTGCAATAGCATAAACATCGAATGAACCAGCCTCAGTAAATCTCACAACAAATACTGCCTTACCATCGGTGCCAGTCATTTTTCTATCATAAAATCTATCAGCAACATAGAGGCTAACCCAAACATTGCTCATTGGATTATTATATTGATCACGCACTTCAGCAGTAAATGTAACTGATTCATCAGCCATAATTTCAGTTTTATCAGCAGTCAAAGTAACACTTGTAACTACAAGTCTAACCCTCACAGTGATAGTCACAATATTTGAAGTCACATTATTGGCAACAGCATAGACACTATAAGTGCCAGCCTCAGTAAAGGTGACAGTAAACATAGCCTTACCCTCAGCATTAGTTACATCAGAGCCGTAAAACACATCGTTAATATATAAGTTGACCTCAACTCCAGCCATCACATTATCATACTGATCATAGACTGTGGCAGTGAAAACCACTGTTTCACCAGTATAGGCTTCAATTAAATTGCTAGTTAAAACAATTCTAGAAACGACTGGTGGTGGAGGAACATATGGAACAACACTAAAAGTCTTAGAAGCAGTGCTCCCAGTACTCACATCCTTAGCTAAAAGAGTATATGTACCAGTTTTCCAGGTAGATGGAATGGTTAGCTGCAAAGTAATTCTACCATTAGCATCAGCAGGCTCCTCCCAAGCCCAAACAGGATTACCTTCAGGGTCGTTGAGCTGGAACATTACCTTACCATTAGGAGTAGCACCTGAAACCGTAATAGTAATAGTTTCACCTGGATAATAGGAATCCTTATCAGTTTCAATAGTGAAGGAAGCATAGACATGCACCAAACTGTAACTGAAAATGAGGGGGAGAAGCACGAGTACAAGTATTAAGCTAGCATACCTACACTTCATCAACAACCACCACTACTAACCCTCAACAACAGTAAATTGAAATGTCAAACCACTATTATCAGCTAGTACAACTCCACCCTTATCAAGCCAGGTGCTCCAAACCATCACCTTAACAGTATAGGTCCCAAGAGGTGCATCATCAGGAATTCTATAACCAACACCAGTACTCTCAGTTTCACCAGGAGAAACACTCTCAACAACAAAGCCCAAGAACATTGGAGTATTATCATGCATTATTTGAACAAGCAACAAGTACTCTGTGGGAGCAGTGAACAGGTAATAGTACTCCGTATTGAAGTAGTATGCCCAGCCCATCTCCAAAGTAACATTAATTAAAACTAGTTCACCACGCTTAAACTCATTCTTAGGCGCACCAACATGAGAAGCACTAAAGGCATCAGTAATATGGATTGGAAGCTGTTGGGAGGGGGCAATGTGAGTAGCCAGTGAAATGAAATATGAGCCAACAACATAGGCGGCAACGCAGCATATTAGAATTATGGCGACCAGTTGCTTAGGACCAATTTCAATAACTATTTCCCTAGTATCACCACTAGACAATATTTCACGCCCCACTTTCAATTCAGTTATTAACTAAGCATAGCTTTACTTAAATGCTTTACGAGAATAAATATAGTATAACCTAAAAGCTGAATAGGAGAGTTAAATAAACAAAATGTAGACATATAAGAGGAATGCGAGTTGAAAATTAGAAGGTCAATAGTAGAGCTAAAACACCTAACAATAGCAGTACAGGGAATTCTAGCAATAATAAGCTTTCTAAATATATTCAAAATATATCATCACCCAACAATACATAGGGCAACAATACCTAAACAATTCAACTTAAACTTCAATTTAAACCAAATACTAATAGTCACAATAATTGCAACAATCACATGCCACATCATTGAAAATCATGGAAGCAGAGAAAACATGAAAAAGCTCGCCGTTGAAAATGCCATAATAGCGCTTATAACTGCAATTACCTATCCAATAATGGGCTTAAATGGAGCCATAGCAGCCACCGCATTAACTGCATCCATAATCACAATTACAGACATGAAGAAGGCAATTGCATACACATTAATATCGTTAACTTCACTAGAAACAATAGCATTAGCATACTGGCTCATACTATACCCATTAGCGCTAAAATGCGAAAACCTCAAAGCAATAGCCGAAATAGAATACTCACTATACTACATAGTGGCGCAATTAACCCCACTAATAATGCTACCAGCCCTCTATCACTGGATCATAAATCCAATAATTGATATTGCACTAAAAGAATTTAAAATTCTAATTAAAAGCAAAATAAAGAAAATAATTGCGACAAGTGAAAAAAATCAAATCGAGAAAGACTCAAAATGGAAAATAACGTTAATAGCAGCACTCATCCTATCAATTATAGCAAGCATATACCCATACCACCCAAACATAAACCCACAAAAAATACCTGTTGGAGTTGACGTGAAATACTATGTTAAAGCTCTCATGAAAGCGGGTGTGGATATCAATAGCATAATTACATCATTCCAAGGATCAAGGCCACTGATAGTAGCCTTGCTATATGCTTTATGGAAAGTCTCAGGGCTAGATATTGTTGAAGTTGTAAAGTATACTCCACTTCTACTCAATCCATTACTAGCATTATCATCATTCTGCCTAGTTTACAAGTCAACAGGAAATAAGAAATATGCAGCACTAGCCTCATTAATTACATCGATTAGCACGAAGATAACTGTTAACATGTACTCATACTTTCTAGCAAACACGTTAGCTCTTGTACTAATGTACTCATCAATAGCACTACTAATAAGTTCAATAGCCAAGAAGCGCGGAAGAGAACTGATTGCAGCCATTGTGCTTGCATCAGCAGCAATATTCACTCATCCATGGACTTACACCCAATATGCATCTGCAGTAGCCTTAATGCTGATAGTTGAGGTGGCGAGAAATCCGAGAAAAGCTTTGAAGAGTAATGAAGCTAAGTACTTAATCACAACAATGATGGTCGATTTCGTAAAGGAGAAGTTGATAGGAGTTGGAAGCGTTAAAGCAACTATGGGAACCGTAGGTAGACAGCCTTACATAACAAATTTAATTAATTTCTGGGACAACATGATATTTGCATTTAGATGGCTATATGGAGGATTCCTCTCAAATCCACTAATCGCATTAATGTCACTAGTAGCCATATATATGCTTGATAAAAAAGAAAAGCTGCATGAATACTTAATTTACATTCTAATAACATCATCAATTGTCATACCAATATGCAATGGATCATTACAAAGCCGCTTAATATTCAATCTACCACTAGAAGTTCTAGTCGCCTATTTACTATACACCTTATATGAAAAGTTAAATATTGAAGAGAGGATGAAGCATTTAATTGCCACCTTCACGATTATAGCACTAATTAACTGTGAATTCAAGCTCCTAGCGAATCTAATATGAAGAGAAGAAAGTATAAATACTGAAGCATAACCTCCGTTAGGGTGAGTGAGAAGAAAATGGATGAAGAAAAAGTTGCAATTTACATACCCAAAAAACTTTATGATAAAATAGCTGAAGAAGTTGAGAAGAGCCAAGGAGAATTCAAGAGTGTCGAGGAATATGTTAAGTTTGTACTAGAAGAGCTTTTAAAGGAAGAGGAGTATGCTTTTACACCTGAAGAGGAAGAGGAAATAAAGAAGAGGTTAAGAGCACTTGGCTACATAGGCTGAAACCAACAACATCTTTTTATTTAATTAAATTTAATTACATTGGGAGGCAACTACTTGAGCCAAAAACTTAAGAAAAGAAAGTACACAACAGTCTCTATACCAATTACGCTCTATAATAGGATCAGGGAGCTAATAAGGGACACCGGGTTTACTTCAGTTTCAAGCTATGTAACATATGTTCTAAGGGAAATAGTTGCTGCTCATGAAGAGGCAAAGTATAGTGAACCGTACACTGAAGAAGACAAGAAAATGATTATTGAGAAGTTGAGGAGGCTCGGCTACTTAGAGTAGGTGAAGTACTATGGTTTCAAAGCCTCATGGGGGAAAGCTCGTAAATAGAGTTGCAAGTAAAGCAGAACAACGGAAAATTCTAGATGAAATAAATGAGTATGCTAGAATAGAAGTCAGCGATATTGTGGCAGTTGATGTAGAGAATATTGCTAGGGGAGTTTTCAGTCCATTAGAGGGATTTATGGTTCAAGAAGATTACTTACACGTATTAAGTGACATGAGATTGAGCAACGATATACCGTGGACAATACCAATAATCTTAGATGTTAATCGAAAAGAAATTGAGAATTTGAAGGAAGGAGATGAAGTAATTCTAACCACAAAGCAAGGAAAAGCAATTGCATTAATGAGAATAGAAGAAGTTTATAAGTGGAATAAGAAGGAGCACTCAGAAACGGTATTCAAGACTTTAGATCCAAAACATCCAGGCGTAGCTAGAACAATGAAGATGAAGGAGCTTTTAATTGGAGGGAAGCTAAAGCTCATAAATAGCCTGGAAAATCCATTCGAAAAATACACTTTATGGCCAATAGAAACCAGAGTTCTATTCAATGAAATGGGCTGGAGGACAATAGTTGGATTTCAAACTAGAAACGCACCACACCTAGGCCATGAATATGTTCAGAAAGCAGCACTAACATTTGCAGATGGACTATTCATAAATCCACTAGTTGGATGGAAGAAGCCCGGAGACTATAGGGATGAAGTAATGCTCGAAGCATATAAAGTGCTAATTGAAAACTATTTCCCCAAGAAAAGCGTGGTTTTAGCAGTACTAAGAACATCAATGAGATATGCTGGCCCAAGAGAAGCAGTATTTCATGCAATTATTAGGAAAAACTTTGGGTGCACGCACTTTATAGTTGGGAGAGACCATGCAGGAGTAGGAAGCTACTATGGACCGTATGAGGCTCAGGAAATATTCAAGTGCTTTCCAGATCTAGGAATAACGCCACTATTCGTTAAAGAAGCATTCTACTGCTATAAGTGTGGGGGAATGACAAGTGAAAAAATATGCCCACACTCAGAAAAGTATAGGGTGCATATTAGCGGAACTAAAATTAGGGAAATGATATTGAAGGGAATGAAGCCGCCATCAACAATGATGAGGCCTGAAGTGGCCGAGACAATATTGAAGTGGAAAAAACCATTCATAACATAACTATCGGTGACGGCGATAATATGGAGATTGGAGAATTAAAGAGAATTTTAAATGAAGCAAAAAGCATAATAGCAGTACATCATTGGGATGCGGATGGAATTTCCTCAGCCGCAATAATCATGGAGCACGCGAATAATTGCAAAAATTATTGCCCACCAATAGGAAGCTATAAAGTGACAAATGAAGTAGTTAATGAGCTACTCAAACTCATAGAAAGTAATAAAACTACAATACTAGTTCTCGACTGGAACATACCATTTAGAGAAGTGGACATATTGGAGAATGAAGTCAATGCAAAAGTAGTAATGATAGACCACCACTACAAAACTGAGAAACCAAATAAGCCATACTACTATAATCCCGTAGCCCTAGGCGGTAGCGAAGAAGATTGGCCATCAACGACTTGGGTGCTGAAATGGCTTCTCAATCATCAAGTCAACTTGAAAGTTTTGCTTGGATTATTTGGAGATCTAGAGGTGAAAGCACTCGAATTAAAGCTTTATGAAGACATTATTAGGGGGGCTATTGAAGATAGAGGCTTAAATATTAACGAGTTAATTGAGGCATCTAAGATTCTAAATTCACTTGGAAGAATTGGGAATAGAAAACTAGTTGAAAGAGCGCCAAGTAAGCTGGTGGAGTATGGTGAAAACTTGAAAAGGATTTTGAGGGATCGCGAGTGGATTAATGCTTGGATGAAATTGAGGAGAGAAGTTGAGCAAATAATGAGTAGTGGTTTTGAAGAGGAACTGGGGGGAATAATCATTAAGAGATTTTCCAGCAAAATGAATGTTACATCAGAGATAGCACGTAGACTTGCAGAGAAATATCGCGATAGAGTGATCGTTGCAGTCAATGAAGATGGCCCAGAAATTTACGTGAGAAGAGGATTTAATTTGAACATTAACTTGACGCCAATAATTAATGAGTTAGGTAAGTTAAGTGCTGAGATTGGAGGTAAGGAGTCGGTTATTGGAATAAGAATTAAGCGCGAACATTTGAGTGAAATTCTAGATAAGGTGATTAATATTATTGGAAATTTGATTTGGAGATGAAAGCTTGAATAGAAAACTCATGGTTATAGGTTTGGATGCAGCTCCACCAAAACTCATTTATGAAGAATTTAAAGATCAGCTACCAACCATAGCCAAATTAATAGATGATGGAGAGAGAGCCGAGCTAAAAAGCACGCATCCACCAATAACAATACCTGCATGGGCATCAATGGTGACTGGAAAAACGCCAGGTGAACTGGGAATGTATGGTTTTAGACATAAGAAGCCTAAAAGCTACACTGACTTCTATATTGCAAACTCCAAATTCATTAGAAAGCCAACCATATGGGAAATTGCAAGTAGGAAAGGCTTGAAAAGCATAGTTGTAGGTGTGCCGCCAAGCTATCCGCCGAAGCCATTAAATGGATTAATGATAAGCTGCTTCATAACGCCAAGCAGTAAATCACAGTACACATATCCACCACAGCTTAAAAGTGAAATTGAAGGTCTATTTGGACCATACATATTCGATGTAATATTTAGAACTGAAGCAAGAGACCAATTGATTAAAGACCTATGGAAAATGACTAGATATCACTTTAAAATCCTAAAGTATCTGGCCAATAGGCAATGGGATTTCTTCATGTTCGTTGAAATAGGAGTGGACAGAGTGCAACATGCATTTTGGGGCTTCATGGATAAAGACCACCACAAGTATAGGCCCGGCAATAAATATGAGAGAGTAATTCTCGAATACTACAAGCTCATAGATGAAGAGCTAAGCCAACTACTAAAATCAATCCCCAAAAATACTGCCGTAATGCTAGTCTCAGATCATGGAGCTAAGAGGATGAAGGGAGCATTTTGCGTAAATCAATGGCTAGCTGATAAAGGCTACCTAAGAATCCTGAAGAAACCGGAGAAACCTGGAGTCGACTTAAATAAGGTTGAAATTGATTGGAGCAAAACCATAGCTTGGGGTTGGGGTGGATATTATGCACGAATATTCCTAAATGTTAAAGGAAGAGAGGTTAAGGGTGTAATTAAGAAGGAAGACTACGAGCATTATAGAGATGAGCTAGCTGAAGAAATAATGAAGATTAGAGGGCCAAATGGTGAAAAATGGAATACAAAAGTCTATAAACCTGAAGAGCTATACCCCGAGGTTAATGGAGATCCACCAGACCTAATAGTCTACTTCGACGACCTCTACTGGAGAAGTGCAGGAACACTTGGATGGAATACCATGTACTTGAGAGAGAACGATAAGGGGCCAGATGATGCAGTGCACGACTGGAATGGAATAATCACAATTTACGATCCAGAGAAAACAGTGAAGCTGAGAAAGCATGTGATCAATATAACTGAGGTGTTTAACATTATGAGGCAGCTTTTAGAGTTGGAGGATGAAGCATGAAGATGGGGAATAGGGGATTCGTAGTTTGGTTAACTGGCTTACCAGGATCAGGTAAGACAACCATAGCTAGAGGGGTAGTCGAGTTTCTGAGGAGTAAGGGCTTGAAAGTGGAGTTACTTGATGGAGATGAAGTGAGGAGATGGCTTAGCCCTGAAGCAGGATTTACGCGTGAAGATAGGGAAAGGCATTTAATAAGAGTAGCATATGTATCGAAACTTCTAGCCAGAAATGGAGTGGCAGTAGTGGCTTCATTCGTATCACCATATAGGGATGTTAGAGCCAAAATTAGGGAGATCATTGAGAGTGAAAGCATACCCTTCATAGAAGTCTATGTGAAGTGCAGCTTAGAGGAGTGCATTAGGAGGGATCCGAAAGGACTCTATAAGAAAGCTTTGAGGGGAGAAATAAAGAATATGACGGGAATTAATGACCCATATGAGGCGCCCGAAAATCCAGATGTAATAGTCGATACTGAAAAGTTTTCTGTAAATGAAAATGTTGGGAAAGTTATTAAGAAAATTTTGGAAGCTGGACTGTTAGTAGGCCCCTAAACAATTTTTGCACCTGGATTCAGTATGTTATTTGGATCAAAAACTTTCTTTATCTTCCTCATTAAATCCAAATACTTTTCATCGATGTACTTCATCATGCTCTCCAATCTTATCTTGCCAATTCCATGCTCACCAGTAATTGAACCGCCAAGTTTCACTGCTGCATCATATATTTCCTTCCTCACCCTATTAATGAAGTTCAAGTCCACGCCCTTATCCAACATTATGTGGACGTGGAGATTTCCATCACCTGCATGGCCATAGGCCGGTAGCTCAGTATTATATTTTCTAGCTATTTCATCAACTGCATCTATGAAATCTCCAATTCTAGCTGGTGGAACAACTGCATCGAGAATATCGGCTACTTTAGGCTTTAATACTAGGTAGATGTTGCTTCTAATCCTCAAAATTTTCTCTTGCTGATCTCTTGGCTCAGCAAATAATGGTTCTAGGGCTCCATGCTCCTTACATATTTCAGCTATTTTTAGGCTTGCATCCAATATTAGATCCCTGCTCTGCTCCGCAAGTATTATGATTAAGTAGCACTTCCCCTCCTTAACCGGCCAGACTTCACCTAAATGCTTAGCTGTCATCTCCATAATGTCCTTCTCAACATACTCTATTGCTAGGGGTATGTAGCCGCTTTGAAGTATTTTGGGAACGCTACTTATTGCATCATGCCTAGTATTGAATGGTATTACTAGGGTTGCTGTTGCCGCTGGCTTTGGGTAGAGCCTTAAGATGACTTTAGTTATAACTGCAAGCGTGCCCTCACTACCAATAATTAGGTTCATTAGGTCGTAACCTACATTGTTCTTTTGAAGCTTACCTCCAAGCATTAAAATTTCACCCGTAGGCAAAACTATCTCTAAACCTCTAACATAGTGCCTCATAATACCATACTTAACTGCCCGAGTACCACCAGCATTAGTGGCCACTAAACCCCCTATTTGAGCACTCTCATCACCTGGATGCAATGGGAAGAAGAGGCCTGCATCCTCAGCCGCCCTAATTAATTGCTCAAGAGTTACACCAGCCTCGCAAACAGCCATTAAGTTGTCTCTATCAATTTCAATTCTATTCATGCGCTCAAGTGAAAGTATTATTCCATCTCTAGTTGGAATAGCTCCACCAGCAAGACCAGTACCACCACCTCTAGGATAAACTGGAATCTTCTTTTCATTGGCAAACTTCAGTATTTCCGCAACCTCCCTAGTGCTACCAGGCTTAACTAGAATGAGTTTGGATGCAGGTTTAGGTCTAATGGGCTCCGGAGTTTCATCAATCAAGTAGTCCCTCATCCTCTCCAAATCAGTAACAACATTTTCCCTACCAACAATGCTGATAAGATAATCCACATACTCAATCACAGACACTAAACCCCCATAAATCAGCTTAAACCAATATTCAATTCTAAATTTAAGCTTAAAATATCATTTAGTAGGGTATAGTACGAGGGGCTATAATTGAAGGTACTTCACATATGGAATACTGCTGGAGTTGCAAGCATAATTGCAAAGTATCAGGCAAAACTACTTGGATGGAAAACTTGGGTTATAACTAGGAGGCAATACGATAGATTTGGCTTAACAGTTTATGGTGAGGCAATTAGCTGTAGAGCGCGCATCTTCAAATTAATATCGCTAATCAAATCACTTAACTATGAGATAATACACGTGCACTCACTTGATGAAATCATCCCACTAATCAAGAAAATCCTTCCATGGAGGAAAGTGATCATACACTATCATGGAAGCGATATTAGGGGAAGATGGAGGGAGAGGGAAAGATATTGGAGCATGGCAGACCTAGTATTAGTGGCAACCCCAGACCTATTAGAAAACGCTCCCAAAACAGTAACATACCTTCCCAACCCAGTAGACACAGAGCTTTTCAAGCCCATACCCGAGCTTAGAAGGCCGGGGACAGCACTATATATTGTGAAGCATCATGAAGATGAAGATGTGAATTGGCCTAGAAGAGTAGCTGAAAAACTCAATTTAAAGCTCACCATTAGGGATAGATTGAAGGAGCCCATACCATATAGGGAATTACCCAAAATTCTAAATCAATTCGAATACTACATCGACAGGAACTACATTAAAAGCCTCAGCAAAACAGCTCTCGAGGCATTAGCCTGTAAATGCAAAGTTGTTAGATGGGATGAGAAGGTAATTGAAAAATTACCAGAAAAACATAAACCTGAAAACGTAGTCATGAAATTGAGAGAATTATACGAACAAATAACTTAGAATTAAATACAGAAAGTTAAAGTGAAGGTGAAATAATGGATGAAATTAAGATTGAAACTGGCCTACAATTAGTGAAGGAGTTTGAAGTAAAACGTGAGCACGCAGCAAGGCATGTTGGATCTGGAGAAGTAGAAGTGCTATCGACACCATCAATGATAGCGTTCATGGAGAGAACAGCACTTCAATGTGTAGAGGAGCACTTACCAGAAGGCTATACTACGGTTGGATTTAGAGTTGATGTTAAGCATTTGAAGCCAGCACCAATTGGAGCCAAAATAAGAGTTAAAGTAAAACTCATTGAAGTTGATAGAAGAAGGCTAGTATTTGAAGTAAAAGCTTACTGGAGAAACATTTTAATTGGAGAGGGAATTCACGAAAGATACGTAGTTGATAGAAACAGGTTTCTAAGTAAAGTGAAAAGCATGATTGAAAATCGATGAATACATGAAGACTAGATTTTAGCTCTTCAATTAATGGATTTAATATGTGATTGAAATTCATTCAGTTAACGTTTACTGAATCTGGTTTTGAAGAAAAAATAAAAGGTCATGTGGGCTAAATTAGAGTACGGTGAGCTAATGTCAGAGAAAACCCTCTTCGAAAATGAGGTTATTAAGGAAATTTTAAAGAAGGCTAGGACGATTTGGGCCATAAGCCATGCAATGAGCTTGATGAGCTGGGATATCGAAGTAAACATGCCTAGAGAGGGAGTGACCGAGAGGAGCATTGCATCATCGGAGCTGGCGGTTTTAAGGCAGAAGCTAATTTTGGATCCAGAACTAGTTAAGTTGGTTGAGAAGGCTGAAGATAAGCTGGAGGAGCTAAATGATTATGAGCGTGGAGTAGTTCGAGTTCTCAAGAGGGAAATTAGAATAGCAAAGGCAATCCCCCCGGAGGTACTTCAAGAGTATACTAGAACTGTTGGTGAAGCGAGAATTAAATGGAGGGAGGCGAAGCAAAAAGATAATTATGAAATATTCAAGCCATATCTAGCCAAAATAGTTGAATTAAATAGGAAAATGGCAGACTACTTGGGTTATGAGGAGCATCCTTATGATGCACTACTAGACTTAAGAGAGGAAGGGCTACGAACTAGGGATGTTGATGGAATATTTGAGGTATTGGAGCCCGGAATAAAGAGGGCACTAGACAAAATACTTGCAGAGCAAAGATTTCCGAGGGAGCATGAGCTTGAAAAGGTTAAGTATGATGTGGATTCAATGGTCAAAGTTAACATGGAAATTCTGAAAATCCTAGAATACCCAATAAACACTAGAGGTAGACTAGATATATCAGCGCATCCATTCACTTCAAGTATGGGAATTAAGGATGTGAGAATAACAACTAGATATGAGGGCATAGATTTCAAGAGGAGCATGTATGCAGTAATCCATGAATATGGACATGCACTCTATGAGCTACAAATAGATGAGAAATTAATGACAACACCAATAGCTAGGGGTGCAAGTGCAGGAGTACATGAAAGCCAATCTAGATTCTGGGAAAACATTATTGGGAGATCAAGGGCATTCGCAAAAGCAATATATCCAACCCTAACAAAGCACTTAAAATTCCTAGAGAAGTATGGGCCAGAAGAACTATACATATACTTCAACACCGTTAAGCCGAGTCTAATAAGAGTGGATGCAGATGAAGTAACCTACAACCTACACATCCTACTCAGATTCAAGCTGGAAAAGCTAATGATAACTGGAGAAGTGAAGGTCGATGAACTGCCAGAACTATGGAATAGTGAAATGGAGAGACTACTAGGAGTAAAGCCGAAAACCTATCGAGAAGGACTACTACAAGACATACACTGGAGCAGTGGACTAGGAGGATTCCCAGGATACACCCTAGGAAACGTAATTGCAGCTCAAGTAAAATACAACATAGAAAAGGAACTAGGAGAACTAGACAAATACATTGAAGAACTAAACTTCAAGCCAATAAGAGAATACTTAAAAGAAAAAATCCATAAATGGGGAGCAACCTACGCACCAAAAGAACTAATAAAGAAGAGCTTCGGAGAAGAACTGAATCCAAAATACTTCATAGACTACCTGGAGAGGAAATACTTAAAGTAAATCAAGCAATACTCGCTCCCCCACCCCAATTCATCTCTCCATAAACTATGGGAACGCAAGCTTGAGAACATTGAATTTAAACTCATAACATAGGAAAGAAGTTTAGTTAAAGCTGGAGCAAGCACTTTCATAATAGTTGCTGCATAAAATTGAAGGAATAATCAGATTTAAATCATTTTTATGATAGTTTTAAGGTATTGACTTAATATTGAAGTACTCGGGATCATGTATTGGAATAATTATATCTGCGAGCTCCTTAATCTTAACCATGCTATCGTATAGGCTGACGATATCAATGTGAATTCCAGGAACAATAAACTCAAATATTTCCCTTAATTTACTGGGAGGCTCAAAGTTCTCTCTAATACAGCAGAATCCAGTGATTGCGGCGACACCCTTCTCTGTATTAACTAGGACAGTTTGGCCTCCAGGTGTATGGCCAGGAGTTAGAATTACGTATATGCCATTGATGATCTCCTTCTCCCCATTAACGAACTCAATTTTTAATCCATTAAGGCACTCCTTAATGAACTTGGCATTATAGAAGTGCTTGTATGATGGGTGCGGATTAAATGCAGCCTTATATTCCCTCTCCTGTAAAATTATGGTTGCATTCTTAAGCTTTCGTACATAGGCATAGTGGTCGAGATGCAAGTGAGTTAAAATAACGAAATCAACATCCTCAGGTCTCCATCCAACATATTTAAGGCCATCATCAATGGTGTAGACCTGCTTAGCTGGAAAACCACTAGCAGTCTGCATTTCAGCCGAACAACCAGTATCAACGAGAATCTTGGCTCCGCCACCCTCAATAGCCCAAGCAAAAGAGCCAATTTCGAGTGGAACGGCAAAGTTCATTAAATAAGTCATAACAGACTTGTCAATACTAACCCTAGTAATGGGAATAGGCTTAATAACGTAACTCAAAGAATCACCAAAATAAAACTAGAAAAGCAAAATATAAAGAATTATGCATCTCCTCATACGCAAATAATAAAAGCATCCCAGCAATAATATTCTCCTCAAAGAGACTTCGCAGTATCGTTAGCAGTAATACTGCGCAACATTAATTCTCAGAGCAATGAAGTTTTGAAAACGATATTCAAAAGATTCGATGCACAATGCTCGCCCATTATCAATAAACCAACTAGTTCAGAACTTCAAGCAATCAGTGAAGTATCTAAAATGATTGGCTTTCACCAGCTATTATTGGTCTAATTTCAACATCGAGTTTTCTAGCAGCTTCCCATGCATCTTCATCAATAAATCCACCAATTATGAGCATTTTAGGTTTAACACCAACAATCCTCTCATAGAGAACTGCCTTCCTATAAAGCTCGGCTACATCACCCCTGGAAACTCTAGACTTAACTTCAACAAGTACGTGAACATCATCTCTAACAACTACATCAACCTCAATAATTGAGGGATAACCATAGACATAGCCCTCCCCATCCCTATAAACCCACTTCTCAACCTTAGCAACACCCAAAACTTCCTCAACAACAAACCTCATAGCCTCTCTAAAAGCCCTCTCACTAATAACACCAAATCTATGGGCAACTATCAAAACAAGACGCCTATTCTCCCTAAACTCCTCCTCCAACCTAGCGAAACGCTCCTCCAAGATCTGCTGTCTCTCCTCTAACCTAGCAAATCTTTCCTCTAACTTCGAATAACGCTCCTCAAGTCCGGCGAAACGCTCCTCTAAAATCTGTTGCCTCTCCTCCAGCTTAGCAAATCTCTCTTCCAACCTAACAATTCTATCCAAAATCTCCTTAAAACCAAGTAAACCCATTACTGCATAACGAAACTCTAAATCCTCCTCCAAAGCCCTTAGAAACTTCTGCTTCTCAGCATTGGAGAGGCTCATAACTGCATCGACCATTATGGAAAAAGATTCCCAACCTAAAATAGATTTCCCAAAAGCTCCACCAACAAAATCGCAACAACCTAATGATAGAGCTTGGGAGAGAACAAAAATCAATTAAAAACAAGATGATATTAAAAGGTGATGGCAAAGCCGGGGAGGAAAATAGAGAAAGCTCGTTCAGAATAAGTGAATAAATCCCCAATAAAGGGGGCTCCAAATGAGTTAACTTCTCTTAAGAGTTAAACTTAATAACTTAGTTAAACCTCATAGTACTAGGTGGCACTGTGAGAGTTATTCTGAAGATTAGGAAGAAAGGTATAATCATATTACCTAAAAAGCTGAGGGAGAAAATTGAAGTTAAAGAAGGAGACAGCATAATTGCAGAGGTAGTCGAGAATACAATAGTACTAAGACCTCTAACACCGAAAATAGTTGACATAGATCCAAAATTTGTAGAAGAAATCCTGAAAGAAGAAGCTGAGATGGAGAAGAGAAAATATGAAGAAATATTCAAATGAGAAATTTGTTCTCGATACAAGTGTCCTAATAGAATACATAATTAAAAGAGCACCGTATAGGAAGAAAGTTGAAGAAATCTTTAATAAGTCAATTCAAGGTGAAATAAAGCTATATGTTCCAACTACAACTTTAAGTGAACTAATCTACGTAGCTTCAAGAGTATATAAAGCTGCAAACATATCGGAGCCAAATAAGGAAGCAATAAACTACGCAGAATGGATAAAAATTAACACAACAATAATCGAAATAACTGAAGAAATAGCCCTAAAAGCAGGTGAACTAAAGAAAGAACTCCGCATAGCACTACCAGACTGCTACGTAATAGCAACCGCCCAGAAAATGAAAGCTACACCACTATTCAAAAGGAAAGAAAAAGAAATGATAAAAATAGAAGACAAGCTAAGGAAACTGGGAGTAAAATTCCTAAACGAAATTTAATGAACAAAATCTCCATGGCTTTTCTTCAAAGCCTCAAACTCTATCATAAGCTCTGGAAAGTTTATTTCTGAAAGCACTATTGCATCATTCTCGCCTACCCAATAATTCTCCTACAAGCACTCCGTAAGTAATACTGGAATACTAATAATCTCAAAACCAATGGAAGCTTCCATAAGCCATGCACATCAAATAATGAGTTTGTAAGGCTATAAAAAAGTTAAATTTATAAGGAATCAATTCACCTAACCCCACAAAAGTGGTGCGTGAAACTACATGAACATTAAAATAACTGTTAATGGAATCACTATAGAACTCAATGAAATATGGTCTAAGGCTTTAGAATTAAAAGCGAAAGCTGAGGAAATAACTGTAAATGAGGTGATAGAAGACTTCACTAATCTAGTTAAAATGCTCTGGGAAAACTGTGAATACATAGATAAATTTGGAAGATGGAAGGGGGAATGGATTGAAAGAGAGGGAGAAAAAAGAATTGTAATAGACGATATTACTGAGGGACGATTAGAGCTCAACTTCAAAGAGTTCGTTAACCATTGCTTATACTACTACCTCCGACCATACATACTAGCTGCAGTTCTCCAAGAAGCAGGAGGAAAGGGCTCAATAATATTAAGAGACGATGGAATAATCATAATTGATAAGAATGGATTAAGAAAAATAAAGCATAACAAACATTAACGTATTCAAACATAAAAAGTGATAATCTCTAAATAATTTAATAGAGAATGTAAGTGAAGAGAATATTTTATAAAATTATTTACTGAAAATGCAAATCTTTACTGCAAGACACTAATAAATTCAGCTAAAATTGAAAGCTACAATAACTGATAAGCACATTAAATTCAAATGGCATGCATATCCCAACTAGGATTGAGAACTCTTTCGACCAGAAATGGTGAAGTCTGGCTTAACAATATCCTCAGTTGCCTTCAACACCCAAATCTTCTTCAACCTAGCTCTCTCCACTAAATCAGGCATAGGTAGAGAAGTATAGATAACAGGTATTACTCGCTTCCTCAACTTCTCAGGATATCTTGCTTTAAGCTTCTCAATCTTCTCCAGAAGACCCTCTAAAACTCTTACTCCAGCTCTTACAGAGGCCTCCCCAACTACACAGATATCACCAGACACTCCATATAGATTCAACTCCAACTCTGGTAGGACAAGTCTTCCTATCTCCATCTCCAACCCAAAATCCTTCTTAATCCTATACTTTAGAATAGATCTCGCCTCCTCCTCAATATCTAAAGTCAACTTCTCAAGAGTCCTCTCAACTCTTCCAAGCCTAAGATTTATAGATCTTATCTCCTTAAGCATCTCATTAAAATCCTCTCTAAGCCTAATCTGCTCCTCCCCAAGCTTTACTTGCTCTTCGCGAAGGCTCCTAATTTCACTCCATATCTTATTTAGCTCCTCCCTAAACCTAATCTGCTCCATGCGGAGAGCCTTAATTTCACTCCAAATTTTAGTCTGCTCCTCCCTAAGTCTAACCTGCTCTTCCCTAAGCTTAACTTGCTCTTCATGAAGAGCTTTAATTTCACTCCAAATCTTGGTTTGTTCCTCCCTGAGCTTAACTTGTTCTTCAGCAATTACATCAAGCCTCCTCATGATCTCCAATAAACCTAGATAACCAGCAATAGCATACCTAAACTCCTTATCCTCCTCAAGAAGCCTCAATATTTCATCCTTTAAAGAAACCATTACCCAAGCAACCCTCCACTCAACCCACTATAACATGAAAAGCCAAACTACATAAACCCTCCTCATAAAATCAACATGAAAACCTCAATTCCATCCCACGAATTAGCAACACACCCATATTCCTAAAGCTACAAAATTTACAGAATTAAATCACTAGGAAATGAAGAATTCATTCCCAAATGAAATTTAAAATAAACTGGAAATGCAAGCTGAGTCAAGCAAATCAACACCAATAACCTATACCCTCAATAAAGTTGTTATGCAGTATATTGCTTTATCTAGAAATTTTATCTATTCCAGTGCTTGCATGATTATGAAATTTTAAATTGCCTAATATGATTAACTCTTTTGGAATCACTGGCCTTCCTAATTAATTTTTCATCAGCAGTATAAAGCTCAGAATTCAATTCATAGGCTAGTGCAACATAAGATGCATCATAAATAGTCAATCCCTTCCTCATAGCAATCTCAATAACTCTCAAAGCAAACTTCCCCTTCAAACCAAACTCAGTAAATTGAAAATCCTCCAATATCTTAGCTACCTCCTTCAATTCATCCTCACCAAACTCCCCGGAATACTTCAATGCATTAATAACTTCATAATACATGATGCTGGGAACTACAATATCAATTAAACCATTAGCATAAGAATCCCTAAGCAATTTATCCTCCCTAGAATAATCCCCCTCAACAAACCACTTAACCACAACAGATGCATCAGCAATTACCTTCGCTCTCTCCATCGCCTAATTTCCTCCACACTACTCCAACCCTCAATTCTGCGAGACAATTCCTCAGACCTCAATATAGCCCTCCCAATCCTAACAAAATCCTTCTCTTCCATAAGAACCAGCTCTCCAGAACACCTCAACAAAAACTCGCTCGCCCTAATTAATATAGCTAAATCAGCCACATACTCCTCAAGCTCTCTTTAAATCCTAATAGTAGGCTTGATAGTGAACAACTTGCTAAACGATATGCAGAGTCTTCCGCTAATTCAGTAAAGCAATAATATTCATTTTGCACGCTATGAGAAAACAGCTTCTCGAGATGACTATTTATATTTAGCAATGAATTCTTCTTCATACATTATGATACTTATATCTTCTCCACATTTTCTTAGGAAATTTATGAGCTGCTTATCTCTCGTGAGAAAATTGATGTTATGCGTTAAGGAGGTAGAATATAGTAGTAAGTCGATAAGATCCCTAAAACCTCTACTTCTCAATTCCAATGCTTTAAGCCAACCCTTAACAGATGGATTTACTTGCTTAAATTCCTCCTTTATGGCTAGTAATCCCGCTGTTACCCTCTCCATATCAAAATTTATTCTTCCAAGCTTACCAAGAATCTCGAGCACATTATACTGCGTATAATAGTACTCAGCAACACCCTCATCACGCAATTTCTTGAGTATAAGCATTACATCTCCTACACCCTCAACATCAACACCTACTATGGGCAATAGATATGTAGAATCAAGAAGTATCCTCACCTTTCCCGAAAAGTTCATTTTGCATCTCCTCAGACATCCTCTCAAATTCCTCAAATGTCGTTCTAGCAAATTTAGAGCCACTTAAAGCAAGATCAAAGGGATCAGGAATAGGTTCAATAATAATTCGAGAACCCTCAACTCTAAGCCTCAAAACACTACCCTCCCTAATACCCACAGCCCTAGCAATACTCCTAGGAATATACAGTGTATTCTTCTTACTCAACCTAACCTTAACCTCCAAAACCAACAAAAACACCAGAAGAATATAAAAACTCAGAAATATAAATATTCTGAGAAATTAATAGGGTACGAGAATTAATTACTGAACCCAGAATCAACATAGATATTTATTGATTGTACCAATAAGCTTTGGTTGAAGCTAGAGAAATTTTTAAAACTGATTATCGGTGCTGGGATAACACAATTTATTAAAGTGAAAGATTTAGATACCCATCATCTTGTATATTTTATTTAAATCAATATTTTTCCTAACCTTCTCAGCAAGTCTTGGCACCAGTCTCCTCCAAACATCAAGGTTAATCCTCTCCTCTGATACTAATGGATCTAAATCAGGTAGACTTGAAAGTTCCTCTAAATATGGTATTGAACCTATTACTTCAAGGTTTATATTGAATCTTTTAAGCCAATCCCCCTCAATATGCTTAATACCGATTTCAAATAATCTCCTCGGAAAACCCATTCCCTCAACAACTTCCCTTTCAAGTGAATAATAATTAAATCTGTTTAGCAGTATGCCTCTAATAAACTTCCTCTCATCATCATCTAAGTAATTGTATGTGGCTATAGCTGAATCTATACTTCCAGCCAAAAGTATTACCGGGGCTGAAG
>CAYWZQ010000016.1:14516-38469 GCA_964462875.1 uncultured Nitrososphaerota archaeon | reverse complement strand
GCCATACACCTTCCTAATATTGTCTGGAGTAATCACTTCACTTGGAGAGCCAACTGCGTAAATTCTCCCATTACATAGCATGACTAGTACGTCTGAGAATCTACATGCAAGGTTGAGGTCGTGCATTGCCATTAAGACAGTTAGGTTCCTCTCTTTAGCTAAACTTCTAATTATGCTTAAAATTTCTAGTTGATGCTTTAAATCTAAGTTGCTAGTAGGTTCATCTAGTAGTAAGACTTCAGGTTCTTGAGCTAAAGCCCTAGCAATGAAAACCTTCTGCCTCTCACCGCCACTCAGCTCATCGAAATACCTGTTAGCTAAGTGTTCTGCATTAACCATTTTGAGAACTCTCCATGCAACTTCAAAGTCACGATTGCTTAAACTCCAGTTCACATATGGTTTCCTACCTAAAACAACGACTTCCAATACTGTTAGTGGTAAATGCGATGGCTGAACTTGAGGTACATAGCCTATCTTCATTGCTAGCTCTCTTGAAGTAAGCTCATCCACTTCAACTCCGTCAATCATTACCGCTCCAATTTTAGGCTTCAAAATATTACATACACATCTTAGGAGAGTTGTCTTGCCAGCTCCATTAGGTCCAATAAGGGATGCTACCTCCCCCTCCTTCAACTCTAAAGTAACTCCGTCAAGTGCCTTAATACTATCATACCAGGCAGATACACCCTTAACTGCAATTTTCACCGCCATATTTCTCGCCTCGCCTTTAGCAGTAAATGCACGAAGAGCGGTACACCTAGGAAAGCAGTTACTACTCCAACTGGAAGCTCTATAGGTGCAATTATGATTCTAGCAATAGTGTCGGCAGTTGTGAGGAGAAGTGCTCCAATCAGTATTGAAGCTATCATGGAGTACCTGTAGTCCGCGCCAACCAAGTATCTCGCCATGTGCGGTGAAACTAACCCTATGAAACCTATTGGGCCAGTCATACAGACAACTATTGCTACAGCAAGTGCAGATAGAGATGCACAAATTAGCCTAGTAGATTCGGGATTTACACCTAAGCTCTTAGCTGTTTCCTCTCCAAGCATTAGAGCGTTCAAGTCCCAAGCATACTTGAGTAATGGTATGCACACGAGTATTGATGGAGCTATTAAGTAAGCTCTCCTCCAGTTAGCTAAGGCGAGGTCACCCATCATCCAGTGAACTAGCGCCTTCAACTCCCACTCCCGAGCAATATACTGGAGAAGCGTTATTGCAGCCGAGAAAATGTACATCATAGCTATTCCAGCAAGTATGACTGATTCAGAGGTAGCACCTTTCAATCTAGCTATGAGTAGAGCTGTAAAGCATGCAATTAAGGCAAATATGAACGCATTAAACATCACGATATACGAGCTTGAACCAATTAATCCAACACCTAAAACAATTGCTAATGCTGCTCCAAATGATGCACCTGAGCTCACCCCCAAAGTGAATGGACTTACAAGCGGATTTCTGAGAACCCCCTGAAGTGTAGCACCAGAAACAGCCAGTACTGAACCTGAAATCAATGCCATTAATGCTCTCGGAACTCTAATATTGAATATAACAGTGAAAGCTATCGGATCCACTTCATTAAATCCCAAAACGGATAAGGCTACTTCAAGTAGACTTACAGGTACAACTCCAACACTAATTGAAACTAGAAATATTATGGGGATGGAAATTGCAAGCATTACTAATACACTGACTTTATTAAATCTATAGCGGTGGGTAAATCCATATTCCGACATACTCCACACCTAGTAGATCCTCTAGGTACTGCCTATGTAGCTTAACAGGATCTAGATCCGTAAATAGCTGTGGGTAAAGCATCTTCGCTATATAGGCTAGTTCTACTACTAATCCAAATGAGCTATGTAGCATGTCAGCGCAAATTAAGTACACTCTATTATTCTTAACAGCCTTTATTTCACTCCAACCAGGTCTTGAAACTATTGATTGCCAAATCTCCCTTAGCGACGATGGATCCTCAGCTCCATAGGCTTTAAACTTAGCTGATGAAATAGCCTTAAAAATTACATCCGGATTTCTCTCAATAACCGATTCAGCACTAATTCTCGGGTAAGCTACCGGTGAATCTGCGAAAACATTTATTCCACCTGCAAGTCTAAGTAGTTCATCCCATCCACTACCAGGGCCGGCTGCAGCATAATCTCTATATCCTTCAAAATACACTCTCAAGCGCTCCTCAGACTTCAGCTCCTTGACTCTACTCGTAATCTCATCAACCATACTCTTCCAATACTTAACTAGCTCTTCAGCTCTCTCAGTTCTATTAACGATTAATCCTAGAAGCTTAACTTCACTGAAAAGTGTTTCCAACTTGTAGAAGTTGAGTCGAACAACCTTAATTCCAATTGGCTCAAGCTTCTCTTCTAAAGCTTCCGGCTTAGGCCATCTAACATAGGTTATTACTATGTCTGGTTTGACAGCTATTATTGCTTCAATATTTGGCTTAAATGCTGTTCCAACTACAGTTACATTTGGAGCCCAAGGCTTACCAGCAGCATACTTAGTTATTCCAACAATTGCATCCTTCACTCCAAGAGCAATTAGTACTTGTGCCGAGTCACTAGTTAGAGCTATAACTCTCTTAACTGGCCATGAAACTTCAACATACCTACCAGCACTATCAACAATAGTAATTGTTCTAGTAACCTTAACCTCCTCCTTAACTACTGGCTTCCTAAAGTACCATGCATATCCAGCTATTAATGCAATGACTATAAGTGCTATGATAAGTACTGCTTCCAACTTAGTAATTGCAATTCTATCACTCAACCACATGCATCCCCCATCATACTCAGTAACACTTTTCTAGAAAATAGTAACACTAATAGAAAGTATTTAAGCATTACTATGTACTATGCCAACAGGGTTGAGAACAATAATTCTCACAGAATTTTAATTATTAAATTACATGAATTACTAAGTGCTTCTTAAGCATCTATCTTATCAATGGATCATTTAAATCGAACTCATATAATTACCGGCGATTAAGTTGGGGAACATAGATCTAGGCTTCACTATGTATAATAATTGCTCTACCCTTGAAGGTAATTTTCATCACTATTAGCAGATCTAGCACCAAAACATCACTGTAGAATTAGAATCAATACTATCTTCAATTTCTCAAGAAATAGCTTTATTAACAAAGCTCAACAGAGGACGAATTTAGATTAGAAATAGTAAATTTCAAAGTAAAAATGGTGTAAAGAAGTGTACGGGAAACTAAGAGAGGATGGAATAATCACATCCCAAAAGATTTACAAACTAATTTATTAATTTTTATATAAATAATCTATTGATAAAAATAAGAGAATTAGCCAGGCCATCATACTTCTCCATAGTATAGCACTTGGCCGTAATCAGGTTGATAGGGGTAGTACCAAATGTCAATATGCGATGCTGGAAATGAAAGTAGGTACTCACCACTGCCCCCAACCATCAGTATATAGGTCTATTGGAATTAAATCACCTGTATTGGCATCTCTAGCTCTCATACTTAAGTTAACTTCACCTGGGGTGTATTGCATCTCAATTATGAAGTAATCTCTGGGAATGTCAAGTTTCCATCGCCCATAATCTTCATATGAACTCTCACCATGGTTTAAAGTGCCAACCATTTGCATACCGCCAAGTGGTTGAACATCAGTTTTTGAAAACGCAACAACACTTAGTGCAGATGTAATAATGTTAATTACGATTATTACTCTCATTATTTTCATTAATTCTTTAAAATTCATAAAATTTACCTAACTAATAGATAGGAAAGCTTATATATAGATATTTCTATAAATATAATTGACGAACATGGAAAACAGAAACAAAAAATTAATCTATTTTCTTATCTCTATTCTAATATTTATTAATTTTAATTTACCATATTATTTGTATTCATTTACAGATAATTCTTTAATTGGTAGAGTTACTCGTATAACTGAATATGATTGGGGTCCTGAAAGCATTTATATTGATATTTTTCAGAATGGTAGCTTGAAAATTTCTATTAGGGCTATGGTTGCTGAATTTACGGATGTTTCTGATGTTACTAGGGGATTATTTATTGCAGATTTTATGATTAAGAGGAGTAGAAATGCTAGGCTGAACATTATTTATGATCTAACTAAAATTTCTGCTTGTGAAGCTGACTCTTATGCTTTGAAAATTGCTGAGAGGTTTCAATCTCTTTTTGGTGGTAGGTTTAAGCTTATTAATAGGAATGAGAGGTCATTCGTCAGTCCTGTGAGTGGTGAAATGATTCATGACATATCTTATACGTATGATTTTTATGATATTGATTTAAATAGAGTTATCGATTTATTTATGAAATTTAAGTTTAATGATGGTTTCATGGCCTTAGTCAATAGTCATAATGTTTGGAACTTCAGATTAATTGACTTCCAGTTTGGCTTTAATAGATTCGGATCATTCTATTATGGTGCAAAGATACTCTTTTACTTTAATAATTACTACAAGTTTAAATCAGGTAATAGCTATACTTTCGATTTATTTGATATCCTTAATTTCACAGGTACTCTAATAGCCAAGGCAGGTTCTTGGATTAACATTTTCCTGCATAAACCCTATGATATGGACTTTATTATTACTCGCGCGGAACTTCCACCTCAAATGGTTATAAGTAAAGGTGGCGATAGAGCTATTGAAATTGGAAATGTTATGAAGCCATTTGAGAGTGATCAGGTTATCGATAAAATTTATTTAAGATTTAAAGCAGTTGAGCGCGGTTTAAAATTGCCTTACTTCTCCATTAATATTCTCGTTGGCTTAATTATTTTATTATCAACTATGGGTATCGTACTTTTTCTTCTCCATAAATTTGGCATTCTAAGTAGATTTTTGGGCTTAAGAAATAGATTGTTTAGGAGGTCTATGCTTTGAAGCTTGCTGCTATATTCATATTTGCTGTTTTATTTTTCAGCTGTTTTAGTGGATTCTATAGTTTTTATGGTGTGGTTGATGTTGATTTATGGTGTAGTTTACCTAGTAAAGTTTGCTTTGCTGGTGAGCATGTTTTCTATGATTTTAGCATTAGCTATGTTGGTATTCGCAATTTCATTGATTTAGAGCTTGGAATTGAGGGATTACCCGAGGAATGGAACTTCAAGTTTGTTTATGGAGACTCAGCTGTTGATATGGTTAGGTTAATGAATGGAACTCGTGTTGATTTGCGCTTAATTATTGATGTTCCAGCTAATGCTCGTGCTGGTGAATATGAGTTCAATGTTATTTGTGAATATAGCTATTATCCTTATATTAGCTCCTTAGCTTGCCGCATTATTGTTAAGGAACCAATTAGGGATTTGAGAATTTACTGTAGATTTCCAGCTAAAATTGTTGAGGCTGGAAGCAGTATTAGTTTTGATTTAAATATCGAGTACTTTGGTCCTATGGATACCTTTAATTTAAGCATTTTAAATCTACCTGCTGGTTGGAGCGCTAGTTTTCTTAGCGGCTCTGATAGAGTATTTCTATTGTCTCTGAGAAATGGTGATCACGCTTCTATTAAAGCTGTCCTCAACGTTCCCACTAATGCTTCTATCGGTGATTATAATTTGACTTTTAGAGTTTCCTCTAACTATGTATTTAGGGATTTGAACTTAATTGTCAGAGTTATTGAGAAGAGAGAGGTTAATAGAGGATTGAGAATGATGGTTGACTATCCAGTCATCGATATTGAGGCTGGCAGAAAAGCATATTTTACATTAACCATTAGCAATATGGGCACTATAGATGAGCTCGTATACTTGAATGTTACTGACAAGCCTGCTGGATGGATTGTTAACTTTATGGTTTCTGGTAAACTTGTTCACGGCCTACTCATTCCCGTTAATGGCCGCTCTAATGTTATTGTTGAAATAATCCCTCCAATTAATGTTAAGCGTGGCAAGTATAGATTCAATGTTCTCGCTTACTCCTCTGACTTAAGTGTTTATGACAATATTTCCCTAATCGTTAATGTTTATGGTGGTTATAGATTGAAACTGATTTTCCCAGAATTTCCCTCTCCAGTTTTTGAAATTACTTCAGGAAGGTCTAGAAGTTTTAGCGTTATTGTTGAAAATAGCGGTTCCCTTAATGTTACAAACATCTACTTGTCCATTGATGTCCCATCAATAGACTGGGAGGTTGAAGTTGAGCCTAAAAAAGCATTATTGCTTAGGCCAGGTGACTCATGTGAGTTTAAAGTGAAATTATTTGTTTCAACAATTGTTAGTGCTGGAGATTACTTTATCACTATTAAAGCCATATCAGATCAAGTTTCATCTTCATCCAGGGATATTAGAGTCATCGTTAAGAAGCCAGTTGAATGGATTTATATTGGTATTGGTTTGGCCCTAATTGTATTCACAATTGTAATTTTCGCATTCAAGAAGTGGGGGAGAAGATGAGTGGAAGCCATCATTAGAACTGAAGGCTTAACTAAAATCTATAGAGTTAATGGACGTGAGGTCAAGGCTGTTGACAATTTAAATTTAACTGTTTATGAGGGGGAGCTATTTGGCTATCTTGGCCCCAACGGCTCCGGCAAGACCACCACTATTTTAATGCTTTTAGGCCTGATTAATCCAAGTAGAGGTAGAGGCTGGGTCGCCAATTACGATATTACTAAGGAGTCTAAGAAAATTAGAACCATTGCAGGCTACATACCTGAAAGATACAGCTTTTATGAAGATCTATCTGCGTATAGGAATTTGAAGTTTTTCGGTAAATTAAATGGCATTAGCGATAGCGAAATTGATGATAGAATTAAATGGGCTCTAGAACTAGTTGAATTACATGACTGGATCAACTCCCCCGTCAAAACATTTTCTAGAGGAATGAAGCAGAGATTGGCTTTAGCTAATGTTTTAATTAAGAAGCCTAAAGTAATATTCCTAGATGAGCCCACTGCTGGCTTAGATCCACATGCTAGAGCGAAATTTAGAGAATTAATTAAGAGGCTTAATGAAGAGCTTGGATTAACAGTTTTCCTCTCAAGCCATATGCTCCATGAAGTTAGGCAGATATGCAATAGAATTGGATTTCTAATGAATGGCAAATTAATTGCCATTGATACTATTGACGGTTTTATTAGTAAGATGGGATATAAAATCGTTTTTGAATTAACTAAAATTAATGATGAAATAATCAGCGCAGTCAAGTCGATTAATGGCGTAAATAAAGTCTTTAGAACCGATAATCAATTAACTATTTATGCTGGAAGAGATGTTAGATTAGAATTATCGAAATTGGCGAACGATTTTAATGCTCACATTCTAACTCTGAAACTCGAAACCCCAACATTAGAAGAGGTTTTCTTTAACATTTATGGAGGGGGAACAAGATGAGTGTATCCATTATTGCTATTAAGGAGTTCTCCGATAATGTTGCTAGTAAGAGATTTCTAATATTATTTCTCTTGCTAAGTATTCTATCAATCTTATCTGCATTCACTGTTTCCAATAGGTTTTATGGAGGCAACTTGAAGTCCTTCTCCGACTTATTAACCACTGGCTCTCTTTCACTCATATATCTAATTGGTGTTGTCGGCCCATTAATTGGCATTTCCCTCGGCTTTGACTGCATTAGTAGGGAGATCGAAAGTGGCTCCTTAATGCTCTTGCTTTCATGTCCAGTTCACCGTGATGAAATTTTAAATGGTAAAATCCTAGGTGGACTACTAACCATAATCCTCGCCCTTGGAACCTCCATTACCCTTCTAATTGGATTTATTATGATTCAAATTGGAATTGCACCCAATTTTAATGAAATTTTGAGATTAATAATATTCTTTCTCGCATCAATAATTTATATTCTATGTTATATGTCTCTAAGTATTCTAACTTCAATTATTTTCAGAAGATCTTCAATTTCCCTTTTAGTTTCCATGTGTATCTGGATTTTCTTTACATTCATGATTAACATGGTTGCTTCATCTCTAGCTTCATTTCTGCCTGAAGTTGATGTTGAGGGTAGAATTAAAGTTTTAACTTACACCTTAATGACCTCCCCAACCTTCCACTTCTATGCCTTGAGCAGGGTTATCATTAACCCCCAATTTGTTATCGATCCATTCGGTATTTTCCCTAGGAGATCTTTTAGTAAAGAACTATCTTTAATTGAAAGTTTAAATTTAGCTACACCAAACATGTTTATTCTAATTGTCTTGTTAATGATATTTATTTCAATCTCATATATTAAATTTCTAAGAGAAGAAATTAGGTAGGCATTTAGCTTAATCTTTGAATATAGCAATTAAAATTTAATTAGCTGGTTCAATTAAAGCCACTGAGCAATTATCCCGGAATTATTTGAACAGTAAATGCAAAATGAGCATACCAATGCTTAAAGCTTTCCAGCGTAGAATTTATTGTAGAGTTTTGTTGGAGGATGAATGGTGATGGAGGATATAGCTAAGCTGGCTATTGAAGAGGCTCTGAAGGCTGGAGCAACGTATGCTGATATTAGGATTATAACGCAGAGATGGGAGCGAATTATAACTAGGAATGGTAGGATAAGGGAGCTAAATGTTGGGAGCAGTAGGGGTTTTGGAGTTAGAGTTATAGCTGATGGTGCTTGGGGCTTTGCAAGCCACCATGAGGTGAGTCCAAATGAAGTAGTTAAGGTTGCTAGGAGGGCTGTTGAAATAGCTAAGGCAAGTGCTATGGTGAAGAAGGAGGATGTTAAATTAGCTCCAGTGAAGCCGGTGAGAGATAAGTATGAGACTCCAGTAGTTAAGGATCCATTTAAAGTTCCAATTGAAGAGAAGATATCGCTACTAACTGAATGCGATAAGAGAATTATGAGTAAGGGAGAGCTAATTAAAGTTGCAACTTCAATGATGAGAATATTTAGAGAGCACAAGGTATTTGCAAGCAGTGAGGGATCATATATTGAGCAAACAATAACTTGGTGTGGAGCCACGACAAGAGCCATAGCTGTTGGATATGGTGAAGTTCAAGATAGGTCATTTGATGGAAGAAACTTCAATACGGGTGGATATGAAATAATTGAGGAGGTCTATTTACCTGAAAAGGCGGAGGAAATAAGTGAGGAAGCAATTAAGCTTTTAACCGCGAAAAATTGCCCGTCAATGGTTACGGATTTAATAATTGGTGGAAGCCAATTAGCACTGCAAATACATGAATCATGCGGTCACCCATCAGAGCTCGATAGAGTTTTGGGAACCGAGGCAAGCTATGCTGGAACGAGCTTCCTAACACCAGATAAACTTGGGAAGTTCAGATATGGAAGTGAAGTAGTAAACTTGGTTGCAGATGCAACTGCACCAAGAGGATTGGGAACCTTCGGATATGATGATGAGGGGGTGCCAGCACAAAAAGTGTACTTGGTGAAAAAGGGAATATTCGTTGGATACTTAACTGATAGAGAATCCGCGGCAAAGCTGGGATTACCATCAAGCACTGGTGCAGCCAGGGCTTCAAGCTGGAATAGAATTCCACTTGTAAGAATGACAAATATAAACTTGGAGCCAGGAGATTGGGACTTTGAAGAGCTAATTCAAGAAACTAAGAAGGGGCTTTATGTCGAAACTAATAGGAGCTGGAGCATTGATGATAAGAGATTGAACTTCCAATTTGGAACACAAATAGCCTACTTAATTGAAAACGGCGAATTCAAGGAACTAATTAAAAATGCAACCTACACAGGCATAACACCAGAATTTTGGAGGTCATGTGACGCAGTATGCAATGAGAAGTATTGGCGTATGTGGGGGACACCAAACTGCGGCAAAGGTGAACCAGGACAAGTAATGTATGTTGGACATGGAACCGCGCCAGCTAGATTTAGAAATGTGAGGGTGGGGGTTGGAAGATGGTGATGGGAAAGAATTCCTGTCTAGAACTAGCCGAGAAGATAATTAATGAAGTATTAAAGGCGGGAGCAACACAAGCAGAAGTTAGAATAGTACATCATAATAGCTACCTAACTAGATTTGCAAACTCATACATACACCAGAATGTGGGTGAAGTAAACACCCAAATAATATTGAGAACAGTTCTGGGGAAGAGAATAAGTAGAGTTGCATCAAACGAAGTAAACTTAAATGCAATTAGGGAGCTTGTTGAACGCGGAATAAAGCTAGCTAAAATACAAGAGGAAAATCCTGAATTCAAAAGTCTTCCCGAGCCGGAGCCAGTACCAGAAATTGAGGAGTTATATGATGTTGGAACAGCCGAATGCACACCCAAGACTAGAGCTGAAATGGTCAAGGAATTAATTAGCGAGGCACACGCATATTCACCTAAAGTTAAGAGTGTGGCAGGAGCCTTCTCAACATCAACAATTGAAGTAACCGTAGTAAATTCCCTCGGAATAAAGGCATATGCAAAAGCTACTACAGCTTCAGTAAACACAAACGTAATATCAGAAGACGATGGAGTGGAGGGATTTGGATATGCAGCAGACATATCTAGGAAGATAAAGGAAATTGATCCAAGAAAAATCGGTAGAGAAGCAGCTGAGAGATCAGTTAAGAGTTTATGGGCTAAGAGCATTGAGCCAGGAGAATACGAAGTCATATTGGAGCCATATGCAGTGACAACTGCAATGACTTATACAGCCATGAATGGATTAAATGCTCAAGCAGTACAGGATGGAATAAGCTTCATGCTGGATCTAAAGGATAAGCAGGCATTCAGCGATAAATTTACCCTATGGGATGACGGTTTAGACCTAAAGGGAATGGCATTCCCATTTGACGTTGAAGGAGTACCTAAAAAGAGAGTATTACTAATTGAAAATGGAGTTCCAAGGAACGTAGTATACGATTCGTTCACTGCACATAAGGAGGGTAAGAAGTCAACTGGACATGCAACGGGTTATGGACCTCTACCAACCCACATGTTCATTAAGCCCGGAGACTCATCAATAGATGAAATGATAAGAGAAACAAAACACGGATTACTAGTAACTAGATTCCATTACGTTAGAACTGTTCACTCAAGAAAACTAGTACTCACTGGTATGACTAGAGATGGGACATGGCTAATAGAAAACGGAGAGATAAAGCATCCAGTAAAGAACCTCAGATTCACCGAAAGCATGCTAAAGGCATTTGCAAATATAAGCCTAATAGCAAAGGAAGTTAGAAGAGTTGGAGCAGGTAGATGGCTTGGTATTGGAAGCGTAGTTGCACCAGCAATTAAAATCGATAAATTCCAGTTTACAGGTGTAACAACCTATTAATTTCATTCTCCCTCTTTTTTATACTCATTAGCCTAGCATAATTAAGAATTAATTGAAAGTAAAATTTTTAAGCGACATAAATGCATACTATCCCAAATACTCCAGGTGTGAAATACGTGATATATAGATACTGCAAGCAGTACATATGTCTTACAGGCGATATAATTAGGTATTTCAAATACTTTACAAACAGTTTTTATGTGATGTGAAGGAATTGAAGATATTTAATCTTCTTGCACTAAAAGGAACATCAAAAATACTATTGGCACTACTGAGTAAGCAGGAAATGACTTTTTCACAGCTGGTCGAACTAGTTGGGCAACCATCAACTACTAATAGAGCATTAAAGCAGCTCCTCAAATTTAGACTAATAAGTAGGAGAGTACTTGACTTGAGGTTTAGGCCAGTAGCCTACTCCCTAACAAGTGATGGTAGGAGGCTTGCTGAAATAGTGGCACTTCTACTAGATTTTGAAAGGGAATTGAATTTGAAGTTGGAGAGCAGTCGAGCTCATAGCTCATCTCTAAATAGCTCCGTGCTATAGTATCTCATTGCATTATCAGGTAGAATAGTCACTATCCTCCTCAACCCCCTATTTCTAGCCAATTTAATTGAAGCAGCAATATTTGCACCAGAGGAAATACCAACCAATAAACCTTCAATTCTCGCAATTCTCCTAGCCCACTCAATCGCCTCAAGACTACTAACCAGTATCCATCCATCAATTATACTTCTATATTCCTCAATTATTCTAGGTATGAATCCGTCGCCAATACCCTCAATCTTATGCCTACCCCAAACACCCTTAGATATGAATGGGCATTCAGCTGGTTCAACACCATAAACCTTAATTTCAGGATTAACTTCCTTCAATCTGAGCCCCACACCAACAAGTGTACCACCAGTACCAACTCCAGCTACAAATGCATCAATATCACTGCCAATTTGCTCTAAAATTTCCCTACCAGTAGTTTCATAGTGAGCTCTAATGTTTGCTTCATCACTCCACTGATCTAAGCAACAATATTCACTTGGATTTTCAGCTTCAAGCTTCCTAGAGTAATCTAAAGCCTTCTTCGCATTCGCCTCACCGCCAGGTGTATAAATTATTTCGGCTCCAAGATGCTTTATGAGCATGGTTCTCTCAGTACTCATTTCCCTCGGCATTACTATGACAACTCTATAGCCTAGAATTGAGCCTATGGCTGCAAATGAAATTCCAGTATTACCAGTTGTTGCAACAACTATTTTCATTCCAGGCTTAAGCCTACCCTCCCTCTCAGCACTCCTAATCATGTAGAGGGCAATTCTATCCTTAATACTACCAGTTGGATTCATGAACTCGCACTTGCACCACAACTCTAAGTCTAGGTCTTCAGTAATTCTGCTTAGCTTGATAATTGGAGTCTCGCCAACTAAGTTAATTATAGAGTCTGCTATTCTCAATTTAAGTCACCCACCAACTGCTTTTTCATCAATAATTTTAGCAATAATTACTTATGATCTCAAATATTCTCCTCGAAATATTTGCTATCAGATCCTCACCGACATCAATATAACTTGAACCCCCTGGTGAACTGATCTCATTTACATAAACCGCTAAAATATAATCCCTCTTATCCGTGAATATTATTCCAACATCATTAACTACTCCAGGTACCGTTCCAGTTTTATGGGCCACAATAACATTTCTAGGCAAATATCTCTTCAACCTCCTCTCACCCGTCTGGCAGTAGGCCATTATTGAAATAATTTCATTACAAAGCTCAGGAGTCAATATCTCCTTGTTATAGAGCATGGATAATGCTTTAACCGTATCTCTAGGTGTTGAATAGTCATTTAAGCCATAATCCGTCAATGTACGACCCGAAGCTTCAATTCCATCCATCAACCTACACTTAATCCTTAAAAACTCAATATTAATTGGCGAGCTAACCTCTCTATAGAAAAACTCCTTGAGGGCATTTGAAGCATTAATGCTTGAAGCATCAATCCTAACCCCCAAATCCCTCAAAGCACTAATTAATGCATCCCTATTCTTCAATTCAAACATGTCAAATATTATCTCCTTAGTATTGAGTGCAATTAAAGTATTATTTAAGCCCAAAACTTCCCTAACAGTCCTATTAATGTTATCCTTACCAAGAATCTTAATTAAAATGTCAGTTGCAGTATTATCGCTTATTATCATCATTAGCTTAGCTAAATCCCTAATTGTTGGATTAAGCTCACAGTCAAGCAGTTTAAGTACTCCTGAACCCGGAGATTTATCGTAAACCTCAATAGTATATCTATCATTCAAATCAATCTTACCTTCAAGAACCTGCCTGTAAAGCTCTATTAAAACAAATATTTTAAATACACTTGCAGTCAGAAATCTCCAGTCCGGATTGAAATAGACTTCAATCCCTGACTTCAAATCCTTAAATCCAACACCAACCTTAGCATTAACTTTAGAAACCTCATCCTCAATAACCTGCTTAACTTCATCAGCTAAATTATCCAATTAATTCACCAGTAGGAAACATGCATCAACTTAACATAAAATGGTTTCGTAGAAACCAATGGTAAATGGAGAAGAGAATGTAAAATTTTCATTCCAATTTTAATTAGTCAATTAAATTTAAGAGTAATTACATGGAGTTATACTTAAATAAGGGTCTAAAATTGCTAGTATAGATGGCATGCTACATAATGATTATTTTCAATTTCCTTGAGCTCTGGCTCAGACTCTTTACAGGCTGGTCTAGCTAATGGACATCTATTATAAAATCTACAGTATGGTGGTGGATTTAATGGACTTGGAGGCTCACCTTTTGGAGCTTTCAGTCTGCCCCTCATTTTAGGGTCTGTTGATGGTATTGATGACAGTAGTGCTTTAACATATGGATGGTAAGGACTGTTTATTACTTGATTAGTTTCACCTATTTCAACAATTTTCCCCAAATACATTACTGCAATTCTATCACTCATATGTGCTACAACACTTATATCATGAGTTATGAATAGATAGGTTAAATTGTACTTTTTCTGCAAGTTTATGAGTAGATTCAGTATTTTTGCTTGAACTGATACATCAAGAGCTGATGTTGGTTCATCTAGAACTAGGAATTCCGGTTGCAATGCCAGTGCCCTTGCAATAGCTACTCTCTGCTTCATTCCGCCGCTTAGCTCATGAGGATACTTATGCAAATGCTCCTCGCCTAAACCGACATCTTTCAGTAGCTTTAAAGCAATATCCCTTCTCTCCTCTCTATCTTTACATAAGCCATGCAACCTTAATCCTTCAGTAACGAGAGCTTCCACGGTCATTCTTGGATCTAGTGATGATGCGGGATCCTGAAATACCATTTGCATTTTTCTCCTCAAACGCCTAAATTCCTTCTTTGAAAGCTTCAAAATGTCTTCACCATCAAAAATTACTTTACCATCATCAGGTTCAATCAACCTTAAAATGCATCTTGCCAATGTAGTTTTACCGCTCCCACTTTCACCTATTAAGCCGAGTGTCTCACCTCTCCTAATAGTTAGATTGACACCATCAACTGCATGAATTCTACCTATTACTCTCCTTAAGATCCCCTTTCTCAAGTAGAAGTACTTCTTTAAATCAACTATTTCAAGCAAAGCTTCAGTTTTAGACATGAAATTTTCCTCCTCTAAGTGTAGAGATGACATGAAACTACGTGGTCACGATTCAATTTACATCTAGGAGGCTTAACTTTACGGCATATGTTCATGGCTTTGGGGCATCTTGGATGAAACTTACATCCAGATGGTGGATTCAGTGGGTTAGGTAGACTTCCAGGTATAGTTTCAAAATGCTTTGAAACACCATGAAGCTTTGGTACCACGCTAAGCAAGCCTTTAGTGTATGGATGGGCCGGATTTTCAAATACATCAATTAAGCTTCCAGATTCAATTGCTTCGCCACAATACATAACCACGACTTTATCACATAACTCAGCTATAACCCCGAAGTTATGGGATATCATTAATATTGAAAGACCCCTCCTCTCATGTAATTCCCTCAATAACTCGAGTATTTGCGCTTGAATTGTTACATCCAAATTGCTAGTTGGCTCATCAGCTATCAGCAGTAGTGGATTTGAGGCAAGTGCTATTGCAATCATTACTCTTTGAGCCATACCTCCACTAAGCTCGTGTGGATATGCATTCATTAACCTATCCGGGTCAGGTATCTTCACCATTGAAAGCAACCTAATGATCTCCTCTTTAATCTCCGATTCATCAGTTAAACCTCTATGCATCCTAATTACTTCCGATAGCTGATCTTTAACCCTATACAATGGGTCGAGCGATGAAATGGGGTCTTGGAATATCATTGAGATCTTACCGCCCCTAATTTTCATCATTTCCTCCTCACTTTTCTCTAGCAGATTCTCTCCATCAAAAACAATCTTTCCATCAACAATCCTCCCGGGTGGTGGAACTATCCTTAAAATTGATAGAGCTGTAACAGTCTTACCTGAACCACTTTCACCTATAATTCCAACAATCTCATTTCTATTCACAATTAAGTTTAAGCCGTCAACAGCCCTCAAAACGCCTTCCGGTAGGTAGAAGTAGGTTTTCAAGTCTTCAACTAAGAGTAATGGCTGGCTCATATCATTCTCCTCCTCAACCTGGGGTTCAAGACATTACTCACTGCATCGCCAAGCAGTATTAATCCAATTAGCGTTAAAGCGAGAAATGCTGTTGGAAACATGACAATCCATGGAGCCTCCCTGAGATACGGTCTACCACTACCAATAATATTACCCCAGCTTGGATGGGGTGGCTGAATTCCTATACCTAGAAAGCTGAGTGAAGCTTCAATCAGTATCATTGATGGAATGTTAAGTATCGAGTATACTAGCAGTGGGTTAATGCAGTTTGGCAGTATGTGGTAAACTATTATTTGAGCGTCATTAGCGCCAAGGCACCTGACAGCTTCAATAAACCTCCTTTCACGCAGCGATAAAACTTCACCGCGAACAATTCTAGCGAATCCAGCCCACCATGCAACTCCAATTGCTATGAGAACATTTTGAAGACCTGGTCCAAATGCAGCTGCAAATGCAAGTGCTATTAGGAATGTTGGAAACGACCAGAAAGCACTAGTTATAACCTCTATTACTTGATCAATTAATCCACCGTAGTAACCTGCAATTAATCCAAGGGGGACACCGATAACTATAGCAACTAGAACTGAGAAAACACCAACTATCAGTGAAGCTCTAGCTCCATGGAAAATCCTGCTCATTAAATCCCTGCCTAAATGATCTGTACCGAAGGGATATTGCAGTGATGGAGGCTTCAATTTATCCTCAAGAACCTGCGTATATGGTGATTTAGGTGATAGTATTGGAGCAGCAACTGCTATGAGAACTATGAAAGCCGTTATAAGCATTCCAGCCTTTCCATCTTTCCTGCTCCAAATTAACTTCAAATTTTGAAGAAATCTCCAAGCATAATATGATTTTGAAATCAAGTTCACAAGTCCACCTCCAGCTCATCGATACCTAATCCTCGGGTCAACTAGAGCATAAAGGATATCTGCAATTAAATTGCCTATAACTACGAAGAAGCTCAACATGAATATTACTCCTTGAACTACTGGATAATCCCTCCTCCTAATAGCAGTCATAAGTAGAGTTCCAATTCCAGGTCTAGCGAAAACCATTTCAATTACAACAGAACCACCAACAATCCATCCCAAGTTCAATCCCAAAAGCGTTATGAAAGATATTAGTGCATGTCTTAGAGCATGCTTGTAAACTATTGTCCTCTCAGGTAAACCTCTAGCTCTCAATGAGAGAATGAACTCTTGACTTAAAGCATCGATTAAGCCACTCCTAACCAGTGATGATGGTAAAGCTAGGCCTGATAATCCGAGCACTAGTGCTGGTAATATGAGATACCTTATGTCACCGCTACCACCAACAGGGAATATCCTAAGCTTCATTGAAAAGAAGTAAATGAAAATCAATCCTATACAGAAACTTGGAGTAGCATAGAATAGCAGTGAGAAAGATGTGAGAACTCTATCAACTATAGATCCCTGCTTAATAGCTGATATAACTCCGAATGGAATTGCTAGGAGCATTGAAATTAGCATGCCTGCAAGCATGAGCTCAATGGTTTTAGGTAGCTTGTCCATTATCATGGTTATGACGGGTTCATGAGTATAAAGTGATTTACCGAAATCACCGGTTAAAGCTTTACATAGAAACCTAAAATATTGAACATGCAGTGGTAAATTTAATCCCAATTCAGCTCTAAGCTTCTCATAAGCTTCAGGTGGAGCCTTTGGCCCAAGTAGGAGCAGTACTGGATCTCCAGGAGTCAATAATAGTATTGAAAATGAAATGAAAACTGCAAGCAGGGTTGTCGGAATGACCATGAGGAAGCGCTTAACTAGGTATTCTCTCATTCCCAAAACCCTTAACCTCCAAGATTCAAAATAAATGGAGGTGGATATTTAAGAGTTTATCAATCCAATTAGAGCGCTGGAGCCGGCTTAATATCCCAGTCCAGCTTTATATCTACGACACCCCAAATCCCCATTTTCACTCCAGTCACGTAATTATAGAATGCTGCAATTATTCTTGGATATACTATTGGAACCCATACTACTTTCTGTATAGCATATATATGGCAATTCTTAAATCTAGCTACACGCTCCTCCCATGTTGGAGCCTTCATAGCATATTCAAGCATTCTATCGAATTCAGTGTCATTGAATCTCGAATGGTTTGGGAAGGGTATCATTCTTGAGTGGAAGAACCAGTCAAGTATATCGGCATTTGGCCAGTACCACCACCTAATATACATTTGCTGTACTCCAGCCCTCAATTTATCATGGAAAGTAGTCCAGTCGTAAACTTCAATTTCAATTTTAATACCAATCTTCGCTAATTGCTCCTGAACAACTTCAATTGTCTTAACGATTTCAGATGCATCATGAGCTAGACACTTCAATATGAGCTTCCTACCATTCTTCTCCCTAACACCATCTCCATCAACATCAATCCAACCAGCTTCTTCAAGCAATTTCTTAGCATACTCGGGATCATATTTGAAGTGATACTCCTCAGGTATATCGTGCTCTGGAACGACGGGTGGAAGCAGTACGTATGCTGGATCTGCATAGCCAAAGAATACGTGCTCAGCTATTGCCTCTCTATCGATCGCATAGGCTATGGCCTTCTTAATTATAATGCCATCAGTTGTATTCCATGGCCAAACTTCATGATTGAACCATAAGCAGTAGGTTCCATAGCCAGGTCCAGAGAGTACTGTTACATCAGGATTCTTCTCGTACTCCTTAGCCTTGTGTGGCGGAACTTCAAGCAACATATCCACTTCCCTAGCTTCAAACATCATGATTCTAGTGGTTTCCTCAGGAACAATTCTATAGACTATTTCATCGATGTAGGCAGGCCCTCTATTCTTACACCATGAAGGCCCCCACTTATACTCTGGATTTCTGACTACAACCATTCTCTCGCCCTTAATCCACTCCTTCAATATGAAGGGCCCCGAGCCAACAGCATATTTGGTACCATACTCCTCACCATATTTCTGATAGGCACTTGGACTCATAATACACATGTAAACAGTAGCGAGATTCCACAGCAAGTTGGCATCAGGTCTCTTCATAATGAAAACTAGCGTATAGGGATCAGGTGTTTCAATTTTCTCAATAGCATCAACCATATATGCTGATGGGCCCTCCTTCAGCTTCATTAAGCTCCAGGCAATTGCAGACGCATTAACGGGGGTGCCATCGTGAAATCTAGCATCCTTCTTCAAGTAGAAAGTCCACTTCAGACCATCCTCCGAAACTTCCCATCGCTCAGCCAATCCATCCTTAAACTCCAATGTAACTGGATCTTGAGTCACCAAAGTATCATAGATATCCGCTAGAATAGTTGTAGCCCAAGTCATTTTCGAAATGTCCAGAGTATCGGGCTCTGAAGATATAGCTATAATTAATCTCTTAGGCTTGGCTGGAGGCCTAGGCATCAAGAACTGGTAATAGATATAGCCGCCAACTGAGGCAGCAATAATCACTAGTACAAGAACCAGTAAAATTCTCCTACTAACCATTAAAACACCCAGAAAACCATAAAAATAAAATAGCATATATAGGGTTTTCGCTTCAATACCCGAACAAAATTCAACAGTGTATGAGGCAAAGCACCTTGACATGGAACATTCTTTCAATATATTTCCAGAGAAATTCATAATGGTATTGCAAGTATCCATGAATAGTCATCAACGTAGAGGAAATTATTGTAAGCTAATTTATATCCTATTCAATATTCTCAATGGAGACCTGCTAAGTATGCTGATGCCCTTATTGCCTTCTGCTTGAACTTCATGAGTAATTCCCTATTATAAGTTATTAATTGCGTTTTAAGTTTCTCTGCCAGTGCAGCATATAATGCATCATATACTGTTACCTTTAGTTTGAAAGCTAGTTTAATAGCATCTGCAATTACATCATTAAAATTTATTAGATTAATTTCAATTGCCTTCAATGATTCAATTGCATTAATAACATCTTCATGCGATAAACCTGGAGTAAATCTTAGTGCATTAGCCAGCTCTATTAATGCGAAGTCACACGTATAAATTTCTAGCTCCCCATTGATATGCATATCCCTAAGTTTCCTGCACTCCTCAGACTCCTCTTCTATTACAAACCACTTAATGATGGCACTAGTATCCATAACTATTTTTGCTTCTTTCATCCCTGAATCTCCTAATAATTTCTTGCGTGGGCATAGCTGGTTTCGCTTTAAGTGAAATTTCATTCATAACATTTAATGCCCACTTAATCTTCTCCTCCCTAATTTTCTCTTCAATTGCCCTCCTAACAACTTCACTCCAATTAATATGGGGAAATTTCTTCATCGACTCCTTCAGCTCCTTAGGTATTCGAATCGATATGGTCGTGCTCATACTACATCAACAAACAATACATATAATGCATATATAAAAATTGTCACACAAAAAGCGTAATAACACTTAAATAGACCCATCAATCCATGAAAATCTATTCAACAAGACGCAAATCAGAGCCATTAAGTGCTTTGGTATTCTCTTCTACGAAGATCATCACGCTAGTCATGGATACAATAAAATGATTCTTACTCTTAGACTTAGGCCTCTATCTATTTCAAGCATAGCTCCTCACTTTTAATGCTCTTTCCATGAGATTCTAGAAGCTTTAAGCGTCATCCAAGGATTATACTGTATGCTAGGCAATCTGCATACGAGCGAAGTTAAGGGTGTACTGGTCTACATCAATATATGTGATATGTATGGTTACAAGTGCACTTTTCGGCTGGCTATTAACACGCCGAATAGAAAGCGAATAATATTTATTTTTCGATTTAAATTTTCTTCACGGTGTTTTCTATGTCTTCCAGGAGAATTATCGATGTTGATGTGGTTAGGGGAGTTGTAGTTTTGGATTTGGAGACTTTTAGGGATATTATTGAGGCTGTTGTTGAGGCTACTGGGGACGGTGAGTCTGATGAAGTTATCTGGGAGAATGTGAATATCTGGCTTAATAGGAAGCTTGTTGAGGGAATTGAGGAGGGGTTGGGAGATGTGAAGGAGGGAAACTACTTAGAGTATGATCCACGTGCTGGTGAGGCAAGAGAATACGTTAAAGGCAAACTTGTGAGAAAAATTAAGTGCTCAACTCTTAGGGAATTTCAAAACCTAGTGTAGGTTTTCCACTGATTAATCTCTATTTCTTGGGGTTTGATTGGCTAAGTGGATAATACGTAGAACTCCGCGTTATAGGCTTTCAATTCTCTTTTAATGAGATTCTCTCGCAAATACTTCTAACTTGAGGATCATCCTCACCTTTCAATTCTCTTTTAATGAGATTCATTACTAGGGATATTTTAATGCTAAAGCTGCTTCTAGCTTTCAATTCTCTTTTAATGAGATTCTTGATACTACTAAGATTGGAGATGCAACTAGCAATGCTAACTTTCAATTCTCTTTTAATGAGATTCAAAAGACAAAATGAAAAATGGGCAAAAAAGAGGGGATTTACTTTCAATTCTCTTTTAATGAGATTCGGACAAATTAATTTCTTTTTCTCTTCTTTTACTTGCTTTCAATTCTCTTTTAATGAGATTCTGTTGGGGTTCAAGTTTAGTGCTTTATCAGATATATCGACTTTCAATTCTCTTTTAATGAGATTCAACGCAGTTTCAAACTACGCGAGAAGAAAGAACATCATACTTTCAATTCTCTTTTAATGAGATTCCCGAGCATGATAAGCTGGTATACCAGTGCTTGGGGTATCTTTCAATTCTCTTTTAATGAGATTCTTATGGTTCAGAATTAACTAAAGGTAGCGACCAAATATTACTTTCAATTCTCTTTTAATGAGATTCGTAAATCAATTTTCGTAATAACTATATCCCACTCAAGATCTTTCAATTCTCTTTTAATGAGATTCGCACAGGCAATTAGTCAAAGCGAGGCTGAAAATGAACTTTCAATTCTCTTTTAATGAGATTCATGAGTACAAGGCATTACTAGCAGCAGGCTACTCACCTCCTTTCAATTCTCTTTTAATGAGATTCTGTAATGTGAGGTGTCGAGCCGTGAAGGATGCTGTTAAACTTTCAATTCTCTTTTAATGAGATTCTAGAAGAAATCCTAATGAGGCACCACTATTCTACAGCGTCTTTCAATTCTCTTTTAATGAGATTCTCACTGTTGCTGTTAATCCATAGCTCTATCATTGCTTTTTCCTTTCAATTCTCTTTTAATGAGATTCCACCAAGTAATGTGTCAAGAATTGAAAGAGTAGTAAATACTTTCAATTCTCTTTTAATGAGATTCTTACTTGTGAACTGGTGCGGATAGGTTTATCAAATTCCTCTTTCAATTCTCTTTTAATGAGATTCAGATTCTGACTGGTAAGAGATTACTACTTAGAATACCTACCTTTCAATTCTCTTTTAATGAGATTCTCTACCAATCTTTTTTGAGCTAACGGTAAGCCATGTTTTCTTTCAATTCTCTTTTAATGAGATTCGTATAGCTCTATCATTTATGTCTCCACGCCTAGTTACTTTCAATTCTCTTTTAATGAGATTCAAATTAAATCTAGCGATTTGCTTACAATATAATTCAAACTTTCAATTCTCTTTTAATGAGATTCATAAGTGTCTATTGACTTTTAACGACCATTACCGTACTTTCAATTCTCTTTTAATGAGATTCTTGGAGTGATATAGGATCTAATCCACATACAACTGATGCTAACTTTCAATTCTCTTTTAATGAGATTCCTAAGTTTCACTCCATATTTTTTAGTTTATTTAATACTTCCTTTCAATTCTCTTTTAATGAGATTCCCAATTCTCTTGCCCTTAATGCCATTATTGCAGGCGAACTCTTTCAATTCTCTTTTAATGAGATTCTTTGGAATAACACGCTCAGGAAAAACTTATTTTGCATCACTTTCAATTCTCTTTTAATGAGATTCTACTGGAACACTGTAGAGTGGAGAGAGAGAAGTTATTCAGACTTTCAATTCTCTTTTAATGAGATTCCTCTAAGATTTCCACCATATCTATTCCATAATTCACTTTCAATTCTCTTTTAATGAGATTCTCAGGGTTGGTTTTGCTTTGAAAATGCCTCCAAATGACTTTCTTTCAATTCTCTTTTAATGAGATTCTAGGTCTAAAACGCATTCTCTGACCACAAAATGGGCATTTCTTTCAATTCTCTTTTAATGAGATTCATTGACTGCTTAACAATGTATTCTTCAGCTAGAATTGATCTCTTTCAATTCTCTTTTAATGAGATTCAGTTCAAATTATTTGCTGGATAGAGGTAAACGCCTGAAAGCTTTCAATTCTCTTTTAATGAGATTCTCGGTGATGATTGTTGAGGAATCAAGGAAGCTTCCAACTGGCTTTCAATTCTCTTTTAATGAGATTCTTAAAAAGAAAACCCAACACAACAAAATCTGTTTGTTTGGTCTTTCAATTCTCTTTTAATGAGATTCTTCTTGAATGAAAGTTTGAATTCCACTCACAATCCAGTCTTTCAATTCTCTTTTAATGAGATTCATCGAGATACTTCACATGCTTCTCATACTCGACAAGCAGTCTTTCAATTCTCTTTTAATGAGATTCAGCTTTAACCCCCCGTCCACCAGCATCAAGGGTTTCCAGCTTTCAATTCTCTTTTAATGAGATTCTATTGATGAGAATGATACACTATCACGATGAAGAATGCACTTTCAATTCTCTTTTAATGAGATTCTCAATGACACGAGAGAGTTAATGAGCAAGTAGGCGGTTCTTTCAATTCTCTTTTAATGAGATTCTTGATGAGTGCAGGGAATTTAACTCTGAAACTGATGTTCTTTCAATTCTCTTTTAATGAGATTCGGTTTACGGTAATGCATAGACAATCTGACTATTGCATTCCTTTCAATTCTCTTTTAATGAGATTCTATCTCCTCACACTTAGGACATAACTTGAACTTAGCCTTCTTTCAATTCTCTTTTAATGAGATTCTTGAATTGAAGAATTCCTGTATCGGCTGTATAATCTGCCCTACCTTTCAATTCTCTTTTAATGAGATTCGTGGAAAAGCTTATAAAGTGGAATAGTGTAAAAGTGTAATCTTTCAATTCTCTTTTAATGAGATTCCAAGACTTGGGTGGTAAAC
>CAYWZQ010000016.1:0-14506 GCA_964462875.1 uncultured Nitrososphaerota archaeon | reverse complement strand
ACATAAAATCTCTCTTTCAATTCTCTTTTAATGAGATTCATTCTGAATGTGTGAATGGGTGAGAGTTTAAAGGTTAAACTTTCAATTCTCTTTTAATGAGATTCTTAATGATAAAAATATGCTTTTAAAGTCAAAGGTTATCCACTTTCAATTCTCTTTTAATGAGATTCTAGATGAAATGCTGAGGACATTCGAGAAACTCAAAAAACCTTTCAATTCTCTTTTAATGAGATTCATGGTGGAGTAGATGCGTGGAAGAAAGGTGCTAAAGTAGTTCTTTCAATTCTCTTTTAATGAGATTCACTGATTCACGCCTAGAATTAATTTGCCTTGCAACTTCACCTTTCAATTCTCTTTTAATGAGATTCTTCATTAGGTCTAGAGTGTACGTGTAAGACTTCAATTCCTTTCAATTCTCTTTTAATGAGATTCTTAAAGTATATATAGTCCCTATTTAAGGGGCTTCTTCATTCTTACTTGTTTGGCTTTAACCTCATATATTTTTTCATTAATTTTCTTGTGGGGAGAGGAACGGGATTCATTGGCTGATATAGGTTTCCCCACAATCAATATATGAGTTTTATAGATTTTACTCTAGAATTTTAGAGTGAAGTTTGTATGCGTTGCTGTTAGAACTTTATTTGCTTTTTATGATTAGTTGTGGTATGTGATGGTTTGGCTTTGATTATTGGGGTTTAGATGCTTGATAAGAAATTGAGAACACTTTGATGGAGGCTCAGTGTGAGATGAGGTCATCATTTATCAGTTCGTGTCTCCACATCATTGCCGTGAAGTTATTCTTAAATAAGCTTAATTAATCTATTGCACTTTGAAATCAATGGGTGTTTTATTGCCTAGCTTGTTTGGAGATGAAGTTTAATGTTGGTATTAGGCGTGGATTATGGTGATTTTAGTCGGCGATTAGTACTGCTTATATATTTATTTGAACTCTGATTTAATTGATGAGCCATGAGGATTGCGGTGGCGAGCTTTTCTCATGAAACGTGTACTTTTGTTCCGCAGAAGACGACCTATGATATGTTTAAGGACTACATTTTGAGGGGAAATGAGATTTTCGAGTATTTCAAGGAATTTCCAAACTATATTCGTGGGTATATGAAGGTTGCTGAGGAGGAAGGTGCTGAGCTAGTAGGCATATTGGCTGCTGGTAGAACTAAGGCTGTTGGATTTACTGGCTGGATTACTAGGGATGCTTTTGATAAAATTACCAATGAAATATGCGATAGATTGAGAGAAGCTGGACATGTTGATGGCGTGCTACTTGCACTTCACGGTGCAATGGCTGTTGAGGATATATTGAAGCCTGAAGCTGAAATTGTGCGGAGAGTTAGGAGAGTTGTTGGAGATATCCCAGTAATGGTTACATTAGATTTGCATGCCAATGAGGATCATGAGCTCGCCGAAGTAGCTGATGCAGTGTTCATATTGAAGACATATCCACACGTTGACTCCGAGGAAATAGGAATGATAGCTGCTAGATGCATGATTAAGACTATTAGGGGAGAGTTTAAACCAGTAATGGCTTTTAGGAAACCGAAAGTTGTTTCTGCAAGCATATTTCAAGCAACGGACCGCCCACCCATGAAACTCGTTTATGATAGGTGTAGGGAGTGGGAGGCTAAGGGAGTTTACTGTGCATCTGTAGCTGCAGGCTATGCATATGCAGATGTACCGGATATAGGTGCCTCAGTATTCGTAGTGACAAATGGGGATAGGGAGCTTGCTGAAAGAGCTGCACAAGATATTGCCGACCTAATTTGGAGTCTACGCCATGAATTCACAAAGCCACTACCAAAACCAAAGGAGGGAGTAGCTGAAGTATTGAAATTAATTAAGAAGGGGGTAAAGCCAATACTAATTGCAGAACACAGCGATAGGCTCGGTGATGGAACACACGTATTAAGAGAATTAATTGAGCAGGGCGCCAAGAACTTTGTTGTTGGAGGAATAGCTGATCCAAAAGCACTAGAGAAATTAAAGGAGACCGCTAAGGTTGGAGACATAGTTACAGTTAAAATTGGTGGATGGGCCCATCCAACCTCGGGTGAACCAATTGAAGTAACAGGTAAACTGGAATATCTTGGACCAGTTGAATACACATTAGTTGGGCCAATGGGTAGAGGGAGAAAGGTAAGAGAAGACTTAATAGCAGTAATAAACATGGGTGAGGGTAGGCACATAATAATTTCAGAAAGATTAAGAGCACCATTAGATGACCAAGGATTTGTAGCGCTAGGTATAGATCCAAGGAAGAAGGACATAATAGTACTAAAAGACAGAGTGCATCATAGAGCCTTCTGGGATAAAGTAGTTGCCCTAGACTATCCAATAGATGCACCAGGCCTAGGCCCAGCAGACCTAACTACACTAGAATATCATAATGTACCAGACGATGTATATCCAATCGGAAAGAAGTGGCGAGAAAAGAAGTGAACAACTAACTATTAAATAAAACAGCAAATAGTGATGGAGGAAAACAATTGAGATACAAAGAGCGTGGAGAATGGTTTCTCAATTTTTTCAATAAAATTTACTATGAAACATATCGTCCCTATCAAGATGAGGATAGAAATTATAGAGAAGCATGCTTCATAGCTAAAGCACTAGATTTACCCAAGGGCTCCAGAATCCTCGACATAGGATGTGGATATGCTAGACATGCAGTTTACTTAGCTAAGATGGGTTATGAAGTTGTTGGTATAGACATAAGCGACTACCTCCTCAACATTGCACGTGAGAGAGTAAAGGAGTTTGGAGTTAAAGTAGATTTAGTAAAGAAGGATATGAGAGCTCTGGACTACCACGAAGAATTTGATGGAGCATACATGTTCTACACGACATTCGGCTACTTTTCGGAGGAAGAGAACAGGGAAGTCATTAATAGGGTGAGTAGAGCTTTAAAATTGGGAGGACGCTTCCTAGTGGATATATGGAACAAATATAGGGTAATTTGGAGATTTGTAAATCAAAGATCAACTGAAATCAATAGGTGGCATGAAGTAGCCAATTACCTAGTACTAGAAAAAAGTAAATTCGACTTGAAAACGGAGAGCCTCCATGCCGAGAGAGCATTCATTAAGAATGGGAAAATAATAGCCAGGAAGCAATTTACAATTAAAACCTACAGCTATGGGGAAATGATCGAAATATTGAACACCGCCAACCTAAAAATAGTTAGAGCCTATGGTAGCTATGATGGAACTCCATTCGAAATAAGCAGTCCAAGACTAATCTTAGTTGCTGAGAAAGTTAAATGAAGTAAGCCAGATGCAATATTGGAGGTGAAACTGTTAAAGTGAAGTTAAGGGAAATAGCATTGCTAGCTCTACTAATGGCAATCCAGTTTATTGGCCCATTCAGCGGTAACCTAATAATGCCGATGTTCAAGGCTTTGAAGGAGGATTTTCAAGTCGAAATATTCCTACTAGGCCTATCAATAACCCTATATATGATTCCATATAGCATAGTTCAGCTCTTCGCGGGATTCATAGGCGATCTATTTTTAGGTAGAAAGAGAACGATAATTCTTGGACTAACAGTTCAATGTATTGGAGCATGCCTAATAGCACTATCAACCAATATATGGATCTTCATTTTCTCGAGACTAATTCAGGGATTGGGCGGAGCACTCGTAACTCCCAATTTAATGGCGCTAGTTGGAGACCTGTATCCAATGAAAATTAGGGGTAGAGTTATGGGATTAATGGCGATTTCAGTTACAATTGGAAGCTCTCTTGGACCATTGGCTGGAGGGCTCTTCGCATCAATAAATTGGAGATATGCATACATTTTAATAGCAGTGCTATCAGGACTCTACGCATCATCAACACACCTACTAGTACCGGAAATCGGAAGTACCAAGAGAAGAAGTGGAATAATGAGTTTAAGTGGTATTCGACATACGCTTCTAAATAGAAACCTAATAGCACTATGCTCCCTCGGATTCATACTCTTCCTCGCAAGAATAGGATTCATAACATACTTATCAGACTACCTAGCACTACCCCCATATAATCTTGAAAGCAGTGTGATAGGAGCCTACCTATCGCTCTCAGGATTTGGAGGAATAATTTCTGGAATAGTAGCTGGCTACTTAGTAGATAGAATTGGAAGGAAGAGGACGAGCATTATTGGATTTACACTATATGCAATAGTTTTAAGCACATTCCTAACAGCCAACTGGTATGAATATCTGCCAATACTAATGCTAGCCATGGGATTTACATCAACAATGAGCTTCACACCAGTAAACACAATGATCGTTGAAGTAGCACCCAAGCATAGAGGTATAGCCACATCAATTTACGGCTTCATCAGATTCCTGGGATACGCAGCTGCACCAATAATTGCATATCCACTCTACATGGAAGCAGGAGTTCAGGGAATAGCTATGCTCAGCACCACCCTAATAGCCACAGGATTAGCAATAATACTTCTTGCAGTGAAGGCTTCGAGCAACATTAATGTAAAGTGAAGAGGAATATTCGAGTCGAAATTAATTTTAGGAGGACATAATAATGATTCTCAGCATAGAAGACCTAAACTACAAGCTTTGGAGAAGCATACTGAAACTCTATGGAAGCAATAGAATTCCACACTTCTACCTACTATACGACTTAATATATGATATAGATTCAATGAAAGCATACTTCAACTTCGAAAACAATGAAATTAAAGGATACATTTTAATTTGGAGAGGGCCGAGATCATATGGAGTGCATTTATGGGGTGACTCCGAAAAACTAATCACATACATTCCAACGGATAGGCACTCAATAATCCATCTATATAATTTGAAGCTACTCGATAAGGTTGTCAACTACTTGAAGAATTATGGTGAAGTCTCCATTCACAAATACCTTGACATGGTAGTTGACTCTAAAACCTTTAAAGCATATATGCCGGATAAAGCCGTGAAAATTGATGAAGGCAAAATTGGGGACTTCATAGACATAAAGAGAACTGGAGGAACTGAACTGAGTATCGAGAGGGCCAGAAATATTTTAGATAAGTGGCAATACTATGGGCTTTACGTTGATAATTTACTTGTATCCATTGCATGCTGCTACCTTAAAATGCGGGATATATGGGCTATTGGAGACGTATATACTAGACCTGAGTATAGGGGGAGGGGATATGCTAAAATAGTGACTTCAGCAGTTACTAGAGATGCAATTAATAGTGGAGCCATAGCTGTTCTACATGTTAGGGCCGACAATTTACCAGCAATAAGAGTTTATAGAAAGCTGGGATACACCGTAATTGCTGAGAGGATATGGATTATATTTAAACCCAAATAAGTTCTTCATGGAAATCTCCAATTAAATGGCTTATAATACATGCGGCGAGAGCTTAATTTTCACCTTCAATTCTTTCATGCATTGAAGTATGAAGAGTTTATGCTTGCAAGAAAGATATTTATCACTTAAATTTTTCATAAATATTTCATTAAAATCATCTTTAATGTTAATTGAGAACAGCTCATGATGCTAATAAAATAGTAAGGCTGTTATTCCTTGAGTAATTCAACTATCTCTTACTGAACCCAATCAGCTTTGAATTTTTAATTCGTAGCTTATTAGCTAGAGTGTTTAGTCCCACTTCGTTGCATATTTTGAGAAACCTTAGTTGATAAGATCTATAATAAAAATTTACTTATAGGAAAATTCTTATGTATGAGATAGCATATGACAATGTAAGAAGGTAGGTAAATATGAAGACAACAGTAAAATTAGCAATACTAATTTTTCTAGTAGTATTAATCGGACTGCCAATGATTACCATAAATATATATGCCCCTAAAAGTTTAGGTATTATTAAAAAAGATACAATTGAGAAGTTATTGAATATGAATTCCTCTTACCCTTGGCATTTTGAGTATAAGATCATTAAGACATATGTTGGATCGTTAAAGTTAATTTGGGGTATACATCCTGGTTACATTAATGCTTCTAGACTTGTACAAGGTTCACCATACTTGTATACGATAGTTATTGGAAAGGTATTTGAGAATATTTCTCTTCCAATAGTAACTGGATTTACTATTGAAGTAGTGGATGTAGTATGTAGTGATAGGTACTTTAGTATTGGTTATCCAACTGATTACTGGTGGAATATAGGTGATCACATACTTATGAAGATACTTTTAGTTAAGTGCGGGAATCCACCGGAAGGCTATATTTTAACTATAAGGGTGAGATTTAAGGTTTATGCTTTAATGTTTGCAGGGTATTTTCCAGTGCAAGTGATTGAGCATGAAATTCGCTTAAAGGTTGAGTACTAAATTCCGGTGATATGAAGATGGATAAATAGTTGGCAGTTTACTGATTGATAATATGAACTATTGCATTGGAGGTTTAAATGATGGGTTTTACGGAGTTTTCCAGTTAAGCTGCTTGTGATACGTGTGGTGAGGCTTAAATTTAACCTTCAATTTTTCAGGCTCCTCGCCGATATGATTAATTTTACTTGGATCTATTTCGCCATAACCCCATTCATGTAGGTAGTAGAGGTAGCCTATGTTTCTTGGGTTAAATCCCATCATGTAGGCGGTTAATGCATCTACGTGTAGTGGATTAGTGCTTGCAAGGAAGACGCCCCATTTGATTGGAGTACCGTGGACTGGTCCATTACCTTCCATTCCAATTAAGCCATCTATAACTCCTAGGTCTGGCATAACCTTGGTGGCCACTTTTGCGATATTCAGGTTTATGTAGTAGTATCCTTGATGCATTAAGGGTTTTTCTCTTCTAGGTATTGAGCCCATAGCCATGTTCTTAATAGTTAGAGTTACGATTACTGTGTCGTGTGTTTTTGGTCTGCAAATTGAGATTTTGAAGAAATCTTCATTCATTAATATTTTTGCTACTCGAATCTTGAATACTTCACCACTACTATTGTAGACTTCAACTTCCTCAAATTCACCTTCATCTAAATAGTAGAATTCAACACCATACTTCTCCTTCAACCTATCATAACCATAGTTCTTAACTCCATCCCATACTGATCCATCAGCAGGAGACTCAGCTACAATAACCTCATTCAAGTTAAACTTATCATAAAACCAGTTTAAAAGAGAATCAACAGCATCAACATGAGTAGCACACAATGGAGTATGTACAGAGACGAAATTGGGTTTAACCAGTATTTTACGCTTAGATCCAATCTTAGACTTTATTTCACTTTCAATGAGATCAAGAGAACTCTTGACACCGTCAAATCTACTATTACTACTAACAATCGAAACTATACCAGTTGACATGTACATCACACCCAACTCCAAACATGGACCCACCCAATACGCAGTCCTATTTATGCTGAAATATGCAGAACTTAAAATTTTCTTTAATCACCCCTTCTACATATACCCATGTATCTTGGAGTTATCAGCTCATACTCCAAATATCTATCTCCAAATACTCGCTCTAAGTATGGTTCCTCCAGCCTTACGATATAGTAGTGGCAGGAAGCTATGATTAATAATGCCATCAACAAAGCATAGCCCGAAAGACCAATTAAAGCCACTCCAATATTCATGAGAAACCAACCGAGAAACTGGGGATTCCTACTCCACTTATAGATTCCAGTAGTTATTAGTTTCGATTGCTCTAAACCTAAAACCATGCGTACTGATCGAAACTCTAGCATACCCGCCAACATAATGGAGAAGCCTAGTAATACGAAAACTAATCCAATAATTCTCAAAGCAACTCCACCCACAGGTAAACTCCATACACCATAGATTGATGAAATCAATATTATGAGGAAATCTAGAAAATCAACAATAAGCCAGCCCAACGATACGCCCGGCGATAGTGGTTTTCCCCCGCCGATAAAGGCATCTAGTCCTATACAGCACATACATAGCCAATAGAGCTAGAAGTACTGAAGCAACATATAATGCAATCAAACATCAATCCCCCATATTTCTCCAAGCAAAAGCTATGCTTAAGATTGTCAATCTGAATATCTCTCAAAACTAAAATTTAAATAACTACGATATGTTGAGAAACTCGGCTCGAATAATCAAGTTACCATAATTTAAGCGGAAGCATATTATTAGTTAGGTATTTGAGCTATAACTAAATGGAGGAATACGATTGAAAGTAAATAGGAATTATATTGAGAAAACCATAAATGAAATTACTAGCACCATAACTGAAGTACTTAGCTTAACTTCAAAGCCATTTGAAGAACTATCTAAAAGTGAGCTCATGGCCTTAAGATACTACTTAATAGTTATTTCAGAAGCACTGAGCTCCCTAGCCCTCCATATAGTTAGAAGAGCATTAAATACATCACCATCAACACCCATAGAAGCATTTAGAATTTTGAGAAATAGCAACTTGATTACAAGTAGTGAACTGGATGACATTGCAAGTCTCATGAGGTTAAGAAATTTACTAGTACATCGATATTGGGTTATAGACGACAAAATAATATACGACAATATAAAGAAAGACTTTAAGAAGATTCTAAGCGCGGTGAAGAAGATTGCAAAACAAATACAAGTACTATAAGCTAACTACCAAAGAAAAGGAAGAAATTACACAGGGAATTAGGAGAATATTAGTAGAAGATGGAAGGGTTCTATTAGCTTTGATTTATGGAAGTTTCATAGAGCTAGATTGCTTTAGAGATATAGACTTAGCCATCTACATCCCCAAATACGACTTAAAAACAATATTCTCTATAGCAAATAAAATTGAAGAGGAAATAGGGATTCCAGTAGATGTAATTCCAATTCAAGAAGTAGATTCAAAGCAGAAGCTACATATCCTCAGAAATGGCTTGATACTATTAGAACAAGTACCTGGACTATATGAAGCCCTCATCATGCAAGCACTAGATGAATTAGCACTCATCAGCAAGTATGGCAACTAACTACATGTAATCTTCGCGAAAACACCCTTGAAATAACATGGTCAAACAACGCATAGTACTGCAATTCAAAGCTAAGTAATGTAGTCCCAAACACTTAGTAACTTGACGACACATCTTGAGAAGAATTCATGGAAAGAAATAGTTTTACAATCTAATACTTTCACGCAGCTTTGTCGGCGGATCTCCCCTGAATCTCCATAATCCCCTACCCGCAGCTTCAATTACTATTTCAAGCTCATCGATCAGTTTATCGCTTATTAGAGCTTCATCAGCTAGAGGTGAAATTACTAAATCCACAATTACTTCTCTAGATTCAACATCTTCAGTTAAGACTTTAACGCTGATAGCTTTCTGAATTAACCATACGCGGAGGGGGCCGCCAGCCGTATCATATACTAGTTCAAGTGCTTCTGGTGGAGGAGGCCAAAAAGAAAGCTCTCTAGCTACACTTTTAGGTACAATAAGTTGAGGTGTGGGAGCTTCATAACCACTATTTACAACTGCAATAACATCAACTACCTTCCCCTTACCCCTCAACCTCAATTTTAATCTTACAACCAACCCCTTTCACCTTAACTGCAATAATTCTACCAACCCTAACCCTCAAAGCTCTTATTCTACCAACAAAAACCATTAAATCAGCACCTCCATAAGAGGAATAAAAGCATTGGCGTATTAGAATTTCGCCTCGACAAAATTAAACCATAGTTAATAAAGGCTCCTCAACTTCCATGACACTGCGAGAAAACACTATCTTATGAAGCCTAAAGATTGACGGAAACTAGGCACTATTGAGCTACTCATCCCCTTAAACTCTATTAGGATCTACACCTTATTTGAATTATATTTTAGAATTTCAACTATTTCACCATGTGTGGCTTAGCCTAAACGAATGCCCAATGCATTAAGAACTCTTTCAACTACACTTCTTGCTTTACTTGCCTTTTCAAATATCTCCTTAGCGATCTTATCAGTGTATATGTCGTTTGGTGTAAGACCCCTACTTGGTTCACCATAAGTAGATCTACCATGCTCTGGAGCAACATCTCTAACAATTTCAGCAAGCTCATGTATGTAATTGGCGACCTCATCGGGAAATTTATTGAGTAATCTAAGTAGCTGATTTGATGGATCGTGGCTCCAAGTGGGTATTTCGAAAAATGCTATGAGTGTCTTGGCAAAGTTTTCAATAGCTAATTGAGCAAACTGCACTGTTCCAACCCAATCGTTCATTTCATAGAGCCTCTTAGCTCTATTAAAATGCTGAATTGCCAGTCTAAATCTATAGCGAGCCTCCTCCATGGGATCAATACTCATAAAATCTTAATCCTCCCAAAAGGCTTGGGCAACTTCCAATAATATGCTCTTCCATCTCTAAAGCGCATCAGGCCTGCTTCGCGAATTTTCCTATGCACATAACTTAGGAAAATCTCTATTCTCCCAGTCCTATCAATGATAATAATGGAGTCCCAGTAAATATTGAGGAGAAGCGAGGTAATTATCTTAGGCTTTAGGAATTCTCTAAGCTCCATATCTATTAGCGTAACGGCATCAAATAAATCTCCTATACGACTCATTATCAACCTATAGAGATACCTCCTACGAAGTATTGGATCTTTAATTTGCAATCCCTCATAAAGCACTAAGAGATCTACATCACTCCTCTCCCCCGCCTCACCACGAGCAGAAGATCCAAAAAGCAATATAGCCCTAATATAACTAGGCAGATCACAAAGCTTAGAGCGAAGAGTTCTAACCAATTCACGTCTATCCATTATCGCCATATCAATCCATTACGAAATAAGCCCAAAATACTTTAAAAGTTATTACATACTTAGTGATTAAATATAAAATACTTGGAAAAGCATGGTTACTTCTCTCACTAAATTACATCGCTATTTCAAATGAGCTAATCAGTGAAATGCTGTACAAATATGGGATGCCACTAAACGGCCATAATTAGGATGAACCTGATAAAGCATTGATGGAAATCGAGTCAATTCATTCCCTTAATCTCCTACTACTTGGTGGCATATAAGATTAGCAGTATGCTCATTGCGATAGCTATTGCTGACACCAAGTATGGAGCTGCAGGGAAAAGTGCATCAGCAAGGAAACCTGCAATAGCAGGTGATGCAATATTTATGATTCTCCTCACACCTGCTATACCTCCTAGTAGAGTTCCCTTCATCTCTTCAGGTATTTTAGAGAATAATATGTCCATGAAGAAGGGATCCATCACTGCATAACCAGCTGAAGCTAAGAGAGCTGAAGTTAAAGCTAGGTAGAGAGCTTTACCGAGAACTAGGATTATATTAGATATGCAGATTAGACTTAAGCCCAGAGCAACCATATACTTGCCCAGTTCCTTCCTCACCCTCAATAAGGGTAGGGAGAACGCTATGGTAGCAATTGCCGCCACTGCCTCGTAGAGTGAAACCTCAAATAGCCCTCCACCAAGAGCTTCCCTAAATAAGTTTACCAGAACCAGGGATGGAGCTATGGAGTATGAGAAGCCTATTAAAATGAGGACGAGAGCTACTGGATAAAACTCTCGAGGTATACGGCCTCTAGCAGTTTCCTTCTCCTTAACTCGTTGAGTACCTGTAATTTTTGGAAGCCAATACAGGAGGAGCAGAATATAAGCGAAGGATAGGAGAGCTACTATAAGTAGACCTGCTAGCATGGCTTCACGAGTAGGAGAGACCACGCCTAGAATATAGCCGATAAGCGGATATGTCAATGCCTGCGAAGCAAAGGGAAGCACATTATGGTACACATAAACCTTCTCCCTAATCTCCTTGGGATAAGCTTCATATTCATAGACTGCATAGACGGGATATAGACCAAAGCTTATCCGCTCAACAACCGCACCCATCAGTATCCAGGCAATACTTCTCGTCGTGAAGGCAAGATAGTAAAGTAGATAGGAGATACCGTCAAACAAACTTATAGCCGCCATAATAGTGTTAGGACAGCCCCTATCAAGCCATCTCCCCACAAGAAAGTTCAAGCAAGCACTAATAGCAGAGCCCAATGTAAATATTACACCGGCCTCGGCCACGCTCAGCCCAGACTCCAACATTAAGTAAGGAACAATATACCAGACAAACAATAGCGGTGTAACCAAGCAGTGATACAAAATGTATCTTCTTGCTGCCAATGGAAATCTACGCCAATACTCAAGCAAGATCACCACTCTCCTAAATATATTGAAGCATCATGAAGCCATTTAATGCCTCAAGATTAACCCATGAAACATAATCCAGTAAACTGCAAATTAAACTAATTTTCATACCTGAAACTTAACTACTCCAAGTTTAAGCATTCCACTCCTAAGAATGATGCGTAATTGGCCTTATGATGCACCTTACTTATCAAGTTACCTCATAGCTCCAATATATAGCGCTTCACCTTTAATTCTCTTAGAAGACTACTAGACAGAACAGTGTATATGGCTTCAGTATCAGCTAGAAGCTCTACATCTCTACTAGCAGATGGATCTCCACATTCCACGCTCTAGCTCTGACCCTAACATATCCTAGTGTAAAAACCTCCACTAATAGAATTAGGAACAAAACATTTGGCATCATCACCCTCAGCAAAGACAACCATACACGTAACCCTCTCATCAAAACACTCAATAACGGCTTCACCAATATCACGCTCGATAATCCTACCTTCAATAGTTCTAAACCTCCTCCTACCCATGGGCTTAATGCCTAAATTCCAATTCTAAACACTTAGATAAGTCACGAGGATCATAGAGCTTTACATTAGCAAGAACATGCTCCATGATACACATCATGAAACATCTTCGCATCAGAACTAAATAAAGCTCAACACTCGTGAAATGCAAGTAAACAATATCACTTACATGCCTTTACACATGAATTTAAGCATACAATGTCTAAAGTCTTGAAACCCTTATTCCTCTGATGATCTTTCCCGCATAAAAATTCCCACAGCCCCCTGCTTTAAGGAAGTGGAAACTTTATTATACTTCGCGTTCTGTAATCAAATTAAAAGAAACCACAAGAAGGAGGGGTTAATATGGGGTACACTACTGCTAGGGTTAAACTCTTCAATCCTCATGAGCCTGAGAGGTGCTTAGAGCTAGAGTTGCTTGTTGATACTGGGAGTACCTATACATGGGTTAAACAGAGTAGGCTCGAAAAGTTGGGTATCAAACCTATGGAAAGGAGGAGGTTCAGGACTATAGAAAACAGGATTATTGAGAGGGATATTGGTGAGGCTGTTGTCGCGTGTTTAGGGAGGAGAGCTACTACGATAGTAGTGTTCGCTGAGGAAAGTGATTATGAAGTCTTAGGGCTCCATGCACTCGAAGGTCTAGGACTCGAAGTAGATCCTGTGACTAGACAGCTCAAGAAGTCAGAAGCAATACTAGCGCTCTGAGGTCGGAAGAAGATGAGTCGCATGTATTGATACTGATCGCTCACCTAACTATCCCTTCGATTTGGAGCCCAATCGAACCATTCATGTGGGTATGCATAACTCGAGATGCTGTTATGATTCGATTCTAGAATCGAAAACTTCTTTGCGATTCCTCCCTCAATCTAAAACTAAAGGGCAATTAATGAATTACGAAAAATATTGATGCCATACTGCTCCCTTAACTCCCTAACTATCTCCTTAGGCGAGAAGTCAGAATAGGACATTCTTCTACCCAGACACAGAAGAAGATAATAGGTGTTATATACCACAACTTCTGATGAATTGGCTCGGTGGTATTATGAAACCTCTTCATCAAAAGTCAGCGACCAGAAACTCCCCTGAAAATTGTTCAGCGATGATCCCATAGACTCTCTCCCAAGCCAACTATGAGTTATTGCGGTAATATAATGCTTATGGCAGTAGTTTACACTATTTCATCTAGGTAAGACTAACAAAATTTCTAAGATTCAAGACCGGTTATGTTAATTATTTGCCAACTTGTCGATTTTAGCTATTAGCTCTCTTTTATTTATTCTCCTTACAAGGATAGTGTCTATTCCTATACGCTCCGCATATATGGCCATAGGCTCATCATCCGTTATTAACGTCGCATTATAGAGCTTAGCAATTGTCATGAAATAAGTATCGAAACCACTAGCTCCTGTTTCAAGAGCCAAATCGACAACGGAATCCCTGATCTCCTCCTCATAAATCACCTGGTAGTTCTCTGTAGTTCTCAGGGACTCTACTACCTCTCTGGCTAAGCTTTTCGAAGTAAGTCTTGTCAATACGCCTGCTACCTCCACGAGGGCCGCGAAAGGCAAAAGCACTTTTATCCGCTTCTCCTTTAGAAAGCGGATCAGTAGCCTTGATTTCTCATGTGTTTTAATTTCGCGCTCATAGATGTCTCTAGGTAGCCATCTACCAGGCTTTAGAATTGCCTTCACTATTATACTCGTGTCGAGTACCACCTTACCCAACGTTCCCTACCCTCTCGGAGAACCTTTTCGATATCTCTTTTAGCCTCTATGTTACTCTCCCTAACGAGCTGGGGAAACTCCCTGGGAAGTATGATTATTCTCACTTCCTCACCCTCTCTAAGCTCAACCTCTTCTAAAGGCTTCAGAACACCTTTTTCAAACTTAGC
>CAYWZQ010000015.1:12911-40874 GCA_964462875.1 uncultured Nitrososphaerota archaeon | reverse complement strand
GGTATTCTTTTGATGGCTATTTCAATAACCTTAATGACTGCAGGCATAACCCTAGACATAATCTCAGACACTTCTTCAGCACTTACTCTATCCTGCATTCCAGCAGCATAGTTTGTGACTATGCATATCGTCGCATAGCAGATTTTCAGCTCTCTAGCCAAGACAACTTCAGGTACACCGGTCATTCCAACAACATCCGCCCCAAGCATCCTCAACATCCTTATCTCGGCAGGGGTCTCAAATCTAGGTCCTTCAGTGCAAGCATATATTCCTGAATCCCAAATCTTAATTCCCAACCTCCTCTCAAGCAATACCTCCTTAGCTGCCTCAATAAGTGCACTTCTAATTTCCGGGCAATATGGCTCTGTCATGTCGACATGAACTACCTTTGGCCCCTCGAAGAAAGTTGTTGGTCTGCTCTTAGTGAAATCTATGAAGTCATTGACAACGACAAAGTCTCCTGGTTTTAATCCCTCAGCTATTCCACCAACGGCATTAGTGGCTATAATTCTCTCAACACCCAGGGAGTGCATGGCCCAAATGTTTCCCCTATAATTGACTTTATGTGGAGGATTTTCGTGCCTCCTACCATGCCTCGGAATAAACGCAATTCTCTCCTCGCCTAATTCGCCAATTGCAACATTAATGTCCCCATATGGTGTGTGTATGCTCACTTCTTCAGCTCCCTTAATAGCCTCCTCCAAGCCTGTTCCACCAATAATTCCAACTCGAATTTTCCTCATAAGCTACTACCTCTTCGCTCTCCTCTCCTTAATCTTATCAATTAAGGTGAATGCCACAACTAGGCTAGAGCATATGCTTGCAGTCATGATTAATGAGTAGATCAAGAGCTCATGACTCATTCCCGGGGTCGTCAATAGGAATGAAACATTTTGAAGTACGGGCCTAATAGTGCCCAGAAAAACCAGTCCAACGAAATCATGCCATAGCTTCTGCTTCTCCCTCAAGTACTTATCTATCATTCTGCCAGCTAGAAATATTCCCAAACCGACAAGGAATATGTCGGTTGCCTGAGCAAGGAAGTATCCTGCCATTCTAGGTATGTTAGATATTAGGGCTGGGTTCACATGTAGCTCAGAGAAAACTCTACTAACGCCCTCATAAACTGCAACGCTGCACGCTATGAGCGATATGAAGCCCGTGAAAAATATTATTGGTGAGGCTTCCCACCACTTAATGACAAGCCTATCTATTGAAAATCCTCTAATGACAAACGCGCTACCTATCACAATTAAGGCTCCAAGCAAAGTATATTGAGCGTATCCAATGACTTGAAGAACTGCAAGTAAAAGGAGTATGAGACCAGGTACACCAAGAAACATTCTAGCATATTGGGGTTCCTCAATGATTTTCCTCAAGTATCTTGCTATTAAAATATATGTCTCCTCAACCCCCCTCTGCTGCTGAACCAGTACTCGCCTAACTGATACTATTGGTAGCCTCGACTGTATAACGGGTATAACTGCTTCATCAGCTGCACCGTCAGTTACTAGTATTAGCCCCGTAGCACCAAATCTTTCAAGCACTTTATCCAGTTCGCCCACTATCTTTAAATCAGCTTTATGTCCTCCCTCACTTAAACCGGTTATTGTTGCTATTTCACATTCAATGCCCTCAGCTTTAAGCTCATCATATAGGCTTATAGCTGCAAACAATGCATTTACATCTGAATCCTCTGGTGATTTGAGAGCAAATAGAGTTGCCGCCCTTAAGTTCTCTTCTCTCCCAACAACTGGTGTCTCTATGCCAGTGACTTCTCCCAAATCGTTATCCCTATCAACATAGAGAACGAGTATTCTCTCGTGCTTCCCCTCTTCATTTGATCTCATAGCTCCCACGTTACCGAATTTAGATAGTAATCTTCGATGTTATTTAACTTACTTTCTTTTCAAATAACCCAAGTTCCATTAGCAGCTTAAACTCATCGAAGCTAAGCTTATTTCCACGCCTCATCTTCTCTAGAGCTCTCTCAACAACTCTATTTAAGTACTCATCCCTCTTCACCCTATTCATCAAAATTATCACTGCATTTTTTCGAGCTTTCAAATTCATTAGCTCGACTTGGGCTTTCGATATTTTATTATTCTTATCTCTAATTAGCTCCTTAAAGTAGTCGATCTTACTCTTCAAATCGTCAATCATGTTTGATTGATCAATTATTGTTTCATTAAGAGATGTGATTTCGCTCTTCAACTGCTCTATTTCACTTGATAGGCGTTTGATGTCGCTCTTAATTCTGCTAATCTCATCTTTCAAATCCTCAATTCTTCTTTCTATCTTCAAAATTTCCTCTTCAAACCTAATGGCCTGCTCAAGCTTCTTTCTCTTCTTACTTAAACTACCTATCTTGGCAATTACCCTCTTTTCCTCTTCTCTGCTTAATGGTGTCGTCTGGTAATACCATTCAAGCTCTTCAATTCTCTTAATTAGCTGGTCGAGATCAGCTTTTACCTCCCTTTTTATGGAGGAAATAGTTCTCCTAAGTTTAGCTATTTCCCTAATATTTTCTCCTACCTGCTTCCTCTTATCAGCCAAGGTTTCTCTCAGCTTCCTAATGCAATCAGTCTTCTCTCTTAATTTGCTCTTCAATTCCCTCCTCTTACTCTTCAGCTCGACAAGTTTACTTTTCTTCTCCCTAAACCTCCTCAATAACTCCTTCAGCTCTCCTTGAGCTCTTTTCTTCTCCTCTATAAGTAATTGTATTTCACTCTCCTTTAACTTAATTTGCTTCTCAATTCTTTCAAGTTCATTTTTCAACTCGCTTAAACTTTTCATTCCAAGATTATCCTCGCATCTATTACTTTTGCCCCCTTCTCGTAAATGAATATGGGGTTTAGATCGAGCTGATTTATTTCTTGGTTTTCCATTACTAGATCTGATACTTTAAGTATAATGTCTATTATTGCATTTTCATCGCATGGCGGCTTCCCCCTATAGCCCTTTATTATTGGATATCCTTTAATTTCCCTAATCATCTCTTTGGCTTCATCCTCAGTTACTGGTGCTATTCTGAAGGTTACATCCTTCAATATCTCAACGAATATGCCACCTAAACCGAACATTAAGGTTGGGCCGAACTGCGGGTCCTTGATTGCTCCAACTATCACTTCGGTTCCTTCAGGTGCCATTTCTTGGACGAATACTCCTATAATTCTTGCACTCGGCACTCTCTTCTTTACATTGCTCATGAGCTCATCGTATGCCCTTTTTGCCTCCTCCTCATTTTCAATGTTGAGTATGACTCCGCCAACATCGGTTTTATGTATTATGTCCGGTGAAAGTATCTTAAATACTACCGGATAGCCTATTTCATTGGCGCATTTAATTGCCTCCTCCTTACTTCTCGCAATCTTAAATTTTGTGACTGGTATACCATAAATTGAGCACACTTCTTTAGCTTCATTTTCAAGCAAATACTTCCTTCCTTCACTGAGCGCTTTCTTAAATATAGCCTTCACTTTTTCGCTTCTACTCGTCTCCATAAAGTCAACCTCAGCTCTACTTTCACATCTCGTTTATTAAAAGCTTTTATCCAGCATTTCAGGGGCTACTAGACTTCACCGGTTATCCTCTGAATTACAGCATATAGGTTGTCGAAGCCCTCACAGGTTTTGGATGAAGTGAATATCAGGTCTGATAGTAGCTCAGCACTAATTACATCACTGATTCTCTTACCGAGCTCCCTCTCCATGGTTGCCCTCTCACTCATAATGGCTGATTTAAGTTCATCGGGATCTTCAATCCAGCTCTCTATGCGCATTTTCTCTTCATAGGAAAGCAGGTCCGATTTTGATATAACGTTCACCTGTGGCCTTAGGAATCTGCATTGAACAGATGTTGCCAGTAGCAGTGCTGAGGCAAAGCTAATAGGTCTTTTCGCGAATACAGCGTCTAATAGGCATAGGACTATCATGTTTTCTCCACCAATTCTAGATGCTATGTAGGGGCCAGAGGATCTAAACGCGAATAGCTCCATTTGCCCCGGTGTATCTATTATCAGGTAATCAACACCTAAGTCTTCGATCTCCTCTCTCAACTTCTTAACGTAATTCACTATCAAATCAACGCAGGCAATTAATGCTCCATTTGGGCCCAAGCCGTACTGAAGCATTACATCCTCGACATTAACATACTCTCTAACATCCACATCTGGGGAATATGGTAACCACCTAACCCCCGGATCTAAATTGAGTATTCCAACACTCCTATCCTGATCTTTAAGCCACTCAGAGAATGCAGCTGATAATGCGCTCTTTCCCGAGCCAGCGGTTCCAACAACCATTATTGAGATCAAGGCTTCTCACCAAAACTCACCTTCTTCACCCTACCCCCGGCATTCAGCAATCTGCTTATTAACTGTTTTACAGCTTCCTCCACTACTTCCATTTTGCATCTACCATAAATGTGAATTCTAATTGCCGGTCCGCGATCACTTACTCCCGGATGCGTTTTAATATATATTTGAGGTAGCCTCTTCATCACCTCCTCGACTATGGAGGCTATATCTGCCTCAAACACATCTTCAACTAGAACTTCAGCTTCAGAAAACTTCCTACCTGCAATCATTTTAGCCACATACTTAGTGAACATGAACTCCATTTCCCTCGGTACACCAGGTAGTGCCACAATTCTCACACCATTCCTTTCGATAATTACTCCAGGTGCCATTCCCACTTCATTTTTAAGTACAATGCACCCTTCAGGCACATAAGCCATTTTCAATCTCCTATTATTCAATGGCACACCCAACTCCATGCACTTGCACCTAATGTACTCGGCTGCTGAACTATTCAATTCGAGCTTTCTATTTAGGGCAAGTGCAAGCGCCTCCATCGTCTTATCATCAAATGTTGGTCCCAAACCGCCAGTCGTAATTATGAGATTCGGCTTTCTGCTCAAAGCCTCATTTATTGCTAAAGCTATTTCATGCACATCATCACCGATAACAGTTATTCTACGAACTCTTCCCCCAAGCCTAGTTACTTCTCGAGCAAGCCAAGATGCATTTGTATTAACAACTTTCCCTATTAATAGCTCCTCTCCAATACTGATGATCTCTACTACTGTAATTACCCTCTCTTCCTTAGCTTCGCTCATACTGATCCGCTTTACTTTTTAGAGCTCAACCACCACTTCAAGTATTCCTTGCGCCAATCCTCTTCCCGCTTCTCAGCTTTTCTCTTACCATACTTGTATATCTCGAATCTACCTAAAGCCAATCCACAATTCCTACACACATATGTGAACCTGCGTCTATCAAAATACATTTCACCGCCGCACTCGGGGCAAGGTCTAACCATTCACTCCACCAATTTACCATTTACTTTCTCCAATAAATAATTTAACTGTAATGTAAGCTAGCCCGCCAACTAGAATGAATATGCCCAATGCAATTGGCAGAACCAGTACCATTGGGAGCGCGCCCTCTTTAATAATGGCTGAAATTGCTGTAGCCACTGCATACACCAGTGCCCCCTTAATAAATTTTCTCGCGTCTACTCTCAGAAAGCCAAGGAATGCTCCAACAGCTAGCGAAGCTAAAATTGATGATAGCTGCACATACCCTAAAAAAGCCATTGATAAGCCCGCTATTAGCGGTATTAGATAATGCCCCTTCATCCTGAAAAGTTCAATAGCTATGCTAACAGCTACTTGAACTTTACTAATTTCAAGCTTTTCCTTTTCCACTAAGACTTCATGTCTCAAACTCGAATAATCACCTGCACTAATTGAGGTAATTGCGCTTTTCCCCTTATCAGTTAGAAAGTAATAGTGCGCTCTATCAATTTCCTTTCTATCGACTAGCCCCGCCCCAACGAGCACCTTTAAATGCTCGAAAACCGTGGACTTAGACTTTCCAATTAGCCTTGAAATATCGCTTAACTTCATTTCTCCTTTACTTGCAAGTAGCATTAAAATTCTCATCCTAGTTTCGTCTGCAAGTACCTTTAGCTCCTCAATCCTCACCCTCAATTCTTCGCTCACAATTAATTCCCTCTTCCCATCTATTCATTCGGTCTTCCTAGAACTATAAGCATTCGCCGAACATCTAAACTACGCTTATCTCAATGCATTTCCCCTTCAAGACCGGTGATTTGAATGCTCAAGATGGTGGCTATATTGTTCCTAATAGCCATGTTAGCACTAGTGCATCCAGCACTCATCATAGTTCCTCCAGCAGCCTATATTCTAATGAGGGGATTGAGAACTGCGAGAAAGCATGGTCCATTTAAATCTAGGGAAATTAAAGCTCCAGCAATAAAGAGGAGTGCTTTTCATGTTAATGATAGTAGGTCTTCAACAGTATCCTCAGGGGGTGAATTAAGGCTAGATAGTATCAAAACTGGAAAGGAAAAGCTCTATGCAGTAAATTTGAAGCTCGCTACTTTAAACTACTTAGCAGTTCACTCTCCATCAATAGGTAAGCTAACGCTTTCAGGAGCAATTGCCTTTAAAGGAATTAAGAATGAGGCTCTCCTCAAAAACCTGCTATTAAACATGCCAACAGATTTCTCACTAATCACCATTAGGAGAAGGGGAAATGGAGATCTCCACCTATTAATTCCAAGAATCACTGTGCCAGTATACAAGAAGGAGAAGGCCATATCAATGCTGACTGGCCTCCTAACTTCACTAGCAACTTCACTTCCAGCTGATGAAGTGAAAGTGTTAGCTGGAAAGCAGCTTGTACTTGCCCTAATAAATGCCTCGCTCGGAGGTGTGAGAGCATGAGCTTTCTAATTACCCGTTCAGCCGAAATTGTTGACTTAGATTTCATATTAAAGCGTAATCTGAAGGCCGATGATAGTAGCTCGGTAATTGGTGTGTTTGCACCGTCAAGGGAGCGCGCCAAGATAGTTACATCAATACTTCAACGTATTTTCAAGCGCTCAAATAGCTGCTGTATAGTATTGGATCATCGCGGCCTCTACGCAAGGCTCCTTAGTCAAGTGATTGATGCCTGCCAAGTATTCAAGTTGGGCTTCAATGCTTCACTTAGCATATTCGATTTCACAGGTGAAGACCCTTATATGAAGATGTTCAATGTAGTTGAGGCAGTAAAAGTAAGTCTTCATGTGGGTGAGCCATCAGCAAGAGTGCTTCAGCATGCCTTAACTGCTCTCATATCTAAGGGCGTTAAGAGGCCAAGCATAGAGGAAGTAATGCTTGAAATCGAATCGCTATCTCAAATTCTCTCATACAAGCCGTACGTTTCAAGACTGCTAAGGCTACTCGATCTTCTACACTGCGGCCGATTGGGCTCAGCATTTAGTGGTCATGGAGAGTTGGAGTTCCTGAGTCATGGTGCTTCTGTACTTGACTTCAGCTATTTGCCGCTGGAGTTCAGGGTACTCGCATCTCTACTTACACTAATAAGGCTTCTGAGCACTCGACCAGTAGTAGTTGTTTTAGATGAAGCAGATCTACTCATGCCTGAACTTATAAGGGCCCTGCGGGAGGAATATGCTTTAGCCTTTGAAAGAGCTTTCTTCACCTTAGAGCTCCTAGATAAATTAGGTGCATCCATTACTGTGCTTTCATGTAGAAGTCCGGCCTTTCTATCGAGCAGGGCAAGGCTTCTTCTTAACCTAGCCATAACATCCATTCCGAGGTCGAAAGAGGAAGTTAATATTTTGAGTAAATTGCTATCGGATAACTTGGCTTTAGATGAGCTGAAGCTGCTTCCAAGGAACTCAGCTCTACTCTTCTATGATGGGGATGCAAAGGTCGTCAAGCTACCCAAGATAGATGTGCAAGCTAAGCCACTAAAGGTGGAGAGCAAGCTCAAACCATTGGAGGTAACTCATGTCACTCTCCTAGAGAAACTGTTCAGGGGTCTATCTGAGGCAGCATATCAAGTGCTATCATTTCTAGTTCAGGGAGGTATTGAGAGGGACTCACTTGTAGGCTATATTGTCGGCGTGCTAGGCTTAGATAGTCAAGTAGCCCGAAGGCTAATAGGTACATTGATAGCCTATGGATTGATCTCTGACTTCATAGGTAGGGATGGTCGGTACTACGTTAAGATAACCCCCTCCGGCATCGCAGCCCTCAATGAGTATGAGTTCTTAAGGGGTGAAGTGGCTTGAGCAATTGGATTAGGTGGCATAGGGATGGAAGAGGCTTTACCCACACGGTAACCATAACGAGTAAGGGAGTCATAGTTGCAAACTATAGGGTCACTAGGCGGGGGAATATAAGGCGAGAGCTAGTATTAGTGCCGAAGAAATTGACTTTAAATCAGAATGGAAGGAGGGTGCTCTTCGAGGAGTACTATGATGAAGTTAAAATTAAATCGCTAATTACTGCCCTCAGCGACTTAGCATCAATAGCCCTCGGTCGAGAAGATTGCGAGCATATTGTAGGTGAACTTGAAAAGATCATTATTCACCTCGATTATCTGAAGAACCTGCTTAAAGAGGCGTTCTCCAATGAATAGTCATGATATCCCAAAGTATAGGGAGCTAGAAGACATACCTGGAGTAGGTCCATCAACAGCTGAGAAATTAAGAAGAGCAGGCATTTCATCACCTAAACAGCTGGCGCTTTATGGATTAGATGAACTGCTATCACTTCTAGATGTAGATGATTATACGAGGCTGAGCAGAGCCCTATTTAATGTTAGGAGAGCTTTCAGACCACTGAAAGTAGTTAGGGCCTCAGAGTTCTCATCCATTAGAAGCTCTTTACCTAGACTCACAACTGGAGTTAAGTCTATAGATGAACTATTGAAAGGCGGTTTAGAGCCCAGGTGCATATATGAGTTCGTTGGAGAATATGGTGCTGGAAAATCCCAATTATGCTTCCAGCTATCCGTAACAGCCCAGCTAACAGAGAATAGGCGTGGTGCAAACGGCAGGGTCCTCTATGTAGATACTGAAGGAACATTTTCAGACAAGAGAATTGAGAAGATAGGGGAGCGCTTCAACTTGTCAGATCCACTATCAAACATACTGGTATATCAGCCCATGAACGTGGATGAGCAAATAGACTGCATAAGAATAGTTCTACCTCAATGCATTGAAAATGAGCAGGTGAAGCTGGCAATTATTGACAGCCTAGTAGCCCATGTCAGAGCCGAGTATAGGGGTAGAGAGATGCTAGTTGCTAGACAGCAAACACTAAATTACATGCTAAACTTCCTCTTGAGAATCGCCATGATGTACAACATCTATGTAGTAGTGACAAATCACGTGGTAGCTAAACCAGTAGCTGGCGGCGGACTAGTAGCTGCTGGAGGCCATGTAGTGGCACATGGAACTACCCACAGACTATTTATATTACAGCATTCATCAACGAAACGCATAGGTGCTCTTGTAAGGAAAATGATCGTTGAAGATAGCCCATATCTTCAGAGAGGTAGCTCGACATTATTTGGCATAACGGAGAATGGTTTAGTTGACATATTATAGTCGCAAGGCAATTAGAATAGCCAGAGTAATAAGTGAGTTCAAAGTATCTAGGGAAGTGCTTGAAGAGGCTCTACACATGCTTAAATCGAGATTTCATGGGAAATCGAGTTCATGGTTTAATAGATGCCTTGACAGGTTAACTGACGTGAAGAAGGCTGTGAAAGCTAATACTTGGATTGTCAGGGGTAGGCCTGAACTCGGCGACTATGAACCCCTATACATAGTCACGTATACACCTGAAATTAGAAGATATACATGCACCTGCTATGATCCAAGAAAACCATATGGATCTCATAGAATGAAAAGCATTTGCACACATGTAGGTGCAGTCATCCTATGGAGACTATTGATGGAGAGGAGGCTTCATGAATTCGCAGCTTATGGAGATTGTAAAGGGCATTCTGAAGCAGAGCAGTAGGGCTCAGAAAATATCCATTTATGTCGAGAAGCCAGACCACGTGGCTCCCATTCTAGCGGAAGAACTATGCCCATGTATTGTTATTGGATGCAGACATCCCCCTGCAAACCCCCCTCACCATGAAGTCTTTTACACGAATTACGGCTTATTAGACATGGATGTAGAGGAGTTCCTCAGCATTCTAAATCAGCTCAATGAACTGGGGAATCTTAGAGCAGTGATCATCTGCCTTCCCCCCACCATCCCCGCAAGGCTTCGCGGACTGAAGAACTTCCCTTTCATGGTACCATACAGTAGGCTAGTGCTCCGCAAGCTCAAGCTGATTAGATTGTTCACAGAGTTTAAGGGGATGAATCTATTGTTGCTTGCACCAATTATTAAGCTGGTCAATGGAGCAAGCTATAATCTGAAAATGCCCTACTACATTGCGGTTAAAGCTATATCGGACATAGTTATAGTGCTTCTAAATCTAGACTAGCTTTAGGAAACGGGTTCATAGCATAAGCCTAGCCTCTGAGCATGCTTATATGCTTCCCTCATCTCGTCGGCTGTAGGCCTCCTCGCAATATCCGGATACTTCTCAGGCTCCCATGCAACAAGGTATTCTGGGCGGTACTGCGCCATTATGTTCACCAATGCTCTAGGCAGGTTTTCAGCTATCCAATTGAGTATGGGCTTCGTGCAACACTCAACGTGGTTTGGCATTACTAGGTGCCTAATTATCATGTCAATTCCATAATCATGCATCATTTTGTGGTTTCTGGAGACCACCTCAAAGTATTTGTCAACCATGGACAGCCTCTTAGCGCACTCATCGTTACCATACTTGAAGTCGGGTAGGCCTATATCTATTATTTCGAGCAGTATCTTCATAGTCTCAGTACTGCAGTAGAAGTTGCTGTTCCAGAGAAGTGGAACGTTTACATCTAAATACTTAAGGGACTCGACTATTGTATGCAGATTTGGAGTTGGTTCGCCGCCAACATAATTTATGTTCTTTACCCCCTCTCTCCTAAGCGTGGCCTGTATTTTGGCGAGCTCTCTTGGAGTCACTTCTATGCCTCCAAGTGGGTTTACTTGGCTTATATCGTAGTTTTGACAGAATACGCACCTAAAATTGCATGACCCAAAAAATATGGTTCCGCTCGGAATTAATGGGGCTTCCTCACCCCAGTGGTGAAACCATGAAGCCACATAAGTTCTCTTATCAAGCCTGCAGAAGCCTCTCTCGCCATTAGCCCTATTCACTCCACATCTTCTTTCACAGAAGTTGCAATGAGTCAGCATTTTATTGACGAGCTCAATTTTTAAGTCTAGAAAGCTTACCTTGGGTTTTTCTAGGCTTGAAAGCTCAATTTCACCTGACCTAATTTTTTCGAATATTTTTTTGAACTTCTCCGCTACCCTTTCATGTTCGCTCCACAGCTCTTTCTCGCTTGCCTCCTCCAAATTTATGTCTATAGGTATTCTCTTGCATATTAAGTACTTGGCCGGCCTTTCATTTCTCATAACCCTGTAGTACCATGAAAGCCTCCTCTTAACCTCCTCGTTTTTCCAAACAAATATTGCATCGGGCCTTAGAGCATAGTACATTTTCCCAATCTCAACATTTAACTATGGCTATCAATTGATTTCTTTTTCGGCCTCCTCTAGCGCCTCAACTATATACTTCCTTCCTTCGGGTGATGAGAAAAGCGGGGGCCTCCAATCCTCAACTAAAATTCTCCTTTTAACTTCAACTACTTCTCCAGTCAAGGGATTTACTCCTCTCCTCGAAACAATCTTCCACCTTAAAACTATGCCCCTCCTCTGCCAGGCTGGCGTTTTTGCGAGATTTATTCCCAGTTCCTTGAAGACTAGTTCATGAAGTTGCTCTGATTTTAAACCGGCCAATTGCTGTGCCGCACTTCTCCTACTAAAGCCCTTTCTAATTAGTGCATAGAAGGCATATGAGTTTATGTGGTTTCTCCATGCCTCCATTTGCCTCCAAATAAAATAGTCGATTACATCCGACTTGGAAAGCATTACTATTCTAGCATCAAAGGATGCACTAAGCTCCTTACCAAACTTCTTGAGCATTTGAATTGAGAAGTAGCTGCTCATGGTACTCGGAATTATTGACAGGAGCTTTTCAATTCTCCTATTAAATGCGCTTTCCCTCATGAAAAGATAGCTCACCTCATCTGATTGAATGTATGCTAGGGATGGATTGAATCCTGAATTGAAGACTGATTTAGCTGCTCCAACCATAAGCTTGGCGAATTCCTCATCATAAGGCTTCTGAAAGCCCACTTCATCGCATAGATCCCTAAAGTTCCTCCCATCACATCTAACTATAAATGGAATTCCTGGTGGAATTTTAAGCATGGCGTATGCTTCATGCTCCTTAAATTCCCTCACATGCTTTCCCATATGTCTCAGCAGCCCTTTCAAGTAAATTAATGCCCAGGCGGCTTAAGATTTCATATAGTCTTGATATGGGAAGGCCGACCACATTATAAAAGCACCCAGAGATCCCCTTAACGAGCAGTGCCCCAAGCCCTTGAATAGCATAGCCGCCAGCCTTACCCATTGGCTCACCGCTCCTAACATAGAGTTCAATTTCTAGCTCACTCAGCTTCCTCATTAAAACCTCGGACTCAACGAGATCAATTACTTTCTCACCAGACTCAACGTCAATAACTGCAATTCCAGTGATTACCTTATGCTTTCTACCGCTAAGCTTCCTAAGCATCGATTTTGCCTCCTCGATAGTGTAAGGCTTGCCAAGAACTTCTCCATCGATAACCACAATTGTATCTGCAGCCACAACAACTCCCCCACTGATCCTAGAAGCTATACTCTCAGCTTTTGCTAAAGCAATTCTTTTAACTTGCTCTCTCGGAGGTAAATCTCTATACTTGCTCTCATCTATTTCAGGTGCTATGACTTCAAGCTCCTCCCCCAGAAACTTCTCGAGAAGCCTCCTTCTCCTAGGCGACGTTGATGCCAAGATTAACTTCTTCACTTAAACCATTCCCCCTTAACTCAATAAAATGGTTAATTGCTAATGTAATCAACTTACCTATTAGGGGGTGAAGTGATGCGTAATCTAATGTCTATGAGTGTAACTAGTAGGAAGCTTAGGGGAGCGAGGATTCTCATTTACAGTAAGTGCATTGAGGAGGAGTATCCAAAGGTGCTAAGTGATTTTTCAAGGGATTTCATATTATTGGGGGTGTGCATGGAGGAGCTTCACATGGATTGCGTTGGCTTCAAGATCATGAGCATCATAAGGTTCTCTAAACCTGAGAAAATCGCGATTTTAACGATGGATGGTTCTCCACACTGCATACAACTGCACTTTCTAGGTGAGCATATTGGAAGAGTGATGGAGCTCAGTGAGGAGTTTATCGATCACTACGTTATTGAGAAGGGAGAGCTAATCAAAGTGCCAAGGGAAGCAATAAGAATAGCCAGACACCTATCTCAATGCGCAAAGCTACTGAAAACGTATAGTGGAGGTACTCATCTTGGTTAAGATGAGAAGAAACTTAATGCTTAAGCTTTTTTCAATATCGATTCTCGCACTAATAGTGCTTGGAGTAGCCTCATTTCTAATAGGTCCAATACTACTACCTCCTTTAAAGCTGAGAGCAACATTCAAGGGTGCTCATTTTCACGAGGTGGGAGGTGAGTATCGCATGTGCCTGATATTTGAAGTAAAGAATCCGAGGAGTTCGAGTGTAAATGCAGAGATTGAGATAGACTTAAGCGCACAAGACATACCTGCTTCAGCTGTAAAGCTAATAATTGATGGCAAAACTGGTAGGAGCTTGAAGTTCAGAGTGAAAGGTGAGTATCTACTGGTAATTGAATTACATATGCTTCCAAATGAAGTGAGAGTCTTACATGTAATTCTATAGGGCTCAATCACGGCTAAGAATGCTTAAATAGATAAGGCATCCACTTTCACATGTATGAAGTACAGGTTAATGGATATTCTAGCATGCCCCATATGCAAGACCTTTCCATTAAAACTGATAGTTTTCAATGAGAAAACCTATGATTATGACGTGCAGCCAAGTAAGGATGTCGTATGTGAGGAGTACTGCGGATTGAATCGGGAATACGTATCGAAGCTTTCAAGGGAATTATTGGACTGCAAATCGTGTCTAAAGCGGGAAGTGGCTGAGGGGATTTTAATATGTGAAAAATGCTTGAGATGGTATCCAATAATCGACGAAATACCCCACATGCTCCCAGATGAGTTGAGGGATAAAGATGAGGACTTGGCTTTCCTAAAGAAATATAGAGATAGAATACCGGAGGAAATCTTGACTAGTGGAAAACCTTGGAATCTGTCCTCTCCTCAATAATCATGTCTATTGTGCCAACCAGGTCTCCAAGGCAGAAGGCTATTATCCTCATGAAATCTATTGCCGGGTAAAGTAGGGATCTGAGAAGACTGTTGCCCTTATGAACGTAGTACACTATGGCTGCTGCATATCCCATAATGAACGGCAGTAGGCCAATGAGTAAGAGCAAGTTGCTCCCCTTAATTAGGGCTAGTGCAAATATTAAGCTGATTATTATTGAAAATGTGTGATATGCCATTAAGCCCATACGATAAAACTTTGCTATCTTGCTTTTGGGATGCTTTCGCCTAAACATGGGGCCGCCTTTCCCATAGCTATATGTCTGCTTCAATATGCCCCTTAGCGTCTGTCTATGCTTATGCCACACATATACTTCTGGATCGAAAACCATCTTGTAACCAACTTCACATATGCTCTGAACGGTATCTACATCCTCAAATGTCTTCATTTTAACGTCTAGGCCTCCGATCTTATTGATGGCTTCCCTCCTAATTGCCATATTGCAGAATGCCAGGTGTTTGAAGACTTTTGGCTGATCTAAAATTTCCCTTTTAGCTGCGAACGGCATAATCCTCATTATTGAGGCATCAGCATAGTCCACGAATAAATTCCCCTTGAGCTTTTCATCTGCAAATACGCTTCCACCAACACAGCCAATGAATGGAGCTTCGAAGTTTTTGACTATGGACTTAATCCAGTGCTTGGGCACTATACAGTCTCCATCCGTAAATACGAGGATATCTCCACTTGAAGCTTCAATTGCCACTCTCCTCGCATAATTTGGCCCCTTACCGGGTTCGAAGAGGAGCTTCACGGGGTACTTTAGGGCCCTCTTCACCGTGTCATCTGATGAGCCTCCATCAACAACTATTATCTCCATCTTATCTTTAGGATAATCCACTTCCATGAGTGAGGTTAATAGTTCATCAATTGTGCTTCCGCAGTTTCTGACTGGTACTATTATTGATACTTTAGGCAGATCTCTATGACTTCTACCTTCCATATCGCCTCTCTCTCTTTTGATAAATTCTGATTGCTCTCCAAAAATCTATTTTTCTGAAATCCGGCCAGTAAACGTCTAGGAATATGAGTTCACTATAAGCGCACTGCCATAGGAGGAATCCGCTCAATCGCTCTTCTCCACTAGTCCTGATTATTAGGTCTGGATATGGATTTGGAAGATGCGATGTATAGAGGTGCTTTTCAAATACCTCCTCATTAATTTCCTCAACTTCCAGCTCACCCATTTTCACCTTCTCAGCTATGCGCTTAACTGCATCAATTATTTCGCTTCTCCCCCCATAAGCTATTGCTATGTTTAGGTAATGGTCATTGTATTTTTCAGTTGCTTTCTCAAGCTCCCCTATAACTTCCCTCAAGTCCTCCGGTAGCAATTCAAGCCTTCCTATGGCCTTAACCCTGACTTTATGTTTATGGATTTCCTCGCTCTCAATGGCCCTTTTAATGTATTTCTTGGCAAGCCTCATTATTGCATCAACTTCCTCCCTAGGCCTCTGAAAGTTTTCGGTCGAGAACACGTATATTGTCAGGGTTTTTATGCCGGCCTCAATGCACCATTTCAATAATTCCTCTACTCTCTTGGCCCCCTCTTCATGGCCGCTCCATGGAGGTAGTCCGCGGCTTCTAGCCCATCTCCTATTTCCATCTAGAATAACGCCCACATGGCTTGGCATTTCTCCATCCTTTATTTGCCTCCAAAGCCACTTCTCATAAAGCTTGTATACTCCGAGTAGCTCCAGAATTCTTCTAATCAAGAATTATCACCATATTTCAGGTGGAATAGTAATTTTCCTCTCTGAAATTAGCTCGCGTAGAGTTGTGAATATTGCTGTACCTGCGATTAATGGGGCTAGAAATGGGTCTCCCCCAACTTCTACTTCATGCACTTCAATTCCCCTTAGCTTGAGGGAGTTTATCACTTCTCTTGCAGCTTCAATTTCAATTTCAGTTTTTAAAACAATTGCTATATCTTCATCACTGATGCACTTGGTGAAGTGGGGGTGTTGACTTAAATCTATGGGTATGCTTCCAGCCTTGAAGTATGCATTTAAGTCTCTAGACAACTTCATGGCAACGCCCCATAGAATTGGCCCTGCATATATGAATGATCTGGGCTTCTCAGATGCTCTGAGCACAAGTGTTTCAACAACTTCATTTTTATGATTCATGTTCTCGACTTCTCCGATGAAGTGCTCCAGCTCCTTCTTGAGTTCAATGGCTCTCCCGCTCCCTCTCCTTTCACCAATTTCTCCGGCCATCTTCGTTAAAAAGGCCATTGCTGCTAGATAGTGTGTAATTGATAGGTTATCTTTAGGTGCATCAATCTCTATTGCTAAATCGACGCTGTCAATTATTTCTCCACTATCATCTCTCCCCATTATTATGGCTGCAGTTTTAATTCCAAGAATATTGCACGTCTCCATTGCCTCCAGTATTCTGGGATTTACTATTTCACCGCCACCAGAAATGAACACTGCAGCATCCTCTTCAGTATATGGCGCTATGTATCTGGCATATCCCCTGGAGCTATAGCAGCCCACGCTCTCACCTGTCAATGCCTTGAAGATTACTGGAGCTATTTTAATGGCATAGTATCCGCTTCCCTCAGCCACAAAGCTGAGCTTACCAATTGAGGGGGATATGAAGCTTATTAGCTCGTTTAGCTCTACTGCTATGCTTGCTTTCAAAGCTTCAGCCACTTTTTCAATCAAAGCACTCATCCCAAGCTCTCAATTACCTCTCTAACCTTGGCCTTGTACTCTTCAACCATTTCAACTGCCCTTTCCCTAGACTTGGCCTCAGCAAAAACTCTTATTATTGGTTCAGTTCCAGAAGCCCTAACTAGCACCCAAGTGTATTCATCAACCCATACTTTAACTCCATCTATCGTCTCTATTCTATATGCACCAGCTTCTCTAGCAATTTCAAGTATTTTCCCTACTACCCTGCTCTTCAGCTCATCTGGGCATGGAACTTTGTCCTTCCAGTTATAGTATTTTGGTAGTTCATCAACGAGTTCAGATAGCTTCTTCCCTCTATAGGCCATGACTTCGAGCATTAGTGCAGTCGTCATAACTCCATCTCTAACTGGTATGTGTGGTGGATAGAAGACTCCCCCATTTTCCTCAATTCCCAGGGCTCCGCCAACTTCCTTGAGTTTATGGGAGACAACAACGCTTCCAACTTTTGTCCAAATAACTTTCCCACCCATTTCGGAGGCAACATCTTCGATGAGCCTAGATGAACTGACTGGAGTAACTATTATTCCCCCCTTAACTTTACTTAAGACATGTTTCTCAATTATTGCTCCGCTCTTATCGCCCCAATGGACGATGCCCTTTTCGTCAGTGAATATTACTCTATCGCCGTCGCCATCATAGGAGACGCCCATGTCGGACTTAGTTTCGACGACCATTTTCGATACTTGAGTTAAGACTTTTGGGAGGGGTTCAGCTCCCCTACCTGGAAATCCACCGTCAATTGCATCATTCATCAGCGTGATCTTGCAATTCAATTCTCTCAATACTAGCGGTGCAGTTAGTACTGCTACTCCATTTCCCGGATCAACAACCACCTTGTAGCCTTGAGCTGATATGCGCTTGACATTTACATGCTTCAAAACTGCCTTAACGTATTCATCAATTATTCCCGCTGCCCTCTCTACTCTACCCACTTCATTCCATGGAGCCCTTTTAGCCTTGCCCCCGAAATATATTTCCTCGATTTTCAGCTCGTCTTTCCTAGGTATTTCAATTCCATCGGGCCCCATGACTTTAATTCCATTGAATTCCGGGGGATTGTGGCTTGCAGTTATCATGACTCCTCCATCACACTTCAATAATTTAACTCCAAACTGCAGTACTGGTGTTGGAAGCATTCCAGCTTCAATAACATTGCATCCCGATGCTAGCAGTCCACTTATAATAGCCTCTTTAAGTGCGGGGCTACTAGTCCTACCATCATAGCCTACGAGGATTGTCCCCCCATTAAAGTAAGTTCCAATTGCAAGAGCAACCTTAACTGCAAAATCAACTGTTAATTTTTCACCAAATTTCCCCCGAATACCATTAGTTCCGAAGAGCCTGCCCATTTCACTTCCCCCCATAAATGATGGGTGTGGGTTCTCTAGCATAACATGCACACATAAACTTCCCCTCGCGATTAATCCAGTTTGATAACCTCCTCTTAATAGCTAAACCCATATTACACGTAGTAAATCTAATGTTTTCATGGCATAAATTTCTCACTCTGCTTAACAGTTTGTATCTCATGTTTTCTCTTGGAACAACATATCCATAGAGCACTCCTCCTCTCCGATAATACATTTCCTCTATTTCATTAGCCAGCTTCTCGCCGCCCCACTCAATTAATGAGCTTTTCAAGTTTCTCTTCCACTTGGGCATGCCTTCCCATCCGTAAAATATGTATCCCCTCCTATCGAGCTTCAATAGCTCGGCCACTACGTATTTTACGCCGATGCTCTCAAGCTCCGCTATGAGCTTGCTTAAACTATCAATTGAATCGTTTACTCCGGGAATTATGGGTGAAATCCTAGCCACTACTTGAACTCCCTCATCAACAAGCCTTTCAATTACTCTCAATCTCTCAATCGGCCTAGTGGCGTGGGGCTCAAATACTTTGCCAAAATCATCGTTTAGGCTGCTAATTGAGATTCCAATCCAGCAGTGGGGGTAATTAGCTATGATGTTTAGGTCTCTAAGAATAAGCTTCGACTTAGTGCAAATATATATTGATGCATTAAACTTGGCTAGCAAAGCTATTATGCGCCTAGTCATTAGGTACTTTTCCTCTATTGGCTGATATGGGTCGGTTGCTGATCCCAAGTTTACTATAACTCTCTTACCCAGATAGCGCTTAATAATTTCCCTTCTAACTTTCTCAACTAAGTTTATTCTCACAACTATGCTTCGAGGGCTCCAGGGCCACTCTACATAGCAGTAGCTGCATCCATGGCTGCATCTCTCATAGATATTTAGTACATCAACCCCTCTACCCAAATAGCACTCCTCTCTAATAATCCCTCTAGGCGGGTGAATTGCTTCTTCTCTACTTCTCATTCTTCTAATTAGAACTTCCAATAGCATCACCGCTCTCAGCTGATTGGCTTTATGACGATTAACTGGGTTGACTATTTAACTGGTCTAGTTGCGCAGTAAATTGCGTCATTAGCTCTCTTCACAAATCTAGAGCACTTGGAGCATTCGCTCACTAGCACTACGTTTCCATCTTCAGGGCATGTGAGCACTTCTATTAGGGCTATTCTATATCGAGGAGGTTTGGGTTCCCTCTTAAATATTCTCTCGAATTCGTCGACTGTGAGTGTTGGGGCTAGAATGTCCTCTACATCTATGACAACCCTGATCTTCCTGATTGGAGTTACTCTGAGCTCACTTGTGCTCCTCAACTCTTCTTCCCCTAGTGGAGAGTATGTTGACCCATGGATTGTCCTTGAAGAATGAGGGTAATCCTTCAACTGAGATTTCAGCCTTAACTTCCTCCACTGCTTCCACTGGTATTTCAGCTACTTCAGCTCTCCTCCTCTCCAGCTTCTCCTCTAACATGTTTAGCTTCCTCTTGATGTCGAGCATCTCTTCCTCGATAGCCTCAATTCTCCTTTCCACGCTTGCAATTTTCTCGCTGAGAGCTATGCTTTCTCCAGTAGTTCTAGCTTCACTGACTCTTGAGATCATGCTTTCAAGCTCAACTATTGCCCTCTCAAACTTGCTGATTTTCGATTCAAGCTCCCTAATCCTCTCCATTAGCTCTTCTCCAATCTTCATGGGCTTCACCACCCTATTCTTGGCCGGTATGACTTCCCTCACCTCATCATCTACGACTAGTAATCCAACACCACAATCGTTTAGCACGCCGCTGTCAATTGATGACTCTATTTCACTTGGAATTGCCAAGTAAGTTAGATTGCTATGCTCATTTGTTATTGCCCTAGCTATTTTCTTCATTATTGCGCCTTTCCCGCTCAGACTATCGATGTCTATTATGTAGATGAACACTCTGCTTTCACCTTTCTTAAACGCTATTTCAGGCCTGCTACTGGGATCTATGCTGTCCACGCTGCACTCCATGAATCCCTTCGATGTGAAGTGGAAAACCAGTTTATCTATTAGATCCTCAGTCATGGAGCTTTATCCATCCTTCCATTCTATCCCATGACCATGCATAGTCTTCGGGTACTGCATAGCCATATACTATGCATCCCTTCCAAACGCTGTATTTGGGTTCAGGTGCCATTTCAACACTAACTTCCTCTATTCCCTTCTCCTTTAATAGGAGCCTTATTTTAGTCACCGCATCAACTGCTATTCCGCTGAATTCAGGTGGGACTTTCCACTGGAAATTTCCGCCTGATAGCAGTACTTTGTTGTATAGGTATGGTTGGAGCTCTATCGGGCACTTTTCAACTGCCTCTACAATTGCTTCTCCAAAGTCGAGCATGCCTTTGAAGAGCACTTCACCTACCTTCATGTCCTTCGGCTTCGGGAGACCCCTCCTGAAGTAGCTTTCAAAGATCTCGTTTTTAGGATTAAATATGTACTCTCCAATTAGGAATCTCGTCCAGGAGTCTCTTCCAAGGTCTATTTCAATTCTGGTTCCCGGAATCTTGAACTTGACCCTATACTTTTCGGGGTTTCTCTTGGCCTCTCTAACTGCTTCATCTAGATTTCTGGGGATCAATCCTATTGCCTCCTTAACTCTCCTAACGATTGCTTCTTCTCTGGCTATGTCTCCGTAGCCTGCATCGTAGAGTATTTGGCTTGTTATTGCATCTGCATCGCTTCCACCCCTATTTAGGGCTACGATGGCCCCTCTAATCGGGTATCTTGATATTGGGCATATCTGCGTGTTTCCATGTCCACTCTCGATGACTACGCATGTGGGTGCTTTATGGGCTATTGCAACTGCTAGTGGTTGGGGGATGATCGTCACAGCCTTAATGAGCCCTGTTTCCTCATCAATTCTCCTATGTATTTCAAATAGCTTCTCATACATGTATCTTGGGGCTACGGATGAGAGTGATGCACAGACATAGTATCCCTTGAAGTCTGGGCTGACAGGCTTAAACATTTCAAGCCCATATCTCGTAATTTCGTAGATTACTTTCCATGCCCTCTCGTCCTCCCTATCTATGACTCCGTTCCTCATTGGGTAGATGAGCCTAGTTGATAGGTCTTCCCTGGACTCCAAGTATAGTGGCAGGTTTTTACCTACAATGACATCTCTTTCAACACCCATTAATCTGTACATTATCGACCTCTTATCTGGGAAGTAGCCCCTATTCTCTATGATCTCGGGCTTCTCCCCAAGAGTTATTGGACCGAACTTGTAGTAGCTGGTGCCATAGTCTTCTCCGAACGTGTACTTGCGCTTATACTTCTCACTCATAAGTTAACACCTTACTCAATTATCTGGATTGAGCTTCAAGTTAAAGTATTTTCCGTACTTATAGTGTGGGCTAAAACTATTTTAACATCCCTGCAAATAGTGGCTAGGCAAGTGAGTGGTGTTGATGGGGTGGCTATGAGCGCTAAGCATGCTTTCGGCGAGAATGTTGATAGGCTGATAACAGTTGAAATGTGCTTTTCACCTGATTTCCCCTATGGAGTTGCAGCTAAGCTGTATGAGGCTGCTAGGAGGAGGTTTGGCGGCCCCCTAGCGATGATGGCTGCTGAGGAGCTGATGAGGAGGATTGAGCCTGAAAGCTACGTGTTAATATTGACTGGAATGATGATTCCGCCATGGAATACTGCTGAGACTGATGGGCCTATTGGTGCTGCTGCTTTAGCTAGGATTTTGAGGATTGGCTTTAATGCCCTGCCAGTCATAGTTGTTGATCCCTCGGAGACCACGGTGAGGGCTGTTGAAGCAGCCTGTAGGGGGATGGGTGTTGGCATTGTGGATTTAGGGGATTTGGGGAGGGTCAGTTACTCGGCTTCCATACAGACTTTTCCACTTGATGTTGAGGGGGCTCGGAGAGCTGCTGATAGATTGATTGGGGAGCTAGGTCCATCGGCAGTTATTGCAGTTGAGAGGTTGGGTATGAATGTTAGGGGTGAGTATCACACTGCCCACGGCTATAACTGCTCTAATTGGTCTCCTAGAATGGACTATATTGTTGAGAGGGCGAGGGAAGTTGGTGTTTTAACTATTGGGATTGGTGATCATGGGAATGAAATTGGGTTTGGAGCTATAGCTGAGGAGGCTAGGAAGATAGTTCCTTATGGCGAGGTTTGCAGATGTCCATGTAGGGGAGGCATTGTCTGTGCAACTGAGACTGACATCCTCATAGTGGCATCCATATCCAATTGGGGTGCTTATGGAGTTGAGGCGTGCCTGGCTTACTTGAAGGGTGATTTGGAGCTCATGCATTCTCCAAGCTTGGAGCTGAGGTCTATTGGGGAGTGTGTGGGTGCTGGTGGTATTGATGGTGCGACTTCAGCTCCCACCGCCTCTGTTGATGCTGTTCCAGCTGAGCTCAATGCACATTTGGTTGAGATGCTGGGCTTCATGCTTAGGTCGACTAGGATGAGGTTTAAGCGCCACTTTTAGAGAGCCTGCGGTACAATTTCATGAACTTCTCAACTCTACTGACATCTACTGGATTACTGGTTTCACCACCTATCTTGAAGTAGCTTCCAATGATGAATCCATCTGCCAGCTTCCAGTACTTCTCTAGGTTTTCAATTGAAATTCCACTTCCAATGAATATTTTTGCTCCACTCATTTTGGCTTTCTCGACGAGCTCTATGCTTGGTGGTTCACTCGTGGCTTTGCCTGTTACGATTATTGCGTGGGCTCCTCCCCTCTCAATAGTGTCTCTAATTACTTCTATGATATCTCTGTTGGTGAGGGGTTTTCCATGCTTGACGTTCACGTCTGCTAAGACTTTTACTTCCCCCAACTTCGATTTCAACTTGAATACTGTTTCGGCTATTTCCCTGGCAACTGGCTTGAGTATGCCTTCTGGGGCATCGATTACTTGGCATAGTGCATTGACTCTAATGAACTTTGCTCCAGTAAGTATTGCTATGACCATTGCCTCCGGCCCTGAATTGCGTAGTAGGTTTATTCCAATTATGGCTTGATCTCCGACTTCACGTATGACTTCTCGGGTGACCACTGTCATAGCAATTATGGTTTCCGGCTCCTTTACTCTAACTTGGAATGGTGCGTCTCCGAAGTTTTCGATTAAAATGTACTTTAGTCCCCCCTCAACGTATGCTTTCGAGTCTCTAATTGCCCTTTCAAGGACTCTGCTGAATTTCCCATCATATTTTGGTGCTCCTGGTAGTGGTGGGAGGTGGACTACTCCTATAACTGGCTTCTCCTCTTCGAGAACCATGCTTTTCCTCCCCTACTACATTATTTGTGTGTTTGGGTCATAATTGTGGTTGGGGCTGGTTTAATTGAAGTGGTGTAGCGATGGCTTTTCTATTGAAGTGCTTTATTCATTGCCTGGAGTGGCTACTCAGGTTGTTGCTTCGATTGGTGGGGTGCTTGATATTCTAATTGATTGCGGTGATGGTGTTTTGAGGGATTTGCTCATGGGATACTACTTGGATGCTGAGCTCTTCAATAGGATTGCTGCAGTGCTCATTTCACATGAGCACTTTGATCATGTTGGCGGCCTATACTCGCTCATGGACTTCATGCACATGATTGGGAGAGTGGAGAGGTTGATTGTGGCTGTTCCGAGGCCGTCAATTGTTGTTAAGGGGTTTATTAGGGCTGTTGAGGAGTGGAGGGGTGGTTTATCCTATGGGGTTGATTTGATTGAGGTTGTTGATGGAGATGTACTTCATATTGATCCAGTTGAAGTGAGGGCTTTCGAGGTGGTTCATAGGAGTAGAACTAGAATGGAGCCTCATGGGAGGAGGGTTCCCGCGGTAGGCTATTCCCTAAGTTATGGTGGGGTGAGGGTTGTTTATAGTGGTGATACTGGTCCATGTCCTTCACTTGAGAGGGAGGTTGAGGGTGCTGACTTAGCGATTTTAGAGGCTACGTGGGGGAGGGGTGAAGTATTGGGTGATTCGCATTTAACTGAGGATGAGGCAATTAGGCTTGGTGAAAAAGCGAGGCACTACATTTTAATTCATAGGCGATCGAGGTTAATGGAGATCCTCGAGGAGCTGGAGAGGGAGGGGAGGAGGGCATAGTTTTCATTGAATAGTTGAGCTGTATTTCCATTTCATTTCAATGCTTTTTCAGGGGATGCTTTCAGCTTCCTTATTTGCTTTCTCCTATTTCTCGAGATCTAAGCAGGATGTGTGCTGGCTACTGGTAGTTGTGGTGGGTGTGAATGCATTGAATTGGTGGTGCGGGGGGTGGGATTTGAACCCACGCAGGCCTACGCCATGGGGTCCTAAGCCCCACGCCTTTGACCTGACTCGGCCACCCCCGCTCTCAGAATTAGTTGAGTTATTTGGTCGAATAAGCTTTATGTTTAATCCTTCTAGTCCATTGGGGTTGTGGTGGAGTTGAAGATTGCTGTTGGCTCAATTAATCCCGTTAAGGTTGGTGCGGTGGTTAGTGTTGCTAGGAGGGTTTTTGGCGGTGATGTGGTTGTTGTTCCCGTTGAGGTTGATTCGGGTGTTCCACCTACCCCTATAGGTGAGGATGTCATTGTTAGGGGTGCTGTTAATAGGGCTTTCTCGGCTTTTAAGCTTGTCGGTGATGCTGATTTGGCTGTTGGAATGGAGGGTGGATTGGTTGAGAAGTTTGGTAGGTGGTTTATTACTGGGTGGTGTGCAGTTGTTGATTCGAGTGGGAGCTATACTTTGGGTTCATCGGTTTACATGGAGGTTCCGAGGAATGTTGTGGATAGGGTTTTTATGGGTGTTGAGCTGGGTGATGTGATTGATGAGATTTCCGGTTTGAGGGGGACTAAGAGGAGTATTGGTGCGATAGGAGTTTTCACTAGGAGGTTTTTGACTAGGGGGATTGCTTGGGAGAACGCCTTGATCTATGCTTTGGTTAGGGTGTTGAATCCTGGGCTTTTTGCTTAAGCTTAAATTCAATTTTCCCCTATACTTGGTTTGGCGATGAAGAGCTATAGCGGTGCTGATGGGTGAGGAGGGATCAACCGGCTGAGCCATCATGGCTTTTGCTATTAGAATTCCTCGTATCCTGTTAGTGGAGGTGTTTTGCAGTAGTGTTCTAGTAGCTTTTTAGTTATTGTTCTGAGCTCTGCCATTACTATGGGTGGGTATGTGTCGAGTATTTTGCATACTTCGCTCCAGGGCCTTGCTTGGAGGACTTTGGTTATTAGTAGGAGCTTCTGCTTTTTATCTAGCTTCGGCCTCCTACCATTTATGTCGTAGAAGTAGCATTTGGCTAGTTCATGGACTGCATCGACTACTCCTTCGAGCGTCATTGGCCCATAAGAGTACACTCTCACTCTCTCCACTTGCACTTTTGATAGCCTCGGCTCTACTTCCTCTTCAACTGGCTTTCTCCATGGTTTTAGGAGTAGGTAGGCTACTTCTGGCTCTAGATCCCTATAGGTGTCGTGTAGTGATCCTATTAATCTCCTCCTGAACTCCCTGTTTGCCTCTATTATGTGTTCTTCGACTTCCGGTTTTAGGGGTTTTATGACTAGAACCGTGTATTCGCCGCTTATTGGGTTTCGGTCTGGGCTTATGTGGACTGGTATGAATCCATTTTTAATCCAGAATTTGAGTAGTTTTTCTGATACTCCGAATCCCGCTCCAATCCAGTCATAGCCTCTTTTCACTGCTTCCCTGCATACTTCGCTTAGCATTTTTGATCCTATTCCCCTTCCCATCAAGTTTATGTGGGTTGCTATTCTCACTATTCTCCATCCAACGTATTTTCCGAATTCGAGTGCCCTGAAGTGCTTTATGAACCTGTCTGGTATGATGTTTCCCTGGACTTTTGCTCCCAATAGTAGTTCTCTTCCAATGCTTTCTGGTATTGGGCCTTCTTCTGCCAATTCAATGCTGCAGACTACTTTCCCGGTTGGCGTCATTAGTGCCCTTATTTCGTGGTGTGGTGCATCTGCTATCATTGCCAGGTCTTTTGGCTGATTTCTGTAGTGCGCCAAAACATATATTCCTATGAACTGCCTGAGGAGGTCGTCGTTTTTTAGGAATAGTTCTTCTAGGTCTAGCTTGACGTATTTTAGGTCTAGCTTATCTATGTATTTTAGGTCTTCACTTGTTATTTCCGCTGGCTCTGCATCTAGCATTAGGGTGTCGAATAGCCATTTTTCTATTGGGTCGTCCCTCGCGTATCTTATGGGTTCAGTCATTTCGTATTCTATGACTTCTGTTTTGGGGTCTTCGCGTAGGGCTTTTAGGAATCTTATGGAGAATCCCCTTCCCGCTCCCTCGTAGCCGTGGATGGTTGATGAGAATACTAGTCTCCTGAAGTGCCTCCATATGGCGTGGAGCATTGGTACTTGAATTCCAGCTGCCTCGTCAACTGCTATTACGTCTGCGCGTCTAGTGACTGCGTCTAGTGGCTCCCTATACTCTATGATTATGCTTTTGGTTTCAATTCTAGCTATTTTATTTCCCCTCTTAATGGTGTTTATGTTCCTGTAGCCTAGGGTTCTAAGTGTTTTGTGTGCGAGCTCCATGAGTGGCTGGATGCTTAGGAGGCTTGGAGCAGTAACTAGTATTTTTACTGGTGTCTTCCTTAGGCTTATGGCTCTACCTAAAGCTACTAATCCTATACCTACACTGCAGCTCTTACCCCTACCTCTATCAGCTGTTATTACTAGAGCCCTCCTACCCCTAGGCCTATCAATGAGCTTTTCAAATAACCTTAAAACTTCAATTTGATCTTGAGTTAAAGCAAGCCTATACACTTTAACTGAAAAGCTAGTTTTACTTGGTATTTTCAGGTCCCTACGCATGCGATTGCGGGGGGCTCTACCCCTAACACCTATAAGCCTAAACTTCTTAATCCACTCCTCCCTATCACAGTCATATATGCCTATCCCAGGATAGCTCATGAGCTTCCAAATAAATCTCCTCACAAAAACATTCCTAACCCTACTCACGGGATACTGGATAGTGGCAAGTTCACGCCTAAACCTAGTAACCATTTTAGGCCAAATATCGAGGCTCGGAGCCAAAAAGACGATTAAGCCTCCACCCCTAACAATGCCGACGAGGCGGCCAATATCATTGGGATTCAAATCATTAAATAAATCGAGGACAGCAACATCAAAAGTCAAACCCAAAACACTCTCACTATCCCTAAAATCAACAGCAACAAAATCAACACCACCAAAACCACCAATCCAATCCCTAAACAACCGCAAACGCTCCAAAGCATCACCATAAACACCACAAAAACCATACAAAACACCAATCCTACCCCTAACATCCAAAAGAAACCTCAAAACACTACCCAACAAACCACACAAACAACCAATAACACCAAAACCATCCCCACCACAAACAACCAACAATCTCCTATGATTAACAACCAAACCCTCCCTCACAACACCAACCAACAAATCCCCAACACCCACAACCAACCCACCCCCAAAACATACACAAAACCCACAAATAAAAACAACCCACAAAACCAAAAAACTTAAAACAAACACAAACCCAACAAAAACACGAGCCGGGGTCGTCTAGCCCGGTCAAGGATTTGGGCCTTTCGAGCCCAAGATAACACTCCCTCGGGGGTGTTATGGGGAACCCGGGTTCGAATCCCG
>CAYWZQ010000015.1:0-12901 GCA_964462875.1 uncultured Nitrososphaerota archaeon | reverse complement strand
ATAACCCAATCGTTTCTCTCATCACAGTTATGCTCATTGTATGGATTTGTAGTGTAATTTTTGGCAGTTTTGTACCGGATTGTGATATGTTAGGTTATAATTGTATTGTTTTAAGTGTTTTATTTATGGTTGCTGCTAGGTTTTATTAACCTTATTGTTTACGTTTATTTTGAGATGGGTATGTATAGGTCTAGTTGTGTTTTTGAGTGTAGTGAGTGTCCTTTGAATAGTGTTTGTAGTGGTGTTGATCGTTCTGTGTTTTTGTGTCCGTATTTTCTTTGTGAGTTGAGGGGTGGGGATTTGAGGTGTGTTGGTGGGTGTTCTTGGTGTAGTTTTGAGGTTTATTCTTGGAGATATGATTTTGAGCAGGTGGGGGAGTTGTTGGGTAGGGTTTTGAGTTTAGAGCCTGTTGATGCTAGTTCAATTGACTTGCCCAAGGTTGTTCCAATAATTTCGTTGAGGAATAGGGTGACTCATGTTTGGGATATAATTGATGTTGAAGCTGTAATTGTTCCATTTACCGAGTTCATGTACTTTGATGATCTAGATAGGGTTTTGAGTAGGGGTATTCATTCTTACTTGAATTATGATGGTAAGATTATTCTCTCATCCATTATGCCTGATAAGTACTTAGTTGAAGATGAGGTTTTCAAGCAATTTATTAATGTGGCTGTGAGGGGCGGTTTTGATGCTGTTATTGGTTGGGATGTACCCGTCTACATAGACTACCCAAAATACTATTCATGGATAAACCTGCTTAAAGGCCTGGAATTAACCTATGAGCTCTGCAAAACAGGTATTCCAGTTATAGCCCTACTTAAAGGTAATAATACTAATCAAATATCATTCAGCATAAATATGCTCATGAAAATGGGAGTTAAAAACTATGGACTCCACGCCACCGAATACATGTATTGGTTTAAAGTTGATCCACAAGCCCGAACCTCACTCTATAAGTATGGTGAGGAAGTTAGAGGTAGAATTGACAACCTACTAGTTATAGGTGCACTAAACCCTTCACATTTAAAGTTGGTTCAAGAAGTCTTCAGTAGTATTGAAAAGTTGAGTATTGCAGGTTACAGCTACTATTTAGATGCAGAAAAATTCAAAGCATACTTCCCAGGCAGAACAGTTGATGTTAAGTGGACTATGGTTGAATGCAAATGCCCAATATGCAAATCACATCCACCACTAAAGTTGAGTGAAAGCATTGAGTTGAGAACTAGACACAACCTCAACTACCTAAAAACTCTCCTCAACGGCGGCAAGGCATATCCATACGAGGTGTACGACTTAATTCTCTCGAAAGATGAAACAGCACTTATAGCATCGGATATTCACATTGGAACTCCAGAATCAATGTTCAAGCAATTCATCGATAAAGTGAAAATAGAGAAGCCCAACCACCTAATACTTCTAGGCGACATCTTCGACTTAAGGTATGGAGATATAACGCTACATGAAGTAGCAGTATTCTTCAGTACACTAGCAAGCATTAACTGCTACGTACACGTAGTAAGTGGCTGCTGCGACAGCAACTTAAACAGCTTATTGAAGGTAATGGATAAACTAGCATTTGAAGGTAAATATGCACCTGCAACCTATAAGAAAATTAAATTAGCAAGTGACATTTTCCTCAAAGAGTACTTCTTAAACTTCTACAGATTCTATAGGCAAGCAAGAGAGAAACTAACCATAAAGCTTCCGAATCAAATTACAATGACACTAATTCACGGCCACCAAGTAGTTGAGAATCCAAAGGAGAAACTAGAAAATATAGTTGAGCTGCTAAGGGAGTACAAGCAAACACTAGAAACAGATTGGCTAGTTATAGGTCATATTCATAGAGCATTCATAGACTATGAAAGTGAGCTGGCAGCGGTAGGGTGTTGGCAGCAGCCACCAGACCACCTACTAGGAACAGTAAAGCCTGGAGATGTCATGAGGTACATGTACATAGATGGTGAAGGCAACATAAAGCTGATGTGAAAAGCCATGGGGCAACTCAAAGTCAAGAGGAGAACTAGAATGGACAAAGAACAAGCACCAAACCTAATAAAGATGATTGAAGATGAAGTTAAAGGTAAAAGTGAAGTAAGCATACAGGATTTAAGAGAAAAGCTCAGCATAGATGAGTCAATATCAGACCTACTAATAGAGGAAATAGTCAAGAAAGTAAATCCAGACATTAAGGTAGTAGACCTATATCACTGGTTCGATGAACCACCAACAATAAAACTAGAGGTAAAAACAAGCATTATTAGAAGCATCATCGAAGAATTCATGAAAATACATAAAGCAACAAGCTACTACAACCTATTAAAAGTTAAATTGGGAATTAAGAGGAGGAGAGCAAAACTATACATTGAATGGCTCAAAAAAGACATTATAAAACCAACAGTACAATCACTCCTAAGATTCTGCAAAGAACTAAATATAGATCCAAGGCTACTAGAGAAAATGAATGCCTTCACAAGAAAGTTCCCAGTAAACCTAAACTCACCAACCATAATAAAACTCAAAACCCACATACTAAACGAAGGAACACTACTAAAAGAAGCAGGAGCCCACTACATAGCAAGATACATAAACAAAGACCCAGTACTCCACCTCCACGTAAGAAAACTACTAGAAGAACTAGGAGTGAAAATTAAAGAGCCACCAGTATGGGACAGGACAAGACAATCATACGTAACATCAATAGATGCTACAACAGCAAGAATACTCCACAAAGCAGGAGTGCCGGTAGGACGAAGAACAATGACGAATCCAACATTAGATCCGAGAATAGCTAAAAATAAAGAGCTGAGAAAGTACCACTTCAAAGCGACATTAACCGAGGAAGGGAGTAGCAACATTTGGATAACAAATGATAGAAGAATAAGAATGTCAATATCGTGGGGGCGGTCTATAGATATAACAGACAAACTAACAAAAGAGCAAGCGCAAAGAATAAGACGTTTGGTGCAAGTAATAGCACCTAAAAAGCGTAGAATTGCGATAGGAAGACTTGTAGAGGAAGGGTACAGAGACATTATTGAAACCATATGGAAGCTCTCTCCGAGAATGCTGAGATATGAAGCTGCTATATTGAAGCGCTTACATAGAGAGCTAGACTTTATATCACCAAGACCATCTACTATTCATGTTAGTAAGGCTGGAAGAATTACAGCACATTGGGTGATACGTATTACTAATCCAGACGCAGTGGAACTACTGTACAGGGAATATGGAATGCTAAACGGTACTTGGAAAAACATGCGCTTAAAGAAGCATTTTGAACTCTACAGTTCATATAAAAACAAAATATTAACTGATGAAGATATAGCCAAAATTAAAGAAGTAGCGAAAAGCCTGTCTCTTCAAATGTATAGGATCTGGACCAAAAAGAAGTTTGACGAATTATTTGGTCAGACAACCAGCTCAACGAGCATATAAATATGAAAATTACAGTATACGAAGACGGAGTGGAGAGTAATTATGAAGACTAGGATAATGGAACTTCGAAAAGAAGTTTCGGAAGTATTCAAGTACCACAAAAGAGATACAGTATTCGTAGAAGAGTTCTATGATTACTTCAAGAAGAAGGGATTGAGCGAAAAAGCAATTGAAAGGTTATGGCTGGAAGCCCTTAAACATGAGATTATAGATATAGGTATCCTCCCAATTCTAGATCCAAATGATTCATCAAAGATAATTGAAGAAAGAAAAGTCTTCATACTAAGAGAAAGATGGAAGAAATTATGCTGAATTAAGACAGTATGTTCTCATTTCAAAACTATTGAAAATATAATGAAGCTCCGGTAAACAACCCGAACCTCCTTTCTATTGCTACTAAGTTATATTGGTGCCGGGGCCGGGATTCGAACCCGGGTTCCCCATAACACCCCTGAAGGAGTGTTATCTTGGGCTTTCTCTGCCCCGCGCATCTGCTGATTGGGCTCGAGAGGCCCAAATCCTTGACCGGGCTAGACGACCCCGGCTCGTGTTTTTGTTTTGTGGTGTGTTTTTTAAGGTTTTTGGTTTGGGTTTTTGTTTGGTTGAATTTAAATTTTGGTTTTACTTATTTGTTTTGGGTTTTGGGGGGTGGTTTTGTGCCTTGTCCTTGGCTTAGGAGGGAGGGGGATAAGTACTATTGTACTGCTGTTTCTCCTGAGGTTGAGGTTGATGTGAAGCGTGAGCTTTGTTTGTTGCCTAGTTCTCCTTTGGATCCCTCGATGCCTTATCGTAGGTGTAAGCGTTGGAGGCCAACGTAAACTTGCCGCGCTTTGTGATGTCTTCGATTTTAACTTCACTAAACTTCTATTCTATTTTTTAACAAAAACTCTTAGACCTGTTACCTTAATCAGTATTGATCTATAAAATTTAGGAGTTTACTGGTGGTGCATGAAGTTCTCGTCTGCAGTTACTCAAGGTATTTTGGAGTTCTCTAGCTAATGTAATAAAATAAATTTTTTCTTCAACCCTCAGTTTCACCGTAGTCAAAGGGTAATAGGCTTACTTATTAAAAATCTTTAATAAATTTTTATAACTTTAATATAGTATACTTTTATTTTTTAGTCCTCCTAGTCTTTGGTTTTACAGATTAAAGACTCGTGATATCATCAAGATTAATGCCTCCATCATCCTGAACCAATTCCAAATGTTTTGGTGCCTTAGAGCAACTGCCCTGTAAGAATGAGAATAAATGTCTATGAAATCTAATAACGGAGATAGTTCATTGGTTTATTTCAAACTGAGATACAAATCTAAAGTAGAGAAACGAGCATTCTTTGAGACACGTTTCTATATATAGAGAAACACTTAATAAGTGCTTTTTCCTATAGTTGAACCGATAGGACATGACAGAGGAAAAGAAAGGGATAAAAGAATTATTAAAAGAGCTTCTTATTGATAGAGAAGAACGTATAAGAATGCTCATTAAAAAAGCAAAGAATATACTAGGGATTGAGAAATCCACTGGAGAACCAATAATACTGATACCTAGATCTAAGCTTTCAAATAAAGAGGTTATTGCACTGTACATTTTGGGCGCATATTTTTCATATGAATTAGGTTTACGTGACAGTCCTTCTGTAAGCCGCTCGGAATTAGTATCTAAACTTGGTCTTGATCCCAAAGTTGTAAGTGCAAGAACTTCCGAATTGAAGCGCGAAAAAATAATCAAATCTAGTAGAAAAGGAGAGTATGAAATCTTGATTACCGGTGCAGAAGAATTGTTGGACTCAATTAAAGAGAAAGCTGGTGTATAACATGTCCATCCCCGAGAATATACAAAAGATATACAGAATTCTTAATAACCATGAAAGAAGAATAAGAGAACTTGAAAAGATAATTAGCAAATTAAGGGACACGAGTATAAGTGAAATCAAAAAGGAAATTATCAAAGTTCCCAGTTTTCAAAAATTATCAAGAAAAATAGGTGTTCCTGAATCAGTTTTAGAGAGGCTGTTCGACATAGAAGACGAATCAATAACCTTGCTAGATATTATAGGTGAGAGCCATAAGGAAAGGACTCAAAATGCGACTTTAGTAGTGCTTTTGGCTTATAAGTATGTATTTAATAGAGAAGAAGTTCTTGCGCGAGAAATAAAACGAAACATCGCAGAACTAGGTATTTCCTTGGCTAACTTTCCCCGCTATCTAAACGAGATAATACCGACTTTCATTCGCAGAAAGGGTAAGCCTAGAAGTCCTAAGACCACCTACAAACTCACACTTCAGGGCGAAGTGAGAGCAAAGGAGATATTAAAGACTTTAGGTGAAATCTATGCCCAAGAAGCCGCATAATGAAGACAGAGACTTAGGTGCCCTAGACAAGATTATAGAAAAAATATTGAAGGAAAAATTATCTCACATAAGCGGTCTCTTCCATAAATACCATGGTAAGTATTTAGCAGATGACTCCCTTTCAGATGTAGATGTGTTACTTCTCTCTCTCCACATTGGGGGAGAATTTAAGCAAGTGTATGAAGTAGACTATGAACTTGTGAAGAAAATATTTATAAGTCTAGGTAGGAAAGGAGACAGCTTTAGGAAGGCTGTATATTCAGCAAAAAAGAAAAAATATATTGATAAAGAGAATGACAAATTAGTTATTAAAGTACAAGGGGTAAAGAAACTAGAAGATATTTTAGGACAATTACATAAAGCCCCCGTCTTCATTATTAAGTCTGGTAAATATTTCACTGCTGTCAGAAAATTCGAAGAATTCTTGCACGAAGAAGTACAAGCAGAAGAGATATGGCTCTGTGACCCATATATATCTCCTTCTACTTTATTTCCATTTCTCATTCTAAAAGGAAAAATTAAAAGGATGAAAATTCTTACCTATAATATTCAAGAAATTGAGAAATTCAAAGAGTATAAGAAAAGACTAGAAAAGGAAACTGGTATAGAGGTAAAAGTTAAACTCAATAGAAAAATTCATGATAGATACATAATAGCTGATAAAAAGTGCTGGTGGATTGGAACAAGTATAAAAGACCTTGGAAACAAAGATACTATAATTAAAGAGGTAAGTGAATTATCCCGTTCTTTAAAGGAACTCTTCATGGAGCGTTGGGAAGAAGGTTCTCCATTTCATTAATTATTTCTGACACTTATTCTCGTCGTTCTAAGGACACTGCTAACCTACCTTTATTCTCATACTGTCTAAGCATGGTGCATATCGCACTAAAAACAAGGAAAATTTTTAATTGAGACAAAATTTGGTGCGGCGGCCGGGATTCGAACCCGGGTAACGGGCGTGGCAGGCCCGCGTCCTAGACCAGGCTAGACTACCGCCGCCACTCACTCTAGTTTACTCGGTTTTAGTATGATAAAGTTTTTGTTCAACCCTATTTGGAGTTTATTGGCAATTTGATTTTTGTCGTAAGCTTTTTAGGTGAATGCTGAAATATTGTGGTTCGGGGAATGATAGTATTCTGCAGGGTGTTTTTGAAGTTAGATTTCATGGTAGGGGTGGGCAGGGGGCAGTAACTGCCTCCCAGCTCCTCGTGAAGGCTGCTTTTCTCGAGGGTAAGTGGGGTCAGAGCATCCCCATGTTCGGTGCGGAGCGTAGGGGTGCACGAGTCCTAGCATTCGCGAGAATATCTGGTCAGCCAATTAGGAGGCACATGCAGGTTTATGAGCCGGATGCAGTCGTAGTACTAGACCCCAAAATATTCGCAGTCCACGACGTAACAGCCGGATTGAAGAGCAGGGGATACCTAGTAGTCAATGAAAAGCGGAAGCCAAGCCAACTCGGATTCAAAGGATATAAAATTGGAGTAGTCGATGCAACGGGAATAGCAGTGGATTTAGGCCTATACTTCGCAGGATTCCCAGCAGTAAATACTGCAATGATAGGAGCACTAGCAAAGGCAACAGGCATAGTCTCAATTGAAAGCATAGTTAAAGCAATAAAGTCAACTTGGAAGGGAAAGCTTGGAGAGCTCAATGCAAAGGCAGCTGAAAAAGCATATAATGAAATAGTTGTGGAGGAGGTTTAAGACATGAATAAAATACCCCTAACCTCAATATCAAAGCCAACTAGGGGGGCAGTTGGAAAAACAGGGTTCTGGAGAAGCTTCAAACCAGTAATAGACCAATCGAAATGCGTCCACTGCCTCCAATGCTGGCTATACTGCCCTGAAGGAGCAATTAAGCGGACTGGAAGCAACCTAATGACAGTAGAAGTAGACTACGAATACTGCAAGGGATGCGGAATATGCGCAAACGAATGCCCAGTCAAAGCAATAAAAATGGTATTGGAGGAGTAAATATGGTGCAGAGCGAAGTTCTAACCGGAAACTATGCAGTAGCCTATGCAGTTAAAATGTCCAGAGTGCAAGTAGTAGCAGCATACCCAATAACACCCCAAACAACCATAGTAGAGAAAATAGCCCAATTCGTAGAAGCCGGAGAACTCAATGCAAAGTACATTAGAGTTGAAAGCGAGCACAGCGCAATGGCAGCATGCATAGGGGCGGCGGCAACAGGTGCAAGAGCATTCACAGCCACAGCAAGCCACGGCCTCCTATACATGAGCGAAATGGTTTGGTGGGCCGGTATGGGTAGATACCCAATAGTAATGGCAGTAGTCACAAGGGCAATAGGGCCACCATGGAGCATATGGACAGAGCACAACGACGTACTAGCCCACAGAGATTCAGGATGGATCATATTCTTCGCAGAAGACAATCAAGAAGTATTCGACCTAACCATCCAGGCATTCAGGATAGCTGAAGACGAAAAAGTGCTCCAGCCAGTCATGGTAACACTAGACGCATTCATCCTATCACACACAGCCTCACCAGTCTACATGCCAGATCAAAGGGAAGTAGACGAATACCTACCACCACCAGGAGGAAGAAAGCTACCATACATCCTAGACCCACTCAACCCACTAACCCATGGAAACCTAACCTACCCAGACCACTTCATGGAACTCAGATATCAAATAGCGAGGGCAATGGAAAATGCGAAGCAAGTAATAGTAGAGGCAGGAAGAAAATACGGTGAAATGACGGGAAGATACTACGACCACCTAATAGAAGCATACAAGTGTAATGATGCGAAAGCAGTAATAATTGCAGTGGGATCATCAGCTGGAGACGCGAAAGACGCAGCAGACTACCTGAGAAATCAGGGACTAGAAGTCGGAGTAATAAAGCTGAGAACCATAAGGCCATTCCCAGTAGAGGAATTGAGGGAAGCATGCAAATCAGCCAAAATAATCGGTGTAGTCGATAGAGACTACAGTTACGGTTATGGAGGAATAGTTCACGGAGAAGTCAAGTCAACACTAGCAGACACCAAAAAGCCAGTTCAAAGCTTCATAGCAGGCCTAGGTGGAAGAGACATAACAGTAAAAGACTTCATCAACATAGGTAGAAGGCTAATTGAAATGGCAGATAAAGGTGTGGGGGAGCAGCCACCAATATGGGTAAACTTGAAGCAGGAGGTGATACCATGAAAATCACAATTAAAGACCTACCCATAAAAGAGTACATGCTACCTGGAAACGCATCATGCCCAGGATGCCCAGCAAGCCTAGGCCTAAGAATGCTTGGAAAGGCACTCGAAGGAAAATTCATTCTAGTAGTACCAGCATGCTGCTCAACCATAATTCAAGGACCATTCCCAAAGACATCAGCGAACTTCCCAATCCTAAACATAGCATTCGCAGCATCAGCATCAGCCGCATCAGGAGTAGCAGCAGGACTAGAAGCACAGGGTAAAAGAGATGTTCAAGTAGTGGTCTGGGCTGGTGACGGTGGAACAGCAGACATAGGATTACAGGCACTAAGCGGTGCAGCCGAAAGAGGAGACAACATCATATACATATGCTACGACAATGAAGCATACATGAACACTGGAATCCAGAGAAGTGGAGCAACACCCTACGGTGCATGGACAACAACCACGTGGACTGGGAAAAAGGAGTTCAAGAAAGACGTGCCCCTAATCATGGCAGCCCACAAAATACCATACGTAGCAACAGCATGCATATCCTATCCACTAGACTTCATAGCCAAAGTGAGGAAGGCAGCAGAAATGAGGGGAACAAAGTACATACACCTACTAGCACCATGCCCACCTGGATGGAGATTCCCAAGCGACAAGACAATTGAAGTAGGCAGACTAGCAGTCCTAACTGGAATGTGGGCCCTATATGAAATTGAAAACGGCATATTCAAACTAACAGGTCCAAGCATAGCCCTACTAGACAAGTCCAAGAGAAAACCCATAAAAGAGTACATTAAGCTTCAAGGCAGATTCGCCAGAATGACAGATGAAGAAATAGAAAAACTACAGAAATACGTAGACGAGCAATGGGAATACTATAGGGCGCTAGTGGAAATGGGGAAAGCTAAAACTCAAGAATAGCAATAAACACCTTTAACATCCCTCAAAACCAAGCTCAATCTCGGAATAATTGACTTAGGATAAATCGAGGTTCCAGCCCCAATAATAGAGCCATAGCCAATGAAGGCTCCATCACCAACAACAGATCCAAGCTCAAACCAGCCACTATCAACCCTCCTACCCTTAATATTCATCTTAACCGTCCCACCATCAAAACTCCTAAACCTAAAATGCACATAGTTCTCGACAATACAGTTCTCACCCAAAACACTATACATGACCTGGCAGTGGGCGCCAATAATAGTTCCAGACATCACAACACTATTACCAATAACAGTGCCACGGGAAATCCTAACATTACCGCAAATAACCGTGTAGGGACCAATAGTGCAATCACCATCAATAACGCTGTTAGACCCAATATAGACTGGAGGCAAAACTTCAATTGCACCCCTAAAATCAACATTACCGCCAATTAAAACTCCATTAGAAGCAACTTCACTCAAAGCAAGCCTATTAGCCCCAATTAAATCCCAGGGCCTACCAACATCAAACCACCAACCCCTACCACCATTTAAAACAGCAATCCTCTCCCCACTATTAACTAGAAGCTGAAGTGTATCAGTAAACTCGAGCTCACCCCTAGGTGAAACTGGAGTTTCATCAATAAACCTGAAAACCCTACTACCATCAAGCACATATATTCCAGCATTAATCAAGTTGCTCGGCTCCTCACCCCTCCTAGGCTTCTCAACAACTCTAATTAAGTAGCCCTCATCATCAATTGACAGCACACCATAATTCCATGGATCATCAACTTCAACTCCAACCATCACCGCCGAAACACTCTTCTCGCGATAAAGCTCAATTGCCCTCCTTAAAACATCCACGTTAACAGTCACATCACCATAAACTGCTATGAAGTCCTCACCACCAACAAAATCTCTCGCAGCAGCAATTGCATGGGCAGTCCCCTTAACGGCTCCCTGATCAACATAAGTAATATTAACATTAAACCTCTCGCCACTACCTAGAGTATTAATTATTTTATCCTTCAAGTAATGGACTACAATGCATACATCCCTAACCCCAACTTCACCTAAAACCTTCAAAACCCTCTCGAGAATAGTTGAGTTTCCAAGGGGAAGCAAATGCTTAGGCCTAGTAGCTGTCAACGGATTGAGCCTAGTACCCAATCCAGCAGCTAGCACAACGGCCTTCAACTCGCATCCCTAAAGGTTAATTGGAGGCTTCAACTTAATGGGCTTACCTATTGAAGCAGATCTAAGCGCCTCCTCAGCAATGTAAACTGCCATCAATCCATCCCTACCATTAATTAGCGGCTCAGCCCTCCCAGCAACAACATCAACGAAATGGCTTAGCTCCCTCTTCAAAGGCTCCTCATGAACTACATCCAGCTCCCTCTTACCACTTGAATTTGCTACAGTGACTTCCTGAGATATGTAGTCCATAGTGATCATTCCATCACTACCAGTCACAGTCAATTTCCTAACCTTAAATGGTGTAAGCCAATTGGCCTCAATAAATGCTGTCGGCCTCTCCCCAAATCTCAATATTATGTTTGCATAGTCTTCATATCTATGATGTATTCTACCCGCAACAGCATAGACCTCCACTGGATTCCTACCAGTAATGTATCTTGAAATATCTATGTCGTGAATCGCCAAGTCCTTAACGACACCCACATCACCGATCCTAATAGGCCATCTAGAAACCCTCCTACAGGAAATGAGCACTACTTCACCTATACCTCCCTCATCAATAAACCTCTTCACCCTCTCAACAGCTGGATTAAACCTCTCAATATGGCCGACCATCAGGAATATCTGCTGCCTCTCAGCCTCCTCAATTAGCTTAACTGCCTCCTCAGTAGTGCTAGTCATAGGCTTTTCAACTAAAACGTGCTTACCAGCCCTAATGACTTTAAGCGCTACTTCAGCATGAGTAATGCTTGGAGTGCATATGGTCACTGCATCAACTCTCTCCTTCCCAAGCATCTCCTCCAAGTCAGTATAGCCCTTAGCACCATACTTCTCCTCAGCAAACCTAGCCCTTTCAGGGTCAATGTCAACTGCTGCAACGAGCTCTGCACTTGGAAGTTCACTGAAAACCCTCAAGTGATTCCTACCCCAAAAGCCGCAGCCAACAACTGCAATCCTAATTCTATCCACCCATTTCCCTCCAAACCCTAACAAGTACCTCAACTGGATCCTCAAGCTTATTAAGCTGTTCCCTAACGTTAATCCTATAACTGTCAGGATTACTCAAAACTTTAACTGCAAATTCAACTGCATCACGAACCCTCTTAAACGAGTATATTGGGAAGCCCATTCGCTCAAGCCAATCATTAACGTGAAGCCTACTCCTAAATAGGCATATGGATGGAGTACCCAGCAAAGCCCCCTCCCTACTAACAGTCCCCCCACCACTAACCACTAAACATGAATAATATGCCAAGCTCCTAGAATCAACAGCTTCACTGGGGACAATGGCATTCCTCAAAATCCTCCTAGCATACGTTCTCTGATCCCCATATCTAGCCAAGTAAACGACTTTAACATCACTACGCCTCTTCAATACTTCCCTCGCAAAAGCTATGGTTGGATAGGTCTTCAAGCTCGGGTAGTATGAGGCCTTAGCCTCCTCACTCCTAATCAGTACAATTCTATCATTAATAGACAAGTCAAGTTGATCCAAAACTGATTTATTGGGCTTGAAATTCCTCATCCATGCAACCTCATCAACACCCCTATAGTGGACAATCCTCCTAGAGTCAATGGCATATGAGAATGCTTCACTTGGAATTGCTTCCGGAACAATAACTTTACTGGCTAGGGGGAGAGTCAATCTATTAACGTATATGGAGTGGGGTGTATCATTGAATAGGATTATTGGAATTCCAAGGCCGAAGGCAATTCTAGTGGCTTCAGGTGAGGATAGGGAGACGTGGAGAACTGGCTTCTCATCTAAGTCTGATATGAGCTTGAAGAGCTTCATACTCCTCTCCAAGCTAGCCCTCAACTTACCC
>CAYWZQ010000014.1:0-44919 GCA_964462875.1 uncultured Nitrososphaerota archaeon | reverse complement strand
GTCCAGGATACTATTATCGTCGTGGAGGAGATTACTTCGTCAAGTTTTCGAGTGAGCGTGACTTGGCTAGGGGTGGTGTTATTGGTCGTGGCAGGTGGAGGCATACTTTCGATCCAGTAATCCAAGTGGCTAAGAGGCTCACTGAGGAGACTGTTAGAGCTGCTGAGGCTGTTTCCAGGAGAGTTGAGGAGAAGGTTGGTAGGCCTGTTAGGGCTGAGGCTGTTCTTAAGGCTGCATTTCCCAGGCGGCCCAGGCTTCCGAGAGAAGTTAAGAGGATGGCTGACTTTGTTTGGGATGAGCTTTCCCCAGCAACTAAGCGGGCCGGCAACTGGACTTACATTACGGTGCTGAACATCATTAGGATGCTTTACGATTACGCTAAGAGTCAGGGCCTCGACATGCAGGAGCTCGACTTACTCCATGACTTCGACTGGGCGCAGGGCTACCACTATGTGAAAGGCGAAATTATGAGGCGAATAATGAATGCAGTAGCCGACAAGTATGCTGGCATCACTGACGATGACGTTAAGGCTATGATGGCTGCATGGGAAGCTGACATGAAGCTCCGTGAAGAGGAAGGCTACGTCAGAACTTACGATGAGTACATTCCTGAGCTTCCTGAAATCTACTAATAATCTTCTATTTTTGGGGGTTTGGCTGTGAGTAAGCCTACGTATATTGGTGGTAGGGTTGTTTATGTTGATGCTCCAGTTTACTTGCGACGGCAAGTGAGGGACATTAAGCCTTCAGGTTTGAGCCATTCGAGAGAAGTTGAAGAGATACTTAGAGAAATGGATGAGGATTTGAAGCACGGCATTTCTCCTCAAACAATCAATGCCAGAACCAGGACTCTGTTCTTAGCTGTGCTGCATAGCAGTAAGATGCCTAAAAGCGAGAAGATGAAGTCGATTAGGCTCATAAACAGGTTTAGGCGGAAGCTGGGTTGGAAGCCTTTTAGACTCAAGAAGCCGCTTTAAGCCTATTCTATTTTTTGAGGTGGGCTAATTGGACTGGAAAACTGTTGGTGTTATAGGTGTGCTTGGCTTAGTGTTCTTTGCGCTGTTTGGCTCAGCGATAATGCAGAATTTCGCTTGGGAGGCTACTGACGTTATTGATGAGAGTGAGCCTGGCAAGCCGAAGTACTACTACGTTATGGTTCGCGTTAAATTGAAGGCGTGGAAGACTTGGGATGGTCGGCAGGGAGGCGTTGATGTTTTAGAGTATGATGTTAAGGGCTATGTTACTTCGAGCATTCCTAACTTTGTGACTCCGCCTAGCGGGGAGTTTCAAGTTAAAGTTGAAGTTTATGTTGATGGTGTCTGCAAACTGAATAAGAAATTTAGTATGCCTCAAGGTACTAATGAAATCATTTGGTATTGTGAAGCTGGCTTGGGAATACATACAGTTAGGTTAGTTGTGACTGAGTATTGGTGGAATTTCTGGGGTTTGCAGCCGGGATTTACGGTTAAGGTTGATCAGCAATTCATAATTAATTTAGTTAGATTTCAAGTTGCTCCGTAATCATGGTTTATGTTTCTATTTTGTGGGGGAGGGAATAGTTTTGGCTGAAGAGAAGTTTATGGAGAATCCTTGGATTAAGAAGCTAGTTAAGGGCGGGGTAATGCTCTTTGGCAGCTATATCTTAACGGGGATTACCAATAGCTTCCTAGCGATGGGTCCAGTGGGCTGGCTTCTTGTAGGAGGGCTAGCAATTGGGTTAGGCTACGCTATTGAGTGGCTTGGCCGGGCTGGAGTTGAAGAGCTGTGATTAAGCGGAAGTCGATTTACAAGAACAAGTTTGCTTGTAGCGGTAGCAGGGATAGTGTGGTCCGCGATCTCAAGAGTATTATTCAGTTGATTTCAAGTCTTGAAGCTGATGAGGTTAAGGTTAAGCTTGAAGTTGAAGCGTTTAAAGCTAAGGGGAAGCGAAAGTAATGGACCTAATTATTCCAAGCCTATTTTTTCTGACTTTTTATGTGATTGTTCCAGTTGCTATTACAATTACTAAGGGTGGTGGCTGGGCTAGGCTTTATAGTTTAGTTTCGTCTGCATTAGCTGCTTATTGGGCTTATTTGTCGCCGGCCCAGTTTCTCGAGAGTATGGTTCTTCCTCCTGGAGCGCCTAGTGAGGTTTCGACTTACTTTGCGTGGATTCTGGATTTAGTCACTGAGTATGGGCGGATGGTGTTCGCAATAATTGTCTTCATTTTGCTTTACTTGCTTCAGTTCAGGTTTATTGCTCGTTTGACTGAGTGGGTTTTTGGTTTGGGTGGTGAGTAATTTGAATTTTATTCCTGTTTGTGAGTTGAAGAAGTGCTTTTTAGTTAGGTTCTCGAGGAAATGTGAGGATTGCATTTACTTTAAGTATGTTTCTCCGGATGTTGCTGAGATCTACGCTTTGAAGGGTTATTGGCTTGCAGCTTATGATAATTCTATTTTTCGGAGAGTTGGAGGCAATGAGCGAGGAGGTAGGTGTTCCCTGGGACGCCATAATTATTGGCGCTCTAAGCATTATTTACGGATTATATTGCATGCTCAGCAACTTGTATGTAGGCGAGGTTAAGGATGTTCTAGTCTACATTATATATGCTATATGTATGGTTTCAAGTGCGATTTTCGGCTGGCTAATAACGCGGAGAATGGAAGGCGAATAATTTATTAATTTAATTTCAAGTTTTCTCTTGGTGTTCTCCTATGACTTCTAAGTGTCATAAGAGGGTTTTTGAGGTTAAGAATGGCATTCTCACTATTGACTTAAAGACTTTCCTCGATATGATTGAGGACATTATTGATAGAGCCAAGAAGGGTGAGGATAAGTACGATATTTTAGCTGATTTGACGGTATTATTGGATGAGGAACTTCACAGGGAGATGGAGAAGGCTAAAGATGTTCTTGAGAAGCTTCGTAGGGGCGAGATAAAGCCCATAGTTGTTTCTTGAGTTTCTCTCTTGAATTTCTATTTTAAGGGGCTTGTCTGAGATTTCCGTATCCAGTTGAGACTCCATTTAGAAAAGCGCACTGGAAATGGTCTATTTATGTGTACAAGCGTTTTGCTAAGAGTTTTAGGCGCTTGGCTGAGGGGCTTCAACTTGAAGTTCTTGAGATCATAGAGAGCCTAGCTACTTCGAGTAATCCAGCAGCTCTAGGCGAGCCTTTAAGGGGAAACTTGAGGGGAATGTATAGGGTGAGGTTTGGTCCAAGGAGAGCTTATCGACTAATTTACTCGGTTAGCTTTCAAACGATAACTATTGAGTACATTAATGTTGGTCACCGCAGGAAGATATATGAGAAGCTGAGGAGGAGGCTTTAACCTCAATTTCTATCCTTTGGAGGAATTAGTGTTGAGCTACTTCACTAAGCTAGTTAAAGGCTACTTGCTAAGCTATAGTGGCTTGACTGCTATAGCATTGTTCTTCAGTTACATTGCTACTGGCCGGCTTCAGTCAACGCCTGTGGGGGTTGAGAGTCCAACGCTCTTCCACGGGTTGATTGTTGCTCCTAGTGAGGAGATGTTCTTCCGCTATTTCGTTCCATTGCTGCTGATGTATCTTGGACTATCTTACCTGCCTGCTGGTGCTATTGCTGCTGTTGGTTTTGGTATGGCTCATTGGTGGGCTTATGAGCAGAATATTTATGCTTTGATGGCGGCCGTGTTTGCTGGCTTGTGGAACGCAGTAGTAGTTTACAGGTATTCGAGTAGGGATCCATTTAACTTCAGCCCCGGCCTCCTGTGTGCTATGCTTGGCCATGCTTCGTACAATTTAACTGTGACTTATGCTCCAGGAATGCTGCTTCCAGCAGCTCTAGTTGGAGCATTAGCTTGGGGAGGATTAGAGAAGCTCTTTAAAGAGGATGATGCTTGTGAGTAGTCCATTCACGAGCTGCTAATTTCTATATTTTGGAGGGTTTGGGGCTTGGAGGTTAATAGGAAGCTCTTGGCGATAATAGTGATTGTAATTGTGGCTGCTGCATTAGGATACTATTACTTTATGCAGCGTGGTGAGGCTATTGAGGCTAAGGCTGAGAGTGGAGATAGCTCTACTAGCGTGGTTGCTAGGCCATATATTGACTATAAGACTGAGGATGGCAGGATCCTGCGAGTCTATCTTGATGATGGCTCAAAGTGGTGGGTGAATCCTGATGGTACATTAACTCCCTATACTGGCTATGTTTGGACTGTTCCAGGAACTCTTACTAAGATTACTCAAGTTCAAGTTGGCTTTGAATTAACTTTGAGCGGGAAGTATTTGAAGGATACTGATGGTGATGGGAAGCAGGATATAACGGTGTTTGTAACTGCTTACTTTAAGAGTAATGGTACTGGAACTGGTCAATATAGTGTGTTTAGCAATACTAGATTTGATTATGAAGTTGGTACTCCCAGTGCTGGTGGATCAACTACGCAGACCATTCAGAGTGGCTACAAGGATATTCAAACCATATTCGATAATGTTTGGGGTGGCTCTCCAGGTCAAGACTATATTTACTGGCCCTACTACTACGTGAGTATATCTGTCAACGCAACTTCATACTGGGGAGGAAGTCTTCAAGCCTCTGATTCAAAGGAGTATTCTCATACGGTTATTGGTGATTGGCAGTGGAAGCAAAGCGAATTGTCAGCCAGCTTGGGTGGAGCTTCTGCTGGTACGCAGAGCATTATTGGTATTGAAGCAGTTGTTCAGGATCCATTTGCAGTTCTTATGGTGATTGCGGTAGCGATGCTTGTTGGAGTTCTCTTCAGTGATAAGCTGAGGAGATCTGCATAGCTCCCTTATAATTTCATTTTTTGGGAGGAGTCGGCTTGAGGAGGGAGCTTGTTTTAGGCTTTTTAGGTTTAATTGCTGTTCTATACCTTCTAGCTAGTTCTTGTAGTGTTGAGCTTGTAGGTGATGGTGTTTTGATTAGGGATCTTAGGGTTGTTTTGGCTGATGGTTCTGAGCTTAAGCTTTATCCGGGTAAGTTGGCTTGGTTGGGTGAGATTGCTTATGGTTTAAGTGAGATTTTCAGCTGGATTGAGCCTGGAGATAGGGTTTTTGATGGATTTGAGGATGGCGATTATAATGGCTGGTCTCTAGACTACGATTATAATGGGATTAGTGGGAGTGCAGCGCTGCATATTTCAGATGGAAACTTGGGAACAATCCCTACGTGTGATCCAATAAGTGGGAGCTATATGCTTGAATATGCTTGTAGCTTTAAGTCTGGTTCTGGATGGTCGTTTGTTGATGGTTCTGCTTGGGTGAGTTATGGATTTAATTTGACGTGTATTGGTAGGCTGTCTTTTAGGTGCTGGGTTAGATTGCATGCAGATCGGGCTTTAAGCTCGTTTTATGTTAAGCAGTACGTTAAGGTTAATCAGTCGGGGACCATTACGACTTATTATGGTCAGAGTGAGTCCTTGAGTGGAGTGTCGGGTTGGGGTGATTGGACTTATCTCAGTTATGATTTTACTTTTGATGGTCAAGTCGACTTGATTGAATTTGGATTCTATATTTATGCCCGTAAATCAAGCCCTTCAGACTATACTACTTATGGATGTCAAGTTTGCATAGATGATGTCGAGGTTTATGCAACTGTATCTAAATTCAGAGTTACATGTGATTATTCGATAAGCGGTAGGTACGTTAAGTCTTATGATGGTGCTCCGCTCGATACATGCAACTACACTATTACAATATGCCATAATGTTGATGTAAATTCGAGCTGGATTGAAGCTGCAGAGTACAATTACAATGCCAGTCTACCATTAACCGTGACTGGCTGGAGCAGTAATTGGCATGACTTAATGGGGCTTTTAAAGTACATGGTTGAGGAGGGTTCGTGGACTATAGATGGTTACACGTACAATTATAGGTTGGCAATTAACGTTACGGATAGGTCTGGGTCGGATCTACTTGATTATCAAGTTAAGATTTCAATTGACACTAGCAGCTTAGTTGAAGATGGATATGCAACTACGAGTGGCTGTGAAGTGAGGTTCACTGATGAGGAAGGCAATGTTATTCCGCATTATAGGGAGAACAGCTTCAATAGCTCAGAGACTGTTTATTGGGTTAAGGTTCCATTGATCCCAGCAAATAGTACCACAATAATTTACATGTACTTTGATCCAGACTTAACTAGTGTTCCTGATTCAAGTAATGCCAGCAGCGTTTTCATTAGATATGATGACTTTGAGAGCTATGATGTTGGAAGCCCACCCAGCTCTGCTAGTGGGTGGGTTGTTCTTAAGGGGGATCCAGTAGTAGTTGATGGCGGGTATAGCGGTAAGGGATTAGAAGTATCAAATGTTGATGTTAGAGATTGTATTGCTCTTCTCTTCGACCAAAACTATAGTGGTGTTTCTGTGCATTTTTACTATAAAATTGATGGAATCGATTTGAGGAATGGGTATTATATGTTTAAAGAAGGAACGGCTTACATTACGACTACTATGAAGGAGAGTGGATCCGAAAAATGGTATGATGGCTCAGCATATAATGATTTTAATCCCGCATTGTCGTATTCTGCTAATGTATGGCATGAGTATGAGTACATCTTTACTTTTAGCGATTTCAAGGTGAGGAAGGATGGTTCTTTATATGATGCTGGCTTAAGGAGTACCCCCATAAACGGTGTTGACAGATTTGTTTGGGACACGTATTCTGCAAATAAATATCCCCACACCTATGTTATTGACAATGTCTACGTTAGGAAGTATGTTGATCCTGAACCAGAAGTTTTAGTTAAAGAATCCACTGGTTCCCATGACTACTACATTAAGGTTCAGTTGGATGTTTATGGTATAGATGTTTTTACGGGTGAAGTAGTTCATAGTAGCTCTTATGTGATTTTAAAGCTTGAGCTTACTTGGCAGCTATTTGCAGGGAAAATGGTTTACAGGCTTAGGATCATTGATACGAATCTCACTCCAGTAATACGGATTTCAAGTGAGGGGGTGTCGCTTTCAATAATGATTTCTGTGCTTGATCTCGCGGCAATATTTTTCTCTAGAAGAGATGAGGAGTGAGCTGCTTTCCGCTACAATATTATATTCTATTTCTATTTAGTGAGGGTTGCTTGTATGGAGAAGTGGCATGTCTTCCTCTTGATTGGCGTACTAATGCTCGGCTATGCAGGGTATCTTGAGTACTTTGCTCCGAAAGTAAAGCTTGCAGTTCAGGATAGCCCGTTAAACGCTATTTCACCAGCAACTTCAGTTGCTTTAAATGCGGGGAACTTTTCTGCTGTTCAGGGACTCTGTACTTTGGAGGTTACTCCGAGCGGCGGCTATTTGATGAATGGTACATTGGTGATTTCTACTGATGATCCTGGCGCTGAAATTAAAGTGTATTCTGCTTTGCCAGTTGAAACTCTGAGTGGTGGGACTGGTAACATGACTTTGCTTATTCCAGTTACTCAGGATCCAGTTACTCTCGATATACTGTTTACATTCACTAATACGTCGATTGTGCATGAAGTTAAGTTCCAGCTAGTAGCTCAAGGACTGAATATAGTAAATGCGACTTGCTATGCTAATCCTAATCCATAGGGGGTGATATGATGAAGTTTAAGGCTAGATCTCTAGGTTTCATCGCGGTATTAGCGGTCTTGATGATCATGGGTGCGCAGCTGGCTTTATGCGATAAAACTGTGACTATCAATGTTTTTAGTTCGGAAACTTTCCAGAACACTGGATATAAATTGAAGAGCTACATGGTTGATGTGAGCAGCATTTCAACTGCAGCTAAGCAGGTGGTAATTCACATTACCGGGCAAGCCAATGGAGATCCATATTTACGCTATTTAATCATCAAAGTTGATGGTCAAATAGTAAATATGAGGCCCGGCCCATCAAGGTGGGGAGGCCACACAGCTTTAGTTCGAAATGCATTTGATCTACGCTACGATATTACGAGCCTAGTTAAGGGCAAAAAGACAATTAACATTGAAGTTGGAATCACAACTTTCACTGGAAGCTGGACTATTTCATGTGAGCTTCAAGCAGTAATCGAAGAGCAAACAGTCATTCCAACACCAACTCCGACGCCAAGTAATGGTGGAATGGCAGTGAAAACTTCATGGCTGGCAGCTGGCGGCGGCCTCATCTGCATTGCAGCAGCATGGTACTTGAGAAGCAAGGAACTCGAATAGCTCCCCTAAACTTTATTTATTTTATTATACTTAGCGGAGTACTTCAGGAGAAGGGGAGAGTGATGTTGATTCTGTTATTTTCCAAGTAGTTTTTTGATGAAGCTTTTTTCTTCTTCGCGTGGCAGTTTTTCTGGGAATATTCTTTTGAATGCTCCGTTGTCATATTCGTATAGTTCAATTGGGTTTTCAAATTTCCTTAGTTCTCCCTTTCTTTCAACTATTGGTTTATGTTCTCTTGCTGCATCTATTGCTGATTTAGTGAAGCCTGTTCTCGATACTATGATGGCTCGGCTATGCAGTCTGTTTACTTGCTGTATTTTATCTATGTCCTTTATCATTTCAATCATTTTCATTACTGCATCAGCCTTCACTCTTCTCGATGCATAGTCTTTGCATTCAATGAATATGTAGGCATCTCTTTTGCCTCCAAGCTTCTTACCCTTAATCTTATACATTATGTCCGGTCTCCATTTCCTGGCTTTACCTGGAATTTCCGTGTCTATGAAGGGGCCTTCGCAGCCCTTATTCTTCCATTTTTGAAGTATCTTATCATTTCTCTCAAACCAGTCGAGAAACTCCTTGACAAGACGCTTCCCCCTCTTAAGCCAGCCATCCCTCAACTTAACAAGCACTTCATCCGGCAAGCTTTCAAGCATTGCCTTTAAACTTCTAGTCGGCACTTTACTTACTAGATCAGGAGCTATTCTCCGCAGCTCCTCCAACACATACTGCTTATTGAAACCCTGCTCCTGAAAACTTAAAAGCTCTATTAACAAATCCTTCCTCGAAACCACTCCCCAAATCCCTCCCCTCAACTCTTTATACTGATTTAGATTTAAGTAGGCTCATGCACCAGTCTATTTAGGTCTTAAATAGGTTGACGTTTCTTTATATGTTGAGTATGGGTGTTGTTGATAGAGTTTTGGATTTGATGAGTGATGGTGTTCCTAGGAGTAATGTTGATGTTGCTAAGGTTTTGGGGATTGATAGGTCTGTTGCTTGTAAGGTTTTGAGGAGGTTGTGGATTAAGGGGTTGTTGTTGAGGAGTAGTGTTCCTTTAACTTTTTCTTTTGTTTCTGGGGGGAAGCGTGTTAGGTTTACTGGTTATATTTATGTTAGAGGTGAACCTGGTGTTTATGAGTATTCTTATTTGAGGTGGGATCAGTTTAGAAGGGTTAATGTTGAAGCTAAATTTAGGTTTGAGGCTGTTCCTTATAGTAGGGAGTATCTTAAGAGTTATGATAGGGGTCTTGTTGAGCGTGTTCTTAATTTTTTCCGGGAGAGGGAGATTGGTGCTACTGCTCGTGAAGTTGCTTTAGCTTTGAATATTCCGGTTAAGAATGCTTCTAAGCTTTTGGGCCGGATGTGGAGACGGGGCCTATTAATTCGTAAGGGTAAGTGGAATGAAAAGTTGGGTCGTGAAGTTCCTTTTGGCTCTCTTGACCGTAAAACTATGTTGGGTTGGATTTATGGTTTAAGTGAGGAGCAGTGTGATAGGAGAATTAGGTTTGGGGATGTTTTGGATCCAATGGTTCAAACTATTGTTAATGAGGTTAGGAAGCATAATAATGATGGTAGGTTTTGCCCTTTAACTTCTTTGAGGGAGCAGCTTAATGTTTCTGAGTCTAGTTTTAGGAGGATGATTGATCTTGCAAGGTCAATTTACAGGAATTTAAGGATTATTGACATTGGTGATTATAGCTTTGCTTATTTTGAGGATTTAATGTCTAAGGATAAGATTGAGGAGCAATTAAGGTTTTGGAGGAGATGGGTTGAAGAGCAGCATAAAAAGGTTAGGAATATAGGCCGGTTGTGGGAGGTTTATGGTCATCATGTATTTGATTTTGCTGAGCGGGCCGGTGATTTTGGTTTTGAAATGGTTTGGTGGAAGCAGCAGCGTAGAGGTACTGGTGAATGGAAGTACAATATTACTTTAAGCAATAGGCGTGAAGTTGATCGTGTTCTTCAATTGAATTTTAAGCCCTTTGATTTCACTATATATTTAGTATTTGAGTTTAAGTATCGTAGGGGCGGCCTAAAACTTCAAGATGCAATTGATTTTCTAGATAAACTCAGGACTTCACGTGAATTTGGCTATAAATCTATTGATGGTACTTATCATTTAAAGGAAAATGTTATTCCAGTCTTAATTGGATACGCCAAAAGAGAAGAAGCAGCTAAAATTAGGAAGCTAGGCATCATTTTAATTGAAGGCTGGAAACTACATGACTACCTCGCTAAAAAGAACATTAAAGCTAGATTCGACAAATTAATAAACATAGCCTTCAAACGCGGATTAGACTTCCAGGAAATGCTTAAAACACTATTAAGTGAATGACGAACTCTCCAACTATACCAGCAGAAAACCAGCGAAATAAACAGTTTTCTGCAGGCTTTTCTCTCCATAAAACACATGGTTAAAACGAGTATTGGGGTCGGTTCGTCGCGAGTACGTCATTCAATTAAGTCAGGCAACTGGGACGGCTTCTTCATCCCCCAGAAATAGAGCTTTGGGGAGGCTATTAAGTATTTCCCTAGCCTTTTTCAATGTACCTGTTACCTTTATTATTCGAATGAAGGCAGACTTACCCTTTAGCTCGCTAATCATGCAGAGAGCAGCTCTTAGCATAACAAGAGACTTGTGATTGCACCGCAATATGCCTCTTTGAAAAGAGCTATCGTACTCTATTAGTCTTAAATGAATATTGCTTGCACCAAATTCTCCATAGAGACTTAAAATTTTACTGAACATTGCTTCGAGCAACTCATGTTTACTAATTGCAATTCTTTCAAGAGATAGGATTTCAAAGATCACATACCTATTTCTCTTTTCCTTAACCAATCTCTCCCCTCCTTATCAATTTCACTCCAGGCATAATGAAATTCTCACTTAACTTCTCCCTATTTCGATTAACTATCATCATGGGCACTTCCGAGAGAGATTTCCTAGCTTCAAGCTCTGATAAACTGAAAACCGTTGCTAAAGCAGCCAGTTCCCTCGGCGCCCTCATCTCCAAAATACTTGAAGCCCCACTTGAAATAACCACCGGAACACCATATTTTTTGGCTATTCTAATGTTTTCCGATAAAATTCTCATAGCCTTAATTCGATAACTTGATGATCTAGCCTTTATTATTTTCATTAGGCTCACTTCAAGAGCTGATTCACCATTCAACGCCAGCTTAGCTTCTGATGAATCAAAGAAGTTCTGTTTCCAACTTTCTACGGAGAAAATCAATAGGTCTACGCGCCTATCCCTTGCAGCTAACCTTGCAACATCAATATTTCTACAGAAGACTGAAATTATCTCAACCTTTCTTCTAATCTTTCTAAGTATGCTCTTAAGCTCTTTGGGGGAATCAACATCGATATTAATTCTTGAAATCAAATCTATTCCATAATTTCTAAATAGTCTCTTTACTTTATCAATTAAATCTATATTCTCCAGATTAAAGTCCGCGAGACCGATAGCCTCATAGCCTAAATAAGAAGCCATTTTTGCTATTTGTTCAGGTGTAGAGTATCCATTTGATAGGGTGGATTTAACATGTAAGTCTACAAATCTCCTTTTAGCCAATATTAACTTACCCTCTCAAATTAAATTAAACCCAATTCTTTGCATATCTGCTTTATTTCCCGCTTCCTTATCATGGAGGAGAATGTGATAGAAACCTTAATCACATCATCATGGTCTTTAAGCACAAGATTACCATAGTAGGCATCTTCCTTACTAAATCGAATATAAAGAGTTTTAGATTTATCCAATCTCAAGTCTAAAGTTGATTCAAGAAGCTTTTTATCAAGACTATCCATTTTTGACGCGATTTGCATGATAGACTCCCTTATCATGTTGGGGTCCTTGATGACAGCTCTTAAAACTATTATTGGATTCCCATAGTATCCTTGCAGCATTTCCCGTTTAATTTTAACTTTACCTCTCAATGAGCTAGGTATAATTGATAGCATTGCCTCCCTTACCTTGCTTGGATCCTCAGTTGCATGAGAAAAGGCTTCAATTCTAATTCTCGAAATAGGGAAGAGCTCTTCAGTTGGCATGGCGTATCAAAGCACCATAATCTAAAGCTTACCTCTTCCTCTCTTTTTCTTTCTACCAGCTCTCTTATATGCTGCTCTCCTACTCGGCCTAACCTTTACAGCTCTCTTACCCTTAACGGTTAACCCCCTTGATTTCCTTCCAGCAGGAGTCAGTCCTCTGAAAACACGTCCTCTCTGAGCAGGATTACATATCCAGTTTATGTCCGGATCATTTTTAATTGCAGAATGATGCGGATCCACCATTATTACTTCAAACCACTTATACTGCCCATCCTCACCAACCCAATAGCTTCCAAGAACCTCAAGATTCGGATATTTTCTCGCCGCCTTCTCCTCAGCAATCCATTGCAGACTTTTTCTTGGCGTATGGCCGAGAACACCCATTCGCTTAGGCCTTCTACCGCTTCTGGGTCTAGGCTTACTTAAACCACCTCTTCTAACCCTAACTCGCACCACAATAAAACCGGGTTTGGCCTTATACCCCAGCTGTCTAGCCCTGTTAATTCTCAACGGCTTCTCCACTCTAACTACGGTTGGCTGCCTTCTCCATCGCACCAATCTCCACTTCATTAGTTCACCTAATACTCCCTCACCAGGCTTCTTCCATGAGGCAGCTAAATACTTATACACTAGCAGCGCCCTCCAATTACTTTGCTGGGTAATGATATTAACTGTGTTTTATAAAGTTTTATTCGCTGAGCTTTAATTATGATGCATTTCTCTAAAATAATTTATTATTTTCTCCGCTAGTAGTGTAGAGGCCGTTCTCTGAGCTTCAATGGTCATTGCGCCTATGTGGGGGGTTGCCACTACATTTGGTAATTTAATTAACTCGATTTCCCAGCTCTCTCTCGGCGGTTCATGCTCATAAACATCTAAGCATGCACCAGCAATTCTACCATTTTTTAAAGCATTTAAGAGAGCTTTAGTGTCCACAACTGCACCTCTTGAAGTATTAACTAGTATTGCGCTTGACTTCATAATTGAAAACTCCCTCTCACCTATCATGTGTCTCGTTTCAGGGGTTAGAGGTACATGAATTGTTATGATGTCAGACTTGCTTAATAGTTCCCTAAACTCCATGAACTTAACTCCAAGCTTTTCCTCTACCTCCGGTGGAGGCCTGTAAATGTCGTAGTAAATTACGTTCATTCCAAAGGCTCTAGCTCGAACAGCTACTTCCCTACCAATTCTACCTAAACCAATTATTCCCAGCGTCTTTCCCTTAAGCTCAAAACCCATTGCTTCATGCTTTAACCACTTCCCCTCCTTTAACCCCCTATCACAAATCGTAATTCTGCGTGCAAGAGCTAGTATAAGACCAAAAACAAGCTCAGCAACTGCAACAGAAGGAGCCTCTGGAGTTGACAAGACTTTTATTCCACGTTCCTTTGCCGCCTTCAAATCTATGTTATCAAGACCTACGCCAGCTCTTCCAATAACTTTCAGCTTAGAAGCATTGTAAATTACTTCTCTTGTCACTTTAGTTCTGCTCCTAACAATCAGAACATCATAGCTACCTATGATAGACTTTAATGCTTCATGCCCAATTCCGTATTTTAGATCTACATGAAAACCTTCATTTACAAGCATTCTTATACCATCTTCATGAACAGGATCAGTTACAAGGACCCTCACATCTTTAATATCGCATCACCTCCTGAGCTTCTTTAAAGCTATTTCAGCAGCTCTACTTATCGGATCAATGGTGTCTGAAACTGGTGGGCTATAACATGTATCCATCGAAGCTAGCTCTTCAGCTGTTAAACTACTTTGAATTGCCAGCGATATTAAGTTAACTCTCTGAGCTACTTCCTCACCTCCAATAACTTGGCCACCAATTATTTTTCCGTTCTCTTCATTGAATACTAGCTTCACAATTACATCTCTGTAGCCAGGGAAATACTCTGCTCGAGTTACCCATTTCACCTTGCTTGAAATAACTTTATAACCCTCTTCCCTAGCTTTCTCAACCGTTAAGCCTGTGGATCCAATAATTACATCAAAAATTTTCAGCACAGTTGATCCAAGTGCACCCCTAAAAATGGCTGTACCTCCAGCAGCATTTTTACCAGCAATCTTTCCCTGTCTATAGGCCACTGTCCCAAGAAAGGGTAGAAATGACTTACCGGTTACTAGATGTCTTGCTTCTACACAATCACCAGCAGCATATACACCTTCAACTGAAGTTCTCATGAAATCATCTACAGCAATTCCACCTAGCTTGCCAAGCTTAACGCCAATCTTCTCTGCCAAGTCAACTCTAGGTTTAACTCCAGTCGCTAGAATAACTGCATCACAGCTATGCTCCTCTCCGTCAACTATTACACCCTCTACTTCCGCTTTACCCATTATCTCCTCGACTTTAGAGTTTAATAGTAAGCTCACGCCGCTTTTCACTAATGTATTGCTGATAATAGAAGACATGTCTGCATCTAAAATTGCGGGTAAAACTTTGGGCATCATCTCAACTACCATTACCTCCAACCCCCTCCTTCTCAATGCCTCTGAAAGCTCCAGTCCTATTGCTCCTGCACCAATAATTGCGATCTTCCTGGCAGTTTTGCAGCAATGCAGAATTTTCATGGCATCATCAATTGTTCTCAATGTGAATACGTTTTTCAGATCTTTACCAGGAATTTTGGGTATGAATGGGTAGGCGCCAGTTGCAATAATTAAGGAGTCAAATGAAATCCTCTTAGTATACCCGTTACATTCATAGACTACGCTGCTTTTCTCTACATCTACAACTCTACTTTCAGTGTACACTGAAATTCTCATGCCTTTGAGTCTTGCAGGTGAAGCTACTATTAAGTGCTCGAAAGCCTCTATTTCCCCTCCAATAACATAGGGTAGACCACAACGCGAATAAGTCAAATACTTCTCGTCCGTCAGCACCGTGATTTCAGCTGATGGATCCTGCATTCTAGCGGATATGGCAGACCATAAACCTGCAGGGCCAAAGCCGATAACAACGATTCTCTTCAATCAATCACCCAAAGCAGATAAGTGTAGTAGAGATAATTTAAGTTTGAGGATCAACATTGACTAAACTAGCGGGTTTAGTTGGAAAACCAAATGCTGGTAAAACAACATTCTTTAGTGCAGCAACACTTATACCAGCCAAAATAGCACCCTATCCATTCACAACCATAGAGCCCAATAGGGGAATAGCATATGTACGCGTTAAGTGTGTATGTAGCGAACTTCAAGTTAAGGACAATCCCAGAAACTCAATATGCATAAATGGTAATCGCTTCATACCAGTTGAGCTAATTGATGTTGCAGGACTAGTACCAGATGCGTGGAGAGGAAGAGGGCTGGGCAATAAATTTCTTGATGAACTCCGCAGAGCAGATGTGCTAATCCATGTAGTTGATGCTTCAGGTGGCACAGATGCTGAGGGTAGAAAAGTTAAGCCGGGAACTCACGATCCATGTGAAGATATTAAATTTCTTGAACAGGAAATAGCAATGTGGATGGCACAGATACTTAGTAGAGACTGGAAAAAAATATCAAGGACCATAGACTACTCAGGTGAAGATACAGCAACGGCATTGGCAAATCGATTAAGTGGACTAAAAATAAGAAGAGAACACGTTTTAAAAGCCATAAGAAATGCAGATCTAGAAAACAAGAAGCTCAGTAAGTGGAGCAATGAGGACATCATTAATTTCTCATTTGAGCTAAGAAGAGAAGCAAAACCCATGATAATTGCAGCCAATAAAATCGACATTTCAACAGCAATGGAAAACATTGAGCGCATGAAAAGCGAATTCAGAAATTACATAATAGTTCCATGCTGCGCAGAAGCCGAACTTGCATTGCGTAGAGCTGCTGAGAAAGGCTTAATAAGATACTTACCTGGAGACAGCGATTTTGAATTATTAAAACCAGAACATTTAACCGAGAAGCAGAAAAAAGCACTAAAAATAATAAGAGAAAACATTCTTCAAGTATGGGGCTCAACAGGAGTACAAAAGGCAATAAATGCGGCGTTTCTAGAAGCTCTAAAGCTAATAGTAGTATATCCCGTTGAAGATGCTACAAGAATGACAGACCATAATGGAAATATATTACCTGACGCATTGCTCGTAGAGCAAGGAACTACTGCAAGAGAACTAGCATACCTAATACATACTGAACTTGGCGAAACATTCATACATGCAATCAACGCCAAAACCAGACAGAGAATAGGTGAAAACTACGTGCTTAAAATGAACGATATAATAAAAATTGTTGCAGCTAAAGCTAGAAAATAGAACTATAAATGCTTTTATTTATAAAGCGGATCATGCTTGAAATACCATCCAGGCTCCTTCTTAGAACCAAAACTTCTCAATCCCTTCTCCTTTAATTGCCTCCTCAATTTATTAGCATATTCTCTTGAAATTTCACCCCTCTTCTCCAAGAAGTCAATTATTTCGAGAGCCTGCTCCTCAGTATCGCACCTACGAATAAAATCTATGACATCAGGTACATACCCCCAAAATCGAGGTTCATCAGCATTTAATCTCGAAATTCTCTCACCCACTCGAATATCAGATCTAACGCCAGTAATGGGAATTGATACCGTTAATCCTCCCTTAATTTCCCTTGCCAATGCGGGAAAGTATTTCTTAAGTATCTCCCATCTTATCCCCATGAGCCCACCATGACATTAAACCTAGCTAACGTATATTTAAATTATTAGGTTACTCGACCAATTGCCTTTAAGCACTTCAAGCACTCCCTCTCCAATAAAGCCCTGCTAACACCTGAAAATACATTATCCCATGGAAGCCTCTCCTCCAAGCTCCTTGACCTAGATACTATTCTTTCAATCGAAAAGCCAAGAATCCTCTCCACTCTCCTCCATGAAGCCAACGTACCACCATATTTCGCTGCGTAAATTATAGCTTTAGCCGACTCAGTGCCAGAGGTTGAGAGAAATGCTTGAACCACGAATTCTCGAAGTCTTCCAACTCTTAACTCTATTCGAGGATCCTTGGCCAACAACGACTTCAAAAACTTAATCTTCTTTCTTAATAAATTTGCATCCTCAAATTCGAGCCACTGAAAGGGAGTATTAGCTTTAGGAATAAAGGGATTAACTGACAATCTAACACTCTTGGGAGCTGAAAAGCCTTGATCAGCCACCTTCCTAGCCAATTCAGCGATCGATTTAATATCCTCCAAAGTCTCACCCGGTAAGCCGATCATGAAGTATAGCTTCACATGCTTAATTCCATGAATTCTAGCTATCTTTGCAGCCTCAATTACATCTCTAGTTGACATGGTCCCCTTCCCAATTAACCTTCTAAGATAGTCATTACCAGTTTCAGGGGCTAAAGCTATTGTCCTCTGACCTCCTCTCACAATGGCTTTAATTAAGCGCTCAGTAGTTGACGAAGCTCTAATTGAAGGAATAGATAATTTGCATCCTAAATCAACTAAGTATTCACATAAATCCTCTATTCGACTATGATCAAAGGCCGCTGAACCAATTATCACGACCTTATTTACTCCAGTATACTTCAATCCAGCTTCAATTATTTCCTCGAGAACGCTTATTGAGCGCTCTCTCATTGGCAAGTAATTATATCCCTCCAAGCAAAATCTACAACCCCAACGGCAACCCCTTGTAACTTCCAACATAAAGGATTTACCAAATATAGGTGAAAACGGACTATTCTCTGGTACTTGAGGAATTATCTGATGCAAAGCATGAGGGGCGTCATTAAGAGAACTAACCCAAACCCGCTTAACTCTCCCACCATACCTATGAACATAAACCCCTCTTATTTGGGAAAGCTCTTCCAGTATACGCTCCCTTTCACCACCGCTACTTAAAACGCTAATTAAATCTTCAAATATAGGTTCAATTTCGCCAATCAATATGGCATCTGCTATTGGCGCTACTGGCATTGGATTAGCAGTTACTGCTGCACCACCAGCTATTATTATTGGATGCTTGTCGCTTCTATCGCTGGAGAGGGGAGGTATCTTGGAAGATAAAAGCATTTTAACGAAATTCACGTAATCATTTTCGTATTGAAGAGAGAAACCAAGCACATCGAAATCAGATAATTTCCTCTGTGATTCTAAAGATGAATGCGGGGAAATATCCATGAAAGCGCGCTCACAAAGAACGTTGGGTAATGAATTTAACATTTCATATATGAGATGCACTGCTAGACATGACATTCCAACCCTATACCTGCTTGGATAGCAAAGTGCAAATCGTAAAGCTACTCTTCGCCAATCTTTGACTATACTATTAACTTCTAAGATTTTCTTAGTAGACAATGCTCTAACCCTGGGGAATAAATTTTCGAGCAGGATCTTTCTTTAAAACTTCTCTCAACTCCTCAATAGTTAGTCCCCTTACTACATCACCGTAAATATCGCATATTTCAATAAAATTATCATTGGGATTTCTCACAACTAGTTCAACTTTATATCCGGAAGAAAGTTGAACATATATATGTGTAAATTCTCTTCTCAAACCATCACTAAACACCTTACCTTTCCTCTCCAGTCCGATTATTTTGAAACCGGATCTCTCAAGCTTATCAATTACACTTTTAGTGGAAGAGGCATAGACTATTATATCTATATCACTACCTATCCTCACAGTGCCACGCCAGACGCTACCAATAAGTTTAGGTTTAAATTCTGAAAGAAGCTCCATTATTTTTAGTGCCTCATGACGCATTCTCATTAATCTTTCAACTCTAGAAGGACCTTCAAGTAAATCTGCAAGTGCATCAAGTTCCTCGGCTACCTCTCGATTACTAGGAAGAACCTTAGCACCCAATTCCTTTGCTGCCTTAAGCTTCGCAAACTTATATTCAGTTGCCAGCCTATAATATAGGAGTCTAGCAGCCTCTCTTGCCACTAGTTTTCTTAAATTGACGAGCTTCATAGTTTACTGTTTCTCAGCTGAAGCTGTAACGGTAATAGAAACTTTAGCTCTCTCCAATATCTCTTCTATGGGCTTCCTACCAGATGGCATAAACAGTAATTTACTTTTTCTTACCTCAACCTTCCTTAGAGGATAAATCTTCCTAGCCTCATTATATATTTCAGATGCTATCTTACCTAGAACAGCCTGTTGAACGAACTCATCAAAGGATAATTGCCGGGCTTTAGCTTCGATCACTTCCTTCATTATCCTTCTTATAGCTCGCTCCTGCGATGTTTTACATCTATATCTTGTCAATGCAATTGCTGAAACCCTTAGCGTATAGCCGTCCTTAGTCGTAACTTTAAAGATACCATCAATTCGAGTACTACCTCTCCTAATTAAGCTTCTCAAATAATCCCTCGTTAAATCATGCCCCTTAAAAATGGTCTTTGCAACATCACCCTCAACGCTCACTATTTGAAAATACAGTTTTATGTGTAGGAGAGAGAAATCACCAGTTATATCACTTAGCGATGTCTCAATAACCCTCCCAAGCAACTTTTCCGGATTATCCGCAGGAATCCTCCCTATTTCAGCATTTCCAAATGCACTTGACGCTAAAACCGTATACCACTTTTTCAATCGCCACCTATCTCTTGTTCTAGCCCTCGATGACATTAAACTCACCTACATATACATATATCAAACACGCCTTTTAGCACAATTAGTTTAATCCTACTTATATCTTTGTTGGGCACTGACTATTGAACGCTCAGCTGCTTGAATGCATGCCAACAAATCATCTAGAGTTTGAAGTAGCCTTCCAATTTTCCCCTCGCACTCAATGTAGAATAGAATGGAATTTTCCCTCTTAATTACTTTGATTTTTAGCCCGGAAGGCAAATCAACATTATCAGGCTCTACTGCACGATAAAGAGCCTCAGCGATTTCACTGCTTTCGTACTTTATCTTCAAGAGGGCACTATGCAATATGCTCATCTCCACCAGACATTTGCTTACTCAATTCCTCATCAAGCAGCTTAATGAAAATTTCCTCAGTACCAGGGGGAATTTGAGCTCCTGCCGCAATATCATGACCTCCACCTGAACCTCCAACACCCTTAGCAGCTCTTCTAATAGCTAAACCCAAATTCAGCCCCTTATCTACTAAGCTTCTATCAGCTCTAGCAGATACCTTAACTTTACCTTCCGGCGTAGTGGCTAGCACTACGGCTACCTTTCTTGGCGATAGAATTCTTGACGATAAAGCCATTGACATGAGAGTGCCTGCCAGCCTATCATCTATATTGGTCCCACCATAAACTATTTGAAGATGCTTTGTAACCCTTATTTTATCTGCGTTTCGCGATAACCAGCTAATATACTTGAGCATAGTTCTTCGATAATCACCCATTATTTTTTCAGCTAAATTTAGCACTCTACCTCTTCGCCCCATACAAAGGGCTATGCCAATACTGGGATAGCCCAATCTCCCACATGCATTGAGCGTAAATGCAAATTCCCGCGCATCACGTAGAGGTGATGTAGCTGGCTCGCTTAGAAGGATATAGACTGTTCCCATTATACTCTCAGCTTCCTTGCTTTCCACACCCTTACTTAACATGTACTTCACTAAGTTAACTAGCAGTGTTTTTCTTTCACTCAATGATAAGTCGCTCAATCTTCTAAGATTACCCTCATCATTAACTGGTCTTACCCCAATTCTCTCTAAAAACTTCATACAAGCCTCAAAGTTACCACTTAAACCAGGAATTAACGGGTCAAGCGTATGTTCGAGACTTTTAGCTACGGGTCTCGACTCAAAACCAAATAACCTTAAACCAAATCTTGCTTCAATTAATTTTGCATTCAGAGCATCCTTAACTATAATCTGATTCAAACCTATGAGATTTCTCCTTTTACCACAATCCTGCCTATCACCAAGCGCGCCGACAATAGCCACTGGAGATAAGTCAACATTGCGCTCATCAAGGGACTTCGCAACAAAGTAACATACGCCTGCGGCACTAATTTCCCTGGAACCATCAATGCCATAGTTATGAGGATTCACCTCAACGCAGTTCTCCAATTCAACATCAAGTGGCTGGTGATGATCAAGTATTATTTTGCTTGCTGAGGGTATGAGATCTTTAATAAGGTCCTTTTGACCACTACCTAAATCAGCAAATATGATTGGATTACTATTTTCAGAACTCAACTCTCTAAGCGGATCTTCACTCAATTGTTTCACTATTCGAATTTTAAATGGCACATTAAGTCTTTCTAATACGGCACCCAGTATCCCCGCTGAAGCAAGACCATCAGCATCTAAATGCGAAACTATGGTTATTACTAGATCCTTTCGAATCCAAGCAATGATCTCCTCTGAAGCTTTCCTTACTTGCTTAAGAAAATCATCTAATGCTCCATCTACTCCACTACTCAATATCTCAGCCACTTAAGTGTTATCAAGCTACTACTGTCTTTCCTGGCTGATAGCTCCAATTTCTCGGTAGTCTACCCACTCTAATATAGTATTTAGTTAACCTCCATATCTTTGACTCAATTAGCTGCAACCCTCTTCTACTATGCTTATCCTTTGGATGTTCCTCTAAATGCCTCCTTATGCGCTCAGCTCTCCTTATCAAATTTGCTAAATCCTCAGGAATTTTGGGAGCTAAACCTCTTTCCTCAAGTATCTCTGTTATTTTCTTTCCAGTTATCTGTTTAACTAGTGGTATTCCATATTGATCCCTCAAAATTATGCCTATCATTGAAGGAGAGTGACCTCGCTTAGCTAATTCAATAACTAAATTCTCGACTTCCTCAGGACTATATTTGCACCACTTTGGTGGAGTTGTTCTTGCTGGCCTAGTTGAGTGGGATTTTCCCTTCTCCTTGCTTTTTCTCACTCTCTCACCTCAACCTCTCACAGAGATATTTCAATCAAATATTTAAGAATTGTTTCCCTCAATAGACAAAAACCATGAAGCAAAGCTCTTAAACGCTTGAGCTCTATGACTTATTTCACATTTTCTTTCAAAGCTCAATTCTGCATATGTTAGTCCTTTGCAGTTATCGGGCTCAAATATTGGATCAAAACCGAAGCCTCCACTCCCCCTAGGATTCAAGGATATCTTCCCCCAAACAATGCCCTTAAATACATGACACATACCGCTAGGATCACAATAAGCTACAACTGAAACGAATTTAGCCCTTCTATTCTCAATACCTGACATCAATTTCAATATTCCATTTATACCTAGCGTCTTGAAAACATAAGACGAGTATGGCCCTGGGAAACCATTAAGAGAATCTATAAATAAACCAGCATCCTCCACTACAACAGGCCTGCCCAGTTTTTTCGCAGCGCTTTTAGCTCCAATAATTGCGATGTCTTCTAAATTATCTGATTGAATTTCTATTCTCTTAATAGGTATTTGAAGGGATTCGATTCCCATACGAGAAAGCACATATGCTGCTTCTCTAAACTTGTGAATATTCCTCGTAACTATGTTCACAATTTTTCTTACCTTCCTACTTTCTTTTTCTTCTCTCAACGACATATCGCCCCCTCAGCCTTATTTCCCTGACCTTCTTTAAAACTTCATCAAATTTTTTGAACGATCTGCTGTAACCCTCAATGAAAGCGTCAAAACATGAATTAACTAAATGATAATGAGTGCTTTCGAGAGCTCTGAGCATTAAGTGGACATCAACGCCAAAGTGCTCTATCTCCTTCGAAAGCATTCCAAGACCAAAATCTATGAAAAAAATCTTATCCCCGCACACTATCATGTTTGAAGTCGTCAAATCACCGTGAATAATGCCGTTAGCATGAAGTTTTCCAACACATTCACCAATTAAGCTGAAGATTCTTTTTCGCCAATTATCTGGCATTTCATCTAGGACATCTTTTAGAAGCACACCGGGAATATATTCCATCACTATTGTCGTATTAGATAAATCAACATCAAGTACTGCTGGTGCTGGAACCCCAACAGTTTTAGCTGCAGAAAGAAGCCTCGCTTCATTTAAAGTCCTATGCCGCCTAAGATAAAGATCTAACGGACTAACTCTATATCGCTTTGCAACTCTAACTTTTTTAATAACCTTTACGCCTAGCCATTCATCTAAATAGAGATATGCTTCAGCACCTTTTTTCACTAACTTCATTGTAAATTCACGACCCACGGTACATCTACTGCATCGAGCCTCCATCTAGGCTTTATGAAGCTCTCCTCTATCCTTACAGTTATACCGGATTTGAAAGCTAAGACACCAGTCCAAGCAATCATTGCACCATTGTCCCTAGCCAATCTCTTAGGCACAATTCCGAAAAAGGCATCATGCTCCAATGCTATGGACTTAAGCATTTCTTGTAATCTTTTATTCGCAGCAACTCCACCGGTTAAAATCAGCTCCTTTTTCATAGTATGTGCAAGCGCTCTCTCTGCAACTTCACATACCATTGAAAATGCAGTTTCTTGAATACTAAAACATAAATCTTCAAGGCTGCAGCCTTCCTTGAGTTTTCTAATTGCAGCAGTTAGAAGACCTGAGAAAGACATGTCTTGACCCTTAACGATGTAGGGAAGCGATATAAAGTTTCTGCCTTTAGTAGCAAGCCGCTCTATATAAGGACCTCCTGGATGAGGTAATCCAGCTTCCCTGGCAAACGTATCCAGACAGTTACCAAGCGCAATATCTAGTGTCTCCCCAAAAACCCTGTACCTTCCGTCTGCATATGCAGCAATTATCGTGTTTCCACCAGAAACATATACTACCAGCGGGTCTTTAGCACCACATATTAACTTAGCTATTTCAATATGTGCTACACAGTGATTTACTGGAATTAGAGGTTTATTGAAATAGACAGCTAGAGCTCTAGCAATTGTGGCCCCAGTTCTCAAGCAAGGACCTAAACCCGGTCCTAGGGATATAGCTATACCATCGATGTCATTCATCGATACATTAGCTGTTGACATAGCCTCCTTTATAATATGAGAAGCAACATTGGAATGATGTCTTGCTGCTTCTCTTGGATGAATCCCACCTTTAGCAGGGATATATTCCGAATAAACATTAGCGAGTATCTCGCCTTTATCATTAACAATACCGCATCCAAAAGTATGTGCAGTGCACTCAATACCCAAAATTATCATTAAAAGCTATTCCTCCGATTTAAGCTTCTCCCTCTCCTCTGGAGGCAAATTCCTAATTACAAGATACTCAGGTTCGAATGCCTTAGCCCTCTCCTCAGAGTCATAGATGTGTACATGGCCGACAGTTCTACCAACGCCATATTCTGTTACCAAACGCTTAACGTAAACGCAGTTTAGTGGTGCTTTAAATTGTTTGGCCATAGTCTTTCTGATCTCGTATCTTTGGGGAGTACCCCCACCCACATGGTGTACTACAATGTCTAATTCCAGTCTTCCGATTAAAGGATTTCTACGCTTATTGACTATCTCGATTTGAAACGCTTCCCTCGACACTGAAACCACCTCTAAGTGATGGTGATAAACCAACTTATATAGCTAATTGTGCTTCTTACTTACCTAGTTACATTGCTCACACGGCTCAAAGAAAGCGAGCATGCTGAAAGCCTCGCTCTTAGACCTTAAATTCACTGGCACGACTAAAATGCCCTCATTTGGAATTCCAAAAACTACTATTGAATTAAGAGGAGAGCAAAGAACAGCTGGCAAAGCCAATAAATCTTCTTCCCCATCAACTATTATTAAAGACCTCAAATTCATTGAAATGGCGTATTGAATAGTTAGCCAAGAACTTGAAGTAATGTATCCCGGAGGATTATTAACCTTGAATATTTTATCGAAAATATTTAGCTCCAAGCTGTATGTAAACTCCCTTCTGGCCACCTTGAAATCAATAATTGCTACATCCGGAAAGCATTTATGCTTTAATAAACATTCTAAAACTACATCTCCAACTGAGACAAGCTTACTTGGTCGAAAATCCCTAATTACTGAAACTGTCAGTCTAGCTACATTTTCATGTTCACCTCTAATTGCAATACCATAAGGCTTTCTAAGTAAGTGTCTAAACCGTGGATTCAATCTTATGCTCCTAAGTGTAATTGCACATCGAACATCAATGGACCTCAATAGCATACCTTCCTGGCTTATTCTTTCCGAGTATTTGAGCAGTTTTAGATGAAATATCAAGTATTATTACTAGTCCCCTCCAATACTCCGAGAACTCCCTTGAACCACAATTTGGGCAAACATCAGCATCAAGCTCTACGAGATAATGACACTTCTTACAGGCCTTGAAAGGTAAACCTCTTCTAACCACAAAATCTCCTCCATAATTATTTCTTAACCTTAACTTCGCCCTTTATCTTCTTTACATCCTCCTCAATCCACGATAATACTCCTAAAAACGGTTGCCGCATAGTTAATCCCACCTTTGCACCTTTACTGGAAATGCTTACAGTGACCACTCTTGCTCTCGCAATATCTCCTTTCTGTAATATTCTCTTAGACTCCCTGCCAATTAGTGCTTCTCGCCCTCTATCATAAACTATGTAATCGTCCATTATTTGGGATACATGGATAAGACCATCAATTGGACCTAGTCTAATGAAAGCACCAAAGTCTGTTACTTCAACTATTTCACCTTCAACAACCTCTTGGACCTTTGGAAGAAAAGCTATAGCATCAAACTTCACTTCATGGTATGTTGCCCCGTCTCCTGGAATTATGAAACCAACATCGGAGACGGAGACATTCAATACTGCAATTATAATTCCGAGCTCACTATCGATCAGCCCTTCATACTTTTCTCTAAGTATTCTTGTAGCTACCTCTTCCAATGGCTCGGAAAACATGTTGGGCGGAATTCGTACTACATCGAGCATTTTAATTAAATAATACACCACTCCATCCTCCGTTTAAAGATCCGAATTTTAACTGTAACAACCAGAGGATTAATAGATCTCACCCTCAAGTTCAAGATGATCGTACCCTCTTAGGTAAATGACTGGCACACCCATTCTCCTCAATTTCCTTCTAAGCTCAGAATCGTTAGTAGCAACAATCACTTTTCTATTTTTCCTAGTATATTCAATTATGGAAACATCTGCACTAACCGAACTATTTACTTCAATTACTTGACATCTCTTAGCTAGTTCAAGTGCAAGTTTACTTTCCATTCTCTCTTTTGGCCTACCTTTTTCAGTTAAAGTCAATAGTTCACGAATAGTTGTCGAAAGAACGGCGGGTGTATATGCCATGTTCAAAATACGCTCTACCTCCAAGAAAATATCAAGCGGCTTTTGCGCAGAGAGCATTAGCATATTTGTATCAAATATAACAATAACCTTCTGTTTCTGTGTCATAGTGCTCAACCCTTAATGAAACCGTAACCAATCAGCCTCCACCTACCACCAATTCTTCGGCTAATTGCAATTCTAGCACCCACATCTGCACACACAGGCCTTCTCAATTTGACATGAGCTTCATCTTTAGATAGAGAAGTTATTACACCTAGAGTTGTTGCAGTACCAACGTTTATCATCAGAGGCTCACTGAGCTTTAAGGGCTCAACTTTCTGTGGCTCCTTCAATCCCACAACCCATTCAAGCAAGTGAAATTCGAACGTAAACTCGTACCATACTGGAGGGAGAGTGCCAGGATGCCCAATCACATTTCCAACTAGAGCATCAGCCTTGGTCAGTGACGGATCAAGCATTGTACCTATACCAACAAGACCGCCGGGTCTAGCTTCTTTGACAGGAATATTGCCAGCCTTCAAGCTCACAATTGTGGTGTATAGTGGCTCGTATTCGACTCTCCCGCCTCTTTCAATTCTGAGTCCGGGGCTTATTTCTATTTCATCGCCAACTCTTAACTTCCCTTGGATGATAGCTCCCCCAAGCACTCCACCAACAAGCTTCTCAGGGGGAGTGCCGGGCTTATTAACGTCAAAGGACCTTGCAACCAGCATTCTTGGAGGTTTTGTTGGATCTCTCTTGGGAGTGGGTATATATTCTTCAATTGCCTGTATTAAAATGTCAATGTTTGCTTTATGAAGAGCTGAAACAGGTATTATTGGAGCATCCTGCGCGATAGTTCCTTCAATAAACTTCAGTATTTGATTATAGTTCTCAATTACTTTTTCTTTTGATGGCACTTCAACCTTATTTTGAACAATCACTATATTTTTAACTCCAATTATTTCAAGAGCCTTTAAATGCTCCCTTGTCTGTGGCTGCGGGCATGGCTGTGTTGCATCTATTACAAGTAGAGCACCATCCATCAATGTTGCTCCCGAGAGCATTGTTGCCATGAGCATTTCATGTCCAGGACAATCTACAAATGATACTCTTCTAAGCAAGATTGTTTTAGAGCCACAATGTCTGCAAACAATATCAGTTGTATAGCACTTGGGAGGGGGGCACTTCGGACATTTTCTAAAACTTGCATCTGCATATCCAAGTTTAAGGGTTAATCCCCTCTTGAGCTCCTCACTATGTCTTGCAGTCCAAATACCTGTTAATGCTTGAACTAGTGTTGTTTTACCATGATCTACATGGCCTGTAGTGCCTATATTGCACTCTGGTTGTTTTGCCTCTTCCTCACTGCTGTTCTTCCTGTTCTGGCTCCTCAAATTTAACTTCCCCCTCAATCACCACGGTATTTATTTGAACGATGTCCTCAGTGATAACATTTCCCCGTACAGTTTTTCGCCTTCTTAACCCTTTCTCTTTAGGTCTGAAACCCGGTGGACCAGATAGTAGGATTCTATACTTTCTCCCCCCGGGCAAATAGGGAATCATTGGAAAGCCAGCTTTATCAGAGCCTCCAGTTATTTTTAGCTTTACTCCTGGAAGCCCTAGTACGGATCCATCAATTACATCGCCAATTTTCAAGCCAATTAACGCGTATGAAGCAGGGTCAGAAACAGTTATCTGCTTGGCTCTTCCACTCTTAGGATCACTTACAACAACTTTAAATTCAGGCATTTTCTACCTCCTAGCCCTCCTTCTTATCTCGCTAATCTCTTCTAGCAACTCAATTTCATCCTCAGAGAGCGAATCCTTAAATTCTGAAAGCAACACTCTCATATGATATTCAGGCACATTTACGTAGAGAGTATCCCCCTCCTTTATATGTCTTCCCACCATAACATTACCTTTAATCGAAATAGCAACATTTTGGCCTGCCATTGCTTCTTTCAGCGGCTGCCCCCGATCTTGTATCTGCATTATCTCACCAATAACCCTTCCATCAGATCTCATGAGAGGATAACCGGGCCTTATCCTTCCTACCTGCACCTCAACACCAACTATTGCAGGATTACTTCTTCTAAATACATATCCGGGCAATATTCTTATTTTAGCTGGCTTTATTAATTCTTCAAACTTCCTAGTCCTCTCCTCGAGAACCATTTTATCATACCACTTCAAGTAATCTTCTACAAGCCTGTAAATTATCACTTCCCTGAAAATTTTAACTCCTCTATTTCTAGCTTCCTCCTCAGCATCCGGGAGCACCTTAACGTTAAAAGCTAAAATAACTCCCCTATAGGGATCAGATTCCCGCACAATTGAGGCTTCAATAACATCCCTCTTGGATACTGGACCTACATCAGCAGCTCTAACAGGCACATTTTGCCTTTCAAGATAATTTGTGAGAGCCTCAAGAGAACCAAGAGTATCGGCTTTAACTATTACACCATTAATTTTCCTTGAAAAGCGTAAACTGGAAACTTCATCACTAACCTGCTTAAGCACACCACTTATTTCACTTAATTCTCCAACCACAACAATAGGAGCACCAGCAACTGCATTCTCTAAGTTTGGAGCAACAATTTTCACTCCAGCAGCCGCCGAAACCTCCTCCACATTCAGAAACCTGTCTTCCGGTGAACGCATTTCATCAAGTGGTTTAGGGAGAAGTAATGCTCTAACTCTAGTCACTATAGGTTTTTCAAGGCCACCTACAACAATTAGGTCGCCACGCCTAATTATACCATCGTAAATTATGGCATCAATGGTTGTCCCCAAACCTGGCTCCTCTTTTACCTCCAGAACTACGCCTTTAGCAGGCCCTGAAGTAAACTTCAATCTTTCAGTCATGAAACGTTGCGTTAAGCCGGCCAATACCATTAAAAGCTCGGGAATCCCCTCACCAGTTTTAGCACTTGTCGGAACTATCGCAATTGTTCTAGCAAAATCCTTGATTCTATCAAATCTATCAGCTCTAAAACCAAGCTTATAGAACTCATAGATAATGTTTTGAATTAATTCATCTAGGCGCTTAACTACAAGATCCGATTGCCTCTTTATGCTTTCAAGGAAAGGTGCATTTTCAATAGGCTTCCATCCCGGGATCTTGTCTATCTTGTTCGCGGCAACTAGAAATGGCGTTTTTCTTGCACGTAATATCTCTATTGATTCGTAAGTTTGATTTTCAAAACCTTCCGTAACATCAATAACTAAGATAGCTATATCAGCTATGGAGCCGCCACGCCTCCTCAAGTTCACAAAGGCTTCATGACCAGGAGTATCTATGAATAAAAGGCCAGGAATCTCTATTTCAGCCTTAATGAGCCTGAGTAAGGGACCACATATCTTTTTCAATGTACTCCAAGGTATGAAGCTTGCACCAATATGCTGAGTCATAGTTCCAGGCTCTCTTAACATTACTGCTGTACCTCTGATCTTATCTAGAAGAGCGGTTTTGCCAACATCAACATGGCCTAATACGCATACTATTGGCTGCCTCAATCTTCTCAATTCCATTGATATCACTCTCCGCACTAGGTTCACAAACGCCAATTAATAGCTTGAACACTCAATCTTAAGTATTTCTTAACCCTTAATTGAGTTCAATGGGAAGTCCATTAGACCCATTTTTCGTCAGTTCTTTCATACTCGTATATCTCATTTTGATTGAAAATTATAGAAAGCTCTCTAATTGCATTCTCTGGGGAATCAGCAGCATGAATAACATTTCTACTAACATCCAGTGCATAGTCTCCTCTAATAGTTCCTGGTATAGCCTCAGCAGCATTAGTTGCTCCAATCATTTTCCTCACAACTGAAATTGCATTTTTACCCTCAATAACTGCAGCCACAATGGGAGATGACGTTACATAGCTTATGAGATCTTCAAAGAAGCGTTTGCCCTTATGAATAGCATATAGCTTCTCAGCCTCCTCTCTAGTTAGCCACTTCATTTTTAAACCAACAATTTTAAGTCCTCTTTTTTCAAATCTACTCAGAATTTCTCCTATAAGACCCCTAACAACACCATCAGGCTTTATTATTATGAGAGTACGCTCAACATTCCCTCCCAAACAGCGCCCTCCACATTATTTGCTTTTCATACTTTTTAGAGACTTTCTAACCCACTTGACCTTATGTGGCTTTCTCTTAAGAACAATCATGCTTCTTTTACACTTGCTTGAACAGAAATACAATACTGTTCCATCCGACTTAACATATATTATGCCACATCCCCTTGGAATTTCGGAACCACAAAAACTGCAGCGCTTTACTCTCAAGCTCAAAGCCAACACCTCATCTTGGAGTAAGTTTTCTAGCTTCCCTCTCGGTCTCTCTTAGCATTAATATGTCCCCTAATCTAACTGGTCCCTTCACGTTTCTAGTCAAAATTCTCCCCTTATCTCTTCCCTCAAGTATGCGCACTCTCACTTGGATGACCTCTCCAGTAACACCAGTTCTACCAATTATTTGTATGACCTCGGCAGGAGTTGCTTCACCTTCGCTGCTCATTTCATCACCTTACCAATCTACATAAAAGATTGTGAAATTTATGTTTTGCTATAGCTGGTGCCATGCTTCAAAACTACTTTCCAGCCTCTTTACTCGTCGTTGCGCCCGACTTTATTTTCTCGATCTCAGCTATTATTTCCTTGACAAGTTCTGCTGCATCTCCGGGATCTATTATACATGCTGACGCTGCGGCAACATCTATTCCTGCTGCCTTACCTAATCTAGCCTTGCTTGGAACATAAACATAAGGTATTTTCCTTTCTTCACAAAGAAGCGGCAGATGAGCCACAATTTCTGGTGGATCCACATCTTCAGCTATGAGAACAAGCTTTGCCAAACCGCGTTCAACTGCTTTTGTAGTTTCATTAGTTCCCTTCTTAATTTTCCCAGTATCCCTTGCTATTTGGATTGCTTCATAGCTTTTTTCAGCTAACTCGGAGGGAACTTCAAATCTTACATAGAAGGGCTTAGACATATCATCTCACCTCTCATCGAATCATGCGCTAATAAAAATTTTCTCAGTATTTATTAAACTTTCCTTTCATGGATGCGTATAGTAGAAGACCATGGGATCATTAACTCTATCAACTCTTACAAAGCCAAAGCGGACGAATTGTATTCTATCATCTACTTTTAAGTTCCTACAATATGATTCGCATAGTCCCTTAACTTCCGTTGCATCAGGCATTACAACTAAAGCTTCAATGTAATCATCTTTTGGAAGCCACTGAATTATCGGGGATTTTGCAGGTAACGATTTATGGTCTGTACTATGAAATTCGGCTAGGGCGTGGAGAGAGTCTACTTCAAGTAATCGGAAGTTTAGCAAACCCATAAGCCTTGCCATGCTTCCCTTTTTGATCAGCGATAAGTCAGATTTAGAAATTAAAACATCGAGAACACCATTGGAAGCGGACAAAGTAATGTATCTGAAACCTCTCTCTGGATAGCTTGGGTGGAAGGGTATTTTTGCCTTCAGAAGCGCTGGCGAATTGATTATTTTAAGGTGGAATGGGTCCTTTACGAAGAAAAACCTATTGGCCATCGGCTCAACCAATTTCCTATTGATTGAATACAAATTCTCCAAGGAAATTGATGATTCAACTGGTTTAATGCCAACTTGCATGATTAGCTCCCTAATAGTCTCCGGTAGAAAGCCCCTTCTTCTCAAAGCTCTCAATGTACCGAGCCTAGGGTCATCCCAAGATTTATATATACCCTTTCTAATGCCCTCAGCAATTTTTGATTTGCTTAGAATCCATCCCGTAAGTTTAAGTCTTCCAAAGTGAATTGCTTCAGGATACTCCCAACCCAAATAATTGAACACGTACTGCTGCTTGAAGGTGTTTATTATATGCTCCTTCCCTCTTAATATATGAGTTATCCCCATTTCATGATCATCTATTGCGCATGCGAAATTGTATGTTGGCCAAACCCAGTATTTAGATCCCACTCTTGGATGCGGATTTCTTTCTGCATTGATTACGCGGAAAGCAACCCAATCTCTAATTGAAGGATTGGGATGCGCCATGTCGGTTTTGATTCTTATAACAACTTTCCCTTCATCAATCTCTCCCTTTAACATTTTATCCCATAACTCTAAGCTCTCTTCAGGAGCTCGCGCTCGACAAGGACAGGGTTTACCCGCAGCCTTATACTTGCTAAAAACATTTCTTGGGCAAGTACATGCATAAGCTGCATCAAGCTCAATTAGCTTTACTGCATACTGGTAGTATATTTTAAGTCTATCTGACTGAATATACTCTTCATCCCACTTGGCTCCTAACCAAAGCATATCCTCTCTAATCCAGTCATATACAGCCAATATGGGTTTCTTGGTTTTAGGGTCGGTATCTTCGAAACGCAAAATAAATTTACCATTATACATTTTGGCATACTCGTGGCACAATATTATGGGCCTAGCACTTCCCAAATGGAGAGGTGCATCGGGATTGGGAGCAAATCTTGTCCTAACAACCTTATATTTATCGACATTAGGTAAGGGTGGAAGCCCCTTAACCTCGGGTCTCTTTTCAACAACTAATAGCTCAGGCCAATTCAATCTTATAGTTTGCTCTTGATCTTTAAGTGACATGGAGTTAACTTCATCAATTATCCGCTTAGCTAGAGGTATTAAATGCTTTATAATGGGCTTTAAATCCGGTCGCTCAGCCATGACTTTCGATATAACTGGATTTAACTCGGCTTTTCCACCATGCTTATACGCATTAAGTAGTGCATACTTTCTAATTAGTAACTCAACATCAGGGGGAAACGCATTCATCACTACTTACACGCTCCTTTGGAATCATAATTATTAAGTACCGATGAGGCTTGCTCTCTACTTGAGCAATATAAGCTATTCTCCCAGATACATCTGATCTTAAATATCTTACCTCACGCTTGCCAGTGAAAATAGCGGCCAATCTTCTACCTTCCAATACATACTCTCCAAGCTTAACTAGAGGAACCACCGTTCTACCTGTTGCCTCAATTAAATATACTTTGTCACCTCTATTAAGGCGAATGATGTCTCCTCTAGGAGACACTATAATCACGTTCTTGCGGATTATCCCAGTTTCAAAATCGACAAGCCAAGCATACGCATCATCATAGATTCCTTGCACGTAAACTTTACTTTTAGACTCAATTCTTAAGCGCTCACCCACATCAACAAAAATCACTTCTCCATCATCTCGCACTACGGCCATTCGCTTTAAAGCTCTTCCACTATTATCAATATACCTCTTAACATCGGCTTCATCAACTTCAACATATATTCTGGGAAGACTCGTCATTAAGTTCCAGCCTCATCCACCCTCACGCTATAGGCTTCAATAAAGAGAACCTAATATTTCCTTGAGACTATGAAATCGGCAAGGTTCATTAGTAAATCCCTTGCATTACTCTCCGGAAGTACTTCCAAGGATTTCTTAGCTTTTTCAACGTAGTTCTTGGCAACCTTTAGCACATAGTCAATAGACCCTAATTTCCTAATTATTTCCAAGAACTTTTCATAATCACTTCTTGAGAAGTTCTTTTTACCATAAATATCCATTATAAATCTTCTATCGGCATCGCGGGCATTCCTTAGTGCATGAATTAGTATTAAAGTACACTTACCCTCTCTCAAATCGCTTCCAACAGGCTTACCCAAAACTTTTTCATCAGCTATTACTCCCAATATATCATCCTGCATTTGAAAAGCTAGACCAATGTTATATCCATACTTTGATAATGCATGAACCTGCTCATTGGTTCCGCAACCAGCTAGACCACCGATTTCGCATGAAGCTTCAAATAAAGCAGCCGTCTTCTTCGCAATAACCTTGAAGTAATCTTCCTCACTCACTTCCCTCTCCTTGAGAGCTCCTGAAAATTTCATGTCCAGAGCTTGACCCTCAGCTATTGTACTTACTGTTTCAGCCAGCTTTCTACTAATTCTTAGCACTACATGTGGTGGTATATGCGTAGTAGCTGTATTGTGAAAGATTGCTTCGAAAGCCTTTGAAAAAAGTAAATCTCCAGCCAATATTGCTGTTGGAACACCCCATAACACATGAACAGTTGGCACTCCTCGCCTAAAACTGTCTTGATCCATTATATCATCATGAATTAATGTGAAATTATGAACAAGCTCGACAGCAGCTGCAAATGGTATAGCCGATTCCTCGCTACCACCAACTGCCATACATGATTGGATAACCAAAAATGGCCTTAACCTTTTACCTCCAGCTTCAAGCAAATGCCTACAAGCCCTGTATAGGAAGTCTATATCTGGCTTTACTGATAGAAGCCTAAATATGAAATCATCAACTTTTCTAGCGTAGTGCTTGACTACATCAATTAAGTTCAACCACGACACCTAACCATAAGTGTAATATAAAGAAATTAAAAGCTTTTCATGCTTCTCCTAGCGTATCTCTTAATGTCAATACCTCTTAATTCCAACCATTTAGCAGTGAAACCAGTGATAATTAGCGGTGTTTCCTTAAGTTCTACTACGCTCCTAGCTCCAACCAAAAACATTACAGTTTTCAGCTCGTCGATAATCTTCCTTAAATACTTTATTAAGCCATCAACTCCGTAGTTATATGCTATCCTAAGTACGGGGAGAGCTATGCCAACCATTGAAGCACCAAGCGCAATTGCCTTAGCAGCATCTAATCCACTTCTAATACCTCCAGTCGCAATTACTTCAATATCGGGTGCTGCATGTTTCACCTCACATATGCTTATCGCTGTTGGAATGCCCCAATCCCACAGCAACTTTGCGAGAGACGATTTTATTTCATTACCTGCTTCTAGCGATCTATAATACTCAACTGCAGCCCAACTAGTTCCACCAGCCCCGCCAACATCAATGCACTTGATTCCTGCTTCACGAAGAGCTTGAGCCACCTCCATTGAAATGCCAGCTCCAGTTTCCTTGATAATTAGTGGAACATCTAGTAGTGAAGCTATTCTACTAATCTTGGCAAGAACATCTTTAAAAACTGGTTCTCCTTCTGGTTGAACTGCTTCTTGGAGGGGATTTAAGTGGATGGCCAATGCATTAGCATTAATCATTTCAACTGCACGCTTTGCCTCCTCAACATCATATCCAAGAGAAAGTTGTGCACCACCTAGATTTGCAATTAAGAAAATTTCTGGTGCAATCTCTCTTACAACTCTGAAAGTATACTCTAAGCTTGGGTTCTCGATTGCAGCTCTCTGGCTGCCAACACCCATTCCCAAGCCAAGCTCCTTCGCTGCAGCTGCAAGTGCCTTATTTATCTTTATGGATAGAGAAGTCCCACCCGTCATGGCTGAAATTATTATTGGAGCCTTAAACCGAAACCCAAAAAACTCGACTTCTAGATCTATATCATTTAAATTGAGCTCAGGTAGTGCTCTATGTATCAGCTCGATATCATTAAAACCCGCAGTCTTACTAACAAAATTGACATTCTTAAATAGGCAAATTTCAACATGACTCTTCTTTCTCTCGCTAATCAAAGATCTCACCAGTGAAACATATCATTTATCTAATACACTTAAACCATTAAATCATCTATTAAACTGTTACTGTATAATTCGAGTGCCAATAACCTCCTCTCCGAGCACTGCTCTTCTTAATCTATCAGGCTTCATGGCATTTACAATTAAAACCTCGCAACCCGACGATACCATTTTAATGGCTTCGAGTAGCTTAGCTTTCATCCCTCCAGTCACATCAATTACTCTTTGCTCAAATACTCCGCATTTAAGCATTCTTATAGCCTCATCAAGCTTTAATTTACGTATAAGCTCAGCTTGTGAATTAAATCTCGGATTTGAAGTATAAATTCCATCAACATCACAACCGAAAACAACTCTTTTAGCGCCAAGATGAAGCGCTAGGTACGAAATTATTTTGTCTCCAGAAATTACCGTAAAGCCCTTTTCCAAGTCAACCACAACATCACCATAAAGCACGGGAACACAGTCTATTTTAAGCAGAGTTTCAATTGGACTTGTAAAGAAGTGTTTGATCTCACCATTTTCCGCCACAATACACGCAGAAGGCTGAACAGCTATAGATGGAAGCCCATGCCTTAATAATGCCTCAACAACCATCCTATTAAGCTCCTCCATAGCCAGTCTTGTTTCAGCAAAGCCAAGCAATTGGCCTTCATGAACATAGCCTTTCTGCAATTCATACTTAGCCGCATATGGGTGTCCATAGGACCCACCACCGTGGACAATTATGAGTTTAACTCCTTGCTTAAAAGCACTGCCCATTTCCTCTGCCAATCTATTAATGGCTGAAGAATTGGGCTTCTTCACATGGAGCTTATCAGTAATGACACTACCCCCGAGCTTAACTATGACAAGATCACGGCGATGCCCCACTAACCATCACTCCTCTCCCCGATATTCTCGCAATAAGCGGTTTTCCCCCAGCTCTTCTTATAGCAGTGGCAACCTGACGCGTTCTTTTTTCGTCGACTAAAGCTATAATTGACCCGCCCCCACCAGCCCCAGTTATCTTCGCACCAAAAGCTCCAGCAGATCTAGCTGCATAAACTAGTTTTTCCAATTCAAAATTCGAAACGCCAATAGATGACAACATGCCATGATTTATGTTCATAAGCTCTCCAAGTGCAGTGAGATTACCCGATTCAATAGCTCTTGCAGCTTCAATAGCCAAATGCCCAGCTGCATGATATAGTGGCTCAAATACACTTGGATACCTACTTTTTAGATTTCTCACTTTTTCAACCATTTCTCCGGTTGATCTAGCTATTGATGTTACTCCAATAACTAGTCTGAAATTAATGGGTAATGATAGCCTTATAAAGCCCTCGCCCCTCCTATAAATCAGTACACCGCCATGCGTAGCTATTGTTGGGTCAATACCACTTGGTCGAGCATGAGCTACTTCCTCAGCTTTAGAAGCATACTTAATCACCAAATTTTTATCGATCTTTTTAGTGGTTAACCGCAAGATGGCAGCAGCACAAGCAACCAGAACTGAAGCAGATGAACCTAGTCCAACTGCTATGGGTATTTTTGATGCAATACGCAATCTGAAGCCTTTAGAAATGCGGTTATCGGTCATGATATGCTTGATTAAAGCCCTTATTGGTTCCAAAAATTTTAATGCTCTATTTTCACCCTCAATTATCTCAAAATTTCTCAATGAAAACTTGACCTGATAGCCTGCTTGTGATGAAATAACCTCTATATAATCGCTACTTATGGGTTCAAGATATGCATGGGCCCTCAAGTTTATTGCTGCCGCTATCGCTGGCTCTCCCTCAACTACGAAGTGCTCACCAACAATTATGATCTTTGCTGGCGCAGAGGCATGAATAATCAAGCATATCACCTATAAATCGCTATTGAAGCATAACCAACAACAGAACCATAATCTCCAGTAACATCACCCGAAGTAGCATACTTAAGCTTCACAGCCTTTTCGGCACCAAGTCGCTTGCATGCAATAATAGCCGTTGCCACAGGTCCTGGGCCGCACATCGAAATTCCCCTACGATATACGAGGTCCATCATATCTTTCGCGTTTAGATTAACTATCTGTCTAATCACAGCCTCGTCTTTTTCACGTGCCATTTCATGAGGTTCATAGTGCGTGAGATCAGTACTCGCTATAATAACAACATCTCTGCCCTCCGAAGCCTTGGCAATTGCCTCTCCCAGCTTTAAAGCAGCTTCATATGTCTGCAACATCATGCATATTGGCACAAATCTAACCTCACCATAGAGGTATTGAAGGAAAGGCAATTGCACTTCAATTGAATGCTCGGATATATGTGCATCAATATCCTCCTCAGCTATTTCGGCATAATCAAGTATTTCTTTGGCAAAAATCTCATCTATAATCGCATTACCTAAAGGCGTGCTCCACACTCCACTAGTCATAATAGAGATTGCTGCACCATAACCTGTATGATTAGGACCAATAATGACGAATAGCTCGGGTCTACCATTCTCAGCCAAAGCCTTATAGCTCCACGCAGCCACTGGCCCCGAATACATATAACCTGCATGCGGACACACTAGGCCAACAATATTTCTTGGTCCCTTCTCAATTTTGGGTACTGCACCTGGACCCAGTGGATGCCTAAAGCACCACTCGATTCTGCGCTTCAAATCTTCGGGGTCTAGCTCATAAAACATACCAGCAACAGCAGGTCTTCTCATCCTCAATAGAATTCACCATAATTAAAGTAAGCTGGGAAGCTTTAAATATGAGATGCTTTTCTCACTGATAAAGTGCTAATATGCCTCTGGTCTAGCTTCAAACTCCTCTATTGGAACTGGTATGTCTCCATCAGGAGGTATGTCTCCTCGCTCTCTCAAAACCTGCCTAGCAAGTAGCCAGTAGGTTAGTGCAAGTGCCTTTCTACCCTTATTGTTTACAGGGATTATTAGTTCTATAAAGCCAGCACGATTATCGGTATCACATAAAGCTATGACTGGGATACCCATTTTAGCTGCCTCATCTATTGCTTGCTCATCAGCTCGCGGATCTGTTACAATTACGATTCCCGGCTCCAAGTAGTTTGGTAAGTGTGGATTAGTGAATGTTCCTGGAACAAATCTACCAGTAATCGGCTTAGCACCAGTTAGTGCACAGAACTTTTCAACAGGGCGCCAACCATATTGGCGTGAAGAAACCGCTACTACCTTATGCGGTGGATACCGTGCTATGAATTTTGCAGCAATTCTTATCCTCTCATCAATTTTTCTTACATCCAAAACATAGAGCCCATCAGGTCTAACCCTGTAAATGAATGGTAACATTGCTTTAGTTTTAATTCGCGTACCTATATGGAGACCTGCAGCCAAATAAACTTCAAGTGGAACTAGTAGCTCCGCAGCTTCACTTGAACTCAACTACTCACACCCTCCACATAAGCTATCCTAGCCTTCTCACCCAATTCCTCCTCTATTCTTATAAGCTCATTTATTTTAGAAACTCGCTCTCCTCCAACAACTCCAGTCTTAATTATTGGGCAATTAAAAGCTACGGCTATGTGTGCTATTGCAGGATCTGTATTTTCACCTGATCTATGCGAAACTATGGGCGTTAAACCGCATCTCTTTGCTGTTTCAATGGCAATTAAAGTGTCAGTTAATGTCCCTATTTGATTGGGCTTTATTATGACAGAATTACTTGCCCTTAAGCGTGCGCCATGTTTAATGCGCTCAGCATTTGTGACATATAGATCATCTCCGCAAATTAGACGATCAGAAAATTCATCCATTAATTGAGCAAATGACTCAAAGTCGTCTTCATGAAACGGATCCTCGATATATATGAGATCAAATTCATGGATTAGCCTCCTTATGAAGTTATAGTGTTCATCCCGCGATAACTTCATTCCCTCTCTTCGGTAAATGTATTTTTTCTCCTCCTCCGACCACAATGATGATGCCGCTACATCAATCCCTAATCCTAATTTAACTCCAATTTCATCACTAACTATCTTGCAAACCCGTTTAACTAGCTTAAGAGCTTCTTCAACACCAAATACCGTTACCCAAGCACCCTCATCGTTTCTGCCATAAATGGTATTGGGGGGAGCATGACGGGGAATGTTCTTATGAACTAAAGTATTAGCCTTAGCTGCTTCATAAAAAGACTTCGGATTCAATGGGATTACTAAAATTTCTTGAATATCCAATCCACCGGATTTGCTGTGCTTACCTCCCCCAATAACATTTCCAAGAGGTAATGGTAAAGTATAGGCGGATATGCCACCAAGATGTCTGTAAAGAGGAATGTTAAGCGAACTTGAAGCTGCTTTTGCTGATGCAATTGAGGTTGCAATGGCTGTTGATCCCCCAATTTTAGAAAAATTATTCGTTCCATCAACGATTTTAAGTATACTATCGACTTCAAATTGATCTGAGGAATCAACGCCCAAAAGTTCTGGCGCTATGAGATCTCTGACTGCTTTCAAAGCTTCATCTACATTTCCATTTGGATACGCCACAACCTCTCTTTTACCAACACTTGCTCCGCTCGGAGCTGCAAAACTGCCGTATCCAGCTTCAGTCAGAACTTCAACTTCAATAGTCTCAGACCCTCTGCTATCAAATACCTTTCTAGCCGAAACATCCTTAATTAGAGTTGGCATTTCAGCTATCAATCAACCTACACTCCTTTTAGGCTTCTTTTTTCCACCATATATTTCATGAAGCATAATTACTTCATCTATCAGCTCAACATGGCTCAAAAGCATTCTCCTACAGCAATACCTCTTAATTCCCAAATCATCTAACACTTTCCCTGGATGCTCACCTGCTTTTACACGTCTCTCAAATTCCTCATATTTATCGCCAATAAGAGCACCACACGTAAAACACCTTATGGGTATCATCAACTCTATCACACCTCCAATTGCAAAGATCATCTATACGACTTCTGAAACCTCCTTCTAGCAGACGGTCCCCCAAACTTTTTAGGCTCAGTTCTTCTAGGATCGCCTGCAAGCATAGTTCTATCGTACTCTAGAAATATTTCCTTAAGCTTTTCATCCCTAAACCACTCAACAAGACCTCTTGCGATAGCCATTCTCGCTGCATCAGCCTGCCCCATGAAACCCCCACCTTTAACTGAAACTTCAATATCCACTTGATTTACCCTTTCAGGGCCAGCAAGTAATAGGGGCTCCATAATTTTCCACCTAGCTATTTCGGGCTCATATAGCTCAATAGGCTTTCTATTTATGAGAACTCGCCCCCTACCAGGCCTAATGGTTGCTCTTGCAATTGCAGTTTTTCGCTTCCCACTTGTGACAATTATCCTAACCATATCAACTCCTCCAGCCTATTTCACGTGCTACATCACCTAAATAGACGTACTTACCTTTAAGTCTACTTGCATCAGCCTCAGCTATCCTTTCAATCTTCAATTTTCTAAATTCATCTGGAAAGCCTACATAGACTTTAAGTCTCTTGAAAGCTTCTCTTCCCCTATAGTTATGTTTAGGAAGCATGCCCCAAACCATATCCCTCAATATTCTGTCAGGCCTTCTTGATCGCTTAGGACCCCTCTTAGGGTTCCTCAAAGTTTTAATTTCTAAGAAAGCTTTGAACTCTCTAATCACGCTCTCCCTTTTCCCGGATATAACCGCTTTTTCAGCATTCACAATTACTATTCTCTCACCTTCCAGTAACCTCTTGGCCACTATACTTGCCAAGCGACCTGCAATTGCATTTTCAGCATCAATGACAGTTGGCTTGACCATGATGCTCACCCCATTATCTTAACATTACTTCCCCTTGGAACCCTGGCAACTAGCTCCGGTATACTTATGCATTCTCCACCAGCTTTCGTAATTTTTTCAATAGCCTTCTTTGAAAAAGCAAGAGCAGCCACGATTACAGGATGCTTTATCGTCCCAGAAGCCAAAACCTTACCCGGCACTATCACGATATCACCAGGCTTCGTATATCGCTGAATTTTGCTAATGTTAACTTCAACACGCCTTCTCCTCGGAGCATTTATTCGCTCAGCTATATCCCTCCATATTTCAACATTATATTTTCTCGAAGCTTTTCTTAAGAACCTAATTAACTTCCTTACTTGAACATTAGTTGGCCCTGTTCTCTTCAAACTTCACACCCTCCTTTAATTCATTGACAAAGGAATCAAGCTTTTTGGCTAGAACTTCAGCTGCAACTTGAACTATTTTTGGTGCAGGTAAAGCACCAGTTGACTCCACATAAAAAATAAATGTGGTATCATCAGGCTCCAACTTTATAGCTTCAACCTCGCATATTTCCTGACAATACCCGCATAAGTTACAATCCAAGTAATCCTTTAAATATGGAAAGCCATCTTCATCGACAGCAAGCGCGCCTCTTGGACATTCCGTCACGCATTCATTACACTTCAAACACTTATCATGTTTAACTGTAATTCTCGGCATGTACTTATATGCGCATGCAGATACTGGTTGCCACTTCGCACCCTGCTTACCTATACCCAGCCTAGCATAGGCTTCTAGAAGAATTGATTGATTAGTAGCAAGCTTAGCAATTGGAATTTTATCACTAACCGGAGCCACTTCAGGATCACTTGAAGTTAAGTCACCTGAGTAAACTACTCGAGGGCCCTCCTCGGCCTTTACATCAAGAATGAATGTCACTTGACACTTTGGGCAACCAGCACCACCACATGAACACTCACTCGGCAGGTTAAAGCGTTCTAAATTAGTTTTTAAAGGAATGAGAGAAAGTCGGTGAGCAATTATTTCATCGAATAGAGGTGAGGTGTTGTTTAAAATTACAACCTCATCTATAGCCATACATGGAACTTCAGCTATCATTATCCTCCTGAGCGCATTAGCAAACGCCACATTAACACCGCTAAGTATGAACCTTACTTTTTCATCTGACACTTCGATTAAGCTAACGTCCATCAATAACCCCTTCCACTAGACTAGATTGAAGGATTGATGAGGAGGAATTTAAATTTTGTGTAAACTTTATTGATTGGCTAAAGATTTGCCAGCAATACTTGACATTATGTACTCCCCAACAGCTCTAAACAATCCATATGCCTTTATTAATGGAGTTGTGACCACTACATCTCCATCTCGAATCTTAATCACTCTTTCATAATCAGGTTTATAAGCCCAGCAAACCTGCTCCATTAAGACTATCTTGTTTCTGAGAAATTCCCTAGCAATACTTCTCGCATCTAGTATATCGCAGCAAGCACATATTACGAGACCATTTAACCATAGCGGATTCTTCTTTGAGAGATAAGCACAGAAACCCAAATCCTCCAACTCTCTTTTCTCTATGCTAAATATCTTAATGGTAAAGTTATTCCACTTGAATTCTATCAATAATGCATCACCTGCAGAAAACAATCTAGACTCTTCTTCCTCTTCTACCGCCAGGTCTCCTAGTAGTATCATGCGGTATGGGGGTTACATCTTCAATTCTACCAATAATGAAGCCGGAGCGAGCAAGAGCTCTTATGGCAGCTTGAGCTCCCGGGCCTGGCGTTTTAGGTCCATGGCCACCTGGAGCTCGAACCTTAATATGAATAGCATTTATTCCCTTATCTCTAGCTATTTGTGCAGCTCTAAATGCTGCTTGCATTGCCGCATAAGGAGAAGGCTTTTCCCTATCAGCCTTAACTACCATTCCACCCGAGGCAATGGCTATAGTTTCAGCACCAGATAAGTCAGTTATATGGACTATGGTATTGTTATAGCTACTGTATATATGGGCCACACCCCACCTTAACTCTCTTCTACCAAACACAATTAATCACCTTCTCCCTCAGAAATTTGAGGAGCAAGTGGTTTTTCTCTAAATGGACTACCAGGAGCATAATCAATTAAATCTTCTTCATCTCTTCTAACTAAGTAACTTGGTGAAGTCACTCTCCTACCATTAATTGCTATGTGACCATGAACTATTAGCTGTCTAGCTTCATGAATAGTACGTGCTAATCCCTTTCTATAAACAATTGTCTGAAGTCTACGTTCAAGTAGATCTTCAATTCTAAGTCCCAGAACATCATCAAGGGTAGCCTCTCCGGGAAGTAAGCCCATTCTATTTAACTTATTAATAAGTTGCTTTTGCCTTATAGCAAGCTCTTCTGGTGGTAATGCAAGCATAAGTCTTGCTTGCTGCCTAATTTTCGCAAGCATAGTTTTCGCTATCCAAAGTTCACGCTTATTCCTCAATCCGTAAATACCCATTAATTTAAGCTCTTCCTCTAAAACCTCTTTTCTCCAGGGATGTCTTGGTCCCTTCCACTTTTTTCTGCATCTCCTTGGGTCACCCATCGGAAGCACCTCAATTACTTCTTAGGCTTCTTAGTGACACCTACTGTCTGACCAGTTCTACCAGTTGTCCTAGTCTTTTGTCCTCGAACCTTAAGACCAAGTGCGTGGCGAATTCCCTTCCAACACTTAATCTTTTTCATTAAGTCAATGTCAGCTTTAACCCTTAGGATTAGATCAGAACCAATTAAATGCAAATCCTTGCCAGTTTCCAGGTCTTTTCGCCTATTAAACATCCATGATGGAATACTCAGGCTCTTCGGATCTTTAACTGCAGCTTCCAAGCGCTTAATATCAGCATCAGGTAAAAAACCAATACGAGTATTTGGATTTATACCTAGAGCCCTAACTATTGCATGAGCTAAATTAATACCAATACCTTTAACCTGAGCTAGGGCATAGGGTACCTTCTTCGATCCATCCACATCATGACCTGCAATTCTGACTATATGCCTAAACGTCAAGGCAATCACCAAGCACTGCTAGATAAAGGGAAACAAGAGGTATTATTTAAGCTTTATTTATCAAAAACAAAGAAGTCGATGCAGGCTTCATCATCCCAAAGTCAGCAAGCCCGCCTAAACTTACACTACATGGAAATTGTACAACATTAAATAAAATTTTCCCCATTGCCTAATCAATACAGAAAATTCTTTCACTTAAAGCTGGAGTTTCCGGGTTACTTATCTAAATTGCAGAGCGGGGAGAAGAGAATTAATGATGAAATTTTGCGAGAATTCTTAATTTCATTAGTTTTTATGAATTGTTT
>CAYWZQ010000013.1:0-46122 GCA_964462875.1 uncultured Nitrososphaerota archaeon | reverse complement strand
AGCTCCATGCTGCTGGAGTGATCCCAATTTAAATTGGAAGTGCAAGTATTGCCAGTACCAGGATAAGTGTAGGGAAATTGAAGAGGGGGAAGAAGAAAAGAAGGCTGCAGAATATGAAGCTATAAGGATAAAGTTGGATTATCCAATTCCAATTAGTGATCCTGCTTGGACCAGGTTTTTGAAGCCTAAGCTCCTGGAACCTCACAAGAAGAAGTATGGTATTAACTATGCTATTGTTGAGGATCAAGGTAGGATATTGGAGCTAGTATTACTTGCACCTTATAAGTGTGATCGCAGGCATATTGAGGAAATTAAGCGTGCAGCCATGAGGGCCTCACAATATGCTCGTGAAAGGGAGGTGAAGAGGAATGGGCAGGTGGAGTCCCGCAAATAGACCTAGCCCTGAAGAGGCTAGGGAGTTTTTGGCTAGTAAGGGATTTAGAATTGAAGTTGAGCAGCTAAGCAGCTCACTCTACAAGGTTGTTATTTGGGGTCCAGGAGGCAAAGCTTATGAGGAGAAGTGTGAGCATAGTGCTGGGTATTCACCTTCAGCTGTAATGGATTTCCTTAAAAGCTGCGGTATACTTGAAAACGAACTACCCGATCTCTTAATGTGTATTCAAGTTTTAATTGAGAGTAGTTTACCCCCTAGGTTTAGGTTTGTGCTTGAAGATGGTACAATTATTGAACCTGAAGCTAGTGATGGATTGGCGGTTAATCCAGCCATGCTGTTCATTAAGCATGAAGGGAAGATCATTGTTGGAGAACTAACCTATCTTAAAAGTAAAGTTACACTCCCAAAGAGGAGGAAGAATGAAGAACCCAGAACAATTGAATGTTATGAACCCTACTTGGTATTTGCAGAGTATAATGGTTCAAGTTTTAAGCCAGATTTTAAGCCGCTGAGAAAGCTTGAGTTCATTGATGTTGATGGTCTGCCAATTAGATTGATCTGGCGTGGTAAAGCTACTTCACCACTTAAAACCGTTATGCAGTTGAGAACAATCGGTGAATTCAAAAAGGGAGCCATCGCTCCGAGCTTTAAAGAGTTATTTAGTGAGGCCCTAGGGAACGTTAAGAAGTTCATTGATTTCTGGTGGGATAAGCGCCTCTACACTTTAAGTGCAATTTACTCTATGGCCACATACTTTGCTGATTTCTTCACTGCGTTTCCATTCCTATACTTTTATGGACCTCCAGGAACTGGAAAAACTAGGGCTGGAAAAACCATTACTTTAATGAGTAGGAGAGGTTTCGTGGTTACTGATCCCTCAGAAGCAAGCATATTTAGAACTGCTGAGGCATTTAAGCCAACATTTCTCTTCGATGAATCAATTACAAGTAAAGGGTTATGGAAGCTAGTTAGAGCTGCATTTAAAGCTGGAGTACAAGTTCCAAGAGTAACCAAAGTTAAGGGAGAATACTTCGAGCTAACATTCTTTGATCCCTACTCACCCTACATATTCGCCAGCACCGAAACACCTGAAGAGCTAGGTGGAAGCGAAGCCGATATAACTAGAACCATAATGATCACCATGAAGTTTGGTAGAGATCCAAGCGGCAGAGATCCCGTGCCCAGCGATTTCACAAGCTTCAGGGAGAAAATGTACTTGGCAAGGCTAACTAGAGCTCATGAAGTTGTTGCTGCAATTGAAAAGGTTAAGCGGCTTCCAATAGCTCAGCAATTAACTGGAAGGGAAAAGGAAGTTTGGCTCCCACTCCTAACAATCGCAAGCCTCATAGGCGAAGATGTGCTAAGCGAAATACTGAGCCTTGCAGCTGAAATGTTTGAAGCAAAGAAATTAGAGCTATACAGAAATGAACGATTAATTATTGAAGCTCTAGATCGATTAATGCAAGAAGAGGCCCAGGAAACTTTAAGTGGAGATACTATACTCCAGTTTTATGCAAAAGATGTTTACGCAGTGCTCAGGGAGATCCTAGTCCTTGACCGCCAAGAGCTAAGTGAAAAGCAATTTGAGAGGCTTTGGAGCACCAAGCGAATAGGAAAGTTACTAAGCAGAATGGGGTTCAAGGGCCGCCTACACATGGGTATAAAGCGCTACCACATAACTAGGAGTGAGCTAGAAGATCTAAAGCAGAAATACTTTTTCAATATAAACACTGAAAATATTGAAAAATCGGGTGGATTTGGTGGGTTTGGTGTATTTCCTGGAGAAAGGGGTACCCCAGAGAGAAACCCACCAATCCATGAACCAGAACCTTCAGAGGCAACCATGCCTGGTGGATTTCCCAGAACCCTACCCCTTTCCCCAGAAAACCCACCAAATACACCAAATCCACCCGAAATTTCAAAGCAAACCGAAAATTTAATTGAAAGAGAAAGAAAAATTGAGCAGTTATACAGGTATATTGAGTATAATCTGCCCATGCCTGGCCAACTCTTAACATTTATGAACTTAAATGGCATTTCGGTGGAAGCATTAGCTTACTTAATTAGATCTGGCCGCATTATTGAATGTAAACGTTCAGGAGGAGTAAGATTCATTCCAACATACTTCTTTGATGCTAGAACTCCTTCAACTGACCTCATGCAGAGGGGTGGTACCTGCACTGAGAACCTAGGTTCTGAGGGTTAGGGAGGGTAGGTTGAGATGGGTGTTTACTTCGAGTTTCATTTCTCCAGGAAAATTCTGCTTGAACCTCTATTCATGCTCCTGGAAAACCTATTCAACATGAAGCCTATCATTGGTAATCCAATTTCGGTTTTAAGCTATTCTTGGAGGAGAACTAGGGTTAGAGTGGTGGTTAAAGCTTGTGATCACGGTGTTGGCGTGCTGGTTTACTCAACAAACTATGATCTCGAGGGGAGGATTGCCGGGTTCATAGAGGAGTTTCTCGGGCCACCAACTGTTAAGCTCAATTTCTGCCCAAACATAGCTGCTCCAATAGTTGAGAAGTTAATGGAGGTTGGAGAGCAATGCCCATGAGAGATGGCGTTTCAATTAAAATTAGGCGTTCAACCTATCTTCGCCTTAAACAGTTGAAGAGGAAATGGGGCAATAGTAAAAGTTTTGATGCTGTAATTACGCAATTAATAAACTATTATCTTGAGGGAAAGCATAAATCTAGGTGATTAATTATGAAGAATCGTGCTGAAGAGGATAGGTATTTAGTTGAGTTAAGTAATAAGTTTAGGGACTTATTGTTTCTTTTAATTGAAGTTCTTTCTAAAGATAGGGTTGAAGCATTAAATCAGCTTAAAGATGATTTCAAATGTATAGTTGAGGAGAAACTTGATGCTTTCGATTATGCTTTTTATGAGCGATTCTCAGATTTAGAGTATGAATTAAAGAGTGAAATTGAGTTTATAGATAGAAGGCTTGATCAATTAGAAATTAAGATTAATAATTTAATTGATAAGATAAATAACATGTTTAACTTGCTTGAAGAGGTTAAAGCCCAAATTTTAAGCATTAGAGAAACGAGAAGAATTGAGGAAGATATTAATGCATTTATCTTCAAGGAAATATACGTTAACAATAGTAGCATTGATGAGTTAGCTGAGAAATTAAATATGAAAGTAACTGAAATCACTGAAATTTACAGGCAATTACTTAAAGCTAAGGAGAACTTCATTAAATATATTGAATATTATAAACCAACTAAAAATGAACTTCTGCAGCAAATACCAACTCTAATTCCCAAATGGATGTATGATTTGCTTCTTAAAATAGGTGAAATAACCGAAATCAATGATAATGGAACAATCAGAATTATTTATACCTACGAATAATGGTGTAGATATGAATTAAGATGATGATTATATTACTGTTTGTAGTTTGTTGCATACTTCATTTTTCCGCATTAATAGTTGATGATAAATTTGCTGGGAATATTTAACGCATATACTCATTATATGATAGTAACAGTGTAACGAGCGGGGAGAGAGGTATAGCAGTATAATGGAGTATTTAGCTTAAACGTGTTCTCATTGAAATCAGCACTGAATGTATATTTGCGGTCAATTTGACCATAAATTAACTTTAACGTGGATTTATGGTAAAAATATCAGTTTATCATAATACGAGGAGAGGAGAGGTATAATATAGTAATAGCGCAATATTATCCTTCAACAGGTTATCACGAATATTAACATTAAATATATCTCTAATTTGACCGGCACATCAAGAAAAATAATGGGGATTTTGAGTTACTACACCACTCATGCAACCTTGTCTCTCTTTTTCAGTTCTGAGCTGCAGAGTACTGCTGCTTTTCTGCAGCAATTTTGATGGGTTTTTGATGGCTTCTCCGATGTATTCTTCTTTTTTCAAGTTCTAGTTATCGGTTATTCTTAGGTTTGTTGGTTTTATCTTCCCAGTAGATCTTCTAGGACATTGATGTGGTGTTTTAGCAGGTTTTCACTGATGAATGGGCCGCCTTCAGTTACTTCGAGATCTGCTTTTATAGCATCAATCAGCTTACACTTAAAGTACTCCTGTAAATTAATGCCTCCAACCTTTGCTAGTGATTCAATGAAGTTGTATGTTTCTCTTGGCAGTTCTATTTCAACTTTAATTTTCACGTTATCACTCATTTTTACCACCGGTCGTATAGTAGTTTGGTCTTAAAAATATTTAAGAATTACTGCTAGTATTATAGTGTTATGGTGTTAAGTAATGCCAAAAAAGAGTACTTCAATAAAAATTGATGAGGAGCTTTGGAAGGAATTCGTAATGTTCGTTGTGAAGAAGCATGGTTCAACTAGGAAAATAGGATATGAACTTGAGAAAGCAATTAAAGAGTACTTGGAAAAGCATAAAAATGAAGTTGAGCTACCTTGAGTTGATTGTAAATAAGGGTGATGGAAATGCCTTCACAATCAGATTTGTTTGAGCTCTTTGATCAGGATATGAGGCGCAGGCTGCTTAACTACCTCAGTAAGCGAATAAGCTACAGGAAGCTCGGAATAAGCTCGAGCTACCTCTACATGCTCAGAACTGGGAAAAGGAGGATCACAGATTCTATTCTCGAGAAATTGCTGCGGGAGATTAGTGTTTATGAGTTGTTTTCTTTGGTGTGGTGGGGCCGGTGGGATTTGAACCCACGACCTTCGCCGCCCGAGGGCGACGTCCTCCCAGGCTGGACCACGGCCCCCTGCTTCACTTAGAGTAACCGCTAATATTAATCTCGCGTATTTCAATAGACTTTATATTGTTTAGGTGATGGTTTTAGCTTAATAAATTCCGGTCAGCTATTGCTTGGCTTGTTCTCATGTTTTCTGTATCTTGGACAGTATTGTTTAATTATATCTGGGTCTAGTCGCTTCCATTCGGACTCTGGTATGTATTCGCAAAGTAGATCCCATCCTATCTTTAATGTTGTGTCTAAATCCCTATTTTCATATACTCCTTGAGCTATGAACCTGCGTTCAAATGCATCTGCAAATTCTAGGTATTTTCTATCTCTCTCGGTTAAAGCTTCCTCTCCAACTACTGCAACCAATCCGCGCAGTTCAACTCCTTCGGCATAGCAGTAGTAAAGCTGATCGCTTAGTGGATGATGGTCTCTTCTGGTATATCTTGTGGCTTCTTTCATTAATCTCGATAACGATGGCAGCACGTTTATTGGTGGATAAATTCCCTTCCTGTGGAGTGCTCTGTCCAAGTATATTTGCCCTTCAGTAATATACCCGGTTAGATCGACAACTGGATGGGTAACATCTCCACCTGGCATGGTGACTATCGGTATCAGTGTTATGCTGCCCTTTTTACCCCTAATTCTGCCGCATCTCTCATAATTGGTCGCCAGATCGGTGTAGAGATAGCCTGGAAAACCTCTTCTTCCAGGAACCTCTTCTCTTGCAGCACTTATTTCACGTAGTGCTTCTCCATAATTTAACATGTCTGTTAATATCACTAAGACATGCATATCCTGCTGAAATGCAAGGTACTCGGCTGCTGTTAATGCAAGCCTCGGAGTTATTATTCGCTCAATTGCTGGATCCTCAGCTAAGTTAATGAACATAACCACTCTTTCAAGGGCGCCAGTTCTCTCAAATTCCTGCCTAAAGTATATTGCCTCTTCAGTTGTTATGCCCATGGCGGCGAAGACTATGGCGAAGTCCTCCTCCTTTCCGGGTATTGTTGCTTGCCTAACAATTTGTGCAGCCAGAATGTTGTGCGGAAGCCCTGATTCCGTGAAGAGAGGTAGCTTTTGCCCTCTGCTTAAGGTATTCATTCCATCAATTGCTGAAATTCCGGTTTGAATGAATTCCTTAGGATACTCTCGAGCCGCAGGATTTATTGGAGCTCCATGTATATCTAGCTCGTCTGCTGCAATTACTGGTGGCCCTCCATCTATTGGCTCTCCTCTACCATTAAATATCCTGCCCAACATGTCCATTGATACTGGTAATTTCATGGTTTCGCCTGTGAATCTTATAGTCGTTTTACTCGTATCCAAATCCCTTGTTCCTTCAAATACTTGTATTATAGCATAGCCTCTCCCTGTTTCGAGCACTGTTCCCGTCCTTATTTCCCCAGATGGCGTCTCTATTTTAACTAGCTCACCATATGCTACTCCATGTACATCTTTCACTATTAGAAGTGGTCCTGAAACCTCAGCGACCGTGCGATACTTTAAAGCTTTAATTGAAGGTGAAATAGCAGCTTCCTCACTCATGCTTCTTCAGCCTCCTCAACTTCCTTTATTAACTGGGAAATTTGCTCATTTATCTCCTTGACTATATAGCTATACGTTTCCTTAAACTTCTCTGGCGGTATTATTTTTAGTCTTGCGATTTCATCCTTAACTGGTACCGCCAAAATCTTGGATAAAGGTACCCCTCTCTCCATAGCTTTTCTAGCCTGTTTATGGAAGTGAAGTATTGTCTTGAGCAGGAGGTATGTCTTCTCAATGGGGCAGTAGGAGTCCACTGGATGGTATGCATGTTGCATTAGAAAGTCTTCTCTAATCATTCTTGCAACCTCCAGCACTTCCCTATCTGTTTCAGGCAAGGCGTCAGGTCCAACTAGTCTAACAATTTCCTTGAGTTCATCTTCTTTCTGCAGTATTGCCATTGCTTCAGCCCGCAATTGAGGCCAGTCGGGCGCTATGTGCTTAGCATACCACTCCTGCATGATATCAATGTAGAGTGAATAGCTGATCAGCCAGTTTATTGCTGGGAAATGTCTTCTCTCCGCGAGCGATTTATCAAGTGCCCAGAACACTTTTACAACTCTCAAAGTACACTGGACAACTGGTTCAGAGAAGTCTCCACCTGGAGGTGAAACTGCTCCAATAATACTAACCGAGCCCACCCTATCCTCGCTTCCAATAGTTATCACCTTACCTGCTCTTTCGTAAAACTCAGCTAGCCTAGCACCCAAATATGGCGGGAAGCCCTCTTCACCGGGCATCTCCTCCAGCCTACCGCTGATTTCTCTTAATGCCTCAGCCCATCTGGAAGTAGAGTCCGCCATTAACGCAACATCATAGCCCATGTCCCTGAAGTACTCCGCTATGGTCACTCCAGTATATATGCTCGCCTCTCTAGCTGCCACGGGCATATTACTGACATTTGCTATAAGTATTGTTCTTTCCATTAGGGGCCTGCCTGTTCTTGGATCCTTAAGCTCTGGAAATCTCTCCAATACTTCCGTCATTTCGTTACCCCTTTCACCGCACCCCACGTAGATTATTACGTCTGCATGGCTCCACTTAGCCAGCTGATGCTGTGTGACTGTTTTGCCTGTTCCGAAGCCTCCAGGAATGGCTGCAGTACCTCCTTTAGCTATTGGGAAGAGCGCGTCTATTACTCTCTGCCCAGTTATCAGTGGTTCATCTGGTGGCAACTTGACTTTAAATGGTCTGGGCTTTCTCACAGGCCAGACCTGCATCATTTTTAAGGATACTAGCTCGTTATCGGGAGTTTTTACCTTTGCGATTTCATCTTCAACGGTGTAGTCTCCTTCATCGGCTATTTCAACTATTTTCCCAGTCACATTTGGCGGCACCAAGATCTTATGTTTTATAAGGGGCGTTTCCGGCACAATGCCTATAATATCTCCTCCCTGAACCTTGTCTTCCTGCTTCTTTAGTGGAGTAAATCTCCACTTCTTATCTCGAGATAAAGCTGGTGCAGTGACACCTCTCTTAACAAAGTCCCCGATTTTTCTCCTTATTTCTGGTAGCGGCCTCTGTATGCCATCATAAATTTGGCCTACTAATCCAGGTCCAAGCTCAACAGATAATGGTCTTCCAGTCGCATATACCGGATCACCAGGTTTCAAGCCAGCAGTTTCCTCATAAACCTGTATAACTGCAACATCTCCTTGAAGCCTAATGATCTCCCCTATTAGCTTTTCTTCACCGACTCTTGCAACCTCGTACATTTTTGCTCCTCTAAGCCCTTCAGCCGCCACAACTGGCCCTGCAACTCTAATGATCTTACCTACTCTCTCCATATTCTCCACCTACTCTAACACTATTTCAACTCCGACAGTTCTCCTTATTAAGTCTCTCACAAATTCAATTGTTGGAACTGGTCCCCTTTTATCTGGTATCTCAACGATTACAGGTTTGGGCTTTTCATAGAATTGCCTTAAAAACTTCCTTATTGATGAAGCTATGGCCTCAGTAACTATTATGATTGCGATTTCAGGGTTCCTTGACAGTTTTTTAATTATCTCCTCTGCCTCCCTCGGCTCGTTCACAACATATGCTTCACTTATCCCGACAAGTTTAAATCCAATAACTGTGTCATAATCCCCTATTAAGGCGATTCTCATAGATAAATCCCCCAATTCACTCGAATAATCTCTTGGCGGCAAGTAATCTCAGCGTCTTCTGCATTCTGTCAATTCTCCCTTCAAAGGTGTTATCGAAAGTAAATCTTCCATCAGCGGTTCTAACAATTGCTCCACCAATGTCACTTACATGAGTATATGATACCGAGATTTTCGTTGGCTTTCCAGTTTTCTCCTCTATTGTCCTTGCCACTTCATCCCAATTTATATTGAGGTTTTTGTGGTCTTCATTAACTTCAACTATTAGCTCTCCTCCCCCAAGTGCAATACCTGCCTCGCATACTAGCTTACTTAGAACCTCCACATAATCTTGAGTTCGCGTAAACTCTCTAAGCTGACTCTTCAACTTCTCAAAAACACTTGAAATCGCTTTCTCCTTAACTTCTAAGATCATTCTCCTCGCTTCAAGTCTTGCCTCTGCAACTCTTCTCTTGTCTTCCTCTTCAAGTGATGAAGTTTCCTGGCTGATTTTAGCTTCAACTCTACGCTCTAGCTCACGCTCTGCTCTATTAATAATGTTTTCAGCTTCCCTCTTAGCATTCTCAATTATTCTCTTGATTTCTTCATCAGCTTTCCTCTTGATTTCCTCAATGAACTTACTTATCTTTTCCTCGCCCACAATAATCCTCTTCATATCTTGACCTCCAAGACTTTCTCAAAAAGCGTCTTAACTGCATCATTCATCTTATTGGCCACCTCCTCCTTCAGTTTCCTTGCCTCCTCCCTTGCCCTTTCAAGTATTTCATTGATTCTTTCTTCAGTTTTCTTCTCCCTCTCCCTTTTAATCCTCAAAATTTCCTCCCTAACTCTACTATCAAGCTCTCTCATTAATTCCTGAGCTCTAGTACTTGCTTCCTCCTTCATTTCATCAGCTTTTCTCTTTGCCTCCTCAATTTTTCTCTTTGCTTCCTCTTCTACTTCAAGTATTTGCTTTAACTTTTCCGCTAGCCCTCCCATTTTCATGCTCTCCGCAACCTTTGAAATTAATTTCTAAAATAGTTTAAAATATTTTAGCGTGGCTTATCGCTGTTTTCAAGTTAGCTGCTTTATTATATCTCCTATTTCTATTGTCGTGTTACAATACATGCATCTTAACTTCACGGGCTCTCTGCTTATAACTTTGAACTTCGGCTTAATTGGCTCTCTAGGGCTATTTGTTATACATGTTGGATTTCTACATTTCACTATGTCCTCAATTTCCTCTGGGAGATTTACACGTATTTTCTTCACAACTGCATAGTCCTTAATTATGTTTATTGTCGCTCTAGGTGCTATTAGCGCTATCTTATTAACTTCTTCTGCTTTAAGCTCTCTTCCCTCAACTTTCACTATATCCTTCTTACCAAGCTTCTTGCTGGGAACATTCATCGCAATGCTAACTACAAATCCCTCGCGACCAGTTATTCCCAGAATTCTGAGTACACTGAGTGCATAGCCTGCTGTTATGTGGTCAATAACTGTTCCATCCCTTATTTTTCTTATTCTCAGTTCCTCCTCCATTCTTCCACCAGCCAAATAAATGTTGTTGAAGTTAGCATAAAAATCAAATTACTGCAAGTTAGAGAAAAAGAAATATGGGTGTAGAGTATTAAACTTGATGTAAGGGCTTTGTGAGCTCCTTTAACTTTGAAGGCAGAGATTTCATAGATATCAAGGACTATACGCGTGAAGAACTGGAATATATCTTCAAAATTGCAAATCGAATGGAGACTATTGCTAAAACCGGCAGCTCACTTTTAAGAGGTAAGATACTTGCTTCGCTCTTCTTTGAACCTAGCACTCGCACTCGCCTTAGCTTTGAATCCGCAATGCTGAGATTGGGTGGAGGTGTCATAGGCTTCGCTGAGCCATCAGTATCTTCGGTAGCAAAGGGAGAAACACTAGCCGATACCGTGCGCGTAGTGGAAAATTATGCTGATATCATTGTACTAAGACACCCCATGGAGGGAGCAGCAAAGCTGGCTGCGGATCTTGCATCAATTCCAGTAATAAACGCCGGTTCAGGTACCATGTCTCACCCAACACAGGCATTATTAGACTTATATACAATTTGGAGAGAGAAGGGGAAGATTGATGGTTTAACCATAGCGCTGATGGGCGACTTAAAATATGGTAGAACAGTTAAATCACTAGCATATGCGCTTAGCAAATTCAATATTTCACTAGTACTTGTAGCTCCGCCCCAACTTAAGATGAGAAGAGAGGTAATTGAAGATTTAAAGTCTGTTGGCATGGAAGTTAAGGAAGTCACTAGTCTCGAAGAGGTAATTCGAGAAATAGATGTGCTTTATGTAACTAGAATTCAGAAAGAGAGATTTCCCGATCTAAGTGAATACGAGCAGGTTAGGGGTTCATATAGGGTTGATCCATCGATTCTATCTCTAGGTAAAAGCGACCTAATTGTTATGCATCCATTGCCAAGGGTGGATGAGCTATCTCCTGAAGTCGATAAGACAAGGCATGCGAAATACTTTAAACAAACATGGTATGGCCTGCTAGTCAGAATGGCTCTTCTAGCTCTCTTACTGGGAGCAATCAAGTAATGAAGCTTCCCTCAATACTATACGGATGATCTATAAGATCAGAGTATGTACTTCACTCTTTTTACTTCATGATCCTCAGCAACTTCGTATACATTTACCCTCTTTAAGTAGTAAACTATGCCCTTTAACGCCCTATTACATTTCAAACATCTATTGTGCTTACCAGGTGTTAGCTCACCGCATGATGTGCAGTATGTCCAGTCTCTTGAAATGGTGAATGCACCAATATTCGTCTTTTCAATGATCTCCCTTATCGTCTTCGACATATATTCCGGATTTGGCGCTGGCTCTTTAATGTATATGTTCAATCCATGGCCTCCACGTGTTCTCTCTTGAAATACGCTTTCAATATACGCTCTTTTAATGAGCGATACTTTTGCATGGAGCGGGACATGCGCGTTAGAAGTGTATATTTCCTCTCCAATCTTCTCTCTTATGCTTGAATATCCGTACCGCATCATATCGTTCTTAAAGAATCTCCCACCGACATCTTCAAGCGCCACTGATGTTAAGCACCATCTTCCTCTAAGCTTACTTATTCTCCTTCTCATAAAATTCACCACTCTCTTTGCAAAGACAAATGAGTGCTTATCTTCATGCGGCCAAAAGCCGGTGTGCATTTTCACAGCTTCGGGTAGTCCTGCGTAACCAATATTGTATATTGCATTTTCAATTCTATAGTATGGCCCATCTTCGGTTGGGATGCTCAGCAGAGGAAGCATCTTCATGCTCAATCTCTTCTCTATTATTTCGTACTTCCTTCGCAGGGCCTCCATGCACATCTTGATCACTTCATTTAGCTGATCGAAGAACGCGTCATCTTCACCATTAGCTTCGAGTGCTATTCTCGGCAAGTTAATAAATACTGAGCCTAAGCAGCCTGTACGCAAAACTGCTTCTTCACCTCCCTCAACTCTCCCCTTCTCAAGTCTTGACAAATCCCATCCATAACTAACAACTTCCCCTTGCCATCTTGCATTCATATTAATGAAGTATGGAGTAAACCACTTGCATGTCAATTTACAGGCATCCATAAACAGCTCACTTATTTCATCTCTCAATAATTCCCTGCCCAGCTTTATTAGAGGAAGAGGTGTGAAGAATGGTTTGCCATCGTCATCGCCCATACACATTGCTTTTATAAATGCCCTGAACACCAAGTGCGCTTCATCAATGAAATCTTCAAAAAACTCACTTTTTACTCTTGGGAGCGTTGTGCTCAAACCTATTGCTAAAGGTAAAATCTTACCTCTCGATGTGGGTAGTTGATTAATTGCTAGTAATGCTACCCTAATCTCCCTCACAATTTCATCAAAGTCCATATCTTTAATGAATGGTGCCAGCACATAGTTTATGTCATCAATTACTTGACCAACTGCGAGGTTGCTCTGCATCATATACGCAGTTCTGAATAGTAGATTTATTGCTGCACCAAAACTTTTCGGCTGATTCATTGACGAAAACTCCGCCCCTATAAAGTCAAGCTTTAAACCGTTCTTTAAAAAGAATAGTGCATCATGATGCAGCGTAGCGGGCCTTAAGGTCCAGTAATTTGTATTGCTTATGTGAATTGCTCCAGATAAATGTGCATCTGCAACTCTTCTAGGCAACTGTCTTAGAAGCGTGTACTCACTCATTACGGCATCTCCAGCAAGTACATGAATTTCATCGGGAATTGTAGGCGTGAATCGCTTTTTCTCAATTAGCTGCTCGACATCATATACTGGGAGTCCTAATCTCGTCATTGCATGGCGATAGTCTTCAAGTCCCTGCTCTATTAAAATGGCATTGACAAATTCTCTAATAAGCGGAGCTGTTAGATACTTTATGTCTAGCTGTAGAATTCTCTCCTCAGCTTCAAGTGCTATTCTCTCAGCCAACTTCCTCGGAACTTTTGCTTCTCTCATAAGCGCTTCAACTATCTTTCTCCTTTCAAATGGTTCGATGGTTAAGCTAGATGTCCTAACCAAAATCTTTCTTGACCGCTTCAGGCTGACTTCCTCGAGTTCCCATATTAAATCCATAATTAGCTTGCCAAGCTCAGTTAGCACATATTTACCTGAGCTCTTATCATGTGCTATGAGCTCGGCTTCAACCAAGGTTTTAAGGTGATAGCCGAACTTTCCCGCATCAGTTTTTGGGGACATATTGAGCTCTTGCATTAGTTCGGTGAAGCTTAGCCCCTCCTTACTCAGCTTCTTGAGCATTTGGATTCTCAGCTCATTAGCTATCGCACTTAAAATCTTCTTCACACTGAGCCTGCTACGTCTTAATGTCATAATTTTCACTAACTAATACTGGTGCTTAGCCAGCTTTTACCGCTTTTGATTATCTTAACCATTCATTTCATTCAATGCTTAGACTGAAATCTTTCAATGCTTGAAGTAACTTTTCAATAGAGGGCATATGTGAAACGGCCAGTGGTATTTGCTCAATTCTTGCCAACTTCACGGCTAGCGAGTTAACTTTCGTAGTTCCATGAATTATAACTGCTGCTGGCTTTATCGGATGAACCCTTACAGCGACCATTGGCGATCTTCCTCTGGTTACTTTCGTAAATATTAGTGCTCTCATAGATGTTGTACCCATCAATTTCAAGAAATCTATGCCCGAAAGAGCTTCAATACACTTTATGCTGTCAACCACCGTGTAGCCAAAGATCTTTCTATCTGCCAAATGCGGGCAAGCCACTATTTCAGCATTTATTACTTGACATAACCTCTTAACAGTCACAGGTTCGGAGAACTCTTTAATGTCTAGAATTGCATCGGCTGGCATGCTCATCAGCTTAGCAAACTCTTTAAGCACCGGTGCTCCTCTACTCTTATCGATTTGAATTAGTGCCTCAACGAATTTTTTAATGAACTTTGCTCCGGGAGATCTCCTCCTCCCTCCTTCATAGTCACTAATGACGGATGGAGAGACGCTCATCGCATTTGCAAGCTCAATTTGAGAAATATTGAACAGCTCTCTCCATTTACGCATTGCAGACCATGGCCTATCTGAAAGCACTATTTCTCCTGCAATCTTCTTGGCCAATTCTTCTTCGGCTGTCAAGCCGCTCCCTTAAATCTTTATGATTTTCTTAACATAAAAGCATTAGCTGATTGGAGCAAGATTTAAATTACCTTTTGAATACACTGCCTCTCGGATATCTATTTAAGTCTCAATTGAAGGGGCCGTAGGCTAGCCTGGAAGGCTGCGGGGTTAGGTTAAAAACCCCCCAATGGGTCCCCGTGACCGGAGTTCAAATCTCCGCGGCCCCACCAAATTGCTGGTCATAAATATGACACTCCACTTTAAGCATCTATTTTTGTAGGTTTCGTAAGTTGCTTAGTGATATTTCAAGTACTGCCACAGGCTTACTTAACTTAAAATTATTCAAAACATTTGGGTGGATTTCACCTATAATTCCGATTACGCGTCCATTAATGAGCACTTCGCCGAAACGTCCATCAATAAAGGATGAATGCTTACCTTCCCTCACTAAAAAGTTGATTTTTATGAATTTTGAGAGGGTAGATAGGACTGTGTAGACATCTTCATATCCGACCTTGCTGCCCGTCATGGCAATAGCCAAGCTAGTACCTTCAATCAAGCTCTCCTGAGGATGTAGCTTTCTAATAACTTTACCTATTTCAAAGATCTTTTGCGGGTACCTCACATGTCTATTTAAGCTCAGAAACTCTAGAAGGCAAGGTATTAGCCAGCTTCTTAAGCAAGAATGTTTCTTCGAAACGTAATTCATTATCCTAATCACTGAAGGATCCTCTGAAACATTCATCTTATAAGTGAGAAGTTCTAAACCTACCAATGTGTGCGTTATTACTTCTTGAAACCCCATACCCACGAGTATTTTTCTTATTCTCTCTGAAATCGCAGTCTCTACATCTTTTTCCCCAGGTATTGAAATATGGAGTTTACGTTTAACCTCATGTACCTTGATGGCTGCCAATAACTCATCTATTAGGTCAATGGGTTGCTCAATATCAACCCTATAAGCTGGAATTTTTATTTCAACAGTTTCATCTTCCTGCGACGCAACTTCAAAGCCAGCTGAAGAAAGCTGTTTAATGACTTTCTCACTCTCAATTTTACATCCTAGTAAATTCTCTACTTCAGCAAGGTTTAATGTAATTCTTTTTTCCGCGACTTTTGGTTCAATGATTTTCTCACCATGAGGGTAAATCACTTCGCAGCACGCTATTTCTCCACCCCTCTCAGCAAAGTTCAAAGTTGTAACTGTGATAACCTTTCTTACGACCTCGTTGCTGTGACCTATGACTGCGAGCAGCAGATTTCTGGAATTTGATGTTGCCATGTAATTCTTATTTATGAATGGTGGAATTGCCACAATCTCGTCGCGATCCCCAATTATGACATCTACCTTACTATCCTCACTTAACAGCTTTATAATGTCTATTGAACCTATTTCACCAAATGGATACATGCTCGTGTATTCATTGATGAGGCTTTTCATTACAATTTCCTTTGATAATTTGCTTAGGGGTAGTCTCTCAATAACTGCAGGTTCTGCAGTCAATCTGTTTAAATCAAGCATTAAAATGGTTGCTGATCTACTTTTAAAACAATAATAGTCATTTATTCTTCTCAGAAAATGGGTAAATTCATTAATTAAAAAACTATTCAACTTTGCATCTCTAATAACCGAGCAAGAAAAAGAACATCCTTCCCCTAAAAATTGGCGTCCAATTTTAAAGCTGTATGCTTTTTCTCCGATAATATCCATTGCATACTTGATGCCGCATTTTCTAATTTTTACTTCTCTTTCAACTCCAAGTTGAGAGTACAGATCAATTCTATTCCAAGGCACATCTATGAGCATTTTCCCAGATTTCTTATTAAACATAAGAATTCTGCAGCCTATTTGCTCGAGAATACTGCATAGATCGTCTGCACTGAACCTTTTTTTAAGTGCTTTTCGCATTTCAATGAGATTTATTGAAACTTCAACCATAAACTATCCTCTCTAATTTTATCTAATTTTATATAATGTGAAGTATATCCTGTTACAATTGAAAATATTTCACTCAGATTTATCTGCAAAAAGACTATTGGACATTTAACTTGAAGTATTCTCACAATATCCGGCTTCAAAACTCCTCCATATAATTCCTCTACCTTACCTTTGTCACCCCAAGCAATTACTCTTATCCCTGGCTTGGCGTACGGTATGTATGCTGGTACCACCTTGTATTTTTTGAAGTCCAGTTCGGTTAGGATCAATTCCATAATCTTTATTGCATCCATTAATGCCACATCCTCCCCACCCATTAACGCTGCCAAGAAATACTCCTCTAGACCTTGGCGAATACTTTTCTTTCTAATAACTTCTTGTAAACAGAAAACTCTGATCTCTCCTCTGCTCAATAATATTTTTCTCCATTTTTCTCCTACAACCAAGTGCTTTAATATTGTTGACATGGGTTCTGTTTTTAACATCAATGCCGTAGTCTTTATGCCTACTCCTCTCTGCGTGTATGTGCTTAAGTAATTGAATAACTGCATTATTTCTTCTCTCAGTTCAAGTGTTTTTCCAGTTTGATTGCAATAATTAATAATGAGTGCTTCATCAAGGAACTTTTGAATAAATAAGTCTATCGGATAGAGTAAGAGCACATAATTCCATAGCACACTTTCGATAATATTACTCTTCACCTCACAAAACCCACAGCTAATCAAAATACTCTTGATCTTCTCAATGAAGGCTGAAAAAATGTGCTCGTGTGCTGGCCACTCGCATTTGGCCCCTGAATTTAAGTTGTATGCCTTAATTGATAGGTTCATCCATTTGCTACTTGACAACATTTCCTCTGTAAGTGCTCCAATTTTTTCTTTAACTTCCTCGACATTCATTTCACGCAATGCTTTCTTCCCAAAATCGGTCATAAGCAGTATGGCGTTTTTAATTTGCCTAATGTCTATGAACCCCCTTTCGCGTAGTTCACTTAGGGTTTTCATGAGCTCCTCGTCGAGCTCATCGATTACCGCTCCCATTTTACAAGCCTCCCTTATCAATGAAATAATGCTATTGCTCTCTCGAGTGAAATTATTGCAAGTCACTAATTGCTTGACTTTCACAGCTCCACTGCTTCTATAGACCTTCACGAGCCCCTTTTTCCTAGCCCAACCAAGAGCTGGCTCTATGTCAATCCCCTTCTTCCTGCACAGCTCTACTAATTCCTCTATCCCAATTATTCCCCCTGCCTCCTCCACTAGTTGCAGGAGCTTTTTCTCTGGTAACTCATCTAACTTCTTTTTGGCAACCAATATGCGGCGCTTGAAAGTGAGCTTCTTAATAAGCCCCTTTTTAGATAATCTCTCCACTATGGAGTTAATTTCATGTTCTCCTAAACTCCATTTATGCTTACATCTTTCAATTAGCGTATTCAATGGACACTTTCCATTGAATTCTCCGAGCTCCTTTAATACAATTGCTTCTTTTGTATTCAGGTAGTCTATTATTTTTCGCAATTTTTCACGCTCAGATTTCCCTGCATTTGATGTCCAAGCTTGAGTATCCTTAAATAATCCATTCTTATAGCTTCGACTTCCTTTAATTAACTTCAATCCACTTGCCAATTTCTGCTATCAAAACCTTTACGCTAGAAATTCTTTTCTTAACCATTTCCGCGAATCTAATAGGATCCTGTTTAATCACTGGAAATGTATTGTAGTGCATTGGTATTACTATTCGGGGCTTTATAAGTTCAACTGCCTTTACCGCCTCCTCTGGTCCCATAGTGTAGTGGCCGCCTATGGGGAGCATTGCAATCTTAGGCTTGTATAGTTCACCTATAAGTGCCATATCACCGAATAAAGCTGTATCCCCTGCATGGTATACTGCCTCATCTCCGCTCCTAATGATGTATCCCGCTGGGCTCCCCCTATTGCATGAGTGAATGGCTGGAACCATAGTGATCCTTAAGTTTTCGAAGTCAACAGTCCCCCCAATGTTCATTCCAATGGTGTTCTTCACGCCCTGAGATGAAGCGTATACACTTAGCTCATGAATACCTATGAAGGTTGCACCACTAACTTTAGCTATCTCAATTGCATCTCCTAAGTGATCGCTGTGATCATGGGTTACGAGTATCAAGTTGGCATCTTTAAATTCATCTGGCTTGTTCCTAGCTAGGGGGTTACCAGTTAACCATGGATCAATTAAAACTTTTTTTCCTCCAATTTCAATTTCAAATCCCGCATGACTAAGCCACTTCACTCTCATTCTAAATCCCTCATGATATGTTTGGTTGATTAACACTTTTATCTTTCACTAGCAAATGTGTTCTTGGTGCACAAGAAGCGTGGCAAGTAAGTTCAGTGAAAAGCACTCACCAATTATTCGAAGGGTGAGAGCTGAAGATATCGATGCTATCTTCAACATAGAGCTCCTATCGTTTAAAGAGCCGTATCCAAAGGAGCTGTTAAGAACCCTGCTTATAATGTGTAATGAAACGTTTCTGGTAGCTGAGTTGAGTGGGAAGATCGTTGGCTATGTAATATCCCTAATTAGAAGGGGCTATTTATGTCATGTGATTTCAATAGCAGTGCATCCCAAGTATAGAAGACGTGGAATAGCAACTCAGCTTATGATAGCTACTGAGGAGTTGGCTAGGAAGCTGGGCTCTAAGCTAATGCGATTAGAGGTGCGAGTAAGCAATCATGCCGCCAGGAAGCTGTATGAGAAACTGGGCTTTAGCGAATCATATGTTATAGGTCGATACTATAGGAATGGTGAGCCTGCTGTTGTCATGTATAAATTACTAGTATGATTCCAGCATAGCAAGAAACATATCCTACGCGTAGCATTTATCACTATGGGGAACGCTATTGAGCAAAGAAGTCATGTTTTGGCCTCTCGATATCACCTATACTGTTGAAAGAAACGTGCCAACCGTATGCATTTGGGCTGTAGCTGAGGATGGTAGAAGAATACTTTTACTGGATAAGCGCTTTAAACCCTACTTCTACGTTTTACCTAAAAAGCCGGAGTACATTCCCTCATTAGCAAGTGTAATTAAAAAATTAAGTGATCCGGCATCTCCAATACTAAGTATTTCACAAGTTGATAAATACTATTTTGGGAAACCGGTCAAGGCATTGAAAGTTATATGTCAATTACCCGCAAGCTTAAGTGAGTACAAAGATAAAATAGCTAAGAACCCCTTTGTCTCAGATGTACTTGAAGCAGACATCCGCTTTTACATGAGGTACATGATAGATAAGGGAGTATATCCCTGCACTTGGCACATTGCTAAAGTTTCCGAGGTTTCTCGGGATGAAAATTTACGCGTAGATGCAGTTTATGAGGTGACTGATGATCCCAAAACAGTTGAGTATTCTCGCATTCCAGAACTTAAAGTATTGGCATTTGATGTTGAGTGGTACAGTCAGAGGGGTTCACCAAAACCACAAATTGATCCAATAGTTGCAATATCGATCGTGACTAGTGATGGTAAGAAAACTCAATTTACGCAGGAAACACTTGATGAAAGGGAACTACTGTCAGCATTCAGCAAGTTCATTTTAGACGAGGACCCGGACATCATTGTTGGATATAACTCAAACAAGTTTGTCTGGCCATATATAGTGCAAAGAGCTAAGATGTTGGGTGTCAAGATCCCAGTCAGCCGAGAATTATCAGCTCCCCAAACCAGCGTATATGGTCACATATCAATTGCTGGAAGGGCTAATGTGGATATGCTGGATTATGCTGAAGACTTATATGCAATTAAAATCAAGACTCTCGGCAACGTAGCCGATTATCTAGGTGTAAAGCCGAGAGAAAAACAAAGGCTCATAAATCCCCCATGGGTTTATCAATTATGGGGAGAAGGCGATAAGCGCAGTATTCTATTAGAGCACTCACTTGAAGCCGCAGAACTAACACTCAAAGTCGCCGAGAAAGCTCTTCCCTTTGCAATACAGCTGGCTAGTATCACGGGTATACCTTTGGATCAAGTGCTCGCGGCTCCCGTGGGCTTTAGGGTTGAATGGTTCCTTATACGCCAAGCTTTCATGGAAAATGAGTTGATACCAAACAGGATAGAGCGGCCCTATACGCCATATAGAGGTGCACTGGTTCTCAAGCCCATTGAGGGTTTGCATGAAAACGTTGCAGTAATAGACTTTTCAGCAATGTATCCAAGCCTAATGATAAAGTACAATATAAGTCCAGACACCTACGTTCCTCCAGAAGAAAGAATTCCCCCGGATGAATGTTACGTCGCGCCAGAAGTTGGCCACAGATTTAGAAAGAGCCCTCCAGGCTTCTTTAAAAGAGTACTAGAAAAGCTTTTGGAATTAAGAAGAAAATTGAAGAGTCAATTAAAGAAATTAGATCCGCGTTCACCTGAATATGTGATTATTGATAATAGGCAAAAGGCAGTGAAGGTAATAGCAAATGCATGCTATGGTTACACGGGCTGGCTAGGTGCTAGGTGGTACATAAAGCAGTGTGCTGAAGCAACAACTGCATATGGAAGAAAAACAATTAGTGAAGCTATTAATCTAGCTAAGGCTTTATCTCTAAAAATTATTTATGGAGATACAGATTCTCTCTTTGTAATTTATGAACCTCAGAAAGTTAATAAATTCATATCAGAGGTTGAGAATAAGATAGGCCTCGAAATTAAAATAGACAAGATATACAGGACATGCCTATTTACAGAAGCTGCAAAGAGATATGCAGGCCTCCTACCTGATGGTAGAATCGAGATAGTTGGTTTTGAAGCAATTCGCGGCGACTGGTGCGAACTCGCTCAAGAAGTCCAATTTAAGGTGATAGAGATAGTTTTGAAGAGAAAGTCGCCTCAAGAAGCAGCAAAATATGTCCAGGAAGTAATAGACAGTTTAAAGTCTGGAAAAATACCCCTCGAAAAACTAGTTATTTGGAAAACTCTGTCTAAGTCAATAAGTGAATATGAGGTTGATACTCCACACGTTAGAGTGGCAAAAATGCTACTGAGCAAGGGTTACTCGCTTGAGATAGGAGATAAAGTGGGATATATCGTTGTGAAGGGTGCTTCCAAGAGAGTATCTGATAGAGCAAGACCATACTTTATGGTTAGCCGCAGCGACGTAGATGTAGACTACTATGTGTCCAAACAAATACTACCATCTGCTCTGCGCATACTATCCGTGTTCGGGTATGATGAAAGCAAAATATTAAGCACCCGCTCACTTACGACTCTCGACATGTGGTTCAAAAGGCACTGATAATTTGAAGCTACTGCTGCAGTTCATTAAATGTGGCTAAAGTGATGCCGAGCGGCCTCTTAGTTAAGTGCCCGACCCTCGCGCCAATAATTATCCTTATGTTTTTCTCATTTGCAATGTCGACTAGCCTTTGAGTTATAACTCCATCGAAAACTATGGCCTGCACTTTTTCCTCAAGCTTTTGAAGCTTTTCAATTAGCTCTCTCACGGGGAGCTCACTTATCTCCTCCCAATTCTCATTATATAGCACTGCTTTCAAAGTACCTGTTAGCTCCTTAATCTTGCTTACTACTTTCTCAGGTACATGTATCAGCTTTATCTTGGCTCTTGCTTTTTCCAGTTGCGCAATATACTGGTCTGCCGGTATGGTGTTGGATAGGCACTTAGCTATTTCCTTAGCTGTCAATTCCTCAACTTCCTTTCCAGGAGGAGCTCTAGCTATGAAATCTATGTCGGCCACTTGGACGAGCTCCCTCAATATCAATTCCCCAGCCCTATCGCCATCAACGAATGCTATGGCTTTCTTCTTTCTGCTCAATTCAACTATCGTTTTAGGTATTGATGTTCCCTCTATTGCAATTGCATTTCTGTAACCATGCTTCAGCAAGTTTATAACATCCGCCCTCCCCTCGACGATTATTATAGTGTCACTGTGAGGTACATCTGGTCCTGCTGGCAGCTCTTCATCACCAAACTTAATGATCTCTGCTGTTTTCACCTCTCTAAGTATTTTCTCTATGATCTCCCTAGTTTCAGGTATTTTCTCTTGCTCCCATTTCAATAGTATTTCTTTGGCTCTCTCGATCACTCGTTTTCTCTTTTCCTCTCTCAAATCCTCTATATCCTTGAGTAAGAATTTCGCAGTGCAGGGACCAACCTTATCTATTGTTTCAACAGCTGCAGCTATTAATGCAGTTTCAATTCTGCCTAAACTCGATGGAATTACTACTTCTCCAGTAGTTTTTCCACTCTTAACTTCCAAGTGCACTTGTATTCTACCAATTCTTCCTGTTCTCTGTAACTCTCTTAAGTCAAGCTCATCACCAAGTAATCCCTCGGTTTGACCGAAGATTGCACCTATGACATCTGGCTTCTCAACTACGCCGTCAACTTCGAAATGTATGCGGATGTTATATTTGGCTGAGAAGACTGCGCCACCCATCTTTTTCCTCCTTACACCTTCTATGTACATTACTCTACCCTAAGTATATTACTTGCCTTTCGCAGTGCAACGGAAAATTTAAAGAACATTGGAACTGATTTAACTTAATGATAAGGCCCCGGTAGCTCAGTTGGCAGAGCGGCGGCCTCGTAAGCCGTTGGTCGCGGGTTCGAGTCCCGCCCGGGGCTCCAATAACCTCAATTCTACTCCATCTAGACTAAATTAACATGAATAGCTGTTTCCTGCTAGTGAAAATTTGGTGGGGCCGGTGGGATTTGAACCCACGACCAACGGGTGTCTCCGCTCCAGAGCTATATCATCCCTTACGGTCATAGTGGAACACTGAGCTCTGGAGCCCGCCGCTCTACCTTGCTGAGCTACGGCTTACTGCCCCTCTCCTCATTAGAGAGGGGACCCAGCCTTTTCCGGCCCCGGTCAACACTAAAATATATTTCTGTTGGACATAAATTTTTCCGACTTTAAAGGTATGTTAGCGAATACTTCATACCTAGGTAGCTAGGGTGACAACGCCTTGAGGATCCGCAAATACTCCTATGTTGCTGTTGGAGGTACATTCGATCTCTTACACAATGGACACAAGCTGTTGCTCAAAAAGTGCTTTGAGATCGGAGACCGCGTAGTTATTGGGATCACTAGCGACAGACTTGCCCGAAGAAAGGCGCATGAGGTGTCTCCGCTTACTGAGAGAAGAAAGAAGCTGGAAGAGTTTCTCAAGAGCCTTGGTGTTTTCGAGAGGGCGTCCATAGTGATACTTGAGGATCCCTACGGTCCAACAATAACTGATGGAGATATATCTGCTATTGTAGTTAGTGAGGAAACTCTTCCAAGAGCCCTTGAAATAAATAGAATAAGGCGAAGCCACGGTTTAAAGCCTCTTGACATAGTGGTGGTGGCGCTGATGAAGGATGATGATGGAAGACCGCTGTCTTCGGCTAAACTTAGGCGTGGAGAACTTAGATGGAGAAAGCTCTGGTAATTTAATTTTGGTGAGGGCTTCCCTGTTCCCCGCACGCGATCACCCAATTTCATTGGGAGGAGGTAAGCCTCTCTCTTTGGGCACTCTCAACGGCGGGGTATTAAGGGAAGCCCCCACCTCAAATATTTGAGCTGGGAGCTCCCACTGTACCACGCCTGGGTAGCCTTGGGGTCATAGACGGCCTCGCCTTCTCCCCCAAGTCCGTCTAGCGTGGCTCCTTAACGGGAGCTCCCAGCTCAAATATTTGATAGTAGTAAGTAAATATTATTCTTTGGGTCTTAGATAGAGGAGAGACGCTGTGATAGCTATGAAGTGCCTATCAAATATAAAGCGCCGTGCATGTCCAAGGCGGCAAATATATCGTATAGCAGAGGACTCTGAAATACCGCTAGTGGGCTGCATAGCCTTTGGACTAATTGATAGAGGTACCAATGTAATTCAAGTTAGACCAATATCAACGTGCGTACTTTCATGCATATTCTGCTCGACAGATGCAGGTCCAAATTCGAGATGGAGGCAAACGGAATATGTCGTTGATCTGGACTACATTATTGAGGAGTTTGAGAAGATCGTTAAATATAAGGGCTGCAAGCGCATAGAAGCCCACATCGATACTGTAGGCGATCCTACAACTTATCCACAGTTAGTCGAGTTAATTCAGAAGATTTCTGAAATCAATGGTGTAGAAGTCGTTTCAATGCAGACGCACGGCGTGCTATTGAATGAAAAGCTAATAGATGAATTGGCAGATGCTGGCTTATCTAGAATTAATCTTTCCATAGACGCCATGGATTCTGAGCTGGCGAAGACCTTAGCGGGAACAGAGAGCTATAGCTTAGCCCACATAATTGAAGTAGCCAAGTACATTGCTGAGAGCTCGCCGATCGACCTACTAATAGCGCCTGTTTGGGTTCCCAAAATCAACGATCATGAAATCCCCAAAATAATACAGTTCGCTAAGAACATCGGTGCTGGCAAAAAATGGCCTCCACTGGGAATTCAAAAATATGAGGCCCATAAATTCGGCAGAAAACCAAGGAACGTTAAGCCAATGTCTTGGAAGAAGTTTTACAGCGAGCTCAGAAAAATGGAGAGGAAGTTCAAGGTCAAGCTTGTACTCAGGCGTGAGGACTTCGATATCGTGAAGCTACCAATGCTACCCTCCCCATTCAAGCTCTATGAGAAGGTTAAGGCACGCATTGTAGCTCCAGGCTGGTTGAGGGGGGAGAAAATAGCTGTGGCGAGGGGTAGGGTATTAACAATAGTGGATGCAGATGATATTCCATTGGACACAACCGTTTATGCCAGAATAATTCGCGTAAAGCACAACATCTATATTGCTAGAATCGAGTGAATCTCAGCAATGTCACTTCTCATAACGACATGTCCAGGACTAGAGGATGTGGCGTTAAGAGAGCTTAACAGCTTATTGTCAATAAAGCATTCGAAGATAAAACCACAAGGTGTTCAGGGAAGGTTAATAGTTGAAGTTTGGAATAATATAGAAAATGCAATTCTAACCCTAATTAATAGAGCTAGAACAATCCATAGAGTATCAGTCTTACTTACAGCATTCAAGATTTCCCGCACGAGCAACGGTTTAAATGAAATTTATAATGGAATTTTAAGATGTCACCAACTAAATCAGTATATAACTCCCAAAACATCGTTTGCCATTAGAGCTGAAAGGCTTGGCAGACATGAATATACTTCAATAGATATAGCGAGAATTGCTGGCCAAGCAGTAATTGAGTTGACATCTACGTCCAGCGGTTCAAGACCTAAAGTAGACCTTGAACATCCAAACATCATAGTTAGAGTTGATGTAGTCGGTGAGACTTGCTTAGTAAGCATATGCACTACTGGCGATGAATCGCTTCATAAGAGGGGGTATAGAGTATACAATCACCCAGCAGCTCTAAAACCAACAATTGCCTATGCAATGGCAATGCTTTCGCAAATAAGAGCTGGAAGTGTAATTTTAGATCCAATGTGTGGTGGGGGGACAATTCCAATAGAGTGCTTCTTCTTAGATCCATCGCTTTTGCTTTATGGAATGGACATATCCCCAAAGCATGTGCATGGAGCGAAATTAAATGCATTAGCTGCAGGATTAATTGATAAAATACTGTTTAGAGTAGGTGACGCAAGAAAGCTGGACTCAGAGGTTAATTTTGATATTGATAGAATAATCTCAAACCTACCCTACGGAATAAGAATTGGAAGAAGAAACATTCTAAAAAACCTTTATAAGGGATTCCTGAAATCTGCGAGAAAAGTGTTAAAGGATGATGGATTAATAACCATCTTAACTACAGAGCTAAGATTAATTAAGCGGATTGCAGATGAGCATGGATATTTAATTAGGGAGTATAGGCGCATATTCCATGGCAATCTAAGTCCATTCATAATTATACTGGAGAAAACTTAAAATACATGGCCATAATGGTTTTACGTAGGTGGTGTTCAAATGCCATTAAGGCCAGGAAGATGCTATCGACGCATTAAGGGGCCACCATATACTAGAAGAGAGTACATAAGTGGAGTTCCGCCACCAAAAATAGCGATATTTGATATGGGAAACCCGAAGGGAGACTTTCCAGTACATGTAAAGCTAATAGCAAAAGAGATGGGGCAAATAAGGCATAATGCACTTGAAGCAGCAAGAGTATCCGCAAACAAAAATATGGAGAAGCGTGTAGGAAGATCAAACTATCATCTCAAAATCAAGGTATATCCACACCATGTGCTCAGAGAGAACAAAATGATGGCATTTGCAGGTGCAGACCGTTTACAAGACGGTATGAGATTGGCTTTTGGTAAACCAATTGGAACGGCTGCAAGGGTAAGGCCAGGTCAGACAATAATTATGATTAGAACAAAGCTCGAGTACATAGAATACGCCAAGAAAGCTCTCAAAATAGCTGCATCAAAAATATCTGTCCCAACCAAAATAGTAATTGAATATACTCCGCAAGCACAAGTACAGCCTATCAGTTAAATCTATAAGGTTTCTCCCAAATAGACTTCTTGGAGCCGGGGTAGCCAAGTGGTTAGGCGGCGGACTGCAGATCCGCTATACAGGGGTTCGAATCCCCTCCCCGGCTCCAATATTACGTGCTTCTTTCCCTACTGACTCTTAACAGCTAAATATCAGCCATTAATCGCTGGAGGTTTCAGTGTGCGTATAGGAAAAGCTGTAATTTTAGCTGCTGGCAAAGGTAAGCGCTTAGGCGGCTTATCGCGCTATGTTCCAAAACCCCTCGTCAAAGTTCTAAACATACCGCTAATATTATATGTTATAGCTGGTTTCCTAAGAATAAATGTCAATAAGTTTCATGTAGTCACTAATCGATTTAATTATAAGAGGATCTCCGAGCTTCTAAGCAGCATGGATATTGATGTTAGCTATTCCATTAGCTACTTTCCTGAGAGAGGCAATGGATATAGTTTGCTAGTAGCCATGGAGAATATTGATAGTGACTGCTTCTATTTGTCCATGTCAGACCACATACATGCTCCATCAACCTATCTCGAGCTTTACCTCAAAAGTGCTGATGTGGAATCAAGCATAGCTTTATGCGTTGACTCCAATCCCAAACATACTGATATAAATGAGGCAACGAAAGTTCTAATTCAATCTGGTAAAGTAATTAGTGTAGGGAAGAACTTGAAAAGCTTCACACATATAGATGTCGGGCTATTCATTTTTGAAAAGGACATTTATCCCTTGTTCAAGGAGTATTGCAAGCAGAGGTATGTAGTTAACCTGTCTGATTTAGTGAATTATGCTATTAAGTGCGATATTGAAGTAGCTCCCATCGAGCTAGCTGGCAATCCATGGATTGATGTAGACACTGTAAGAGATTTAAGGAGAGCGGAGGAGTTGGCTAGGAACTTTATTGACGAGGTACTTTCAGTGCTAAGATTGCACGGCCTCCAGGTATGAATAGAATCTTGTAATTGGTGCCGGGGGCGGGATTCGAACCCGCGAAAACCGGAGTTCACCCATCTAGGCCCCCAATTCATCGAGATTATGAGTCCGGCGCCCTAGGCCAGGCTAGGCGACCCCGGCTCCGTGAATAGCTTGTGAGTGTTCTTTTATTAATTTTTAGCTTTCCACTTTAAGGAAGATTTATTAGTCTAACTGCAGTTAACTCTGTCGGGTGCACCGCCGGCCATAGGCAGTGGGGAAATACCCGGTCTCATTCCGAACCCGGAAGTCAAGCCCACTGCCGCGCACCCGAGTACTGGTGTCCGCGAGGCACCGGGAAAGGGGCGTGCTGGCGGTGCACCCATTATACTCCCAACAAATACATTTATTTAGTACTCTGAGGCTTCTTTAAGCGAACTGGGGGCTTAGAGCTACTTGGAGCACCTGAAATCCATTTTGGCTGCACTATTCAGGGATACTACTAACAACTTAATCATAGACGTGATGTTCTTCATGGTGCTAGCTCTTGTCCTGACATTTTTTAACCAGAAAATTCAAGTATGGATGTGGCTGAGAGAAGCTGAAAATGCGCTAAAGCGACTTCAATTTCTCGCTTCAAAGGCTAAAAGCATAACAATTGAAACTGTGAAGGAGCTTGGAAAGCCGAGCTTTGATCCAGCGCCACTAATCGACGATTTTCTAGACTTCTTCTACATAGAGCCTGTCTCACTAGATCCTTCAGGTGTCCTCCGCAGATTAGAGCACATATTAAATGTTAGGGACAAAAGAATTGAGGCTTTCACAAAAAGGATTGCGCCCAATGCAGATCCAACAGCCGCATCTAATATTGAAGGTCTGCTCGAAGCAACGATGGTTCTGAACTATTTGTATCGAGAAATAAGGCACCTATTACTACTTGGAAAAAGAACGAAGAGCGTGATATTTATAATGCAGCTCCAAATGACACTGCCATTAATAATGAGGTATGCCGAGGCTTTCTTTGGGGCTGTCGACGCGTTTTCCAAGGGAAAGCCGATTGGTGATGGCGTTGGAGCTCTAGTTGCAGCAAAGCTAATGCAAGGGAAACCCTGGAGAGAAATTGCTGAAAACGTCATAGCATCAGAATTCGAGTTTAAAGGCAGGCACGTTATAGTGATAAAAGCCAAGGGGCCCGGAGCTGAAATTGGGAAGCCCGGAGAAGCAATTGCAAGAATAGTTGCTGAGCGTGGAGGTAATATTTCAAGAATAATAATGATTGATGCGGCCGCTAAACTTGAAGGTGAAAAAACGGGTAGAATAGCCGAGGGAGTTGGAGCAGCAATAGGTGATCCAGGACCTGAAAAGTTTAAAATAGAAGAAATAGCTGTTAGGTACGGCATACCGCTGGATGCAATTGCCATAAAGCTGTCACTAGAAGAAGCCATAACAGCAATGAGAAAGGAGCTAGTAGAGGCAGCGGAGAAGGCAGTTCAAAAAATACTTAACATAATAACTGAGAGAGTGGAAGAGGGAGAAACAGTAATTGTTGCAGGCATAGGAAATACGATCGGAATAGGGCAGTGAGCGTGATATAATGAGCAAAGAAAAACCCCTAATCCTTCTCGTACTATCAATAACATTTTCACTTCTTTCACTAGTTCTGCTCGTAATGGGTATGATAGAACTACAGAGTAAAATGAACACTCATCCAACACTTGATTACTTGGTTTCAGGTATTCTATGCTTGGTGATATCATTCATTTTTGCCTATCAACACAAACGCTTCATGCGCCTGAGAATGACATCCAAATACTTCAGCATAACCGTGATCAAGTGTAGCAATGAAAATTGCACCTTTAGGGAGGAGCGAGAGTTCAAGCGGGGTGACTATGTATTTAAAGAAGTTGGCGTATGCCCGAAGTGCAAGGGCAAACTGATAATAGCGTCAATATACGCTAAACCATTAAGAAAGTAGCCATGGGGAACCGAGTTAAAGCCCATCTAGTCCATCATGGACACCATTAGGTCAACCAACTTCTCTGTTCTTGAAACCTTATCTCCCAGCTTAGTACTTAATTCACGAGAAATGTCTTCAAGCTTCTCCCTTAGCCCCTCAACTATTTCATTAAAGCCTATTAAGAGCTGATTTTGCTCCCGCTTACTAAGCTCTCTTAAAACCTTCTCTGTGTAATTCTCAATTGCTCTCTCAGATGGTCTTGATATTGCTTTTTCGTAGAGTGATGCACCAACAATGGCTTCGACCACTTGCCTTATGAGCTCGAGATTTATGTTATATATGTTCACGTGAATTCTCCCCTCTTCTCTCGCCTTAACTACTTCTCTGAGAGTCAACCCTTGGGGTAAGACCCACCCAGTAATGTCATCTATGCTTATCTTCACTGGGGGATGATAAAAGGCAAATACATTAATTGTCGGCCTTTCAAGTCCAAGGCTACCAAGCCCAATAAATATTGGTCTAAAGATGTACTCAATTTCCTTTAAATCCTCACCGACAAGTAGACAGCTTACCCGCACTTCTCTATCAGCAATGATGGAGTATCCCCTCGAAACCAATACCTCTAATCCCTTCTTCTCCCCTAGCTTACTCAAGCTTCTAATTATATCCTCCGAAAGCCTGGCAAGCTCAGTTAATCTCTCTATTACCTGTGAACTTACTCTTTTAGCCGACATTATTAGGTCAGGATTGCTACGATAAAAGTATGCTGTGCACACAACTCCTATACTGTTCATCCTCCCAGACCCCTCACATCTTACCCACTTACCTAAATCACTTGCTACTTAAAATACCTTCTACGTAAAATTTTTTACATCACAATGCATTAATCACTGTTTGGTGTAGTTATGAGGTGGAGCAGAGTTGCTTCAAAATATCTGAATTATCTTGTGAAATTAAGAGAAAACTTTGGGAAGCTACTTCCAATAATTTTCGTTTCCATATACCTGCTCTTCGCAAGCGGTTTGACCTATCTGCTAGTTGAGCCCCCGATATGGCTTATACCTATTGGTAATAGAATTCTATTCATATCCCCTTACATCGATTTCCAAACGGTAATTGAAACCATAGCAGTTTTTGTGCTAATGATTCTTGGAGTTGTGGGTTTAGCACTAATTAACATGGGCAGCAAGTTAACCTATGATCCCAAATATGCTTCCCTGCTAATAAGTATCGGTTCAGCTCTTTTTCTAGCATCATTTCTAGTACTTCAATACTTTGTAGCTTTAAAGATGAATTGGATATGAAGCATCACCAGGGTACTCTCTTTATCTTAAGTAAATATGCAATAATATTTGAGATTAAGTGGAGAGGTATAGTTATGACTATGAGCACTACTACGTCCATTAGTGTATAGTGCTCTAAAATGCTGGAGAATGCTAATGCGCCAAGCAAAAAAGACGTTTGATCTAAAATTGGCGCTGGCCTCCCCCTCTTTATTCCAATTCTCCTCTTAATAAATGACCCCAATAAGTCACCGCACATTGCTCCTAGGGAGAGCATAAACGCGACAATTCCTCTCCCTTGAATTAGTCCAGTGAGTGTGCCCAAAATTATTCCAGCCAAAAAGCCCTCAATCGTCTTCCCCGCACCAAGTACAGGTTTTCCATCAATAAACGTGCGCCCTCCATCAATGGGATGCCCTCTCCTAATCAGCACTAGTGGTGAGGCATTAGCAATATATGCTGGAAGAATACGCCATATAAGGTTCAGAATCCATGGCAATTCCTCAATACTCAAAATAAATCCCTCTCTCAGCGACTTTAAATGAAATTCTTAATCCCACATATTTGTATGCAGGAGTTTTTTCGATAACTGCATATCGCTTACCACCTATTCTCTCTAGCCTGATTATTTTATTAGGCCAAAAGCGCATGACCTTAGCCGCAACTATCTCCTCCACACCCTCTTCAGGTCTTTCCCTTACTTGACCGCTAACCATAACTATTAAGCTCTTATTTTTTGCAAGTTCATATAGCATTGCCATTTGCCTATTTAAGCATTTATTTGCCCTCAGCGGGCTCACTCCTTCAGAAATGCTTTCTCTATAAGCGTCTGTTATCGTGTCAATAGCGATTAACTTTAAGCTTGGAGTTATGAAGTGCTCCAGTCTCTCTATGAGCTCCAATTGCTCTATGAAGCTCCTAATCAGCATTACGCTAATTCTCCTGCTCACTTCCCTCCACTTTCTACCAGATATTTGAACTAACCTCTCTATTGCAAATGGCTTTTCGCTGCTCAAGAAAATAACTTTAAACCTAGACAGGGCACAAAGGTATGCATAGTACATTAGGAGCGTAGTTTTACCAGTTCCAGCTTCCCCATAAACTAGCACTAAATCCTCCTCTCCAATTCCACCATTAAGTGCCCTGTCGAATTTCTCATGTCCTACTCTAATCATGAACTTCATAATCCGGTTATGTTCTAAGTGAAGTAACTATATATAACCTGGTTGCTCCAATTAATTGTCTCGAACTGGTTGGTGGATTGTATTGACTGACTTGGCAATTATTATAGCTAGTCCGAGAAAGTACTTTCATCTCGTGAATGCCTTGAAGCGATATGGAGTGAAGTTTATATCTTTAATGCCAGGTGACGAAATTCCGAGGAGCATCAAAGTGGTGATCACTGATAATAAAAGCTTCACTACCAAGCCTGATTTGGCAGTTGTGCATTTGGGTGAAGATTATGAGCGCGCGGTATTTGAGGCAATGTGTGCTTTAAGGGGCCGAGAAAACTTTGATATGCTAATCATAGGCGTCGATCCAGGTGCAACCCACGGCCTAGCTGCTCTGGCAGATGGCCAACCAGTACTATTGAGAACATTTAGGAGTATCTCAAGTCTCATAAAGTGTATTGAGAGGTTAATAGCAACTTTTCCAGCTAAAACGAAAGTAATTAGAGTTGGCCGCGGAGCTGGTGAGTGGACTAAGAAGGTGGTTGAGAAATTGGAAAGCTTAAATGCTATTTTTTGCGTAAAAATTGAATTGGTTAGTGAGCACTTGCCTCCTCCTCCATGGATAAAGGAGTACTCCCTGCCAGATGACGTTAAGTCGGCTCTCAGCATAGCATTGGCGAAATCAGCAGGTTCGATATTGAGAGGTGATGGTAGTGAGAATGAAGCTAGCAAAGTCGAAAATAGTTAAGGTGGAGGGGCCAGCTTTCATTAGAGTAGTTGAGGGAGCATTAAGCGTTCTAGGTAGGGAGCTTACACCCCGAGAACATGCAGTAATTCCCAAGTCGAAAGTCATGGTTTTCAAAGCTGAAAAGGATTCTGTGATTGAGTTGAGAGTTGGAGAAGGAGGTAAGTTTGAAGAGTTAGATGATGTAGAGATAACAGTTCCCCCCGAATGGAGCTCGGCTGCTGATCGAATACTTAATTACGATAAGCCTATTTCAGTAATTGTTCTCGGAAATGTTGATAGTGGCAAAACGACTTTTTGCACTTTTCTTGCAAATAAATCGTTTTTGAGGGGCTTCAAAACGGCGGTCATCGATAATGATTTGGGGCAGTCGGATATAGGGCCACCAACAACCATAGGGTTAGGCTTCTTAGAGAGACCTGTCTCCTCCCTATCTGAAGTTCCACTCTATAACGCATTCTTTGCCGGCTCGACTTCACCGAATGGTCTAGTTGATAGAGTTGTAGTAGGTGCTAGAATGCTAATGGATGCCGCACTTAGACATGGTGCAGAGGTAATAATAGTCAATACCAGTGGATGGATTCTTGGTAGGGGCGCCAGGTCACTTAAGCTAGCACTCTTATTATCGCTTAATCCCAAGATAATAGTGGCCATTCAGAGGGAGGCAGAGTTAGAACACCTGCTCAAACCATTTCAAGGCTTAATTAACCTGGAGATAATTAGAGTGCCGACGCCAAGAGTTTTAAGAGCAAGAAATAGGGAGGAGAGGCGCTTCATTAGGGAGGCTTCATACAAGAAGTATCTCGTTGGAGCTAAAACTAGAGTTATCTCCTTGGACCGGGTAGGCCTACTATTTTCATTCATTGGTTCAGGTTTCCCACTACCTAAAAGCGAAATTAGAGAGTATGAGGAAGCTCTAGGTTTACCAGTGCTTTATGGAGAGACTTCATCTGATGCAATAGTTCTAGTTGTTAAGGGCGCCCTACCTGCTAGTTCTCTCGAGCAGTATAGGGAGAGAGTTAGAGAGCTTTCAGGCAAAGAAGAAGTCGTCATTCTCCCCCAGGGATTTGAGAGAGGGCTTCTTGCTGGCGTATTCAGTCCTCAGGGCAAATTTCTCGGTTTAGGTGTGATTAGAGAATTTAATTTTGCAAAGAGATCTATTGAGATCCTAACCCCTGTAGATGGGGAGATAGGTATGCTGGCCATAGGCAGCATTAAAATAAATGAGAGTGGGCGAGAAATAAGGAAACTCGATTCCTGGACAATATAGACTTCAGTTCTCCTCTTGATTCAAGATGCTTCTTCAAAGAAATTAATATATAGTCGCACTGGTGTTTACTGTTGGGGCGATTGAGATGGCCTCAAGAGGAGCTAAAGTAGCTACTCTGGGACAAATTGGTGGAGTGCCAGTCTTAATATTGAAGGAAGGTACAAGCAGAACTTTTGGAAGAGAAGCCCAAAGAGTAAATATAATGGCAGCGAGGGCAGTCGCTGAAATAGTTAGGAGTTCTCTTGGTCCACGTGGAATGGATAAGATGCTAGTAGACAGCCTTGGAGACATAACTATAACTAATGACGGAGCAACCATCCTTGAGGAAATGGATGTTCAGCATCCAGCTGCTAAGATGATGGTTGAAGTAGCCAAGGCACAGGATAAAGAGGTTGGTGATGGAACGACTTCAGCTGTCATAATTGCTGGCGAATTACTAAAGGAAGCTGAAAGCCTGCTAGAGAAGAATATTCACCCAACAATTATCATAAGTGGATTCAAGAAGGCTGCATCCAAGGCTAAGGAGCATCTAGAGAAAATAGCCATTCCAGTAAATATCGATGATGAGGACACCTTAAAGATAATTGCAATGACATCAATGAGTGGAAAAGTTGTTGCCGTAGCAAAAGAGCACTTAGCGGAAATAGCTGTCAAGGCAGTTAAGCAAATAGCTGAGGAAAGGGATGGAAGGCTCTTCGCAGACATAGATCAAATTCAAATCATTAAGAAGAAGGGAGGAGGAATTTTAGATACGCGCCTAGTATATGGAATGATCATCGACAAGGAAGTAGTGCATCCGGGAATGCCCAAGAGAATCGAGAAGGCCAAAATAGCCCTACTAGACTGCCCACTAGAAGTCGAGAAGACTGAGATAGATGCTGAAATAAGGATCTCCGATCCAGATCAAATGAGGGCTTTCCTAGAAGAGGAGGAGAAGATACTTAAGGGAATGGTTGATAAGATCAAGAGCATTGGTGCAAATGTAGTGTTCTGCCAGAAGGGTATTGATGATGTAGCCCAGCACTACCTAGCTAAATATGGAATTCTAGCAGTTAGAAGAGTGAAGAAGTCAGACATGGAGAAGCTCGCCCGAGCTACTGGCGGAAGAATTGTAACTAATATTGATGATTTCACGGAAAGCGATCTTGGTGAAGCTGAATTAGTTGAGGAAAGAAAGGTTGCAGATGAAAAAATGGTGTTCGTTGAGGGCTGCAAGAATCCACGATCAGTAAGCATACTCATACGCGGCGGCCTTGAGAGATTTGTGGATGAAGCTGAGAGGGCACTAAAGGATGCATTATACGTAGTAGCCGATGTATTAAGAGAGCCGAAAATAGTTGCTGGTGGTGGAGCACCAGAGCTAGAAGTAGCTAAGGTGCTGAGAGAATATGCAGTGAGCGTGGGCGGTAGAGAGCAATTAGCAATTGAAGCCTTTGCAAATGCGATTGAAGTCATACCGAGAACATTAGCTGAAAACGCCGGTCTAGACCCAATAGATATACTAACAGAGCTGAGAGCTGTTCATGAAAAGCCGGATGGCGTATGGTATGGTGTTAATGTGTTTGAGGGTAAGCCGACTGATATGCTGAAGCTAAATGTTGTTGAGCCACTAATAGTTAAGCTAAATGCAATTAGATCTGCAGTTGAAGCAGCAGCAATGATCCTGAGAATAGATGACATAATAGCTGCTTCAAAGTTCGAGGAGAAAGAGGAGAAGAAGGAGAAGGAAGAAGAGGAAGAGTCTGAAACTAAACTGTAAATTATTTCCCAATAAATTTTGTTATAAGTATAAAGTTAAGCAAAAAATTAGTGAAAAGGTTTATTTGTAATCTAGAATCCTTCCTCTTTCTTCTCCTTTTCCTTTTCTTCTTTACTTGGCGGAGCTGCTGCTATTACATCATCTATTCTCAAAATCATTATTGCTGCTTCTGTACCCGACTTTATGGCTTGCTTTTTAACGCTTGCTGGTTCAAGTACTCCCTTCTCCCACATGTTTGATACTTTTCCTGCTATTACGTCAACACCGGCCCATATTTCTCCTTTCTCATGTCTTGAGCGTAGATCCACCATTATGTCTACTGGATCTAGTCCGGCATTCTCTGCCAATGTTAATGGGATTGCTTCAATTGCATCGGCAAATTTCAGTGCGGCTAGCTGTTCTTTGCCTTTAAGTGTTCTAGCCCACTCTCTAATTCTATGCGCCACTTCTGCCTCTGGTGCTCCACCACCAGCAACTATTTTCGGCTCTCTAACTAGGTTCCTGATGACACATAGTGCGTCGTGAAGTGATCTCTCAGCTTCATCTACTAGGTGTTTTGTTCCACCTCTAACTAGTATGGTCACTGCCTTTGGATTCTTGCAGCCCTCAACGAACACCATCTTGTCTTCTCCAACCTTTCTTTCCTCAACTAATTCAGCTTCACCAAGATCTTCTGGTGTTAGGTCTTCAATGCTTGTTACTATTCTGGCACCAGTGGCTCTGGCCAGCTTAGCCATATCGGATTCCTTCACTCTTCTAACTGCTAAGATCTTCTTCTTTGCTAGGTAGTGCTGGGCTACATCATCAATACCCTTCTGGCATATTACCACGTTGGCGCCGACTTCTGCAATCTTATCAACCATTTTCTTGAGCATCTCGGTCTCTTGCTCTAGAAATGCTCTCATTTGCTCCGGGCTTGTTATGTGGATTTTAGCGCTTATTTCAGTCTTCTCTATCTCTATTGGGCAGTTGAGCAGGGCTATTTTGGCCTTCTCGATTCTCTTGGGCATTCCCGGATGCACTACTTCCTTGTCTAGCACAATGCCGTAAACGAGCTTGGTGTCATCTAATGATCCGCCTTCCTTCTTCTCGATTTTCACATTGTCTATGTCGACAAAGTACTTGCCATCCTTCTTCTCAGCCACCTGCAATATTGCATCTACAGCCATCTCAGTTAGCTTGTCGATTGCTCCAACAATCATGGCCTTACTTGATAGCGATGTTATTCCAGCTTTCTTCAGCATTTCCCTATCCGTTGGATTTATTGGAGCAGCTATTTCATCTATTATTTCGAGAGCCTTGCTCATGGCCTTCTTGTAGCCCTCAATTATTATTGTTGGGTGGACATCCTGTAGTAGTAGGTCTTCGGCTTGCTTTAATAGTTCTCCCGCAATTATCACTGAGGTGGTCGTTCCATCACCAACTTCATCGTCCTGTGCCTTGGCTACTTCAACCATCATCTTAGCAGCTGGATGCTGAACATCCATTTCCTTCAATATCGTCGCGCCATCATTGGTTATCACTATGTCCCCGAAGCTGTCTACTAGCATCTTATCCATTCCACGTGGACCAAGAGAACTCCTAACTGTTTCAGCTAATATTCTTGCTGCTAGAATATTTGCTCTCAGTGCCTCCCTACCTACTGTTCTGCTTGTACCTTCCTTTAGCAGGAGCACGGGTTGACCAGCTGCAGCCGTCATAAAATATCCCTCTCTGCACCGTAACAGCAAACTCTAGCCAATTATTTATTTTTTACTTTATGTGGCCTCTTAAGCTAAAGCACTGCTTATGCTCTAGTGGTGAAGCATTATTAAGCTGGTTGGCGAGTTAACTTTAATGTGATGTGTGATCTGAGAAGTGCATTAAAAGTGTTGGATGAGAGCGGCGAGCTAGTGCATATAGATGAGGCTTTATCCCCTAGATTCGAGATTCCAGCTGCTCTAAAGCTTCTTGATGGTGGTCCAGCTGCTATTTTCGAGAAAGTAAAGGGGTATGAGAATAGAGTAGTTGGCGGCATCTGTAATTCTAGAAGGAAGCTCAGCTTAACTTTGGGTGTAGATGTTGATCGACTACATGATGAGCTGCTCAATGCATTGGAGAATCCCAGTAAGCCTACTGTGGTTAGAGATGCCCCAGTAATGGAGCTCTCAATGGAAGTCGACTTAACGAGGCTTCCAATACTCACCCACTATGAGAGGGATGCAGGTCCATACATTACATGCGGAGTTGTAATTGCTAGGGATGTATTGGAGGGCTTTCAAAATGCATCTTTCCATAGAATGCTTGTTATAGGGAGGGATGCCTTAGCCATTAGAGTGGTGCCTAGGCACCTCTTTAGAATGATTGAGAGGGCCAAGGAAGCTGGTTCACCTCTCCCAGTAGCAATAGTTATAGGTTTGCATCCGGCAGTGCTATTGGCTGCAGCTTCATCTCCTCCATTTAAGGTTGATGAAATGCACGTTGCAAATACTCTGCTTAGAAGTGGATTGAGGCTAGTTGAGTGTAGTCATGATAAAGTGCTTGTCCCGGCTGATGCGGAGATCTTAATAGAGGGATATATTCACCCCGACGAGAGGGTTGATGAAGGCCCCTTCGTCGACATAACTGGAACCTATGATGTTAAGCGTAAGGAGCCGGTAGTTAGAGTCGTGGGAATTCACATGAGGAGAGATGCAATATATCAAGCTCTACTTCCAGCCAGTTCGGAGCATAGGCTTTTAATGGGCTTTCATAGGGAAGCTCTCATAAAGAAGTATGTTAGGCAAGTTGTTCCCGAGGTTAAGGATGTGAGGCTCACGTTTGGTGGATGCGGATGGCTTCACGCAGTAATTTCAATTAGAAAGCTTTCTGAAGGTGATGGTAAGAATGCCATACTTGCAGCTTTCGCTGCCCATCCAAGCCTGAAGCACGTTGTGGTCGTCGATGATGATGTGGATATAAGTAATTCAAGCGATGTCGAGTGGGCTATAGCAACTCGATTTCAAGCACATAGAGACCTAGTGGTTTTAAGTGGTGTAAGGGGTTCAAGCATTGATCCCTCAGCTGATCAAGAGAGACTGCTGACGTCAAAAGTTGGTGTGGATGCAACTAGGCCCCTTGAAAAGCCAGTAGAGTTCTTTTCGAAAGCAAGGATACCCAAGGTTGGTGAGGTGAGAGAGCTTTTGTTGAGGAGGGGTGTGCTTATTGGAGTTGCTGGAAGTTCAGGAGCGAATGCTTAGAGGAGATTTTGGGCCTGGAGTTAAGAAGGCTATGGAGATATTGGTTTCCTTAGGTGAAGCTCTGGGAGCTGAAAGGCTCGTGAAAATTTCTAGTGCGCATATTTCAGGTGTAAGCTATGCAAGCATTGGAGATGCAGGTTTATCTTTCATAGAGGACTTCTCATCCCTAAATGTTAGGGTGAAGGTGCCAACCACGCTTAACCCAATGGGCATGGATGCTGAGAGATGGAGGGAAATGGGTATAAGTGAAGAGTTTATGGAGAAGCAGATGAGGATCCTAAGTGCCTTCAAGAAGATGGGTGTGAAGATAACCTGCACGTGCACTCCTTATTTAGTGGGTAATAAACCTCAATATGGCTGCCACATTTCATGGGCTGAGTCTTCAGCAGTAGTTTATGCGAATTCCGTTCTGAAGGCTAAGACTAATAGGGAGAGCGGCCCATCAGTAATTGCCTCAGCAGTGACTGGATATACTCCATATTGTGGTTTTCACTTGGATTCTAATAGGAGGCCGACTCACCTGGTTGAAGTGAAGTTTGGGATCAAGAGTTTCCTGGAAGCCAGTGCACTAGGCTACTTTATTGGAGCCAATGTTCAGAGTGGAGTTCCCCTATTAAGGGGCTTTAGGGTTGATAGCGCTGTTTTTGATGAGCGGGATTTATTGAAGGGCTTATCGGCTGGACTGGCAACTTCAGGTGCAATATCGCTCTTCCACTTATCTGGTAGTGCTGATGGACTTGAAACTCTGGAGTTTGATGAGAGGGACTTGAGCTCAGTTATTAATTTATTTCAAGAGTGCAGTAGTCCGGAGTACGTGTTTATTGGTTGCCCCCACTGCAGCTTGAGTGAGTTGAAGATGCTTGCATTTCTAATTTCTAGCGGCGTTGGGAGATTTAATGTTAAGCTCTGGATTTTCACTTCGAGAGCTGTTTTCAGGGAGGCAAAGCTACTTGGATATGTGAAGGCCATTGAAAGTAGGGGAGCAAAAGTTTTCTGCGACACTTGTCCAGTTGTCATGCCGAACGAGCTAATTTACGGGTCCAGTGTGATTACCAATTCGTGTAAGGCTGCATACTACTTGTCGTCCCTTAAGAGGGTCAAGGTGTCTCTAATGGACTTGAAGTCGATAGTCGATCAGTTCTTGAGGTGATGTTGATTGAAGAGGTCTATGCATAGCAATTTCATCATAGTGAGGGGTAGAGGCCTCTCAAGGCATGTTGGTGAAGGCTATGCACTGGTGTCTGAGGCTCCAATATCCTTTTTTGGAGGCGTGGATCCTAGGACTGGAAGGATTGTTGAGCCCGGCCACCCGCTTGAGGGAGTATGTGTTTCCGGTAGAGTTTTAGTGTATCCATATGGGAAGGGGAGCACTGTCGGGGCTTACGTGCTATATCAAATGTCTAAGCTTGGAACTGCTCCAAGGGCAATTGTTAATGTTGAGTCGGATCACGTAACCATTGTTGGTTGCATCATCTCCGAATTGCCTTTGGTTGATAGATTGGAGCTGAACCCAATGGACTTGATAAGAAGTGGTGATTACGTGTTAGTTGACGGTGTTAGGGGTGTAGTTAAGATTTTCAGGGAGCATGGTTAAAGCGATATTTTAGTTGATGCTGGTGCTGAGCCGAGGACTTCTTCTGCAGCTCTTTTAACTTTCTCTCTATGCTCGGGGAATGTATATGCCCTCACGACATCTATGTAGCCTTTCAAGACGTTAACTATGCCCGATATCTCGCTTAACCTATGAATTACCTTTTCCCCATTTCTGTTTTCGAAGACTATTATCTCCATTGGGTCCAGCTGCCTTGGATTGTATGGTATTGATGGTAGGGTTGGCACGTCTATGAAGACTTCATCACTGCTAACTCCAGCCCTATTGGCTATTTCCTCTTCTAATTCGCTTCTAACTCCCTCTCGCGTCAGTATGCTTGCCATGAACTTGTCCTTTATGTGTATGGTGACTTCGTATGCGCACTTGAGCAGCCTCCTCTTGCTGAGCATTTTAATTAGCTTGTGTGCCTGCTTTAAATTGCTATCCTGAGCGTTTTTGAGCTCCCTAATTTTGGTTATGACGTATGGGTCATCTAGCCTAATGTATTCCTCGGGTGTCTTGAAGTCTACTAGGCCTAGGTAGTCCTTCGCCAATTCCATTGCCTTTGAGAGCATTACATTGGCGCTCCTAACTGTTCGATGATAGTAGACTGCCTTGAACATTTCATATCTCGCTATGAGGAAGGCCTCTATTGCATAGAGTGCCCCCGGGACTTCAACTGCCAAGCTATCCTCGACCACGTCCATTGAATATATTATTCTGAACACATCTATCACTCCGTACTGTACTCCCGTATAGTGGGAGTCCCTGACTAGGAAGTCCATTTTATCTACGTCAAATGGGCTCGAAACCACTTGATCTAGGAACTGTTTTTTATCGAATACATGCTTTCCAACAGCCAGCTTTGCCACGTCAATTGGATTGAAGCCGTATTCTCTCAGTATATCGTTTATTTCGCTTTCAGTTATTAGCCAGTAGGTCATGTCTTCATGGTCTTTGCCCATGTACTTCATTGATATGTCTTCGTATACGTGTGAGAAGGGTCCATGACCTACATCGTGTAGGAGTGCAGCCATTCTTATGAGTTCGACTTCTTCTTCACCTATTAGCTCCAGCTTCCTTAAGTGCTCGCCTAGGATGCCTGCAAGGTGCATTACGCCTATTGAGTGTCCAAATCTAGTGTGCTCAGCTCCAGGATAGGTGAGGTAGGCTCCTCCAAGCTGCTTGATCCTCCTGAGCCTCTGGAATGTTTCCGTATCTATTATTTTCCTCTCAGCTTCGCTTACGAATATGTAGCCGTATATTGGGTCTCTTATCTCGGAGTATTTTTTGCTTTGCATTTCGCTTCTCTCCTAGCTTCATGGATTTCTATTTAATGGCATCTATATATTTAGTTCTTCAATTCAGTATCATTTGGGGTTTGCATTGACTGGCTGCTTGTTTGCTCTTGAAGGCATAGATAAGTCTGGTAAGAGTACTCAGGCACTGCTTTTGAGGAATTGGCTTGCCAGGCTGGGCTTTGAAGTTGAGCTAATATCGTTTCCAGACTACTCCACTCCCATTGGTAGGGAGATTGAGGCTTTCCTGCGTGGTGAGAGGAGCTTTCCAGTTGAGGTTAGGCAGCTCCTATATGCTGCTAATAGGTGGGAGAGGAAGAGTGATATTGTTAAGTGGCTTTCCATGGGCAGAGTTGTGATTGCAGATAGATATTCTCCTTCTGGCTTGGCCTATGGCATGGCTAATGGGTTGGCTTTGAAGTGGATGCTGTGCTTGGAGGAGGGTTTGCCGAAGGCTGATGTGGTTATTGTTATTGATGTATCAGTTGAAACTGCAATTTCTAGAATTGAACGTGGGGGTGATGTTTATGAGAGGGATGAGGGGTTTTTGAGGAGGGTTAGGAGCTGCTACTTGGATTTGGCTAGGAGGTTTGGGTGGCATGTTGTTGATGGTGAGAGGCCTATTGAGGATGTTTTCAGTGATGTGAGGTCTATTGTTGAATCCTTCATTTCTAGGAGGCTCCTTCGCTGACGATCTTCTCCATGTAGCTTGGAGTCTTCCTCCACCTCCAAAGTCCATACTTCAGCCACTTCCAGCTGTATCCCTTCTTTTCAGCCCATTTTCTTAGGAAGCTCTCCCATTCACTCCATAGTTTGGGATGGGTTTTCTTGACTAGCTGGAGCTCTGCTAGGTCGCTTGAGGGGCACATGTAGCATCCTATTCTATGGTGGCCTTGATGGTAGAGTGGGTTTATGGGTATATGTCTGCTCAATAGGTATAGCCATACTTCAAGTGCTGTCCAGTCCATTATTGGTGCGATCTTCACTTGGCCTGGAACGCGGATTGTTGGGGTTATTTTGGGCTGGTTTGCCCTTGAAATTGATTCGTACTTTCTCTGTCCAATGAGGGTTCTACATTTTCCACCGAGCTTTTTGACTACTTTCCTCATTGGCTTGAGCTTGCATACTTCACAGCACCACCTATAGTCTCTGCTTGGAGGCCCCTTTGCTTCAGCTATTTTCCAGAAGTCGTCTTCAGCTTTCTCGTGGATATAGCTGTCATTGAGGTTGTAGTGGTCGATTAGCTCTTCAACGTATTTGACTGTTTCAGGGAACTCTAGTCCACCATCTAGGAACACTACTTTAGCTTTCCAATTGAGCTCCTCAACTATAAGTCCTAGAATGCATGCACTGTCCTTTCCGCCGCTGAGGGCTATTACTAGTGGGCTGTCGCTACATGTGGTGGCTTTAATTATGAAATTGAGTGTCTTGCTGACCTTGCTTTTCAAGTGCTCCCGGTTTGCCTTCACTACTTGACTCCAAGAAGCCTTTCTATTTAGTATTATTGGTTCGCGTGGTTCCCCTGCCTGCTTGGTTCTAACTGCAATTGAAGTTTTTCCGCCTGCAATTTCACTCCAGTTGCCCCTAGCTCTTCCGATGGCTATTACTTCCCCATTGGGGTTTAGGATGTAGACGTAGTCTCCTCTCTCAATTGATGGGTCTCCAGCTAATACTCCAACTGATAGTACGTTCATTTTCTTTATGACTTGTCTTGCAGCTCCCCAGTCAACTTTAATCCACTTCCCTCCTCCATGGATGTGTATGCGCCTTGCCCCCTCGAGCTTGGGCATGAACTTCCACTTGCACTCGGCTGGGTCGAATATTAGGGCTCCTATGACCACTCCATCAACTATGACTTCATCTATCCAGTCTACTCCCGGAACTCTATTGAGCAACACTGGTTTCCCATTGGGTAGGAGCTTCCATCCTATTCCATCGCCGTAGTCTCTGTCTATGGTTTTCCTTATCAGATTGATGCTGTAATTCCAGGCTGGCCTCACATCGCTTGGAGGGGCAGTGTTGATTAGTATGCCTGGGCTTCCGCAGAGGGGGCAGGTGGAGGTTAGGATGGGTATATTGCAGTTATGGCACCAGTAGAGCTTTGCCTTGATCCTGAACAAGTAGCTTTTAAGCCTGCTCAACGATTCTCCTCCCTATGATGGAACACCGCCGATTCTCTCAATTGATGGTTTGAATCCCATATTCCTAATAGTCTTGACTAGCTCAGAGTAAATTAGGTCTTCCAAATCCTCGAAGCAGGTCCTATATACTCCGCCTACGTGGATCATTAGAAGTCTGAGCACTTCAATTCCAAAAACCGTTCTAACGAGGAACCTATCGCTCCATGCATGGCCCCGCCTGCTTGAAGAGCTGTACCTATACTTGACTTCAACTTTAAAGTCGAGATAATCTGCACCAGTGGAGAGGTAGTTCAAAACTGTTTTTATGAGCCTGGAGCTCAAGCATCTAAATTTATCGCCGCAAGCAACATATATGCAGAAAAATCTTTCACAGGCAACTTCACCTTTCAAGCCGGAAATCGACGTATAAATTCTATCTCTCACACCATTAATCCCCATCAATGCCTGAACAAAAGCTTTCTTCAAGAGGGGGGTGCCGAAGCCAATCCTATAATAGGCGGCATAGTGGGCGTAGGGGGGCATTCGATTATACTTGCCCAGCCCACTCAAACCCATAAGGACACATCCAAGTCATCAAAACACATTACTACTCAAATCCACTCCTAAACTCCCTAACTCTACCAAGCAATTCGATAATAGCATTAGCAAGCCTAACAAGCAAATAAAGCTCCCTCAAATCACCACAACTCCTAATTCTACCAACAACCTCAGCCAACTTAACATGCAGAACCTCCTCAAGCTCACCGCTCAAAGCAATAGCAGAAGCAACACTACTAGCACTAGCCTCCCCAACATAAACAGCCCTCCTACCACACTCAGGACAAACAACCTCACCACTCCTAAGCCTAAACAAGGGAACACCACACTCAGGACAAACATCGGTAAGCATAGTAGCACCACTCCTAAGCAAATCAGCCATACGCTTCAACCTATCCCTATCACCACCCCCACTCAAAACCAAACACCCCCCACAAAACCCAACAATTAGCTGGCAACGGTAAAAGTTAAACTTCACCCTCACAACAATCAATACATGGGGTGAAAAACCATGACAGAAGAAAAAATCCAACAAGCAATAACCCTACTACAAAGAATAGTAGAAGACACAAGCGTACCAAGAAACATAAGAAGAGCAGCAAGCGAAGCAATCAAAGCACTACAAACAACCAAATACACACCAGGAGTAAGAGCATCAAACGCAATAAGCATACTAGAAGAAATATCACAAGACCCAAACATGCCAACCCACACAAGAGTCCAACTCTGGAACATAACATCAATACTAGAAACCATAAAAGACTAACCAAAACCCCCAAAACAAATATTTACAACAAACCTTAAATCACAGAACCACAAAAAAATCCATGACAGCCGGGGTAGCTCAGAATGGTAGAGCGGCGGGCTGTTAACCCGCCTGGGATGGATACCCGCTGGTCGCCGGTTCAAGTCCGGCCCCCGGCGCCATTTCATTTTGGAGTAAAGTTTAATTGGGTTTGGTTTACTGTGTGTATTTGGGGCCCGTAGCTTAGCGGTAGAGCACCCGGCTCATAACCGGGGGGTCGTGGGTTCGAATCCCACCGGGCCCACCATTTTGTTGTGAGCTTCTCCTCTTGGTTTGAGGTTTGGTAGCTGTGTTTTGGATGTTGGTTATGGCTCCGGGTTTTTACTATTGGGATTGCTGGGGCTTTAATGAGGCGTTTCTATATTTAAACCCATACTTGCTCGCCTCAGGCATTCTAGTGCTTATACTTGGTGTACTGGCTCTCGCATGGTCCTTCAAAGCATTTCCCCCAAAGAGCATCTTAACATCAACTGCCTACACCATCCTATGGCTATTGGAGCGTGGAAAGCTTCCCCAATTAACCGCGGCCCCTAATAGTCTCCGGATCCTACGCCCACGTAAGGCACCCAATATGCTTATTAGAGCATTAAATTTGAAGTTAAATCACCTCAAACTCAACACCTAAAATTTGAGGTTGAAATTACAGGTAGTAAGTCGAGATTGAACTAATTTTAGTGCGGGGGGTGGGATTTGAACCCACGCAGGCCTACGCCAC
>CAYWZQ010000012.1:0-56855 GCA_964462875.1 uncultured Nitrososphaerota archaeon | reverse complement strand
AGTTGGCTCTCCAAGTGAAGTGATTACTCCAGACAATATTAGGAAGGTGTATGGCGTTGAAGCTAAAATTTTGAAGACTCCTCACTTAACCATTGTACCTTTAGAGGTGATTTCATGACTAAGCTCTCATTCATAATTGGTTATGGTGCTCTCACCCTACCAACATTACTAAATATTTTAGCTAAGGAGTCGAGGGAGCATGGATTTGAGTATGTTGCTGTCCGTGATATATTGTCGGTTGACCGCGTAGATTTCATTAAGAGTTCAGATGCAATATTTCTGTACTCACATAAGCTTCCAAGTGAAGTTGAAAATGCAATTAAAGAGTGTAAAGCGAAAATTGTATTATCACTTTCAGATGCATACTCCCATTTATTGAGAGTTGATTCAAGCACGTATGTGAAAGCAGTTCAATATTATAAGATTGGTGGAGAGCGAAATCTGAGAAGCTTAGTTCACTTACTCCTGAGGAGACTGGGATTTGATGTTGAAGTGGAGGAGGTAGTTGAAGTTCCTTGGCACGGAATACTCCATCCAAGATATGGCTCCTACAGTTCACTAGATCAGTACATGAAGAGCTATCCTCACGCAAATAGACCGCTAGTTGGCGTGCTATTTTACAGGAGTCATGCTATCTATGGGAGATTGGAGTACGTTAAAGCCTTAATTGATGAGCTTGAAGGCATGAATTTAGGTGTAATTCCAGTTTACACCTATGGATTTAGGGATCCCATACTCAATACTCCAACAGCTGAGGAGAGTATTCGAGAATTCTTCTTTGAAAAAGGTAATTCCGTAATTGAAGCTCTAATTAATTTAACTTCATTCTTCCTACTAGATCACGGCAAGTGGAGTGAACATAAATCCAAGAGGTTTAACTTAACTTCAGGAGTTAAATTGCTTAAGAAGCTTGATGTCCCAATAATTACTCCAATAATCTCGTTTAGTCAGAGTGTTGATGAGTGGTTGAAGGATGAGAGAGGAGTTGACTACCTATCTCAAGTGTATAGAGTCATTATGCCTGAAGTTGATGGATTAATTGAACCAATATTTCTTGCTGGCTCTAAAGCGACAGCTGAAGGAACTAAGGTTTATGAGCTATTTAATGAGCACGTGAAGTACATTGCTAGGAGGGTTAGGAAGTGGATTGAGCTTAGACGTAAAAATCCACGTGACCGCAAAGTAGCGATCATCCTCATGAATCCTCCATGTAAGAATCTTGAAGCAACAATTGGAGTTGGATTTGGATTAGATGTACCTGAGAGTGTGGTTAGATTTCTACATAAATTGAGAGATTGCGGTTATCATGTTGGCGATTACCTACCTAGGGATGGTGATGAACTAATTAAGGTGTTCCTTGATAGGAAGGCGATTAGCGAGTTTAGATGGACTTCAGTTGAAGAGATAGTTGAGCGAGGTGGTGCAGTAGATTTCGTTGATGCTGAAACCTACATGAAGTGGTTTAATGAATTACCCGAGCCAGTTAGAAGTAAAATGATTAGTGATTGGGGGCATCCATTAGATGTTTTAAGTGGTAAAGTGTCGAAGGAGCTTGTCGGCATGGTTTACAATGGTAAGTTCGTCATTCCAGGAATACTCTTCGGCAACGTTTTCATAACTACTCAACCTAAATTTGGCTGTGCTGGGCCAGCATGTGACGGTAGAGTTTGCAAGATACTTCACGACCCCACAATTACGCCTCCACACCAATGGCTTGCAGTGTACAGGTGGATTACGAGGATTTTCAAGGCCGACGTGATCATTCACTTCGGTACTCACGGTTACTTAGAGTTCAGACCCGGTAAGGGTGTCGGATTATCGCCTCAATGCTGGCCCGAAATATCTGTTGATGATGTACCCCACCTATATGTCTACGTTGTTTCAAACCCTATGGAAGGTGTTATTGCGAAGAGGAGGAGTTACGCAGTGATAGTAGATCACATGTATCCTCCAATGATGATGGCTGATGTACTTGAAGAACTCGACTCCCTACTAGCACAGTACATGCATGCAGAGGGAATGGGTGATCATGCTAGAGCTAAAGTGGTACTAGAAGATTTAGTTAAGAAAGCTAAGAAGTATAGCATTCCAGTTGACGAGAGCTCTCCAAGCAAAATAGTTGAGAGTATTCATAGGTACATAACTGCCATTAGAAGCACTCAAGTTGAGTCTGGTTTACACATATTGGGGAGTCCTCCAAGAGATTTAGGTAGGCTAGCTGAGTACATTGCAACTGCAATGGCAACTGACACGCACGAATTTTCCTCATTGAAGAGAGTTTTAGCTGAGTACTTGAACTTAAACTACGACGAGTTAAAGTTGAAGCCGCATGAATTTAATAGGTTAGGGCTAACTAATTTGGAGGTAATGAATTTACTGCATAAATTGGCAGTAAACACTCTTAAAAAGCTCCTTGAGCTTGAGGTTTCTCCTTCAACTCTCAATTTCCAGCTCCTTAGGAAAGTAATCGACTCTGAACTTCAAAAGTTGCTGGGAAGTGAAATTCATGGATGAGAATACTAGGCTAGTTGAAGTTTTCAGAAGAGCTCTGGAGTTAGCTGAGAAAATTGAGAAATGTAGTAGGGAGCTTGACATGCTAATTTTAGCAATTGAAGGTAGATACGTCGAGCCAGGTCCATCAGGTTCAATTACTAGAGGTAAGTTTGATATCCTACCTACTGGTAGGAACTTCTATGCAGTTGACCCTACAATTCTACCTACCCCTGCAGCATGGAGAGTTGGTGTTAAAGCTGCAGAGAAGCTCTTGAAATACTACTATGAGAGGAATGGTAGATATCCCGAGAGTGTTGGTCACTGGCTTATCAGCATCGATGGCTATAAAGCTGATGGAGAGCAGCTCGCACAAATACTGTACTTGCTTGGAGTTAAACCCGTCTGGAGTTTGAATGGAGCTGTTAAAGATTTAGAGGTCATACCTCTCGATAAGCTTAGTAGACCTAGAATAGATGTTGTAGTTAGAATTAGTGGTTTAGTTAGAGATACACTGCCAAATTACATCCACCTAATTGATAGTGCAGTATCGAAAGTTGTAGCACTCAATGAACCTCCAGAACTAAACTACGTTAAGAAGCACTACTTAGAGTACGTAGATAAGCTTAGGAGCATGGGTATTGATAGTAGTGAAGCTGCTAAATGTAGAGTTTGGTGTAGTCCACCTGGAACTTACGGTGCTGGAGTGAGTTACGCAGTTGAAGCTTCAGCTTGGAAAACTAGTGAGGATTTAGCTAAGATCTGGGCTCAGTGGACTTGCTACATGTACACTAGAAGTGTTCATGGAAAGCCCTGCCCAGAGGCTTTAATGATGAATTTAGCCAATGTGGATTTGATTACTAGGCATCATGCAACGGATGAACATGACTTACTAAATTGCTGCAGCTACTTTTCATATCAAGGCGGCTTCTTCAATGCGGTGAAGAGCTTAACTGGAAAGAGTAGTGTTGAAGTAGTGGTCGTTGATACTAGGGATGTCAGTTCAATTGAAGTTAGAGATGCTAAAACTGAAATTGAGAGAATTGTTAGAGCTAAAATACTCAATCCGGCATGGATTTCGGAGATGAAGAAGCATGGATATAGGGGTGCAAGTGAATTCTCAAAGAAAATACTCCACCTCTATGGTTGGTCTGCAACTACTGGGTTGGTGGATGACTGGGTGTTTGATGAAATAGCTAAGACCTATGTTTTAAATGATGATATGAGGAGGTGGTTTGAGGAAAAGAATATTTATGCTCTAGAGGAAATTGTGAGGAGATTAATTGAAGCTGCAGAGAGGAAGTTATGGAAGCCAAGTAGAGAGCTACTCGAGAAGTTGAGAGAGATCTATGCTGAGATAGAGGGTATTTTGGAGGAGAAAATTACTTGTATAAGTAGTATTCAGGGTAGCAGTGTTACTTGGTACTCTCCTGAGGAAGTTGAAGAGTGGAAGAAGAAGATGGTTGATGTATCTGAAGCTTGGAGTAAAATTAGGAGGGAGCTTGGGGGAAGTTAATTGAGTACAATTGATAGGAAGATTGTGTTCCCCTTCACTGCCATCGTCGGCCGGGAGAAAGCCAAGCTAGCTCTCCTCTGCTGTGCAGTTGATCCAACGATTGGTGGAGTACTATTGAGTGGTGAAAAGGGTACTGGTAAATCAACGTTAGTTCGAGCTCTCTCCCAAGTACTACCTGAAATTGAAGTAGTAGATGGATGTCCCTTCAACTGCAATCCACATAATCCACTCGAAATGTGCGATTCATGCTACTCTAAATTAATGAGCGGAGTCAAGCTGAAAGTTGTTAAGAGGAAGATGAAGGTTGTAGATTTACCATTGAGCATTACCGTGGATAGATTAATTGGAACTATTGATATTAAGAGGGCGATTAAGGAGGGTATAAGGACTCTCCAACCGGGTTTACTAGCTGAGGCGAATAGAAACATTCTATACATAGATGAAGTTAATCTGCTCGACGATTATGTTGCCGATGTACTGCTTGATGCGGCTGCCATGGGATGGAATATAATTGAGCGCGAAGGCATATCATTCAGGCACCCGGCAAGATTCATTTTGGTTGGAAGCATGAATCCTGAAGAAGGTGAACTGAGACCACAACTTCTGGATAGATTTGGTCTCTACGTTAAAATTGAGGCATTAAATAACCCTGAAGATAGAGTTGAGATAGTTAGGAGAGTTGAAGAATTTCATGCAGACCCAATTTCATTTTACAAGAAGTTTGAATTGAAAGAGGAAGAGTTGAGGAAGTCAATTATTAGAGCTAAGGAGTTAGTGAGAAGAGTTGAGATAGATGATGACTTACTGAAGCTCCTCATTGAAACCGTGATCAAGCTTAATATTAGAACTCATAGAGCTGAAATAGTTACAGTTAAAACAGCCAAGGCAATTGCAGCCTTAAATGGTAGATTGAAGGTTAACTTAGATGATTTAAAGAAGGCAATGGAGCTAGCTCTACCTCACAGATTAAAGTCAAAGCCACTTCAACAAGTACAGCAAGCACTTAGTAAGCAAATTTCAAAGCTAATTGGTGGATCAAGTAAGTTGAGTACCATGAAGAGTGAATCTGCTCAGCAGAGAAGTGAGAAGCCAACTAACTCAAATTTTAAATGGAACTTTGAAGGTGATAAGGAGAGGGTGTTTGAAGCATTAAACGTTACCCTTCCCCTCTTAAATTACAAATTGAAGTCACCTAAAGCAGAGTTAACTGGTTTGAGAGGTTCCAGAAGGTATCGGGTGACGGTTATTGGTTATCCTCAAGGTCACCCAGTTACATACGCTTTGCCATTTAGGGATGAGCATTTAATTGATGTGGATGTAAATGCGACAATAAATGCTGCAGCTATAAGGTTAAGAAGACTTCCTATTGAGGTTGATGAGCAAGATTTGAGAGTTAAAGTTAGGAAGCATAGAGCACCTAAACTCTCAGTCATACTGTTAGATTCAAGTGGTAGTATGGGTGTTATGAGGAGGATGAGTATAGCTAAAGGGATAGCACAAAAGCTTATTGAGCAATCTTACATTAACAGGGACTACGTGGCTTTAATAGCATTTAGAGGTAAGTGTGCAGAATTAGTGGTTCCGCCTACGAGGAACTATTTAGAGCTAATTAACGCTATAAGTAAGCTTCCAACTGGAGGTAGAACACCATTACCATCAGCACTACAGCTACTAATTCAGCTAGTTAGAAGCTTCAAGTTGAAGAACAGAAGTGCAGTAGTTAAGGGAATACTGATAACTGATGGTAAAGCTAATGTTCCACTACGCAAAGCGGTTAGAAGTGATATCGAGGAGTTATCAATTGAGTTAGCTAGGAGAGGTATTGAACTTGAAATTCACGATACAAGACCTCCTACAACACTAGAGCTTTCACCTTCATATATTGAGTTAATAGCTGAATTAACCAATGCCAAGATTTACCACTACCATTAGAGCTGGTGGAGCATTAAATTTTAAGTTTAAACTGTCAATACCGCCTTAATGATGAAAGTGTCGAAATTCCTAGTACTACTCATGATTGCTCTCTATGCCGCGGGCTTCTATAACTTGATCGCTTATGCAGTTTACGTTGGCTCGAAAACTGTAGTTTTAGCTGAAGAAATGGGTTATAGTAAGGTTCAAGTAATATTTAATCTATCCAGTGAAGTTGGCTCCATAATAATTCACTATAGAGTGAGAGTTAAACCCACTACTCACGTATTTAATTGGCGCGTCAAACTCACCTTCACAATAGTGGATTCTAAGCATAGAGTTGCTTGGAGACAGAACGTGGATAGGCATTCTTCTTCACCTACATCCAAAAATGTTAGTGGCATTTTAGCATTGGAAGTTGAAAGTTTAGCTGGTGCTCAACCAATTAAAGTTGTTGGTTTAGTCGAGAATGTTGCTTGGGCTGAGCTTGAGAGCCTTGAAGTTCAAGTCAGATATTCACCGCTGAGAGCAGGAGCATACTCCACGGTAATACTAATTATTGGAGTTCCAACTGCATGCATAGCACCTCCACTCATAACTTTAGCAGTGTATAAGTTCCTTGAGAGGATTGGTTTAAAGCGTACTAGTGAAATTTCAATTTTAAACTCCGTTACTGCGATAATAGTTTTCACATTAGCGTACCTAGTACTCTGGTTCTCTATGTACAGCTTCTTCGGAGGTATACTTAGTTTTGAAGACTATTTGAACATCTTACTTCAGCTAATTCAGAGCATCTAATTAGAGGGGCATTTGGAGATTTTACTTTTGAGTTAACTTCTTAACTTCATCTACTAACCTGTCAATTTCCTCCTCAGTATTGTAGAAGTGTGGTGAAACTCTCAATCCACCTCCTCTAAATGATGTAACAATTCTTTTTTCCTTTAACTTCTTGCATATTTCATTTCCATTCTTAACCTTAAAGTTCACTATCCCAGATCTAATCTCATCTTCAACTGGGCTTTGAAGTTCAAATCCTAAATTCACAATTCTATCCATGAGGTACCTAGTTAACTTCAAAATTCTCTGCTCAATATTCTTAATTCCAACTTCAAGTATCATTTCTATTGCTGCTTGGGCGCCTATAAAGCTGAAGTGGCTCATTGTTCCTAATTCATATTTTCTTGCATCTTTCCTCCATTCAATTTCATAGATGTTGAATGTTAATGGGTCTTCTTGATACTTTACACTGGCCCATCCAACGAATGTTGGTGTCAATTCTTCTATTAACTCTTTTTTGACGTAGAGGTAGCCTGCACCTGTTGGTCCTAGGAGCCACTTATAGGTTCCGCATGCTAGGAAGTCTATATCCATTTCCTTTACATTAACATTAATTTGCCCTGCGGATTGAATTGCATCTACTACTAAGTATGCTCCATGCTTATGGGCTAGTTCAGCTAGTTCTTTGAGGTTGTGTCTAAATCCATTGATCCACTCGACATGGCTTACGGCTACTACAACTGTATTATCATCAATTGCTTTTCGGTATTCTTCGATGGGTATTACTCCATCCACATTCTTAACGAACCTTACTTCTACGCCTCTCTCCCTAAGCTTTATCCATGGATATGTGTTTGAGGGGTATTCCATGTCGTTGATCACTACATTTGATCCGGGCTTATAGGTGAGCATTGTGGAGATTATGTTCAGTCCTTCAGAGGTATTGGTTACTAGGGCTATTTCATCTACATCTGCATTAATTAGCTTGGCGAATGCCTTTTTAGTATCTCTCACATTAAATGAGTATTCTCCAGTTTCCATTAAGCTTCTTAAACACTTTTCCACTGCTCTATGAACTCTTAGTGATGCTGGGGAATGAGCTGCATGATTTAGGTAAACATAGTTCTTGGTTATTGGGAATTCATCTCTATACCGCTCTATATTCAAGGTTTTCACCACTGGTTAAGTATTTGTTTACTAGTTTAAAGCATATTTCCTGTAAAAGAAGGTTCCCTTACTGCTTTTCAATATTAATTCGTTATATTGTGACTTGCTCTTCTCAATTCTTCCAATCACATATGCCTTTACATCATATTTCTCTGATATGCTGATAATTTCATCGATATGGCTTTTATCAACTATTAATTCGAATCCTATGCCCATATTGAATACTTCATACATTTCCCTCCAATCAACTTCACCTTCACGCTGTATAATTTTGAATATGGGATTTGGCTCAGGCAAATTGTCCTTAATATATCTCATGCCCGTTCCAAGCCTCAAAATCTTGGTCATTCCGCCTCCAGTATTATGTACCATGCCCTTTACTCCATGACCGTACTTCTCCATTATTTCCATGATTATGGGGGCATAGATTCTTGTTGGTGATAGTAGGGCTTCCCCAATAGTCATTCCAAGCTCATCTATGTAGTCATCTATTTGATACCTTCCATAGTACTTCTCCTTTGTTGTTGGCTCCGCTATTTCTGGATACTTAATGTAGTACTCTTTGCTTAGTAATGCGTGTCTAGCTAGAGTTAATCCATTACACATTATACCGCTATTTTCATGTTTCTCAAGCTTCGACTTCCCTCCACTACTCAATCCTATTATGATGTCTCCTTCACTTATTTCCTCACCAGTAACTGCCTTAGATAAATTGACTTCAGCTAGGACTGCTCCAACAATATCAATTGTCCTCAGCTGGTCAGGTAGATCAGCTGTTTCGCCTCCAGCAAGAATTACTGGGCACTTATTGTTTCTGAGTAGCTCTAAGACTTCCCTGAAACCTCTACTTATTTCGCGTAGAACTTCTATTCGAGGTAGTCTTAGGGGGTTGAGCGCTATGTAATCTGCAAATAGCTTTGGTTTTGCTCCAACAGTTATGACATCGTCGATGTTCATTGCAATTATGTCTTGAACTAACCCCTTAAACCATTTTACTTCCCCTGTCTCCTTATAATAAATATATGATACTATTGGCTTGCTCCCTGCACCATCAATGTGAAGTACAAATCCCCTATTGCTTTCAGGATCTCCTATTATGCTTGCAAATGCATGCGGGTATATTTCTCCTATAAGCTCCTTGAATAATTCAACTCCAGATTTATGGACATCCACACCCAACTCTAAGTATTTACGTTTACTCTTCATACCCATATCATCTTGGCACCTCAAACTATTTAACATATATTTAATCCATGTTTGAAGGGCTACTAGATATGCCTCTCGTCTCAGTGGTAATTGGTAGTATGAGTGATAGGGAGTTGGGCGATAAAATATGTGATGTTTTGAGGAAGTTTGGCGTTGAAGTAGAATATAGGGTAATTTCTGCTCATAGAACTCCGGATAAACTTGAAGAGTACATTAGGGAATCTAGAGCTGAGGTTTTCATAGCCGTTGCCGGTCTCTCAGCTGCACTGCCTGGATTCATAGCTTCAAGAACTCTCAAACCTGTTATCGGTGTTCCTAGAAGCGTAAAAATTGGTGGTTTAGATGCTCTGCTTTCAATAGTTCAAATGCCTCCCGGCATACCTGTTGCATGCGTTGGTATTGATAATGGGGAGAATGCAGCATTACTTGCAGTATCCATACTCTCACTTAAGTATCCTGAGCTCAAGGAGAAATTGGCTAAGTATAGGGAGGAGAAGGCTAAGAGAAGTTTTGAAGTAATTGCTTAACTATAGAATTTCTTCATTAATGTAGCTTACCATGGACTTGAATATTAGCCATCCATCAGCATAAATTGATTCATTTGCCGTCGAAGTATAGTCTGGTAGTTGCCAAGCATATGTAGCTCTTTCTGGATGGGGCATTAAGCCCATTATATTTCCCTCTAAATTGCATATTGCCGCAATGTCGTGCTGAGATCCATTTGGATTAAATGGATATTCTCCATTTGCTGGTTCGCCGCTTGGTTTGGCATATATGAACACTATTTGATCATTAGACTTAAGCTTATCTAGGTAATCTTCGCTTTTGAGTGTGAAGCGGCCTTCACCATGTGCTACTGGCATTCTTAAGATTGCTCCTTCTGGAATTTCCTTGGTGAAGATGCATTTACCCATATTTATATGCTTCAAGTAAATCCATCTGGCTTCAAATTTTGCTGATATGTTTGGAGCTAGTGCTGCTTGAGGTTCATCGTAGCTCCATCCTGGGAGGAGCCCGAGTTCAACTAGTACTTGAAAACCATTACATATCCCTAATACTGGTCTTCTACTTTTAGCGTAATCTAACATTTTCTCCCATAAATGTGCCTTCAGCTTTTTAGCCCAAATTGCCCCTGCCCTAACTCTATCTCCATATGAGAACCCTCCGGGAAATACCATTCCATGATAGTCGAATATGTCGATTTCCCCAAGCACTATCTTCTTAACATGCACTATCTCTACTTCAGCTCCAGCCTCTCTAAGTGCCCTCGCAGTTTCTTCATCGCAATTTGTTCCTGGCGCCCTCATCACTATAATCTTCGCCTTCAAGTCAAGCCACCTTTCCAAGCCTTTCTCATTTCAGTTAGACTTAGATCTATGATTTTGGATCCCTTTAATCCATAAATTATCAATCTACTTCTACTCGTAACTTCACCTATTTTCGAGTATGCGCATCCTATTGATTTAGCAAGCTTTTCAAATTCACTTGTACATTCCTTCTCTACCTCTATGAGGAATCTACCATTGCTTTCAGAGAATAATATGTGATCATTCCTATCAATACCCATTTTCTTAACTTTGTTAAGCCATATTTCAGCTCCATAGTTGCTTGATAGGGCCATTTCAGCTATTGCAATTCCAAGTCCCCCATCCGATAGATCGTGGCATGAAGCTAAGTATTGCATGTCTATTGCCCTAGTAATGCATTTCATTGCCCTTTTAGATTCATTAACATATACTTTGGGAACTGAATTGCCAATGTAACCCTTAATCCTATAATATTCTGATGCTCCAAGTTCTCTGCGAGTCAATCCTATTAGATATATTGGGTTTCCAGGCCGCTTCAAGTCTAGTGAAACTGCTCTCCTAATATCTGGAATTATTCCAACTGCTGTTATCAAGAGCGTTGATAGTACTGGGCCTAGAGGTGATTCATTGTAAAGGCTATCTTTACCTGATATGAACGGTGTGTTAAATTGAACTGCAAAATCATAGCATGCCTTGGCAGCCATTAGTAATGCTCCTAATCTATCGGGCTTTTCCGGATTACCCCAAGTAAAGTTGTCTAGTATTGCAATTCTCCTACCTCCAACGGCAATATTATTTCTCAGTGCCTCGTCGATGCTTGAAGCAGCCATCCAGTATGGATCAATTCTGCTGTACCATGGTTTGAGTCCTACTGATATCACAACTCCTTTCCAAGAGCTGTCTAGTGGCTTTATTATGGCTGCATCATTTGGTCCTCCATGCACTCCATGGAGTGGCTTTAGAGCTGTGTTACCCTGAACTTCATGGTCATATGTCCTTATAACGCTCTCCTTGCTCGCAATGTTGGGTGATGCCAGCATTTTGAGGAGTTCTTCATTTAGGTCTTTCGGTTCGGGAAAAATTGGTTCTAGATATTTGACTTTCTTTATTACGGCTTTCCTAATGAGCTTGGGTGGCTTGAGTAGGAATTCTACGCTTAGATCGGCTATTAGGTGTCCTTTAAAGTAGATCTTCACTTCTCCACTTGAATTAAATCTGCCAATAATTGAGCCTTCAAGTTCCTCTTCATCTAGAATTTCGAGGACTCGCTCAACATTTTCTTTTGGTACTGCAAGTAGCATTCTCTCTTGTGATTCTGAAATCCATATTTCCCATGGAGCCATTCCTGCTTCTCTCAAATGTAGCTTATCTAAGTGTACTTCTGCTCCTCCACGCATTCGATGAGCCATTTCAGTTATGGCTACTGCTAATCCTCCTCCACCTAAATCGGTGATTCCTGAGCCTAAGTCTTCATCTCTAATTCTGAGTATTGCTCTCCTCAGCTTCTCTTCCTCTATTGGATCTGGTATTTGAACTGCTGATCTTGAAACGAGCTCTGAGTCTTCTCTTAAATCTGCTGATGCAAATGTGGCTCCATGAATTCCATCCCTACCAGTTTTATTTCCAATAACTAATATTGCATCTCCAGGTGATACTCTCCATTTATACTTTGATTTGGGTAGAACTCCAACGCAACCAACATAGACTACTACATTTCCAACATATCCCTCATCGAAGCATATGGCTCCAGCTACTGTTGGTATGCCCATATTATTGCCATAATGCCCTATTCCAGCAACTACTCCTCTGAAAATGTATTTTGGATGCTTGATGCCTGCTGGAATTTTTTCATATGGGTAGTCTAGGGGGCCGAAGCAGAGTACATCGATTAATGCAATTGGCTTAGCCCATACTCCAAGTATGTCGCGAATTACTCCTCCAACACCAGTTGCTGCTCCTCCAAACGGGTCTATTGCTGATGGATGATTGTGTGTTTCAACTTTAACTGCAATTGCATATTCATCTGTGAACTCGATTATGCCTGCGTTATCCTTTAGGAATGATATGATCCAGGGTGCATTAATGTCCAAGGTTGCCCTTTCAATATAGCTTTTAAGAATGTTTTCAGCTAAAATCCTGCCTTGCTCATCAACTATAGTTGACTTGAATGTTTTATGTCTGCAGTGCTCAGACCATAGCTGACCAAATGTCTGTAATTCTATGTCCGTTGGATTCCTGTTCTTCGATTTAAAGTAGCTCTGTATTGCTAGCATTTCATTTAGATTTAAGTTTAAGCCCATTTCAGAGCTAATTTCAATCAACTCTTTTTCCGATGCACTTAAAATGTCAATTTCATAAACTTCAAATGGTAGAGGAAGCTTTTTGAACTTCACTGCTCCTCCTCCTCAACTTTAAATGAATAATTATCCTTAACTGGATTGGCTAATAGTCTTCTGCAAATTTCATCAACTATTTTTTCCGCCTCTAATTTGCTCTGAGCTTCTAGTACTATGTGATATATTTTCCCTACTCTAGCTGAAGTAACTTTATATCCTAAATCATTTAGTGCCTCTTTAACTGTTTGTCCTTCAGCATCTACTAGGCCTTTCTTAAGCCAAACTTCAATTACAGCTTTAAATCTACCCATAAAGTCACCCTAAAACTTGTATTTTATGCATTTTTCTGCGAAGTGAGCTATGTCTTCAGCAATTTGTCTCGCTATTTCCAGGTCTTCGTGGCATGCTACTGCTAGTCCCATTCTCCTGCTCGGGTATGCTGTTGGCTTTCCAAAATACCAGACATCTCCTACATACCTCTTCTTTCTAATATACGAGAATATTTTTGAAGCATTCCAGCTCAATACAGGTGCTTCTTCATAGTCTCCTTCTGGAGCTAGAATTACGTGTGCAACATAGTATTTATCATCAGCTATTAGCTCTATATCTGAGCTCGCTATTGGTAGCCCTATGGACGCTAAGAGGTGGAGTGCTCCTTCATCTCTCTTTAAAGCCCATCTAGTTACCATGCCTGTGTCATGAGGTCTATTGGCAAACTCGCTATTGTAAACTTCACCGTCTATGACAAACTGCTCTATGGCGTAAATACCTAGTCCACCAAGGAATTCAGCTACTTTCCTAGCGTATTCTTGACATTTGTTTTTCACTTCATTTGGAATAGTGTATGGTAGCCAGCTTTCATGATATGTTGCCCCAGGTCTATGATGCTCTATTGGTGGTAGTAGAGTTGTCACTATATTTCCATTTTCATCGAAGTGTCTGAGAACTAGCTGTGTTACTTCAACGCCCCTTGTCTTTAAATCTGAGAGGTATCGCTCGATAATTACTTCGTCACCTTTACCCCTGGCATGCTTAACTGCGTATTCATATGCTTTTTCAACGTCGCTCCAAGTTTTAGCTATGGTTGTTCCATGGCCGCTTGATGTCATTATTGGCTTTATTATTAGTGGTAGGCCCATGTCCTTGGCTTTTCTCTTAAGTTCTTCCTTGCTTCCTGCATAAGTCCACTCAACCATTGGCACACCTATTTTCTTGAATAGGAGCTTTGTGCTTAGCCTATCCATTCCTATTAGCGGTGCATATGGTGTTGAGACAACGTTATATCCATGCTTTAGGCCGAGCTCGAATACTCTAACGGTATCTGCTCTCTCAATTTCAAGGAATATTGCGTGAGGTGTTTTACTTGGTTCCTTAACATATTTGTGTATGCATTTCTCTAGCATGTCTCCATTGAGCATGTCTATGATTTCATATGAGTCCGCAACATCTTGGGCTGGGAAGCCCTCATATCTATCTATAGCCACTGTCATTATTCCTCCAGTGTTTCCTCCAAGTACTCGCTTAGCTGCAGTAAGTACTAGATCGCCAAGCTCTCCTCCACCTATGGATATGTAGATGAATGGTTTCTTGGAATTAAGCTCCTCTAGTGGATTGAGTCTGCTCTCATAGTCCTTCCTATACTGCTCTGCCTCATCTAGTAATCTCATTCTCCTCTCAAAAGCCTGCAATCTATTCACCACCTAGCTCTTTTAGTAGCAAGCTTACTGGGTCTATCTTACCTATTTTGGGTAGCCAGTCTATGCGCTTTCCAAGAATTCCTCGTTCCTCACGATACTTGTATAGTCTTCTAACTCTCTCTGCAATTGCAGTTCTCCTCTTAATCATTTCAGCTGAACCTATATCTGACCTATAGAAGTAGCTCCATCCATCTAAGAATTTCACTGGATTATGCTTTAGACATTCATCTATTCTTTCAGATGCTTTGGCTGGATCATCATCTACTGCCAGTATTTCCAGCATTCTAGATCCACCAGTAATCATTTTGCCATCGTCTTGCAGGTGTATTGATCCCCAATAAAGTTTACATCCAAATTTCCCTATGAGCTTCTCATCCACATACACTTCATGACCCTTAGCTATACTCTTAAAATCTGGATAGCCTTTGGGTGCTAGCGCCTTAACTACCGTTGCTTTATCTGAGAACTTGATTTTAATTTTAGATAGTCTTTCATCAATTATTGCCTCAAAAATATCGATTATATCTGTTTCAAGCAAGGCTAGAACATTAACTGCCTCTGGATCTCCCAGCCTAGAGTACATTTCAATTAGCGTTGGCCCCTCAATTTCCGTGAGCATCATTTGGCCTGCAATAAATCCCTTATACTTTTCACCAGTTACCTTTTGAACTGCATAGACCATTGACTTGACTATTTCTAGGCTTCGCTCATACTCCTCCATTGTTATGAATGGTAGGAGCATTCCCCTTCCAGTATACGAGCCCATACCTCCTGTTTCTGGACCAATATCAAATTCATAAGCGTGTTTATTGTCTTGGACGAGCGGCATTCCAATGACAGTTCTACCATCAACAAAGCATTGGAGAGTATATTCTGGTCCCCAAACCTTCTCTTCTACAAGTATTTTTTCCTCTACATCACTGTACTTGCCCATGTATTCTTCAAGCCATTTAATATGTCTTTCCTTAAACTCGCTTTTCTCCCTGTGGAGGTATGCTTGAACGTCTTCAACTACCTTGACTCCCTTACCTCCAGCTTGACGTGCAGGTTTTAATGCTACGTTTTGAAGCCAGGTTAGGGTATCGGAAAACCTCTTTAAGTCTTCTATTGCATCCAAATATGACTTGTAGGTTTTGAATAGTAGTTTTCCGGGGATATTGAATTTCCATTGAATTCGCCTCATTTCAGCTTTGGACATTTCGAGTATTGATACGCTTTTCTTGGCTCCAATGCATGGTATGCCTTTGTTTTCAACTTCATCTGGCACGCCGTGGAAGTTTGGTTCTTCTGGTCCAATGACCACTAAATCAACATTCCATTTCGCCGCTATTTCGGCGACTTTCCTGGCATTAGTTGTCTTCGCTAGTGCGTATTCTCCACCCGTGCTCTTCACTAGTCTATAGATTCCCGGGTTTCTGAGTTCACTAACCCAGTATATTTTTACTTCCCTATTGCTCCTGGAAATTGCTTCTGCTAATGCGTTTTCTCTTGCTCCTCCACCTACACCCATAACTTTAATCACGAGTTTCACCCCAGCACCTTAAGCATAAACTATTACGTGGAAGCCTGATTGAGCTAATTAGGTCTTTCAGGGGGAGGAAGTGGAATGTATCTGCTCCAACTATTTCCGCTATTTCTGCCTCTGAAAGCGCGCGACCTATGAGCTCGTCTGGTGGAGGTATTTCGACTCCAAATGGGCATGGAGACTTTAGTGGTGGGCTTCCAATTCTAACGTGAATTCTCCTAGCTCCCCTACGCTTCAAATTCCAGACGGTATTTCTTAGAGTTGTTCCCCTAACAACGCTATCGTCTATTAGCACTATATCCTTCCCATCAATTACGCTTTTAATGGGGTTCAGCTTCAATTGAACTCCAACAATTCTCTCAAATACTGATGGCTTAATTGCAGTTCTAATTTTCCTACCAGTAGTAATGAAGCCTAAATCCAATTTCATTCCAGCAGCCCTAGAATAGCCTATAGCGAATGGTATAGCTGTTTCAGGAACTCCTATTACTGTATCAGCTTCCACTGGGAATTTTCGAGCTAGTGCTTCACCAATTCTCTCTCTAACTGCGTAAACAGGTATTCCATTGATTATTGAGTCCGGCCTAGCCAAGTAAACGTACTCGAAACTGCAATATGATGATTGGGCTGCCGATTTAGCTCTCGCTCTCTCAATACTGTATGGATCAAATTTGACTACTTCCCCTGGCTTAATGTAGGATGCATGCTCCATTCCCAGTACGTCGAGCGCCGAGGTTTCTGATGCAATTGCACCTAGATCGAATCCAAGCGATCCTACTTCGAGTGGTTTTACTCCATGCTTATCTCGTCCAGCAATCATTTCCTGGTTCTCTGTTAATGCTATGAAGGAGTAGCCTCCATCAACTTGCTCAATAACATTAACTCCCGCCTTCAGAGCATTCTTAACCCTGCTAATTTCATCTGATAATAGTTCTGCAAAGGCCTTCCATGCCTTATCTCTACTTTCACCTAGTAATGGTATTCCATCACCCACCAATATGAGTTCCACAGGTGACGACACCTTTATGGGCTTGCTATTTTCTAGTGGAGATACATATCCCAACCCTATGAATCCATCAAGCTGCTTCAATCTATCCTCATTAAAGACTTCGTCAACTAATCCTTTCTGAGTGATCTCCTTAAATTCCCCTCCAAATGTTGCTATTGAAGATATTTCTTGACCTCTATGCTGAAGTGCAAGTAGCCCGTAGTATACGAATCTCGATATTCTCCAATTCTCTCTATTAAGTCCAAATGGGTATATCCCAATTATACCCGGCATATTCAATCAACCCCCTTTAAGGACTCAACAATTCTCCCATGAAATCTATACCCCTTCAAAACTTCATTTCGCGCAATATTTGCTAGCTTCTGAGCATATGGTGTTGGATACTTCCCCGTAACACAGGCTAGACATAAATTGCAGTGCCCAACTGCCTTGCAGAAGTCACTTATTTTCTGATAGTTGACTGAGTCTGCACCAAGTTTCTCGGCTATTTCGTGGTCGCTCCTATTGAATCCTATTAGCTCATTGAATGTAGCCATGTCTATGCCGTAGAAGCATGGGCTAATTATTTTAGGGAATGTTGAAAATACATGGACTTCCCTAGCACCCGCCTTCTTAAGCAATTTGACTATGTGCCCCAGTGTATCGCCTCTAACTATGCTATCGTCTATTAAGGCGATGCTCCTACCTTGAACTCTATTGAGCAGTATATTGTACTTCTTAGATAGTATCAGCTTTCTCTCATTGGCTGATAGGATGAAAGCTCTATGCTTGACATATCTATGTCTGACGATTATTGGCACTATGGGCTTACCGGTTTCTTCGTGAAATCCATAGGCTGCATCAACTGCTGTTTGAGGTATTGGGACTATGATGTCTATTCGTGATGCCACATCCGAGTAGCGCTTAGCAAGCATTCGGCCAAGCTCTTCTCTCACTTCATAAACATATTTTCCCTCAGTTAGCATTGAGTCTGGCCTAGCAAAATAAGCGTATTCGAAGGCGCAGAGGGCTTCTCTACGCTTGCTGAGCTCATAGAATTCTATCTTCCCATTTCCATGGGCTATCATGAGCTCTCCGGGCTTAATAGCTCTCTTACATGGTACATTGTTTACATCTAAGGCTGCGCTTTCAGATGCTATTAAAAGCAGTTTTTGGCTTTCATCAAATCCATAGACTAGTGGTCGAATTCCATGTGGATCCCTAAATACTATTAATGATCCATCACTTGTAACGCAAACAACAGAGTATGATCCATCTATTCTAGCCATTAAATCCTTAACTCCATCAACAACATCTCCCCTACTGCTCATCGAGTCTGCTAAAATATATGTTAAGATTTCAGCATCGGATGTGCAGCGGAATTTGAAGCCCTTATCTGCTAAGTCTTTCTTGAGGTTTCCGACATTCACGATGTTCCCGTTGTAGGCTACGGCCAGCTTGAGATCGCCATCGGTGTATAGGTATGGTTGTGCATCGACTAATAATTGGCTTTTCGAAGAGCCTCCTGAAGTTGCATATCTCACATGCCCTATGCCTAGGTGGCCTTGCAACTTTTCCTTCCATGCGCTTAGCTTTTGATGGTCTAGATCTGCAATTAATCCTAGATTTTTAAGTGCATTGAAGCTTCCATTGTAGGTTAAAATGCCATATGAATGGTGTCCCCTATGATTTAGGGTTACTAGTGCCCAGTAAAGATATGGTAACACTGTTTTACCAGTAAAGCTCATTGCTCCTGCAATACCGCAGTTTTCAGCTAAATACTCCATGCCTATTTCATCTCCAGCCTTTGAAATAGCTCATCTAAGCTCATGAGATTCAGCTCATCTATGCTCTTCTTTCCAGTGAGCACTTCATAGCATCCCCTAACTCTTATGGCTATTTGCTCTACTAGGAGTCTCGGTAGCTTTGGAGGATGCTTCTCCCCCTTAAATCCTATCCTAGTTAGATATGCTCTTAGAAATTCCTTATCGAGGCAGTGTGCCTCCTGATATTTGCCTGGAGAGTAGTACTTAATGGACCACATGCGTGCTGAATCATGAGTTGGGGGCTCATCTATTTGGATTAGCATTCCATTAACCCTGCCGAACTCCAACTTGACATCTGGAATAATTATCCCAACCTTCTTGGCTTCAGAGCAGTAGAATTCATATAGCTTATAGCATGCCTCTTCAAGCACTTTCCACTCATCCCTCGAAATAAGGCCCATTGAGATGGCTTCGGATTTACATATTTCTCGATCATGACTATGCTCACTCTTAGTTGTAGGTGTGAGTATTGGTTCCGGTAGTTGCTCAGCTAATCTAAGTCCATTTGGAAGTTTTATACCGGAGATTTCCCTTATACCGCGGGAATATGCTTTCCAGGCAGATCCATAGAGATAGCCCCTAACGATCCATTCAATATCAATTCTCTCGGCCTTAATGACCTTAATTGTCCTGTCATCAACTTTCTCTACTAAGTGATTTGGGAAAATTTTCTTGCTCTTATTAAACCAGTAAACTGATAATAGGTTTAAGTAAATTCCCTTGTACGGTATGAGATCCTCAAATGTGAGATCAAAGGCTGAAATTCTATCAGTATGGAAGAGTAGTAGATGTCCATTTAGTTCATAAATATCCCTAACCTTCCCCCTCCGCGGCTCCCTATTTCTTCCAAATAGCCATGATCTCCTAATTGCCTCAACACTCCTACCCGGATTAAATGGATCTGGTAGAACTTCAACTTCAAAAGTGCCTGGTTGAAGCATTGAAATCTATGGCCCCGTTCCAACATATTTTAAGTTTCGTATTTAAACTTACTCTTTCACATATATGTAAATTTTAATCAGCTATTTAAATATCATGCCCACGTCATGTGAATCATGTGCTTCAATACTTAAGTTAATTCATTTGATTGAGAGGTATCTTTATATTATTGTTTTACATTTGTAAAGAGGGATGTGAATGGGCGGGTTTGGAGAGTGGAGGTATTGGTTTAAGCTGCTTTTTGGTCCACTGATATTTATATTGCTTGCTTTAGTTCCACCCCTGCCTTTAGTTGAGGAGGCTGCATTAACTGCTGGTGCGGCATTTCCAAAGTCCCCGCAGATTGCTCTTGGAGTGCTATTGTGGATTGCTTCTTGGTGGATTACTGAGGTTGCTCCACTTGGGCTTTCAGCTCTAATAGCTCCCCTCATATTTTCGAGTTTGGGGTTTATTTCGTGGAAGGATGCATTGAGGTCTTTTATGGATCCGATAATTTGGATTTTCATGGGTGGATTTGCTCTCGCTAAGGCTTTTCAAGTATGGCATTTGGATAAACGCGTGGCATTTAGGCTTTCAACGCTTTATAGGGGTAGGAATCCAATGTTAAATGCATTTTTCATTGCATGTTTACCAGTATTTGTTTTAACGGTGACTGGCTCAATTACTGCTTCAACAACGCTCATGTACCCAATAGTTCTGGCCTATCTCTCAACTATAGGGTTTAGAATGGGGAGTAAGTTTGCTGAAGCAACAATGATCGCGCTTGGGCAGGCTGCAACTGCAGGTGCAATGTTCTTGCTCATAAGTACTCCTCCAAATTTAATTGCCAAGAGAGTTATTGAGGAGTTCATGCCCGGTGTGAGCTTAACATTCTTTGACTGGTTTATTGTTGGAAGTCTCCATGCATTTATTGGCTTAATAGTTTCTTGGATTCTGACTTTTGGAATCATAAAAATTGAGGTTAAGGAGATCATCATAGACCCCTCTTTAATGGAGGAGAAGAGGAAAGCTTTAGGGCCGATGAGCTTGGGTGAAAAGCTCGTCGCGATAGTATTTATCTTAACAGTTACTCTATGGATGCTCCCTGGGTTAACAATGATTATTGCTAACATTAATCCGGAATATGAACTTCTAAGCATAATAGTTAGACAGTACTTGCCCGAGGTTTTACCAGCAGTACTTGCAATATTTCTGCTTGGATTGATTAGAGTTAATGATAGGCCCCTACTGACTTGGGATGATATTGAAACTGGAATCGACTGGAATGTCGTCTTCCTCTTTGGTGGCGGAATAGCTATGGGCAAAGCTCTTCAGAATAGTGGTTTCTCGGAATGGCTTGCACTATTAATTACTAGTGCTGGAGGTGAGTGGACTAAGAGTCCATGGGCTATTTCAGCTCTAAGTGCATTGCTTGGATTCGCCATAACCTATCCAGCATCCAACACTGCATCATCAATTATAGCATGCCCACTGGCAGCTGCATTAGCTAAGGGTGCCGGTTTAAATCCAATGCCAGCAATAATATCAGCTGCACTAGCTTCATCAATTTCAAGTGCACTACCGAGCACTACTCCTCCAATGGCAATAGTTTACGGGTCAGGGTATGTTAGGTTGTGGAGCATGTTCAAGGTTGGAATGGTATCAGATGCTATTAGACTGATAATTTTAGTGCTATTGGAACCCTACCTAACGGACTACTTAATGCATATTAAGGGATTGAGCCCCTAGTACTTCACTATATGATGTGGAGTTATGTAAAATGAATGGGGCATAGAACTTAATTGTGCCTGCTGAGGCGTGCACGCGTAATCTAGTCTTTAAATGCAATTATCCCCATAGTTTTTCTGTCGATTTTCACTGCAAATCCGGCTTCCCTCAATCTCCTGGAAATTCCTTGAATAATATTGATTCTACGTTTTACTCCAGGCTGACCGGTGTAGTGATATAGTATTCCTCCTTTCCTTAGAACCCTGTATAGTTCACGATAAAATTTTCCGCTATATAATTCACCTGCGAGTGAGAATCTTGGTGGATCATGGATTATTCTATCAAACTCCTCATTTCCAAGTTCACTAATTACTTCAAGGGCATCTCCTAGTATTATTTCAATTCGTTTATCCATGAGCATTTTAGACCATGGGTTAAGCGATGCTATTTTAAGGACGTTTTCATCTTTTTCGATGGTTAGCACTCTTTTGGCACCTTTCATTATTGAAGCTATGGCCGTATAGCCTAGTCCAGTGCATATATCGAGCACTTTAACTCCGCGCACTATTCTTGCAGCTCTAATTTTCATTAGGGTATCCTGCCATGGAGTTACATTCCTAATTCTATGCATATGTATGCCACTAATTTCCAGTGTTGGGGCCGTATTTTCAGCAATACATTTCAGCTTATAGTATTTCCCATTACTTGAAAATGCTATTTTCTGTAGTTCACCGCATTCAATAATGAATACTGCATCACTATCCAAGACTTCAATTAGCTTGAGTAAGTTGATTGGGCATCCCCTAATTAACGCTACTCCATCCTCAATGATAACATCCTCCCTTGTAAATCCCAGGTCTAGGGTTGCCTTGACGATTTGATGTCCTTTCTCCGCTGCTTCAATTATTTTCTTAGCAGTAAATTTTGTTATGAGTGGTTTTTCGCAGAAATTGAATTCATATTTTTTAAATACCATTCAGTGCACCAAAAGAAGTGGGGAATGTTGTTTGATGCTATTTTTCTTCATGAACTACTTTTCCTTCACCTATCACCATTACTGGATAGGATTCTAAGCTGAATGGATCGCCATTCCAAACTATCATTGAGGCCCATTTACCCTTCTCTATGGTTCCAAGCTTATCTTCAACTCCAAGTATCTTGGCACTATTGTATGTTAGTAGTGATAGGCACTCAGATTTGCTCATGCCGTATCTCCTGAAGAACCTTAATTGAAGGAATATGTTTCTCTGTAATATTACTGGGTGATCAGACATTAATGCGAATAGTGGTTTAACTTCAACTAGGTATTTTACATTTCTCCAGTACTCGTGTTTTAGCTCGGTTTTATATGCGAATGCATCTACTGGGCCGTAGATTATTGGTATGTTTTCCTTCTTCAATTTTTCAAATGTGAACTTATTGTTTATATCGCATAGATGCTCAACTGTTGCTCTCAATTTAAATTCTTTTCTTAATAGGAGTAGTCCGGCTACATCATCTGCTTTGTGCACGTGTACTCTTAAAACTTCTTCACCTTTAATTATTGGGAACAGATACTTTACTTCTGGCTCTATTTCCTCTAGAGACTTCTTTCCGGACTCAACTAGTTTTAGGCTATCTCTAGCCTTATCTAGCCACTTCTTCAATATGGCTATTGCACCCATCCTAGTGTAGGGTCTTGTACCTTTCCAATCTGTTGTGCTTCTTGGATTGTAGCCTAGTGCGGCTTTTACTCCAGCATATTTTATGAATGCATCTTCAATGTCTGCGCCATAATTTCTAATTAGAACTCCTCTTCCACCAATAATGTTTCCACTTCCAGGTAGCACGCATGAGTAAAGTATTCCATGCTCAATTGACTCCTTAAATGACTTGTCGTCTAAATATATTGAGTATAGTGCATCTGCATGCGGAATTATTGTATCGAATTTCTCATTCGCCTCATCTTCAGCTGATGGCTCTCCATGTCTAGCCATCCCTATGTGGCAGTGTGCATCTATTAGTGCTGGCGTCACTACTTCTCCCTCAAAAATTACTTCCGCATCCTTCGGCTTTTCCTTGACAACATCAACTATTTTCTCAGCCTCAAATACCACGTAGACATTCTCCAAAATCTCTTCGGGCTTCCCAGTGTAGAGTTTTTTAGCTCTAATAGCTTTCACGGGTTTCACCTCAAAAATAGTTAACTTCTGAGGCTAAATAATTCTTGCTGGAAAATCAATTGACTAAAACTCTTAAAAGTTCCATAAATCTAAAATTGCTGAGAAGCGCGTTGTAGTGAATAGACTTAAAATTAGGTTTTTGCTTTTAATGTTCCTGTTCGCAATGGTAATTGCATTTCATGGCATATCGCCGCATACTGCTAATTTAAAGCTTGAGCACTGTACAGCTGCAGTACTTGGGCTGAAGGTCACTACTAGTCAGTGCTCCATTATGTGGAAGAATAGGGATTATCTTAGAGGGCCTCTAAAATTCAAGTTTTAGTTCTCGGCTTTGGGAAATGCTACTATGTTGGCGTGACAACTCGTATTCCAGTGGAATTATCTTTGGAGTTAATGAGGGTGGATTAGTTCTCGGTAACACATGAATTAAGGTGAGAGATGAGGGGTGGTTCAATTTGGAATTTGGAGATTAATAGGAAGATACTTGAAGAGGAATGTACGGTTAATGAAGCCTTCGAAATCGTTGAGAAGTTGAGGGGTAAGGCTACTGGGTCTGCAATTATGGTTGCTGATGGAAATGCAGTTGCAGTAATTGATGTCTACAAGGATATTTCATGTCACATAAACATTACTGGGACTGGATTTATTGTTCGAACAAATCACTGGAGAGGTATTGTGCCAAGCTTAGCGGGCTATGAGGCTCATTATCCGAGTTCATCATCTAAGCATAAATATCTAGAAGCATATTCCTATTTACGAATTTGACCTTGAGCGGTGTGAGGATTTCAATTCTGGATGTGATGAAGATTTCCAAAGCCATTTAGGGAGATAAGCAATCTATCCATATGCGGCATGGTTATAGTGTCTCAACTGTTAGTTCAGGTATATGCATGATCTTCAAGTTGAAGCCCCAATTATCAGTTATGTGGGTTGTATTGGGTCAACCCTGTACTGGAATATTTACTCCAATACTAGCTTCAGTTGCCAGGTTAAATATTACGGGCATTAAATACTGGTCAAATGGAGATGCTTGGAGGAACTGTGAGCTAATAGGGAATTACGTTTATGGGGCTTGGAGTTCGCATGATGGAAATGCTGAATTAAAGGAGAAAATAATGACGTTTCATCTCGAAATCGAGCGATTACTCGTAGATTTCATTGAGAGCTTATGGTTCCATTTCCATGAGCAGTGAAGTTCAAGATCCAACTCCACTTTTAAATAAATAAATTGATTGGTGAAATAAGAAGTCTCAAGAAAGAGCTAATAAATATTATCATGTTGGAGGGGCTGGGTGAGCTGGCATTAGCAATTAATAAATGAAGTGAAGTACTTATATGAAGCTCTGAAGTATGACTTAACGGCTTTTAAGCTGGTTACTGGCAATGAGCTCTTCGAGAATGCAGTAAAGCTAATTGATCATTAAATTGAAAGAGTAGTTGAAGATGAAACTGAAATTAAGGCTGGAAGCGAGGTCGAAGTTCCAGCCAAGCGCGGGCTTGAAGGGGACCGGATGTACATGCCGTTCATTATGGCTGGAATACTATCAATTATGATTGGAATATCAATTTTAAGATTAATGAGAACTCGCAGAACTCACCATTCCAAGTAGCAGTTCAAGTATTACAAGCTTACTTTATATTAGTGGCTTTGAATGCTAAAACTTATATTAAATGTTTATTATCATAGTTTTTCTAAGTGGGGGTCCGATTCATGGTAGATATTCCAAGTCCAGAAGAGTTTTTCGGCTTTAAAATGGGTGAGGATAGGAAGCTTGCTAGATGGGATAAAATAGTAGAGTACTTTAAGCTATTGGATGAGCGTTCCAATAGAATCAAGGTTCTCGAGCTTGGGAAGACTAATGAGGGGAATCCATTCCTATTGGCTATAATTACTTCGCCAGGCAACATGGAGAAACTGGAATATTACAGGAATATTTCGAGGAGGCTGGCATATCCATTCGATTTATCAGATGATGAGGCTAGGAGGCTTGCTAGGGAAGGTAGGGCAGTAATGGCTATTAGCGGTAGCATTCATGCATCTGAGGTTAGTGGAACACAAATGCTAGTTGAGCTCGCATATGAGCTTGCAACTAGGAATGATGAGCTCATTAAGGAGATTCTTGATAGAGTGATAATACTCATGTTTCCATGTCTCAATCCGGATGGGCAAATAATGGTTGTTGATTGGTATAATAAGTACTTGGGAACAGATTATGAGGGTTCACCGCTACCATGGTTATACCATAAGTACTGTGGCCACGATAATAATAGGGATGCCTTCATGCTGACCCAGCCGGAAAGCAAGTGTTTCGCTAAAATAGTTTATAGGGATTGGATTCCCCAAGTCTATGTTGATCATCATCAAATGGGGTGGACTGGAGCTAGATTCTTCATTTCACCTGAAATGGATCCAATATATCCAGATATCGATCCACTAGTTTGGAGGGAAATTCAGTTCATAGGCACATATGCTGCATCTAGATTGGCAATGAAAGGGTTTAAGGGAGTTGAAACCTACAGCCCATATACTCCGGACTTCATAGGTGCATTTCAAACCATAACTAACTATATGAACATTGCCGGCCTACTAACTGAATCTGCAAGCGTGAAAATTGCAACTCCAGTATATGTTCACCCACATCAGCTTAAGGGGTATAGGAGGGGGAGAATTAGGGATGCTCCTCAAATGAACTATCCCGATCCATGGCCCGGCGGGTGGTGGAGGCTTAGAAACATAATTGAATATCAGAAAGAGGCTACCTATGCTATTCTCGAGCTACTAGCCAAGTTTAAGGATCAAATGCTATTCAACATGTACGTCAAGGCTAAGAGGAGCATTGAGAGAGGCAAGAAGCAACCTCCATATGCATTCCTAATTTTACCAGACCAGCATGATCAGTTAACCTTGGTGAAGATGGTTGAGGTGCTCAGGAATCTGGGAATAATTGTGCATGTAGCTGAGGAGCCATTTGAGGCTGAAGGTAAGACGTATCCCAAGGGAACAATAGTCGTTTTCATGGCTCAGCCCAGAAGGGCACTTGCCAAGAAATTGTTGGAGAGATTCATTTATCCCGATAATGAGTTCACTAGGGATAGAGAGGGGAATCCAATTAAACCCTATGATATAGCTACTGAAAGGCTTCCAGATTTCATGGGTATTGAAGTTGAGGAAGTGAAGAAGCCATTTACTGGTAAGTTTAGGGAGATAACTGAGCCAATTAATCCGAGTATTGAAGTTAGTGATAGCGATTTCGGCTGGATTCTAGATCCACGGCTAAACGATTCACATAAGGTAGTCTTGAAAATGCTTTCTCAAGGATATGCTGTTTATAGAATTCCAAGTAGCATTGAGGTTGAGGGCGTTAAGCTGCCGCCAGGAGCATTTTACATACCGAAGCAGCAGCCTATTGGAAAGGTGTTTGAGAATCTTAAGTCCATTGCAGGTGAAGTTCATGTTCAGCCAATTGCATTGAAGAAGCCTCTTAATGAGGTAAAGTATCTGCAGGTTAAGCTTCCTAGAATTGGAATTTATCAGAGGTTCTATGGAGGTAACATGGATGAGGGATGGCTTAGATGGGTTCTGGAGAACTTCGGCTTCCAATATAAGATGGTGAAGGACGATGTTATTAAGAATGGTAAGTTGAGCGAGGAAGTAGATATACTCATACTTCCACATGACAGCCTAGCTATGCTGAAGGGAGAAAATATTGAGGAAGAGTTAAGTAAGATGTGGAAGAGGCCGGTTAAGCTTCCTCCATGGCCTCCTGAATATAGGACTGGATTTGGAAAGGAAGGTGTTGAGCAAATTAAGAAGTTCATTGAAAATGGAGGTACGCTAATAACCATCGGTAAGGCATGTGAAATAGTAACTAAGGAGTTTAAGCTAGCAGTTAGGGATTTAAGTGAAGAGCTTACGGATCCAAAGAAGTACTTCTGCCCAGGATCAACTCTCAGAGCTATTGTTGATATTGAGCATCCAATTGGATGGGGTATGCCTAGGGAAGTGAAAGTGCTATTCATGGGTAGTCCACTATTAGAGGTCATAACAAGCTATGAAAATGAGAAGTATAGGGAGGTTGTTAGATTCGCAAATGAAAACTTATTTAGCAGTGGATGGCTTATTGGCGAGCAATACTTGGTTAGGAAGCCAGCTGTATTGGAGGTGCTTCATGGAAAGGGCAAAATAATAATGTTCGCTATAAGACCGCACTTCAGAGCTTGGACTCATGCAACATTCAAGCTACTATTCAATAGCCTATACAGTTATAGTGAAGTTTCCAAATAGAGTGCTTCCACCAATTCCTATTAATTTCTTAGCTCCCAATATTGCTGTGCGGGGTGCTACTTCAAGTTGTCTTCGAGGAAATTTGATGTTGTAGTGGTTGGTGCAGGGACTGCTGGAGCCTATGCAGCATATGTGTTGGCTAGTAATGATTTGAGAGTTGCCCTCATGGATCGGAAGAGCGAGTCTGAGATTGGATTGAAGGTTTGCGGTGATGCTATTGGAAAGCACCACTTCGATAATCTAAATTTAAGCTATCCTTCTGGACCTGAGCTTGAGGGCATTTTTAAGGGTGTGAAGATTGTTTCGCCAAATGAGGAGCACTCGATAATAGTGAAGGGAGATGGTTTTGCAATTAATAGGCATGCTTTTGGTCAGAGGCTTCTGAAAATAGCACTAAATGCTGGTGCAGAGTTTTATGGTAGAATGCACGCGGTTAATCCAATTGTGAGGGGCAATTATGTTGTTGGAGTAAGAGCTGCTAATCTAAATACCGGGTTAGAGGAGGTATTTAAGGCCAAGGTTACTATTGATGCAACAGGATTTGCATCCGTAATTAGAAGCAAGCTAACTGGGTGGTGGATTAGTGAGAGAGTTAAACCTGAAGAAGTGAATGTATGTTATAGGGAGATCCTTGAAACAAAGGAGAAGTTCGATACTACTTATGCGGTAATATATTTATCTAAGAAGATTGCTCCAGGCGGTTATTGGTGGCTCTTTCCGAAGAAGAGTAGGCTCGTAAATGTGGGATTGGGTGTGCAGCCAGTAGAGGGTGCTCCGAGTCCAGTTAATCAGTATAGGAAGTATATTGCAGTTAGAGATGAGCTTAGGGATTCTAAAGTAATTGATGGTGGTGGGGGAGTAGTTCCAACTAGAAGGCCAATTCACTGTCCAGTTGGAAATGGAATTTTAGCTATAGGTGATGCTGCATGTACATGCAATCCAATTCATGGTGGAGGAATAGGGCCATCCATGATAAGCGCTAAACATGCAGCTGAAATAATAGTAGAAATTCTATCTGGAAATCAAGAGCCATCAATTAGGAATCTATGGGAGTACACGATTAGGTACTTGAGGGATTACGGGATAAAGCAGACATCCCTAGATATATTCAGAATGTTTCTTCAAAGGCTTTCTGATGAAGATTTGAACTTCGTCTTCGAGAAGCAGGTGATTACGGGTGAAGAAGTAAATGCTGTTGGGAGAACTGGGGAATTAAGGGTTAGTGTTGTGCGGAGGCTGGGCAAGGCTTTGAGGCTGATTTCAAGGCCAACCATACTGTTCAGGTTGAAGACTGTAAAGGAATATATGGGAAAGATAGCTGAATTATATGAGAAGTATCCATCGTCGCCAGAGAAATTCATTTCCTGGAAGAGCTTGGTGGAAAAGCTCATTAATGAGTATGTTAGCAAGCTTTAGATCGATGGTTTCACCAGCTCCAATTATACAGTTTTGAAGTGCCATTTAATTAGGTGTTTAGAGCTTCACGATTCCTATCTCCTCTTTATCTTCAAACTTAACTTTAGTTCCATATGTTTTTGAGAGCTTCTTGATCTTCTCAATTATTTTCCTCGCCTTCTTACCCTTAGCAAGTAGCGGTCTACCTCTATGCTGTCTCTTCCTCTCTAATCCGAGGTCAACTGGATAGAGCTTTATTTCCTTAACTCCACCTTCATCGATTAGGCAGTATGCAACTACTGTTTGCCAGTAAATTTGGTCTTGAGTGAACCACTTAAACCCCATTTCCACATATTCTGGTAAGCCTTTTTCCCTTGCATCATATAGGTCTGCTGGTGTCGCCTTCCAGTCAAGTTTATATCTCTCATATATGTCCGAGGGTTGCTTTCTAATTAGATCGTTTTGGAATATGAAGTTCCCCAGGCTATAGAATATCGGCTTGTTCTTGTAAATTTCTATTCCACGTAGCACGTGTGGGCCGTGACCAATAAATATGTCTGCTCCAGCATCAATGCATTTCCTGGCAAACTCCTCTATGAATGGTGCTGGCCTTTCATTGCTTAGATAGGATTCATGTGCATGTAGCGAAAATATTACGTAGTCTGCCATTCTTCTCGCATCTTTAATTGCCTTCAAGTTACCCTCTTCATCCCTCTTATTAACTTTAAACTCTACCTTCAGTTCATCTCCAAGCTTAAATGATGTCCTAAATAGTCTCAGCTTTTTAGCGTCCTTCTTAACCTTGAATCCATGTATTTTGGCTATTTTAACTAAAACTTCAAATACCTCTTTAGGTACGGTGTATATCACACTATATCTCAATGGATTGACTCCAGGTCTACCTTGAAGATCAGGTCTAACTTCTCCTGCTCTTGCTTCTGGGGGGAATGTTGAGGTTGCTGATACGAGTGCTATGCGCCCAACTGGTGTTTCAAGATAGGCGGGTGATCTAGCTTCACCCAAATTCATTCCAACTCCAGCATGAACTATCCCCACTCTATCCAGATTTTTCGTGGTTTCAAGCATTCCCTCCACGCCATAATCCATTGCGTGGTTATTGGCTCTACTGACAATGTTGAATCCAATCCACTTCAATTCATCAGCAATATAGCTATCAGTTGCTGCATATGTACCTCCGCTTTGAGCTGCAGGTATTCCCTTAAAGTCATTTATTAGGACTTCTAGATTGGTGAATCTAGCATGCCCCCTCCTTATAACTTCCACTAGCCCTAAAAACTCGGGTTCACTGTAAATGGAGATTCTCGTAGCAATAAATGAGTCTCCAGTGGCCGTTAAAACTAATTCATTACTCATCATATCCACCTCATTTGCATGTTAACTTCAAAATATGTTGATCTATATAAGTTAAAAGTTGCGTGGAGAATTAATGCTTTATTTACCATTTTAATGCTTTTAAGTAATTTTCATCCCATTTTACTTGGTGAACTTAATGTATGGTTGGAATGGAAGAATTCTGAGAATTGACCTAACGAAGAGAAAGTATGCTGTTCAGGAATATGGGTCAGACTTGGCTTTAAACTTCATTGGTGGCAGGGGTTTTGCAATTAAAATTTTATGGGATGAACTTGAGCCGGGCACACCGCCGCTATCTCCGGCTAATAAGCTAATTTTTGCCGCCGGCCCATTAACTGGTCTTCCAATTGCAAGTAGCGGTAAAATGGTTATTGCAGCTAAAAGTCCTTTAACCGATGGCTATGGTGATGGTAATGTGGGTACAATGGCTTCAGTGCACATGAGGAGGGCTGGCTATGATGCTGTCGTAGTTGATGGTGCTTCGGATAAGCCGATTTACCTATACATTGAGGATGATAGGGTGGAGTTCATGGATGCAAGTGATCTATGGGGTTTAGATACATTTACTGTTGAGAGGAGGCTTAAGGAAGTTCATGGAAGAGATATTGGCGTAGTTCTCATTGGACCTGCAGGTGAAAATCTAGTTAAGTATGCAACAGTGGTTTCGCAGGAGGGTAGAGCTGGTGGCAGGCCTGGCATGGGTGCTGTGATGGGTTCCAAGAAGCTTAAGGCAGTTGTGTTCAAGGGTACTAAGGATATCCCCATTGCAAATCCAAGTGAGCTTAAAGAATTATCAGCGAAGGCATATGAGGATATTAGGAGTGCAAGTAACTATGAGTTTTGGATTAGGCAGGGAACTATGGCTACAATTGAGTGGTGTCAAGAGAATAGCACTCTACCAACACAGAACTTTAGGGAGGGAGTTTTCGAATATCATAGGTTAATTGATGGGTACTCGATGGAGGCAATGAAGATTTTGAGGCGCGGATGCCCATACTGCAATATGCAGTGCGGCAATGTAGTGATAGATTATGAGAGGAAAGATGCAGAGCTAGACTATGAGAATGTTGCAATGCTCGGATCAAATATTGGCTTAGGTCATTTAGGTAAAGTTGCAGTGCTAAATAGGCTATGTGATGAGTTCGGCCTAGATACCATTTCAACTGGCAATGTCCTCGGATTCGCCATGGAGGCTTCAGAGAAGAAGCTTATTGAAGAGAAGATTGAGTGGGGTGATTTCAAGAAGGCTAAGGAGCTAATTAGCGATATAGCTCATAGGAGGGGCATTGGGGATTTACTGGCTGAAGGAGTCATGAGAATTTCAGAGAAAATTGGCGGTGATTCTTGGAAGTGGGCTATGCATGTGAAGGGCTTGGAGATATCCGCCTATGACTGTCATGCTGCGCCTGCAATGGCACTTGCATTCGCAACATCACCTATTGGAGCCCATCATAAAGATGCATGGGTAATTGCATGGGAAATGAAGGTTGGGAGATTTGATTACGTGGAGTCCAAGGTTGATAAGGTAATTGAGTTTCAGCGCATTAGAGGTGGAATGTTTGAGTCATTAGTGACTTGCAGGCTTCCATGGATAGAGCTGGGCTTCAGCTTGGAATGGTATGTTAAGTTCTTTAGAGCAGCAACCGGCCAGTCAATAACATTGGATGAGCTATTCAAGGTTGGAGATAGAATTTACACTTTAATTAGAGCGTTCTGGATTAGGGAGCATGGTAAGTGGAGCAGGAATATGGATACTCCACCTGCAAGGTGGTTTGAGGAGCCATTAACTAAGGGGCCGCTTGCAGGTCAAAAGCTTGATAGGGATAAGTGGATGAAGCTCTTAGCATGGTATTATGAGAAGCGCGGCTGGGATGAAAATGGCATACCAAGGAAGTCAACGCTAAGGGAGTTGGGTCTCGGATTTGTAGTGCAGGAACTTGAGAAGTACGTTAAACTTAAAGATTAATTTCTCTACTCCTATTTTGAAGATCATGAGTGGAAATTCGATAGTGAAAATTAGGGCAATAGGTTTCATAGCAGAGATTCTTGGTACAAGGGAGTTTACGGTGAGAATTCAAGGAAAAGTTAAAATCAGCGACCTAGTTAAATTGCCAGATGATATTCATGATAAGTTAATAGTGTTGGTAAATGGTTCGCCAGCAGATTTGAACTTCAAGGTGGAGAATGGTGATGAAGTAGTTTTAATGCCTATGATTAGCGGTGGATAGCAAAATAAGTTTGCAAGCTAATCAACTACTTGGTGGTCCCCTTGAGCAATAAGTTTAAGCTTAAGAGGAGAATTGGTAAAATGCGCTTAATCAGGGTGTATAAATTTGGGGTTGAGGGTGAAATTAAGATTAAAGACTACTCGAAGAGTCATTGAAACTTCTGCTTTGATAAATACTGGATTTGAGACCCCAGAGCCTGAAATAATTATTCCTCCAAGACTAGCCAGCATATTGGGTTTGATGCCCTCAAATGAGTTTTCATCATATATGGTTGCTGGTGGAGGTCAAATATCTGCAATTAGGTCTAGGTCTCAATTGAAGGTCAGCATTAAACTTGATGATAAGGTAACCTCAGAGGTTGATGCAGTAGCTCTTATCGTATTTGGTGAAGAGGAGGTCATTGTTAGTGATAGGCTTGCACATGAGCTTGGCATAGTTATTATTGATCCATTTAATGGATTGTGGTGTTTAAGAGATGAGTTGGGCGAGAGGGTTAGGAGCAGTGTTGAAGCTGAATATTGGGCTTCATAATTTAGTTAAAGATATTTATTGTGAATACAGCATTTATCTTGGTGAATTTGATGGGTAGTCAGAAGTGTACTCATGGTGATGTGGAGTTCTTGGGTATTGAGCGTGGGGCTAGTGGTGTAAATAAGTATTATAGGTGTAGGAAGTGTGGTGCAGTATTAGTCTTATCTGAAGATGGAATACTATATGAGGTTCCTGGTGTTAAATCGGAGAAGAAGCAGTAGAGTATATGTGATGTGAGTTGAGGCTTGAAGACCCACTAACGTACTTTCCATATAAGCCTAGGCCTCATCAGAGGGAGGTTATTGAGGCTATTTTGGGTAAGCTGGGCTCCAAAAATATATGCCTCCATGCACCCACGGGCTTCGGTAAAACCCCAGTTATTTTGGCTTCACTGATCCCCTACATTCTCGATGGTTATCGCGTTATATGGGCTGTGAGAACTGGCAATGAAACTGATAGGCCAATTGAGGAGTTGAGGGTTATTGTTGAGAAGTTCGATCTACCAATATTTGGAATTTCCTATAGGGGCAAGAGGGACATGTGCCTATATGCTGAGAAGTTTAGTGAAGAGCTTGATCATATGGATGTTTCATATATTTGCAGTACGGTTAAGAACGAGTGTGAATATTACTTGAAGTTTAAGAAGGAGTTTAGCTTGAAGCACTTCCCTTTATGGAGACCATTAACTTATAGTGAAATTTTTCATTATAGTAGGGAGCTGGGCTTCTGCCCATACTATGTGCAGAGAGCGCTTGCTAGGAGGGCTAACTTCGTTTCCATGAGCTATAACTACATTGTTGATCCGAGGTTTGAGTGGAGTATTAAGCCGCTCATCCCATTTAAAAACTCTATTTTAGTTGTAGATGAGGCGCATAATCTTCAAAACATAGAGTTGAATTCGGATTCAATAACGCTGAGAACTGTTAGGAGGGCTATGGGTGAAGCTAAGGAAATTAATGCTACGAGCCTAATCCCCTTCCTTGAACACGTGGAGGGCTTAATGATTGAGATAATGTCGAAGCTGAGGGAGGATGAGGATGCAGTTTTCAATCCCCTCGACATTGTTGGTATAGAGGATCTCACTCTACTTCAACAGGCACTTGAATATGGGAACTTGATTAGGAGGATGAAGCTTAAGGAGGGTAGGAGGCCCAGATCTTCACTTCATCACTTCGCAGATTTCATGCTTTCAGCTTTAAGCCTAATAGATGTGGATGGCGTATCGTTTATTGCTGAGCGGACTCGCGATAACTTGAGGCTAAGCATATGGGATATGAGGGCAAGTGAAGTTTTAAGGGATCGCTGGTCACTATTCTATAAATGCATTTTCTGCTCTGGAACTTTAGAGCCAATAGATGCTTTTGCGGAGACTATTGGATTAAGCAATTATGATGGAATTTCCGTTCCAAACATTTACAGTAGCAGTAATGTTAAGATCTATATTCTAACTGGAGTTACAACTAGAGGTGAAGAATTGAGTAATAGGATGGCTAAGAGGTATGTTAAGTCAATTGCGAATTTTTTGAGGAGAGTTAAGGTTAATGCAGCCATTTTCACTTCAAGCTATAGAGTTCAAGATAAGCTTATTGAGCAGGGATTGGTTGATGAGGTCAGGTCTATGGGGTTCAAGGATTTCATAGAGCATAAGGACATGTCCGGGCCGGAGAGTAGAAGCTTACTTGAAGAATTCAAGAGTGTTCGTGGCAGAGGTGTTCTAATTGCACCAATGAGCGGTAGATTTGCTGAGGGAGCAGATTTTCCGGGTGAGGAGCTTCAGGCAATATACTTGGTTGGTATTCCCTTTGAGAGGCCTTCAATTAAAACTTCCCTCTATATAAGTTATTACACGAAGCTTTATGGTGAGGGTAAGGGTAGGCTTTACGCATATACTTTACCGGCAATTAGGCGTGCAGCTCAAGCGCTTGGTAGAGCTATTAGGAGTTTGGATGATAGGGCAGTTCTGGTTTTGGGTGATGAAAGGTACTTGAAGTACATGAACTTATTGCCCGATTACATTAGGGAGTATCACATAATCTTACCGCATGATAGAACGAATTACATAAAGCCTCCATGGGGCAGCTAGCTTGATTACTTCAATAATTGATTTGAAAGTTATTAGATTAGCTCTTCCCTCATGTACTTCATTATTAATGGATTGGACTTAACATAACCCTCATATCCCTTGTCAGCTAGTTCTTCAGCGGCCCTCTGTGCCTCCTCAATTACCTTTTCCTCATCTATTCTTGTGCATTTACCGCTTTCTACGAGTACTTCTCCATCTATGATCACGTACTCTACTTCGCTTCCATTTGCACTATAGACTAAATTGAATGCTATGTTTCTTATGGGTTTTAGTAAGATTGGTGTTAAGTTGATCTTTCTCAGGTCCACTAATATTATGTCTGCTCTCTTGCCATTTTCAATTGATCCGACTAGGTCATTAAATCCAATGCACTTTGCTCCATCAATTGTTGCTAGCCTCAAAATTTTCCATGCTGGTAGCACTGTTGGATCTCTATGCTTAACTTTATTTAGTATGGCTGCCATCTTCATTTCCCTAAACATGTTTAGGCAGTTGTTTCCATTGGCTTGATCAGTGCCTATACCTGCAGCCCATCCTCCAAGCTCTAAATACGCGTTTAGCGGTGATACTATTCCATCTATTAGTGCTATTGATGTTGGGCAGCTAACCATTCTCACTCCACGCTTAACAATTGTTTTCAGCTCTTCCTCGCTTGCACCATGACAGTGCACTCCTATGAGTCTGGGTGATAGGAAGCCTATTTCATCCAAGTACTCAACGGTAGTCTTACCATACCTAATCTTGATTTGTATGCTTTCTCTTTCTCCTTGAGCTAGGTGGAAGTGCATTAAAAGGTCTTTTTCTTCAGCAATTTCCTTAATTTCTAGTAGTGTTTCTGTTGTAAGCATATCTGCTGCCACTGGCCCTAAACAGCACCTTATTTTACCTCTATTCCAATTATGCCATTCATCAATTAACTTCAATGCTTCATGAATTCTTTCCTTACCCAGCCTTCTATCGAGTTCATATGGTTTATATGGGTCTTGTCCAGCTAGCGTTTTGACTTCACTTATGGGGTTGCAAATGAATGCTCGAACACCAATTTCACTATAAACCTTATGTGCGATTTCATTCATGAATGGCCCGTATTCTGCGAATAATGTTGTACCGGTTTTCAAACCTTCAAGCACTCCCAATCTAGAAGATTTAACTGCTATTTCAGCTGTCAAGTGCTTTGAAAATGGTGCAACTGTTTTAATCATCCACTCAATTTCGGGGACATCTTGGCACTCCCCCCTCATGATGGTCATGTAAGTATGTACATGGCAGTTAATTAGGCCAGGCATAATGACCATTCCAGTAGCATCAATTCTCTCTTCAGCGCTACCAGCTTTCATTTCGACTTCCCTAGTCTTGCCGACGGCAATTATTTCACCATCTTCAACTGCAACTGCTCCATTTTCAATTAAACCCACACCTCTACCAATCATGGTCATTAAAAATCCATTTCTGATAATTAGGTCAACCATAAATTCACCAGTATAAGTTTATGTTGAGGATTTAAATAGCATAATAAGCTATGAATTTAAATTCACTTGCATGCCCATTTACTGAGTTCCTTATGTTTTGCATGTGGAAATGGGGCATTAGGATCGAGTTAAATGACGTTTATTGCAAGTATAGAGTGGAGAGGTATTGATATATTGGATTCCTGGGATAGTACATTATTGATGAGGAGGTTTGGTAAGTTCATTCCACTCCATCTCGAATATAGGAGGTTAAGGAAGAGGTTTGGTAAGTTCACTAAGGTGAAGGAAATTGGGTGTGAGGGTAAAGATAAGAATTCGCTATAAGGGGATTAGCATTACAACGGTAGCTCTCGTCAATAGTGGGTATGAAAGTGAAATACCGGAAATACACTTACCCATACCGCTTGCCAGGAAATTGGGATTTTTACTTGAACATTTAAAAGCAGAGCGATATCGCGTAGTGGGCTCTGAAACTACAACCTACATACTAGGTCATGTTGAGGTTAAGGCAGTTACCGAGGATAGAGAGAGCGAATGGGTGAAGGCTAGAGCTGTTTCTGTACCTGGAGAAATGGAGGTTTTGCTTAGCGATGCTCTCATAGAGGAGCTAGGTATTAATATTGTGAAGCCTAAGTCTGGTTTATGGAAATTTATGGGTGAGGAGAAGCTGAGGAAAAGTGAGGAAGCTGAGTATTGGATTGAATGAACTTGTTAAATGATGCTATTATTAGCTGGATTCAAAGCATAATCTATTTAATTTAAATTCATATGCTGCAGCTGCAATTGTTACACCATAAAAGTAGAGCTTTTTGTTCTTTGATGCCTCTATTATCTCATCTATTGTGTTGTTGACTATTGTGGTTCCAGTGGCAAGTATTATGTCGCTCCACCTTATCACGTCTAAATTTGATGTGTGTGGTTCAATTTCTACTCCATTGACTATTTTACCTATGTTTTCTAGATTCATGTCTGTGGCTCTTACATATTCAAAATTTAATGTTAAGTAGTGGAGTATTGCTGGTTGATATCCTATTAATCCGATCTTCGCATTTCCATGAAGCTCCTTTAGGGTTGATGCAATTTTAATAGCGCATTTTTCCGGCCCCTCATTTCTACAGTGCTTTGTACCACCTATTAACCCTAAGTATCTATATGTTGCATTTATTGCTGCAATTAATATTGCGCGCTCCCTGTTCGACTTTAATTCCAGCTCCATTACATCTTTAATTGAACCCGTAAATTCTGCTGGTTGATCTGTAAATGCTTGTCCGCATGCATCTCCAATTCTAGCTTCAATCATTACTTCACGGCCAGTCATTAATGGAAATACCCATTTCTTAGGCCTACCTATTGCCTCACTTGGCTTTAAAGTCCCAATATTTATGGTAATGCTTTTCTCCTCTAATTTTGCATTTAAAACCCTATTCCACCACTTCTCCTTCAATAGGTCGATTAGCATACTCCACCTATTGGAAATTTGGATTTTCCCTTTAAAACTCTAATTCACCTCAACTGGAAATTTTAGGGTGATAGTGATTTACCCATATTGATGTTACATTTGCAGATGTATTTTTGGAATTTAGACCATGGGTGCCAACTTATTTTATCTAGGTAACTGTTAAATTGAGTGTTGGCATTATATTTTGTTGGTGTCCTTATTGAGAGAGGATTTAGCGTGCTTCATAATCAACTATGCCTGCTGCCTTGGTGCTTCATATGCTGATGTACGGATAGAGTCGTACTATAATGAGCACATTTCCATTGTTAATGGAGAAGTGGTTTCAGCACTAATGTTGAATAAGCATGGCTTCTCGGTTAGAGTTATTGTTAATGGTGCTTGGGGTTTTCAAGCATCTCCTAGAACTTCAATTGAAGATGCTAAGAGGGCTGTGGAGCTCGCTATTAAGTCTGCTAAGGCGAGTAGCTTGAGTGCTAAGGAGCCGGTGAAGCTTGCCCCAGTAAAGGTTTGTAGGGATAATGTTGTGGCTAAGGTTAAAGTTGATGTTGAGAGCGTGCCAACTGAGGATAAGGTTGATGAGCTACTTGAAGCTGATAGAAGAATTTCCTCCTATAAGGAGATTACTTCAAGAAGCTTCTCCTATACTAGCATTAAGATGGATAAGTTCTTTGCCAGTAGTGAGGGTGCGAGGATAAGCTTCAAGAACACTGTTTCATGGATTTGGATTTCTGCTACTGCTAAGCGAGGTGATTCGAGATCTAGATATAGGTGGGTTGAGGGTGGGAGCGGTGGATATGAGCTTGTGAGTGGAGATGTACTATATAATTCAGCTGATAAGGTTGCTAGGAAAGCTATTGAATTGCTCGATGCTGAGCCAGCTAAATCAATGAGAAATGTGAGTGTTGTTATGGATCCCGACTTCGTATCTCTATTAGTCCATGAAATCATCGGGCATCCAAGTGAGGCTGATAGGGTTTTGGGTAGGGAAGCTGCATGGGCTGGCACAACTTGGTGGGCTGGGATGCTTGGTCAGAAAATTGGTTCAGACTACTTGAATGCTGCTGATGATCCAACAGTTGAGGGTACGCTGGGCTACTACCTATATGATGATGAGGGTGTTCCCGCCAGGAAGAAGGTTCTTATTGAGAGGGGTGTGTTGAGGGAGCATATGCATAGTAGGGAAACTGCTGCAATATTTAATGCTGAGGCGAATGCTGGTATGAGGGCTATTACATATGAGTATTTCCCATTGATAAGAATGAGCAACACATTTATTGAGCCTGGAGATTGGAAGCCTGAGGAGATAATTGAGGAAACCAAGTTTGGAGTATATGTTTGTGGTAGAAATACTCCGAGCATTGATGATAAGAGATATAACTGGACCATATCTGCTAAGGAGGGCTGGCTAATTGAGAATGGAGAGCTAACCAAGCACTTAAAGAATGTATGGGTTATGAGTACGGCTCCAAGCTTCTTCAAGAGTATAGACGCTGTTGCAAATGATTTGACTATTAGACCTATACCTGGCTGCGGTAAGGGTGAGCCCTACCAGCTACTTTATGTGGGTAATGGTGGGCCACATATTAGAGGAGTTGCAAGCATTGTTGGGAGGTGAGGTAGCGTGAATCTCAATGATCTTGCCAGAATTGTTGATAAAGCAATTAAGCTTGGTGCTAGTGAAGCTGAGGCATATTACTTGCTGAATGATGTGTTCACTGCTAGAATGGCTAATAAGAAGATTGTTGAGGCTAAGGGTGTAGTTGATGAGGGCTTGGCCATAAGGGTTTTGACTGCTGATGGAGGTTTGGGCTTCTCAGCTACTGGTAAGCTTGATAGCGAGAGCATAGATTTAGCAATTAGGAGGGCTATTAAGGTTGCTTCTAAAAGGAAGTTGAAGTTCAAGTATGGCTTACCTAAACCAGAAAAATATAGTCCTGCTAAAGAGGTTTTTGATAAAAAGATCGCGGAAATCGATAGAAGGAAGGCTATAGAATTGGCTCAAAGAGCTTTAAGTACGGCTGAAAGCTATAGTGATAAAATAGTTAATGTATCTGGAACGCTCAACATAATCAAGTATACTATTAGGATTGTGAATTCAAATGGAGTTGAAGCTGAGGATAGAGGGACTTTATTGGAGGGAGTAATTGCAACTACCGCTAAAAATGGTGTAGTTGAAAGTGAGGGCTATGAAAGTACTATGTGTAGGTTTCTTTCAGACTTTAATCCAGAGGAAATTGGAATTGAATCAGCTAAAATGGCTATTGATGGGTTGAAGGCTGAGAAAGTCGATGAGGGAGAGTATACTGCTATTTTCGCTCCGAGAGCTTCAGCGGACATAGCACTCAGAGTAGGGGCGTTTTCAAATCCTCTAATTGCCAAGACAACCTACCAGTTCTTCCTGGGTAAGGAAGGCGAGAAGGTTGCTAGTGAAAAGCTATCGGTATTAGATGATCCTAGAATGCCTCGTGGACCATATTCGTGCTCAATTGATGATGAGGGTGTCCCAACGAGGACGAAGTATTTAATTGAAAATGGTATTTTCAAGGGCTTCTACTATGACTCTCTCTCCGCTGCAATGGAGGGCAAGAGCTCTACGGGAAATGGATTTAGACCTGCAGGTCCTGCGGGCTTCACGAGATTACCTGGAAAACTCTATATTACTGAGCCATCAGCCAGACCATCAAACCTTGTAATTAAGGCTGGAAGTAAAAGTCCGGAGGACATTATAGGTGAAGTTGAGAATGGTATTTTAATAAGGCATCTACACTATGCTAGAGTAAGCAACCCTGTAACCGGAGATTATACTGCGGTTTTGAGGATGGGTCTCTATAGAATTGAAAATGGAGAAGTCAAGTATGCACTTAAGAAGGCTAGAATACTGGATAATATAATTAAAATGATATCCAACGTAGATGAAGTTGGATCTGACCTGAAAGTTGCAGGTTCATGGGGTAGATATGCTATTGCACCAACAATGAGGATTAGCAAGGTCAGAATAGTTCCACTATAATTCTCCATTAATTGGTGTATGGTATGATAATAGCATTTAGACCTCACGGTTCGAGGAAAATTAGAAGCGGAATACTGATTGAGGAGTTGGCAATAGACTTGAACTATGCATATTATAGGCTACTAGTCTACCTCGGATTAGCTGAGCGTGAGGCCAAGGTAAAGGCTGGAAGAGAGGCTCCAAGTAATCCTTTAAAGCTCATTAGAAGGGGATTGAAGATAGTTGATGTGATAAGGGTCGTTAAGGACAATATTGACGATATAGTTGGAATTGAGGGTGTTGCATATCAATTGGATGAAGTTGAGCTTAAAGCTCCAGTACCGAGTCCAAGTAAGATTATAGGTGTTGCACTCAACTATAGGGATCATGCAGATGAGGTTGGAGCTAAATTGCCGAGTGAACCAGTTATATTCGCTAAGGCTCCAAGCTCAATTATTGGGCCATACGATCCAATTAAATTGCCGAGAATTTCGCGGCAAGTAGATTATGAGGCTGAGCTAGCAGTTGTTATTGGTGCTAAATGCAGGAATGTAAATGAAAGTGAAGCGATGAATTATGTTTTAGGCTTCATGGCTGCTAATGATGTTACGGCTAGAGACCTTGAATTTAGGGAGCCAATAAGATTGTTCTGGAGCAAATCTCTGGATACCTTCTGTCCCATTGGGCCAGGTATTGCGTTGAGAGAGGATGTAGGTGATCCGGGGAACTTGAGGATTATCTGTAGGGTTAATGGTGAAGTAGTTCAGGATTCAAATACACGCAACATGATATTTGATGTCAGTAAGCTCATTAGCTTCATTTCAAGGGATATGACGCTCATTCCCGGAGACATAATTTTAACTGGTACTCCAAGTGGAGTCGGCTACTTTAGGAGGCCTCCAAAATACTTAAAGCATGGAGATATAGTTGAAGTTGAAATAGAAAAAATCGGTGCTATTAGGAATAGAGTTGTTTAGCTAGGTCTTCTAACGTTGAGAGTGCATGGCTTTAGTGCTAGAATCCAATAACCATAGCCTAGCTTCAGTACACAAACATAGAATGTTGTTTATGTGAAGTAATATGTGAGGACTACAAGACGTTGTTTATCTATTTATTATAACTCTCCCATTCTAACATCAATTTTACCAGCAAGCTAGAGATGAGCTTGCTAAATTACTTTAAGAGCTAGATTCATTACTACAACATGAAACGATGCAACTGGCACAGCATTCCAAATAATAGGCTGATCAAAATTCAATTAAACTCAACTTAAAAAGTTTATAGCATGAAGTTCTAAATAGAGAAAAACTGGATTTCAATAATCGCACAATTATTCTTATCCTACTTCATGACAAAACCAAAGAAGGCAACTAAAATTGATATAACACACCTCATATGAAGTGTAACATTTTCAAAAAGGCCAAGAAATGCACGGCTTTTGTCAAGCTGAACTAAATTCATGATTTGACTTTGCAGTAAAAATATATTTTGATTTGTCATATTATAATTTAGGAGGAATTAATGTAATGGATAAAAAATTACTTTTAATGTCAGAATTACTTCTTCTTAGCATAATTGCAAATATTTTTATCATATCAAACGTTGCAGCAATAGGGGAGGATGAATATATTATATATGAAACATATGAGGATAAGTGGACATTATTAATTCAGGCACATGCACCAAGATATGGAAGCACTAAAGGCACTTCATCATGGTCTTATTATTCTAAGTATGTTATTGGTCCATGGAGTACAACTTCTATTGTTTATCACTCTGTTACCTTAATGCCAGAAGATGGGCATTGTATTGCACGTTTTCAATTAGTACGATGGGTTTATCAATATGTTTTAGTTGGCCCCTTAAATGGCGAACATTATGAAGACCGTTGGTTCATTGATCAAACTTTTAGTTGGTACAAAACAGTGAACATATACGGTAACAGTATAAATACTTGTGAAGATGATGTAGAGCAACCACCTCCAAGTAATGGATATTACTTTATAAGGTTTCAATCAAGGTATAGTTCACAAGATAGACGAGAAGATAGTGATTCTGATTCTTCATACACCATAACAGTAAGTGTTGGTAGCGGGTCTGGAATAGCTCTTGGTTTGACTGTCGTGGTAGATGTAAATGGTCACCAAGGAACGGGAACGCTCGGATTATATAATAGTGCATATAACACATGGACATATGAATATGTATTTGGTCCACATCATTCATGGTTCATCGACTACTTAGGTACAACACAGTACTTATGGACTTTCAAATTAAATTATTAGGGGTGATGAGATGAGGATTAATAGAATTTCTATCTTCGCATATTTCTTATGGATTACAACTTTATTATGCGGTGTAATTATATATCCAACTTATGCACAGTCTAATATGTCACTAGTAACAGTATATTCATCATCTGATCCAGTATATGTAATTAAGGAAAATACAACAATACCTACATGGACTAGAGAACTTAACATTGAAATACCCTTTAACATATCTAGAAATTGGATTGGTAAGTCTAATGTTACTGTACATTTCGAGTTTTACTTCAATATAAAATCTGAGGAATGGAGAATAAGTACCGTAAATTATACGTTTATCTTAAATGGTAAGCCAATTCGACTTATAAGAGAAGATTTTGAAGGTACTTGGCTAAAAGGAGGTGGATCATATCCTGAAACAATAATTAAACCTGAAATGCTCAAAGAAAATAAAAACATTTTAATCATAAAAATTAAAGTACTACAAAAGGGGTTAGTAGAAAGCAAATCGTACTTTGAGTTACAAATAAAACAACCACACATTAAAATAAAAGCGCTCGATTCAGATGGGGATGGTATATATGATATAGTAGATCCTCTACCAAGAACCAATAATAATAACTATATAACTGGTATAATAGGCATAATGGGGATACCAATAAGTATAGGTGTGGAAAAGTTTTTAACAAAAACTAAAAACAAAAGATAAATTCTCTTTTATTTTTTAATGTAATATTATAGATTATTTAAATAATGTAATGAAGATAATGGTAATGGCTTATGATGTTCTTGAAGACAGAAGAGGTAACAGTCTGCATTACATTTTTCTCGAAGCCTTTATGTTTTGACACATGGTAAATGAGTATGAACATGAGTTATGAAATTGGAGTTCAAATAGAGATAATTGGTACTATTAAGAAATAGGGTGGTTTAGCTGATTCTCAGCTTTCTTTCAAAACATTTTGGCTAGTAGTGCTACTACTTTCCTATTAATATTTCAACTGTCTTTATTGGCTCTCCATTTATTACTAGGGTGAATTCATATCTACCTGGCTCTAGTTCATGGAAGGTATAGTTGTAGCTATATGTGGTTACTACTGGAATGGTTATTCCAGTCCACATTACTATTCGCACGTTAGCGTAAATCACTCCATTAACTCTATATGCATTTCCCCAATGTACCTTGAATCCTCCATGTGGTAGGATAATTTTCACATTTACTGTTTTTCCGTAATTTTTGATTAGTATCTGCATGTTTTTCGGTATGTGTGGGATCCACTTCTCCTTCATAATCCAAGGTTTCAATGCTATATTTGACTCAAAAACTAGTATCATAATAAAAGCAGCCGTTAATATTAATGCTTTTCCACTCTTCAATTTAAATCATCCTCAATTTCCAGTTTTATGGCTAGTATATTAGGATTATCTTGTTCAAGGAATTCGAAAACTTTAAAACCTAACTCAAAAACTTATGATTTTAATAGGAGGCCTAAGCTTGGGGAACCTAATTTGCCTAACATGTAAACACGCAGAAATAAATTCAAGCGACATTAATCCTCAAAACAAGTTCATTAGGTGTCCATACCACAGTAATGGTAGATGGCGCTTCTATAGGCTGTCTAAGGACTACTCTGACTTTAAGTGCGAGCACTACGAGCCTAAGGAGCAGCAGTAAACCCTATAAACCTAAACACTATTTTATTCTTATATTGTCTATTATTGTGAACAATGAGATTCGTGATGAGCTAATTAAAATTGCTAGGTTAATGGGTGCCCAGCTAATCGGTTTTTGAGCATAGAGTCTATCAGGGATGAGATTTATGCTGAGCCAAGGGATTTACTTGAGAAATTTAGTACTGCAATTTCAATAGCCGTTGTAATTCCGATTAGTGCTATTAACTCAATAGCAGCGGATTCCTCTGGTACACTCTATGCTCATGCCTATAGGGCTGCCAACATACTGTTAGATACCATTGCATTTTCCTTAGTACAACACTTGATTGAACATGGATTTACTGCGCAACCTATACCAGCATCGCTCATAGTTGATGAGAGGAGAGCTATTGGAAATATTTCTCATAAACTATTCGCCCATATGGTGGGCTTGGGCTGGATAGGTAGAAATCTTTTATTGGTCAACCCTAAATATGGTCCTAGAATTAGGCTTGCAACTATTCTAGCAAATTTAAAGTTGAGTGTTGAAAACAGGATGATGAAATGTTAGTGCGGAGAATGCGGGAGATTCATTGAAGCATGTCCAGCTAATGCAATTAAGCCTTCATACTTCACCTACTATTCTGAGAGTAGAGATGAAGTTCTAGACGTGGATAGGTGCTTGAGTAGATTAAGCGAAATGATAAAGAGACTGGAAATTGGTATACCAGTATGCGATTTATGTGTGTAAGCGTGTCCAATTGGTCTTGAATGATATTTCAAGTACTTAGCATCGATAAACCATAATATTTCGAAAGTTGGAGTTATTAGAGCTTTTACTGCCGGGCTTCATTTCCATTTAAATTATCCCTTCTTAACTTCTTCATCAAGTCAATGAATACTTCACTATATATCTTCCATTTTAAAACTCCATATTCAGTTGTTTCCCAATTGAATCCCTCTTCATGAAGTTTGCATGGAAACTCATTGCATAGTAAGCAGTTTTTATTTCCATGCTTTTTCAAGCATTGAATGTATCTACATTCACTTTCATGGGCATCGCAGCCTTCACACAACTTCAATCTGTATGCTGGGCAATATTCACATACTAACCCGCAATATGATATTAAGATTTCATTTACCCTCGGCAATTCTGCACGCCCCGTTCAATGTTGATAGTTACTTAAATCATACTTATTAACTATTCAGTAAAAGACATTGAAGTTTAATTAAAGGGTGATGCAGTGTTCTCCATGTGCTTTCCATTTGTGGTTTAATGAAGCACTAGTCTACTGTCATTGAGCATCCAGCTTTCTTAATTATGTGCATGGGTAATCACTTATTTACTTCTTTTGCAATACTTTTATTGGTGAACTTCAAATTGGCGATAAAATTGCTAGCGGATCTTAGGGTTTCAATGTTTAGGTCTATGATTGGTATTGTCTTTTCAGTGTTTTTCATAGCTATAGGCATTTATACTTGCTTTCTCGGTTTAGCCCCCCAGCCTATCTCGCTACTCTTCATTATACTGCCATTAATTATAATAGCATTGGTATTGCACTATTTCTTTAGAGCTTCCCAGATAAATAGGAGGCTTCGTGAGCTCTTTGCTAATTGTAGTGTTGATGATGACTTTATAGTTCTACCTAGGGAGATGCGTGTTAGGTATGGTAGGTTGAAGATTTATACTGCCAAGCATACTTCCTATCATCCGGCTCCATGGGCTGGTGCTAAGAGGACTGCGAAAGTATTTCTTAGGCATGAGTTTATGGAGCTCGAGAAGATTAAAAGTAAAAGGCTTCCAATACCCATTAGTGAGGACTACACTATCATTATTGGTGAAAAGTATGGCTTCTATATTGATGCTCCCGCTTATGTAGTTGATGAGCCTGATTACAAGAGCATTTATGGTGATGTAGTTATAATTCCAATTGCACCGCTTAAATTGGCAATTAAACTTGGAGGCTTCATAGGGCATTTATCCTATGAGCTTGATTATGCAATGACTGATTTGAGAGTTGAAAATTCTGTTCTCAAGGGATCAATTACACTGTTCACATCAACAACAGCCCCAAAAGTTAGGGGAGCTAGGGCATGCTTGCAGTTTAGAGTTCCAGCTGAAGGTATCTGTGAAGTGTTCCTAGCCAATGTTAACCGCAATATTAGAAGTAAAGCTTTCAGCTACAACTTTCAAGTATTTAGAGAGCCAGTAGTGCTTTTCGGCTTTACTCATGAATTCTCGCTATCATCATCCAAAATTACTAATCTATTAAGACTGCCTAAGCCAGTAATTCAGGGTGTAGTTGGTGATGAGCATGATCTACAATTAAAGGTTTCACTAGATGTACCCTTTAAAAGGGATATTCACTCTACTACTAAAATAACAATTACAAAAATAGAGTGAAAGTTTATTTTACAGTCATCTTTTTAGTAGCTTAATAAATTCTTTCATGAATGAAGGTAGGTCTGGCCAAGCCCTGCTAGTAACCAAGTTGCCATCGACAACTACTTCAGCATCAACATATTCTGCTCCAGCAGCAATGAGATCAGGCTTAACAGCCTTATAGCACGTAGCCTTTCTACCCTTTAATAATCCAAATGCAGTTAAAACCAGCGGTCCATGACAAATAGCCGCAACAGGCTTATTAGCTTCAAAGAAATGCCTAACGATCCTCTCAACTTCAGGATAAAGCCTAATAAATTCAGGTGCACGCCCACCTGGAATTACAAGTCCATCATATTCTTCAGGCTTAACATCCTTAAAAGCCAATGTTAACCATGGAAATCTATAGCCAGCCTTCTCAGTATATGTTTCCCATCCAGGTTCAAAATCATGTACAACAGTAAATAATACATCTTTCTTAGTTGGAGCAGCTACATGTACTTCAAATCCCTCCTCCTTTAACCTATAATAAGGATAGAATATTTCCTGAGCTTCAACAGCATCTCCAGCTAAAATTAAGACCTTAACCATGATTTCACCGAATGATATATTTAACTTCAAATATTATAGCTTTCCACTTAACTCCAAGAGCAATATGTTACATTCTATACTACGTAATTTCATTATAAATTGAATAAATTGAAATAAGGAAAGCAAGTTGCAGCTGTAATATTTCCATTACAAACAGAATTGAATTATTAGCAATGAAAATTACTCTTGAAAATTTGGGGTGAATGTTTTGCGCAATGAAGCATTAAGATGGTTGTCCGAAGCTGAATGGGATTTGGAAACAGCTAAAATTCTCCATGAAAATAAAAGTTTAATGCAGCGGCATTTTATGCTCATCAAGCAGCGGAAAAGGCTTGTAAGGCTCTATTATATAGTATAAATGAAGCACCTTGGGATTATAGCGTAAGAATTTTGCTTGAACGCTATATTGAGGCGAAGAATGTGAAGCTTCCAAATGAACTCCTAACTTATGCTAGAGAATTAGATAGACATTATATTCCATCAAGATATCCAAATGCACATCCAGCAGGTTCTCCGCATGAGGCTTATGATGAGAGTACTTCTAAAAGAACTCTTGAAGCAGCTGAAGCAATATTAAACTTTGTTAAGGGATTAATATGAAGGAATTAAATTTTATAATCAATAAGTTGAAAAAAGTATTGTGTTTATGCAATTGTTCTCTTCGGCTCAAGGGCGCGCGGAGATTGGATGCCTTGGAGCGACTACGATCTACTAATAATTGCAGACTTCAAAAGCAAATATTTAGAAAGAATCAATGAAATACCAGAAATTCTAAGTGACATTAAAATCCCAATAGAACCTCACCCATACACCCTAGAAGAAGCATGTAAAATGCTTAAAAAGGGTAATCCATTAATAATAGATGCAATTGAAGAAGGAAAAATACTCTTTAAAACAAATAAACTTAATAAATTAATCAGAATTTATAGTAAGCTCAAAAATATGGGTCTAACAAGAACAAAAACAACAATAAAACTACCGAAAATTTAGAGATAACTGCTTAAAATAATATGCTTTAAAGTTCCAACATGTCCTCATGTATAGTCTTACTTCAAATTTACATTTAATTTATCATTTATCAATTTTTCAATTAAGAGCAATATAGTTTAGCCGAAATCGTATTAAGATTTACTTAATAAATATTATTTTGTGATCAATTATGGTTCTTGTTCTCGATAGGGAAACTTTAAAGTCTATTTTAACTATGAAGGACACTATTGAAGCTGTTGAAGAAGCATTTAAAATGTATGGTTTAGGCAAAGTGAAGATGCCTCTGCGGCCTACAATAAAGATTGAAGAGTACAATGGACTTGTACTTTACATGCCAGCTTACATTGCTGATATGGATGCACTTGCAGTTAAAGTTGTTTCGGTTTATCCAAATAATCCAGTTAAATATAATTTGCCAACTGTTTTAGGTACAATTTTGCTTAATGATCCCAAGACTGGCGATTTACTCGCTATTCTTGAGGGTGGATTTATCACTGCCATGAGGACTGGTGCTGTTAGTGGTGTTGCAACAAAGTACTTGGCTAGGAAAGACTCTAAAGTTGTGGGTGTTTTTGGTGCTGGTGTTCAAGCGAGAACTCAATTGATGGCTGTATGTGAAGTTAGGCCGATTGAGAAGGCATATGTTTATGATATTGTTGGGAGTGCAGCTGAAAAATATGCTGAGGAAATGTCTAAGGAACTAGGTATAGATGTCGTCGTTGTTGATGAGCCAGTTAAGGCTGTCAAGGGATGTGACATAATTGTAACTGCAACTACAAGTAAAACCCCAGTATTTAATGGTGAATGGTTAGAGCCTGGAACTCATATTAATGGTATAGGTTCTCACACGCCAACAACGCGGGAACTGGATTCAATAACCATTAAGAGGTCTAAGGTTGTTGTTGATACATATGAATCCTGCCTCAGCGAGGCGGGGGACATACTAATACCGATAAAGGAGGGGGTAATAACTAAAGAGCACATATATGCCGAGCTAAGCGAAATTGTGTTGGGTAAAAAGCCTGGTAGAGTTAGTGATGAAGAAATCACATTGTTTAAGAGTGTTGGAGTGGCAATTCAGGATGCATCGACAGCTCTCAAAGCATATAAATTGGCTTTAGAGCGGGGTGTGGGTAAGGAAATTAGGCTATACTAGGAGCACTATTATCACTCAATGGGCTTTCAACTAAGAGTGGTCGTGGTGAAAGCTGCTATAGTTGATTAGAGAAAAGTACTGGTATTTTAGAGAGCTTCCTGTTTCAGCTTAATTAAAATTTAAATCCAATTTTTATTTTAGATTACTTCTGCCTCAACTTAGAGGGATGCTGGGGGATGCTTGACTGGATAAGTACTGATGGGAAGCTAGTATTCATATCTATGGCTGTGAGAACACTTGCTTATACCTTCACTAGCATAGCCATATCAATTTACTTGGACTCTCTTGGATTTGATCCTCAATTAATTGGATTGATTATTTCAATTGGCTTTTTCAGTGGAGCGGTATTCACTTTAATTTCAAGCTTATTTGCAGACTATTTTGGTCGGAGGAAATTGCTAATTATCTTTGCAATCATATCGTTTATTTCAGGGTTAATTTTAACTTTAACTAGAAATTTTATTGCAATAGCTTTAGCTGTTTTCTTGGGGTCGATTGGCACTACTGGTGCTATAGGTGTTTTCTCACCTATAGAGCATGCAGTTATAGCTCAATCGTGTAGTCATGAGTTTCGGACGAAGGCTTTTTCATACTATTATTTGGGGAGTGCAGTTTCAGCTTCCATTGGATCGCTATTAGCTTCAATACCTCAGTTCATATCGAACAGCTATGATATTCCACTGGTTGAGGCATTTAGATTTCTATTTGCATTATTCACTTTCCTAATGCTAGTTATGCTCTCCTTCTATGTTCCACTATCTAGTAAGTGTGAAGTTGAGGGGATTCTTGAATCCAAATTTCCAAGGATTACTGATAAAACTAAAGTTTTCATAGTCAAGCTTTCAATTCTCTTTGGTGTAGATTCATTTGCTGGCGGATTGATTGCTAGAGGACTTTTTTCCTATTGGCTTTACATTAGATTTAAAATTGACTTAACAACTATTTCACAAATATTCTTTGTTTCGCAAATACTTGTGACTATATCGTACTACTTGGCACCCATAATTGCAAAGAAAATAGGCTTAGTTAATACTATGGTCTTTACGCATCTCCCTGCAAGTATTATGCTTGCAGTATTGCCCTTGGCACCGGACATTTACACTGCTCTTGCAATTCACTTTGCCAGGCAATTGCTCTGCGAAATGGATGTTCCAACTAGACAGTCCTATATAATGGCGATAGTTGAGCCTAAAGAACGAGTATTTGCTTCCGGAATAACTAGCCTCGTTAGAGTTTTCTCTGCCTCAATTAGCCCAGGCCTTGCAGGCTACTTAATGAAGGTCATATCAATATCAGCACCATTAAGTGTTAGCGGATCACTTAAAGCAGCTTACGACCTATCGCTATACTTTGCATTTAGAAATATTAAGCCTCCCGAGGAAATGGAGAAGTAACATTGGTTAGGGCATTCAAGCTCTTTTACATATTGAATACAGGCAATGTCTCATTAAACAGATATTTAAGGTCAATTTAATTATCGAGAACGCTGTCCAGTCAATTCAGTGAAATCATAAAAAGAGTAGTGAATGAAATTAAATCTTCATGTTGCTGAGATTTATTTATGCTGCTTCAACTTTCAACTGTAATTTATGAGTGTACGCTATCTTGGAGTTGTTATGGCGTTTATTGCAAATGCCGCTAGTGTCATTAATTGGAATACTTTGTAGGCTTCAATTATATCTTTAGCAGTGAACTTGACTGTTAGTGCATCAATTCTTTCGGCTCCGGGTATGAGTTCGGCTGCATCAGTAAAGCTGCTCTTGAAAAACTTAACTCTCATTTCAACTGGATAATTAGTTTTCAAAGGCTTGCATTCGCCATTCCTGAACTTTTCAACTGCCCTAGCTACACCTGAACGCAACTCTTTAACTATCCTCGTTAAGCTTGGACTTATAGCTGCATATCTACTAGCAGACCTTTTCAAAATAATTCTCTCAACCCATGGAGCGTACTTGGCCACATCATCGCTTAAGAGCTTTTCCTCACCAGCAACAAGCACTACTGGAACATCATAGTGACCTGCAGCCCAAGCATTTAATAGAAATTCGCTGGCTTCAATACCATTAATTACTAGACTCGCAATTGTTAACCCACTATAGGTGTGATCAAATGTTGATCTAGCTGTTCCAGCCTTAGCATGATAACCCAGAAATACTGCTAAATCACAGTTCTCAACACCATAAACCATGCTGACAGGTCTAGGATACCCTCTAACGACTTCAACGTATTCTGGCAATTCGTCAATTAATAGGTTAATCATTGGTCCATGACTATCAGCAACAATTACCTCACTAAAACCATTTTCATGTAATGCCTCTATGGCGGCCAATGTGACTTTAGTTATAATTTTCCTTGCCTCATCATATAGCGCCCTCTTGGGAGCTAAATGTTCAACGCTAACAATATGGGGCATACCCTCCAAGTCGATGGAAATGAAGGCTTTCAAGCCTTTCACCCCCCTCTTATGAGCTTAAGAACAGTATTTTAAAACAGTAATAAAATATTAACGAATAATTAAGCTCCATGGGCTCTAGATGGCAAGCTTCTCTTCGTCTTTCTGGTTCAGCTGTTTTGTATGCACCGATTTTATCGGTAGTTTGTGCAGTGCACTCTCGGAATTCATCTTAAAGTGGAAATAGAGGTTTTATGTCTTCTTTATTAGCTTATATCTTTCAAGAATTAATTCCACTCTGCCGTCTTTAATTGTGAATTCTACTGGCATTTTTCTCCAGTTTGATATCATGTAGAATGTGCATTTGTCTTTGCTGATTTCATCTGGTATGAGTGTCCATGTAAATTCTGTGAGTTTATCTCTACTTACGGCTTCGAGTATGCATCCTCTTTTCTTAACTTCAATCTTCATTGTGCTTTTATAGGTTTCATATGTTCCAGTTAGCTTATTTAGAATTCTATCCTTTTCAATGAACGGTAGTTTTTCTGGGTCATAGCCTAGTAGGTGTGTTAGTATGTACATTCCTATGTTTGATAGTGGATATCCGCTGGCATTGGCTAGTATTGCTACTCCAATTTTCTTTTCAGGTATATAGCCTACGTAAGCTGTATGCACTAATACTGAACCTGAATGGTGAACTAGCTTATAGCCGTGGAAGTTCGGTATGATACCCCAACCATAACCATAATACTCCGGCCCAAATACTCCATCAAACCTCCTAACATGCTCCTTCTCCATCAACTCAATCATATCCCTATCAATAACTTCAAAACCCTCAAAAACACCTCTATTCAAGTACATTCTAATGTAATTTGCTAAGTCAACCACGTTACTTATCAATCCACCATCAGCAGTAATTCCATATGGAAACTTACTCTTAACATGCCTACCCTCCCTATCAATAATGTATGGTGTTGCAAAATCACCATCACGCTCAACCTCCTCCCTAAAGAAGTAGCTCCTCTCCATCTTTAATGGCAATAAAATACTCTTCTTCACGTAATCCTCATACCTCAAACCAGTAGCTCGAGCAATAATTTCACCTAAAATCACATAACCCTCATTCAAGTAAAAGAACTTCTCACCAGGCTTACAGTAAGCCCAATCCCCAGCACCCTTCATGAAAGTAATGACATCCCTAGCACTTGAAACTGGAAGCCAGCTAACATCTAATTCTAAAACTCCACGAATGAAAGCTTCAGCATAAGCTAGAGCTGGAATACCAGATGAATGCGTCAACAAGTGATGTACAGTTATATCTTCACCGAAAGGCTTAACTCCCAAATCAACATACTCATCAACACTATCATCAAGATCAACCCTACCCTTCTCAACCAACTGCAAAACTGCAAGTGCAGTAAAAGACTTAGTAACAGAACCAATACCAAACAAAGTTCCGGGATTAACAGGTAAACCAGAATCCAAATCCCTAAAACCAAAACCCCTCAAATAACTAACCCTATCACCCTCAACAACACAAACAGCTAAACCAGGAATCCTACTCTCCCTCATCCTATCCAAAATAAACCTCTCACAAACCTCAAACCCACCAACCACCAAACACCACCTCCCAAATAAAAGAGACCAGTGCAAAATAAAAAGGATAACCAACCAAAGTCAACAAACAAAAACAATAATAAAAATGAAACTGAAACCGAAAATCCAGTGCAAAACAAAAACCTATTCACAAAAACAAAAACACATAACAAAGAATAGCATAAAAATAAGCAAAAACAACACCACATAACATAATACAAAAAATTAATGAAGAAAAAGAAATATCAAGTAAAGTTTAAACGAAAAATAGATATACCCCTAAAATGACATTTCCAAATGATTATTTTATATTAAATTATTAAATTGTGTGAAGATGAAATAAATGAGTTCAATAAGGAAGATCATCACAATCACCCTACTAATTCTAATAGCAATCCAACTCACAACCCCAATCCTAGCCCAAGCCTCAAATCAAAACAGAAAAATAGGAACACCAGAAAAACCACCCAAAACAATCAAGCAACCAAAAGAAAATAGAACGTTAATTACACCGCTACAAGAAGAAGATGAAGAACTCATAAAATCAACACCAACAATGAGAAAAGTCATAGTAATGAGCAAGGAATGTGAAATAGGATTAGTAAAACCATCACCTGATGGAACAATAGTTAAAATTGTAAACTTAAACGGTTCATATTTAAGACATAAGGAGGAAGAAGGTCACTATTACTATCTTGAAGATCTAAGCAAGTTAATAATCTCAGATTACAATGTAACTCTAAATGATTCAACAACATATTATGATCGTAGATTTTGGCTTGCAACAGCTGCATCATCAAATTTAAATAAGGATGGTCAAGACGAATTATTCACAATACACGCGAGAATGAAATGGGTTGGAGATGATCAAGTTGTAGTTCATGGACCAGTAATATACTGGAATTTAACTGCAGAAGATATATCAAGCTATCGCGCTGGAATTATGAATAGTAGTGGTCTACCAACACATGCACTATCATGGCCTTGCAACTGGTTCCTCTGGCCCCTGAATTCTCACCTTGACAACTTAAAGTTGCTAATAGGTGATATAAATGGTGACCACCATCAAGATTATGGAGTATTAAGAGAAATCTATGAACCATATAACTTACCCCGCCCAGAAGATTGGTCTGGATGGTGGCATTGGACAATCATTTGGCGACATCCCGACTCCTATCTCTTCACGCTCAACCCTCAGTATCTCAGAGAAACACCTACCGGATCATTTGATGTTCAATTAGCCAATCCTCAACATCCCATACTACTACCTGAAGCATACAGCTTCTTGGTTGACATAAATCATGATGGAGTGAAAGAGATAGCAATAATAGATTCCCTCAACCCAATAGAATCTTGGACTCTTGAAACACCTTGGACTCTTCACCACTATAACTACCACATTTACTTCTACAAACTTAATAGATCATCTAGAAGACTTAAGTTCATGGGAGAATACACTATAGACGGTCCACTCAGTGCTCCTCCATTCCCACTACTATTAGGTGCTGATGCTGGAGATTTAGATAGAGATGGAGTTGAGGAAATAGTCCTACTCTACGCCATTCAATATCCAGTATACCTAAATCTCAGATTAAGTATTGGTTCCCTGTTTGGAGAGTATACACGCCTATACCCATACATATATGACATGGCATACCAAATTGACATAATAGATCCAACAAACGTACACGACGATACTTTACATCCAATTATGAGATACTTCCTGTACCCCAGTAGCTTCTCCATCCCCAGAAATCAACTTGAAGCTGCAGAACGACGGGAACTGTTTTATGAAAGGGAATACGATTACACTAAACTTAGGTGGTATTCGCAAATTAAAGTTGGAGCACCCTACTTCACATTTGTATACCATGATTTCATTTGCCATCCAATTAGGGGTTCAAAATTAATTGTTGAGGATGTTGATGGTGACGGATACGATGACATAGTAGTCTTCTATGAAGATAGAGTTATCCAAGTTGAAAAACTAATTCGATGTAAAATTACTAGTGGCCCATCAGCGAATCCGATATAAATTTACTACCAGGTTTAAAATACCTACACTTCATCAGGCACTTTAGCAAGTATTATGTACCGTTAATTGAAGCAATCGAATCCGATTTTGTAGCTTGGTATCCATATAACATCCTAGAGCACCTATACTACGGTTATGAAGTGGAAGATTATCATCCAGGAATGTACTTAGATCCAGATGAAACCGAGGTTTCGTCGTGGCCTTGGGATCCGTTTTTATTAGGAGAAGCAACTTTTCCATGGCATTATGCAGACTTAACTTATAGAGGGCATCCAATTAACATATGTTACTATGCAATGTTAGAAGACATGGTCAACTATACTAGGAAGGCATGCATACTCTTTTCACGCTTTGTGAAGCGTGGTTATTCTAGGGAGTTACGGTTTAAGAGAGTTGAAATTCCTCTTGAATCAGTCACCACCACT
>CAYWZQ010000011.1:0-58057 GCA_964462875.1 uncultured Nitrososphaerota archaeon | reverse complement strand
TCCCAAAAATGTAGTTTCAGTGAAGGGTATACATTATTGAGGTGGGGTTCTTGAGCAGCTCCTTTTTAACAGATGATGAAGGCGCCTTTCTCGTTAAGCTTGCGAGAAAAGCGGTTGAAGAGTATCTGTCTAAGGGTATTCAAATTAGTGTTCCAGAAAATACCCCAGCAAAGCTGAAGGAGAAGCGTGGAGTATTCGTCACAATAAATAGGGTGGTTGAAGTGAGGGGTATGAGAACTAAGCAGTTGAGGGGATGTATAGGGTTTCCGTATCCCATTATGCCATTAGTCGAGGCCACTATTGAGGCTGCAATTAGCGCTGCTACTTCAGATCCTAGATTTAGACCTCTAGAGTTCAATGAGCTCAAGTCAGTAGTATTTGAAGTTAGCGTATTAACATTGCCAGAGCTCATCAAGGTGGATGATCCCAGGGAGTATCCCTCCAAAATAAAAATCGGGATTGATGGATTGATAGTTGAAAAGGGGCTATTTAAAGGTCTCCTTCTCCCTCAAGTGGCTGTTGAGTGGAATTGGTCACCTGAAGAATTTCTTAGTAATTGCTGCATTAAAGCTGGATTAATGCCTGATGCATGGCTTGATAGAGACACTAAGATCTATAAGTTTCAAGCAGAGATATTCGAGGAGCTTGAGCCTGAAGGTAGAATTATAAGAAAGGAGCTGCATTGGCACGCTAAAGAGCGTGCTGGTCAAGCTCAGTAATATTTAAGTGCATTAGAAATGCTTGATTACTTCAATAGCAGTGCTGGTATCAGATATGTTTGAGGTCTTTGCATCAAGTTAACTGCATGGAGGAGTTCTAGTGGAGGTGGGTAAAGCATTTGCTCCCTCCCTTGTACCGCTGATTTTGTCAATTAAGCTTTCATCATCGCATCACACCTCAGGATTTAATGGTATTGGAGCTTGTCTCCTAAGAGGAGTTTCATGTATAGCTGAAGTTGGTGAATCTAATTGCTTTAAGCTGAACATGATTCATGGAGAAAAGCAGTTGAATATTCCATGGATTGAGCGCGCAGCTAAACTCATGTTAAGGAAAGCTGGACTTGATGGTTTAAAGGGCGACTTAATATTTAATTTTGAAATCCCACTTTATTCGAGTTTAAGCTTACCAGTAGCCACGTTGATTTCAGCACTAGCCTCCATTTATTCAGCATTAAAACTGAGCATGTCACCCGCTGTTTTAGGCGATATTGCTCATGAAATAGAATTGAAGTATAAGATTGGGCTTGGTGTTTCGGGAATCATAATGAATGGCGGGATCACCGTAGTTACTGAGCCCGGAGCACCTAGTATGGCCAAGTATTTAAATATTAGATATCCTGAAGATTTGAGAATAGTAGTTGGAGGATCACCGGGCAAGGAGATTGATATTTCAAATCCACCACTCATTCCATTGCCAATTTATGCTGATTCTATTCCTGCCAATATAACATGTAGGCTTAATGAATTCAATTTCATAGCTGGCATAGCGAGAAGGCTACTGCATACCAGACTTTGCTCTCTTTCTTTAAAATCTAGAAGTGTATTGAAAAGGATTATGAAAATGAATCCCTTAATGTGCGGCTTCGACTATGATGGTAAAACTGTTTTCGCTGTTGTTGAGAGGGAGAGAATACGTGATGTAATTGAAGTTTTCCTAGACTTCTTTCCATGTGAGGGAATCATTGTTTCAGAGATAGACCCTATAGGTGCAAGAGTGTACTTTTAATGTGATTAGCGTAACACTGAAATCCAGCTTCGAAATATTGTGGTTAGCTATTGATGAGGGAGGTCTGCGCGGTGGTGTCAATTATAGGATTGAAGGGAGTGGTTCTCGGGTACAGGAGAGGTTTGAAGACTCAAAATACAAATTACGTGTATTTGAAGTTTAAGGGATTTGAGTCTAATGAAAAGGCTTCACAGCTTATAGGGAGAAAGGTGATGTGGACTGGCAAGAAGGGTGTGAGAGTTATGGGAAGCATTGTCAGGGTTCATGGTGGAAAGGGCGTTGTAATTGCTCGCTTTAGAAAGCCTCTTCCCGGTCAAGCTATAGGTTCGGAGGTTACAATTGTGGGTTGAGCTAGGGAAATGTTAGTTTGTTAAGAAGCTTATGAGCGTCTTCTGTCTTTTCAGTACTTGACTTAGATCTTCATAAACAACTTTTTGTGTGAACCCATAGATTCTCTCAGTCTTCTTCATAACGCTCATCAATTTAGTTTTTTCATGAGTTCTTAAGGTGATTAGCGCATATGTTCTTGCAACTTTATTTTTTGATGGCTTTCTCAATATTCTGCCAAATCTCTGAATCCATTTTTTAGGATTGCTTGGTGGGTCGATCCATATTTCTATATCAGCCACTGGTATATCTAATCCCTCTTCTCCCACTGATGTTGTGACGAGAATTTCAGCTCTCTCTTTAAATTGCATGAGTGCTGATGCTTGTTGCTCTAATTTCATGTGTCCTTTACCGACTAATATTGCTACTTTTTCAAATCCCATTTTCTCTTGGAGTCTTCTACCTAGTTGCTTAACTACTTCGACTCCCTCGGCAAAAATTATTGCTTTCTTATATGCTTCTCTTTCAAGTATCTTTAGAGCGACTTCGATTTTATGATTAAAGCATTTGGTAAGCGTCTTGCGATATATTTCAAGAATGCTCTTACCGTTAAGTTCTTCTAATGGTAGTTTCAGCTCTTTAAGTCTCCAAGTGGTGTACTTGATAACGCTGCTGGCGCCGTTTTCTATTACTCTAAACTTCAGCATTTTAAAGCTCATGCGCTTTCTACATAGTGAGTGCTCCGTGCAGTTGAGCTTTAAGTGTTCAGCTCCATACTTCTCTTTTATTTGCTTCTCAATTACCCCTATTACCTTATCAAAAGCTCTGTAAAGCTCTAGTAATTCGTCTGGAGGGGGAATTTTAATTATGTGTAGAATTCTGCTTGGTATGTGTTGCTTTATTGATGGGTCTTCAATTGAAAACACATTTATTTTATCGAAAACTTTCTTCAATTCTTCAAGCCTGTGCGGAGCATGTAGTTGGGGGGTTGCGCTTAGAGCTAGTATATTGACTTTGCATGCAGCTGCGACCAGCAATATTGAGTATCCATCAGTTTCACCTATATATCGCTGGCATTCATCTGCTACTACTACGTCGTATGGAAATTTGAAGTCTGCATCTTTGAGAAACTCTTTGAGGTATGGTAGGGGATTTCTCATTTCGCGTGCGTCTTTGAGTGCGCTTTCGAAGGCGTAGAGGAAGTCGTTTGCAAATGTCTGTGGAGTTGTAACTACAAATCCTGCATTCCATACTCTTAATTCTCTCCTCTTTTCAGGCGATATGTTTCCGGAAATGAAGTAGGCATTTTTCACGTTGAGTTGTTCTCGCGCGAAGATGGTTTGCTGTACTCCTAATGGAATTGATGGTACGAGAAATAGTGCTCTAATTCCTCTATTCAGTGATATTGCCTCTAAATAGGCGCCTGCAATAAATGTTTTGCCCAGGCCGGTTGGTAATCCAAGTACTAGTGCTTTGGGTGTGCTGAGCATTTCATTTAAAATATTTGTTTGAAATGGCCACAGTTCGTATTTCTTCTTTATGAAAACTTTCTCCTCACTTAATATTGGGTGTCTGGGTGTTAGCTTCTCTACTAACCTGCTTATTGAGGTTGGATTACTGTCTAAATACTTTAAGTACTCTTCCCACCAATCGTTTTTTCTCTTCTTCCCTTTTTTGGTCATTGATTTCACGCTATTCAGAGACTTTTCTAAGCTGCGCTCTGTACATTTCAATTATTTCCCTAACAGTTGTTGCGTCTTCTGGCTTTTTGTCAAATCTATATTTGCCAGTGAATCTTGGAAATCTGATGGCTAATCCTGCTCCTTCCCTTATGGTGTTGAGGCCGCATGTGTGCATTGGGCTTAGTGTGATTTCTGCACCTATGATTTCAAGTACAACTGATGGTGTGAACCAGACATCTGCTTGAATCTTAGAGTCCACTCTTGGATGTACATGCGGTATTTTGTATGGTTCAAGTATTTTGGGTAGCTTTTCTAAGTCTTCATCAGTAAATCCGCTTCCAACTTTGCATACTGTCCTAAAAACATCGGCTTCAGGATCGTATGCTGCCATTAAGAGGGCGCCATAAGTTCCAGCTCTCTTACCCTTCCCCCAAAAGGCGCCCACAACTACTAGGTCAACCGTGTCAATCATCTCTGATTTGTAGTCCCTCTTGTATTTTATCCATAACCATCCTCTCGCACCCGCCTGGTAAACTGAGTCTGGATTTACTGATTTGCAAACTAGTCCTTCGCAGCCATTTTCAACAGCTTCGAGGAAGAACTCCTCCAAATCTCTTGGATCGTCAATTATTTTGTAAGTTGCGAGCCTTATTCTATCCGTTTCCTCGACTATTTTACTTAATATTTCTCTTCTATAGGGGTATGGTTTGAGGGTTAAATCTTCTCCATCAACATAGAGTGCATCGAACATGAAGATTGATATTGGATAAAGCTTCATTGCCTCTTCAACTCCATGCTTCCTCCTTCGATGCATTAGTTCTTGGAAGGGCTGCATTTCCCCTGTTTCCGGATCAACTGCAACTATTTCTCCCTCAACTATTGCCTCATCAGCCTTTATGTATTCTCTAATTAATTCACATGCATCTGGGTAGTGATGTGTTATGTTTTCTAATCTTCTTGAGAATAGCGTTACTTCATCACCTTTCTTATGTGCTTGTACTCTTTCCCCATCATACTTGTATTCTGCAGCACACTTCCCACCCAGTTTTTCGAGTATTTCTTCAGCTGAACTTAATCTTTCAGCAAGCATTGGTCTAATTGGTCTGCCAACAGTTATTCTGAATTTCTTTATTCCCTCTAGGCCTTCATAGGCTAAGACTTTTGCTACAGCTCCCAGGTCCGATGATATGTTGTATGCTCTCTCTATTGCTGGTCTAACATCTTTAGTCTTGCAAAAAGCTATTGCTAGTGCATCTAGAATCGTCATATCTGCTATTCCGAGTCTTAGCCTGCCTGTTACAGTTCTAACTAAGTATTTTGCTTCTCTTGGCGTTGCCCTTTTAAGTAGACTTACAAGTAGCCTTATTTTAGTGTCTTGTGATCCAGCTCCAGTTGCTTTAGCTATTCTATCAAGTGTTTCGTAGACTTGTTGAACCGTCAGCTTTCCAATCTTACTAGTTGCGCCAAAGAAATCCATTAGTGTTCCAACCCTCTTTCTTTTGAGGGCTTTCTCGGCGGCCAGTCCGATGTCACCGGTTTTCTTATATTCGTTTTCTATTTCCTTTAGCGATAATCCGCTTGCAATGGCTATTGCTCTCATTGTTAGCTTCTCAGCTACTCCCAATTCTATTCCCACATAGTCTGGGTAAAGTTTGCCTTGGGTCAAGTAAACTACTTTATCGATTATTTCTTTGGGGGTTTTACTGAATAGTGAGACTAAGTAATCTGTCATTTCAAGCCTTTTAGTTGTAGCCTCTATCTTCTCATAAACATCAACTATCATGGAGTACTCCAAGGCTAACCACTAAGAAGATTTTCATTAAACGTGGAATTAAATCTTGCTAGTTTATGACTTTAAAAAGAGGAATAAATTAATGGATGTGCTGGAATTTAGCTTTAATAAAACTTTTTCAATACTCCTAGTGTCTTATCAGTTTTCTCGACACTTTTTCTCCAGTCAGTTTCTAGTTCCGTTATTGCTCGTATTGCATCGATATTCTCGGGTATTACGTTGCTTTCATTAGGTGTGCTCCAGGATAGATATAGTTCATCGCCGATAATTATAATGCTGTCCCTCCATACTGGTATCTCGTATATGTCGCCTCTGCTTCTTCCAAGATCTCTTCCTAGCTCGAATACTGCATGCAATCCATCAATTCCATCTCTTGAGTCAATGAATGCTATTCTTGGTGCTTTTTCGAGAACTTCGACTACTTCTTCAACGCTTGTTTTTCTAGCTGGTTCTACTAGGCAGAAGTGTAGGTGGAACAGGTTATGTGAGGCTTTTACAGCTACGCTGACTATGTCAAGGTCATGGAGCACAGTTTTGACGTCTGGAGCATGATGGCTTACACCCATTGTTGGTACTACGGTGTTCATTATACCTCTCTTTCCGCTTTCCCATACATCTACGGCTCTTCTAACAATAAATGCTCTAGCCTTCTTTATTCCAATTTCATTCTTTATTGCTCCCAGTACTCTGCAGAGAGCTGTAGTGTTGCAGCTTACAACTCTTACGAACTGCTTTCCAAGAGCTTCATCATAGTTGCATTGAGCCACAAAGCTCACGCCTGCAACTTCGTGTTTCTCTCCACCTTGAAATACTGCCTTTACACCAAACTTTTCATAGATGGGCCTATTTTTTGCACCTATTTTAGCTGGTGTGCAATCGACTATTACATCGACTTTCTTCAATAAATCTTCAAGCGTACCTGCAACTTCTATTCCTGCTTTTCTCATGTTTTCCATGTACTCTTTTGATGCGCAGTAAATGGTGTAGTTCTTTTTAACTGCCATTTTAACTCTCCAATCACCAACAATGTCAGAGATGCCGACTAGCTTCATGTCATCTTGAAGCGTGATTGCATCTGCAACTCTCTTGCCAATTACTCCATAACCGTTCACGCCAACTTTGACTATGGGTTTAGGCATCTCATCACCGGAACTATTTGGCAATGAACTATTTATAGAATTAACGTTAAGTTATTATGCTGACTTCATAGCTCTTGAAGCATTTTTTTAAGATAACCCGTTTTCTTAACTAGCTCTTTTAGCCTTTTTATTGGTTCAATTTTAATTGGGTCTACTCCTTTCAGATATGCAATTATCAATGATAGTAGGTCTGTTATGTAGATTACTGATAGAATCCTAGCTAGCAAGCCTTCTCCCCTAGCCATTATATCATATGTTTCTATACCTCTAGAACTTATGGTTTTCTTGAATGCTTCTATTCTTGCTCTAATAACTTCACGCTCAAATTTATCCCTTATAAATATGGCTTTCAACTTCTTCAATGCTTCTCGTTTAGCTTTCCAGCCTACTATTTCATTGTGTCCAGCTTCAGGAATTATTTCAACCTTGCTAAAGCACTTGCTATTTTCATTTAATTGCTGCTTAAATCTCATGGCTGCGCTTCGTAAGGGATGATATGAATATATCACTATACTTGATCCAATTAAAGACTTGGCCAAGTCGATGAGGTCATATGTATAGCTCGTGTAATGCTCTTTTAAGCTCTCTAGCACTCTAATTGCCTCTTCAATTCCCATTGATAGCTCATTTTCATTAATTATGCCTGCCCATTTCAGGGCAATGAGGCCTGCCGTTAGAAGGTAGGGTAGTGCTTCTCTTGGCTGGAAGCCGCTTGGCACTTTTATGAAGGGTATTTCGTATTTTATTGCTAATTTAAGCATTATTCCATTACTTGTAATTGTTAGGGCTCTGCTTCCACGCTTAATCGCTTTTATGAGTGCTGAGATTGTTTCTTCAGTGTTTCCTGAGTAGCTTATTACTATGGTGAGAGTTTTCGGATTAACCCATCCTGGTAACCCATAATCCTTCCACACTGTAATGGGTATTGATGCTTTTTCAGCTAGGAGGTCTAGTATTAAGTCCCCTACTATTCCTGATCCGCCCATACCAGCTATTACAATATTGCTTGGCTTTTCAGTGCCATGCTCTTGTTCGATTTTCAGTTTTTTAATTGCATCCTCTAATAAGGCTGGCATGTTAATGGCATTATTGAACATACTTATTTTTCTGAGCTCTTCTATTATGTTGCTCAAATTCTTCACCTCAAGTACCTTTCATACATTCTCGTGAAGGTCCATTTGGCGGCATTCTTTATGCTCGTAACTCTATCCTCTTCAATAACGTTCTTAACTATTATCTCCTTGATTATATCTCCATCAAGTGCAATTTCGTATGTAAGTGCCTTATTGGCCGGTATTATTCTCCTCATCACTTTTTCTTGATCCCGCTCCTTCATTTTATCCAAAACTCTCTTTATGAAGAATGTTTCGAATGGTGGAGTTGAGATGCTGAATTTAAGCAGCGGGACTATCCTTAGGTCGGTCCCCCTATATAGTATTTTGGCTAATGCGATTTCTCTTTTCCCAATTCTATAGGTTATTGTTGCCAGTTCTGTCCAGCCTTCTTCTACTGGTTTTTGCTTTTCTTTAATTTCCTCTGCTAATAGCTCCTCTGCTCTTATGAAGCTCTTTTTGGCTAGTTCTTCATCGATCAGTATCATACATGCTTTTAGGAATTCGAGTTCTCTCTCAGTTTTCTCTATTAGCTTATTAAGTAGCTTTTTTAATTCAGCTAGTTGCTTAACGGTCTCTTCTTTATTCAAGCTTCTTAATCCTCCACGTAAATCGCCTGATCTGGACAATAAAGTTCACATAAGTGGCATTTAATGCATTTATCTTGATTTAATGGTATTGCTATATGGTATCCTCTTTCATTAATGTTTTCTGAGAGCTTGAAGACTTTAGAGGGACACATTTCAACGCATATTCCGCATCCCTTACAATAATTTTCGTTTACTACTACTTTGGGCATTCCAATTACCTAAATCACCTAGATGAGAGCTCCTTATAAGTTCTCGCCACTTCATCTAATGCTTTTCTCAAATCGCTCATTGATAGTATTTCGACTCTAACTGGTACTTTAAATGCTAAGGTTAGTGCTCTCTCAATAGCTCTTTTAACAGTCCTTGCACCAGTTCTCCTTGAAGCATATACGATCATATTTGTCTTTAATGCACTAACAAACCTAACATTAGAGCTTTGCTCTACTCGCAGTGCATGAAGTACTTTTCTTCTAGTTAAGTTATCCACTTTTCTGAGCCAGTAAATCACTGCTAGGCCTACTTGCCATTTACCTCTGCTAATGCTTTTTTGTCCTTTATTCATGGCTAGGTTTTAATTCTACTATCTGTTAAAAATTTGCTTCGGGGAGCTCAGATTGAGTGCTATACTATTGGACCTTGATCAAACGATAGTAAATACTCTTGAAAGATTTTTCTTAGTTTTTAATATGACTCTCGAGCATTATGGTCTAGAAAGCATTGGGTGGAATGTTTTCTTGGAGCATTATTCAAATGACAGCCTAGACCTATTTATCCCACCAACCGTGTCTAGACGCGATTTTTGGTGGTTCTTTCTCAAAAGCTATAATGATGTGATTGCTCCATCAGATGCTCCAATACCTGGAGCTGAAGACGTATTGAAATTGCTGAAAAATAAGGGATTAAAAGTTGGTGTAATTACTGGAAGAGCTGTTAATGAGGATATTGTATGGGAGGAATTATCAAGATACGGTTTAAGTGATTACATAGATCTACTTCTCACTAGACTTTCAATTCCCCCTTCTAGTACAGATGATGTGATTTCCAAAACTTCGCTATTTAAATTAGCTTTGAGTATATTTAGAATTGTTCCTGAAGAGTGCGTAGTTGTTGGCGACTATTGGGCTGATATGGTGGCAGGTAGGGAGATTGGTGCTAGGCTTGTTATTGGAGTACTCACTGGCTTAATGTCTCCTGAAAAGCTTAAGAAACACGGTGCACATGTAGTTATCAATAGCATTATTGAGCTACCAAGTATCCTAGGCATTACTTAAGGTGGCTAAAATAGCCTGCCACTTTTGCAATAAAGTAGCCTATTTGTGCAGTTAAGCTATTGTGAATGGGAACTTTATCTATCTTCCATTCCTCGGTATTACCTCGATCTTTAAAGGTAAATGCAATTGCCCCCATTCTCCTAATACTTGCTATTTTAGCTAGATTTCTTATTAAATTGGCTGCTGTGGATATCTTGTCTAAGTCAAATATTTTATCAAATAAGTTTGATGGCATATCAAATATTACAACTCTATCCCTAACGTACTTCCTAATGAGCCTTATGTAGCCTGGATATTTTAAGGCTCTACCTCTAAAGACATATGCTAGCTGTGCTCGCTTGCTTTTCATTGCCACCTTTCTTATGATGACTCCTGCTGCCGGAACTTGAATTAGGCTATCGCTATCAGGCATAGCTGTCAGGATTTTCCCATTAATTTTCTTCATCACTACATTCAGAGCATTCAGCAACATGTAAAATGAAAGCGGTTCATAGATGGTTTCGTCGGTCACGTTAACTATAACAGCCCAACCAGTGTCTGGTATTTTACTTTCTAATATTCTCATTCCATTGGGAGCGAACATTTGCTCCATAACTTCGATCTTAAAGCTGTTTCTCAATGCTCTTCTCCATTCATCATAGAGATCCTCTCTACTCGACTTTATTGCCTTTATTATTTCCTGTACCGCCTTTATGCTCTTGGGTGCAAATGAGATGGGTGAAAATACTAAACCTCCCACTAGTTCTGCTAAATCAATTATTGCTCCTATTGCTCCTTCACTGCTTCTTTTCATGAGCTTGCTGGCGATTATTTGCTCAATTCTTGGTGGTTCAAGTGATCTAATTAGTAGCTCGCATAAATCGCTTAAACTTCCTATTTTCTCAAAGTCTTTTTCGCTAATTTCCCTCCCTTTCTCCGGTGCGATGCTCTTAACTATTTTCCCAAGAATTCTTCCATGCCTTTTTAAGAAGTTCATTTCGATTTTAATTTTGGGGGTTATATCTACCCTACTATTATCAACCCCGAACTTAAGCACTAGTGGTGGATTATCTACTTCGCTGGCAACTTCAAGTATGGTTTCGGCATCCATGTATGTGTTGTTTATCATTACTATTGAACTTATTTGATGCCTCCTCCAGATTTCATGTGCTATGGAGAATGCTAGAAGCTCCGGATTTATTAAATGCTTATCTAAGTATCTGTTCTTTGAATATGTGAATATTGTAAGTTCCTTCCAGTACTTTATGTTGTCAATTATTTTGTTGGCAACTTTCATGTGAAGTTCGAGTTCCCTCTTGAGATAAGTTTCATCTCTCTCCTCGAGGAGTAGTGTCATATTTCTCTATGCTTGATATTGAGTGATATCCCCTAGTATTGCCTTGTGATTCCACGTATGTAAATTACTGGATTAATATACTGGGCGAATACTATGCGAATACATTATCGTTTTGATGTCTAGCTAGTATTTTTCCCGGTGTATTAGCTCGCTCAGTGGTATTCGGGGTGGTGGCGAGGGCTTCTCGGCTGGTTTTCCTATTGGTATTATTGCTACTGGCCTTACATGCTCTGGAATTTCTAGTACTCTCCTTACTTCATGCTCGGAAAAGGCTCCTACCCAACATGTACCGTATCCAAGTGCATGAGCCGCCAGAAGCATGTTTTGAATTGCGGCTGCAGTATCCTGTATGCAATATAGCGTTCTTCCTCTTTCGCCATAATATCTTGAGGTTCTAGGTATATTTGCACACACTATAATCACGACTGGTGCTTCTGCAATCCACATCTGACCATAAGCAGCTGAAGCAACTTTTCTTTTCAAATCATTTCCTCTTACAATTATGAATTCCCATGGTTGCAAGTTTCCTGCTGAGGGAGCCCATGTGGCTGCTTCAAGTACTTTCATTAAATCCTCATCTGGTATGTTTTCACTCTTAAATCTCCGTATACTTCTCCTAGTTTTGATGGCCTCGAATACCTCCACGATTTCACCGTAAAATATTTTGTTCTTTAGCTTTAATAGCTTAGTTACTTATTCTGAACTTGCTGATCCATTTGCTCTTCTAATTTTCTCCGTCTACTTCTCGCATACATGTAAACAGCTAGGGTCGCTACAGTTAACACTGCAAGTCCACCTATAGCAGCTGAAACTACACCGTCTGGTAATCTAGTAACTTTCACTTTCATCCAATATCTATCAGTCCACTTTAAATTGTATTCTTTGAGATCTCTTATCCAATCATTTAGCTCCTTAATATAATCGCTATAGACTACATTTTCAGTAATGACTATTACATTATGGAATGCTGCAGCACCAGTAATGTGGTCCTCGGCATTTATGCTGATTATTCTACCTGACTTGTATCTTGCCCCTACAAAATAGGTCATGTCGACTGGCAACCAGCCCCATGGAGGTATGTAAACTGCAGCCCAACCATGCCCCGCAAGATTTATGGTTTCAATGGTTAGGTGTCCACCTAAGATTCCTTCTCTCTTACTCTTTTTCCCTTCCATGAATATAAATGCTAATTGCGTGAATGCTGGAATATTGACTGCTCTGCACATTGCAACTAAGAGATTTGCTTGATCATCGCAGTCTCCAACTTTAATTTTAATGGTGTCGTCTGGATATGTGGGTATTTTTGGTTCACCGCCGATTGGTTCGGGATATTTAATGTTCTCCTCAATCCACTTGATGAATTTGCATAGTAGTCTTAATATGTTTGTTTCATTCTTAGCCATAGCCTTTGCAAGCGAGGTCACATTTGAACTTTTAGACCAAATTCCCTTCATTACGCAGTATTTTTCAATTAGTGCTTTCGGGATATCTGATATGTTTCCGGCTTCTTCCACGCTTATTCTTGGTGCTCTTCTTTTCGATATCTGAACTTCAAGTAGCATTTTAAGCGTCAACTTTGATTTAGCGGGTAGGGTTTCAGGTGCATTAAGTAATTTTACCTTGATGTTTCCATTTTCATCTAGCCCTAAAATCTTCCACTTAACTTCAACTCCATTTATTTCACAATAAAATGACATTAGCTTTTGATGTTCGTCTTCGGGAATTAGGATCATGTTCTTTAAGTCATCTAGTGGATAGCTTTTCTGGCCTAAGTTCTCTACTATAACTTCCATACCGACAACATAAACTTTGGATTCTTGAGATGTTTGACTACTAATCGGTATGGCCGTCAGCATTATTGTTATGAGGATGATAACCCTTAAATTCCGCATTTCTTCCAGACGATATTTCCTAGTCATACCAGAATCCTATAATGTTAGGTCGGCGTTATATTCCTATTGCATTGAAAGCTTATGGTGTTCTTCAATTTATTCAGCGTATTCACTTTGTATACTCCCAAGTTATTTTACCTTTGTAGAGTCGAATGTGAAATAGACTTCCCAGTCCAAGTATAGCTCGGTGGTGGATGTGGAGGATGTGGCGATACTCGTATCCTACCTGGTTGCTGGATTTCTTCCAGTAGCATATAACTATGTGATCGCTAGGAAATTGGCGAAAAAATATGGTGTCAAGGTAATAAGTTCCGACGGGAATTTGAGAGAATTTGCTTCAAGTCGTGATGAATTAAAGATTTCCAAAGAGCTTGGAGTACTTAAGTTGGAGAGTGTAAGTCTTGAGGGAGGGCATCTTCATCTAAAATTATCCATTAATGAACATGTTTTAACTGCGCTTCTCAAATCTGAATTAAAAAGTGGGAGTTCTAGGGAATCATGAGGTCAAGAAGCCTTATGAGTAAGCTGAAGAACTTGAGCTCAGCAATAATATCTGCTACTGCATGTGTAGGGGCTTCTAATTTAATAACTTTCAGTTATGCTGGTTCAACATATGGTTTTTCTCTGCTTTGGGTTACCTTGATCATTCTCATCTTATCTATATTCATTCTTCAAATTGCAGCTCAGGTTGGAATGCTTACTAAGAGAGGTCTCATATCCAATATTAGGCAACACTTTGGGAATTTATATGCAGTAATAGTTTCGTCCTCAATTGCCATATCAAATCAGGCTTCTGTAGTTGCTGAAATTGTCGGGGCCTCAGTTATCTTGAGTGTACTCATTGGCTTTTCACCTGAGGTATGGGCCCCTCTCATCTCGCTGGCCATATGCTTTATTGCAGTGAAGGAGAAGTCGTCTTTTTTGAAATCAGTTCTTGTTTCTCTCAGTTTTGCAATTCTTATATACTTGGTTGCGGCTTACATGTCTAATCCTCCAATTCATGACCTTATTAATGGTCTAATTTCCATTAAAGTGGGTTATTCGAGAGATCTTCTTTTAACAATGATGGCTATGCTGGGTACTTCAATAACAGCTCATACACTCTTATTTGAAGTATCTGAAGCCGCTAGAAAGGTTAAGGAATTTAGAGACTTGGTTGATGAATATAATGGTGCGGTTATTGGTTCAATAATATCTTGCTTAGTCAATATTGCTGCTCTAATAACATGCGCTTCTCTTTTATATCCCACGGGTGCTAGGATTATTGCTGTCGAGGATCTAATGATTTCTTTAAGTAAATTGCTGGGATCCTCCATTATTATTCCGATTTCGATTGGAATGCTTGCTTCTGCTTTTCTAGCTTCCTCGGTTATAGCTCTATCTAATTTTAAATTGCTTGATGAATTAATTGAGGACTTGGCTGATTTACTTAAGATTAGAGCTGCAGTCCTGTCCGGCTGGAAGATTATTTTGTCCTCTTTAACTCTCCTTATGGCTCCGCTTTTACTCTTTGCCGGCTTCTCTCCTCTTAAACTCATTATTCATGCATCTGCAATATCTTTTCTATTCATGCCCATTTCGCTATTTTCGATTCCAATGATTCTTGGACGAATAAACTATCCTTCAGAAGTTAGGGTGAATATATTGCGTTTTTCATGCTGGTTTATTGTGCTATCAATCACATTTGTTTGCGTAGCAAGTTTGATTCTTTCAATAGTGTGAGTTCCTTTAATAGATGCTTTGACTGATGTCTATAAAAATGGTATTAATACTAGCTGCCTACCTGCTTCCATTCCTGATGATAGTGATAGGTCTTCAGTTATTAGCTGTGCGAGTGCTAGTATTAGGTTTAATTTTTCAATTGATTCGAACTCTCTAATCACTATTGTTGATCTTATTTCTCTTTTTTCTGAGTTAGCTTTAATGATCATTAATCCATGCATTTTCCGGCCATTAATTGATAGTGGTAACATTGCACTCTTGCGTTTCTTTATTTTGGTTATTGCTCGGCTTAATGTCTGTCTATATTTACTGTGGGATGTAGCTAGTTTAAAGAATGCTTTTATTGCATTGATTTCCAATGCTTCTTGACCTTTTATTGTTAAAGGTCTATACTCGGGTTCTTCTATAAGGAGTATTAGGTCGTGAATTATGCTTTTTCCTGCCTTATGGACTATAAATCTTTGTAGCTTGCGTATTGCCTCCGGAATCGTTTTTGCTTCAATTAATGTTATGCTTTTTCTACTTATCATGTTTGCAAATTTAGCTTTCTAGATGCATTTTCAGCTTTAGCCTTTATTTAAGCATTTCAGCTTCATGTTCTTTGAGATACTTGGTTGATTGCTTAACATCTGCGAAGAGCTTTCTTACTTCTTCAACATCTTCTGGTAATACTTCTTCATGCCCCTTTCTTTTGGCTACAATTTGTGCTGGGGTTAACATTTGAACTACATATCTGAGTGATGTTTCAAGGCCTATTTTTGTTAGTAAGTCTAGTGCTTCATCACTTATTTTCACACCTTCCTCTTTTGCTCTTATTTTCAGTATTTCCTTGATTTCCTCGGAATTGTACTTTCTAGTGGTTATTATCATTAGTCTATCGAGGATGTCAAGCGGTATTCCGTGAGGTGCCTCTATATCTGTTCCTCTAATCTTGGTTATTCCCCTATTTGTTGCTAGAATTATTATTGGAGCTAGTTCGCTCTCCATGGCTCTCCCTAGAAATGAAAATGCTTCTATATCTAGAGCTGATGCTTCATCTATGAACATTACTCCCGGAATTATCTCTGCTCTTCCTTCATCAACCCATCTCTTTACTAGTTCATCGACTTCTTGTCTCACATCTGGTGGAATTTCTTTTTCCTCTCTGCCTCCGAAGAGTAGACTTAGTAGTCCGCCTGAACTGCTATGCATTCTAACATCTAAGTCGTGGAGTGTGACTGTGTATATGAATTCCTTGTCTTTTAGAACTGGTCCATCGGGCATTGGAATTTTGCTTTCCCCCTCAATATCGTATTTTGGTGCTTCTTCATAGTCGATGCATCTACCTAGCTTGGTTACTCTTCCGGTCTCAGCATCAATCCATATTACATCTCCAACTCTGACTCCCTTAGCTATTACTTCATATGCTGTTGCCGGCCCAGCAGTCAATGTTCTCGATTCATTTCTAGTTTTAAGCTTTATCCTAACGCTTTCAGGTACTTGCTGATACGGATTGTATGGGTGCCTTGTCATTTTTATGTCGATATCAGCTACCACGCCTTCATAGACCTTTTTGAATTCATGTATTCTAACTCCAATAGCTTTTCTCATAGCCTGCATGAGTACCTCGGTTTTCTTTAGTTCGCTTGAGTATATTTCGGATCCAGATATCGCTATAAATGGCACATCCTCTCCTAGCTCTTTTGCAATTGCTACTGCTATTGCCGTTTTACCTGTTCCAGGTGGACCTGCAAGCAGAATGCCTCTTCCCGCCATTTTTCCTTGCTTTATAAGCTCGACTATTATTCCTGCAGCTTCTCTAGCCTCTATTTGTCCTACCATTCCATCAGCTTTCATCAGTGCTTTTCCGTTTCTTAGTCCAAGCCCCTTTATGTGGCTATGTGCTCCGACTCTCATAAATCTGAGTTCATCTCTTGTCGAGGACATGGTTTCTCCCCCGCGTTACCTGCAAATACCGAGAGAAAAACTTAAGGTTTTAACGCTTAAAGTTAACTTTATTGATATTGGCATTGTCATGCTAATTGTTGATGATTTGAAGTCGTTAGATGAATCGTGCATTAGCTACTGAGTTCCCTATTTAACTAGTGTCAGTTATTTATTCAACATCTATGTTTTCTGGTGGGAATCCAAGCTCTATTAGTAGTTCTTTCACTCTCAATCTGTGATCTCCCTGCAGTTCTATTCTTCCATTTTTTGCGGTGCCGCCGCAGGCTAATTTGCTTTTTAAAACGGCTGCTATTTCATATAGGTCTACATCCTTATCGTTTATTCCATCAATTATTGTTACTTCTCTACCCCATTTCCTCTTTTCAACTTTTACTCTAATTCTCTGCTGCTCTTTGGCTATTGATTGGCAAACACATAGGTCTTTGGGTAAGCCACATATTGGGCAGATATCGCTCATGGGCATAATCCTCTCTGTCTCCACTGTCTTTTAATAATATTAGTTCTTATAAGCCTTTACTTAGCTGGAACATTAGGTTTTTATTTATCCTCCGCAATGTCTTTTCTCTGGTGAGTGGCTTGCCATATAAGTGTGGTAGATGTGGTCATATAATTGATAATCTCGAAGAATTTGAATCTATGCCGGGAATGCGCTGTCCAATCTGTAATTATAGAATATTTTACAAAGTCAGGCCGCCGATAGTTAAAAGAATTAAAGTGTAATTAAGCGTTTGTTTGTCTGCTTCGATTTATGGATTAGACACATTAATTCAAAGATTATTTTTGCTGCAACTATTGCGCTTTGGCTCGTTAATTTTTGAGTTGAGAGTTCAACTACATCGAATCCTACTACTTTTTCACTGACTATCTCGGCTATTATGTCCAGTAGTTGGGTCATGGTTATGCCTTCAGGTTCGGGATTTGATACTTCTGGGGCTATTGAGGGATCTAAAACGTCAATATCTATTGAAAGCCAATAATGATCGGCATTCATATGCGAGATTATTTTCCTAATTTTCTTCACAATCGCCTCCAATCCATTTTTCCATATTTCTCTTGTCGTAATGTACGTTAATCCATGATCTTTTACGTACTTAATTTCTTCGTCGCATGTTGCTCTAGTTCCTATACATAGAACTCTACTATGGGGAGCCAGCTCTACGATTCGTCTAACAACTGTCGCATGGCTAAGCTTCACTCCTGGTGGATATTCATCTCTTAAATCTAGGTGTGCATCAAATACTATTACACCGCATTTTTCTAGTGCTTTTACTGCACCATAGGTTACTGTGTGCTCCCCACCAATGACTACTACGGTCTTCTTCATGGAAGTCAATGCTCTTACCACTTTCTCAACCCCTCTAACTACTTCAGCAGTGCTGCTCAGCGTCGTTAAGTCGCCTGCATCATGAACTTTCAATTGGTCGAAATCGATTTGTGCTCGAAAGCTGTAGGATTCAATGTTCTGAGATGCATACCTTATAATTGCTGGAGCAAACCTAGCACCCGGCTTAAATGTTACAGTTGCATCATATGGTACGCCAATCACTACAAATTTTGATTCTTCAAGTGTTGACTGTGCTCCTCCAAAATATCTGCTTTCATTAGTGATGTAGAACTTCATAATTTCTTGTAGTTCATTCTCCACAACCGTCCCCACCATGCCAGTTAACCACCTTTATTTACCAATTCCCATTCTTATAACTGTAAGGAGCGGGGGCTTGGAGTTATGAGGGAAAAGCTGATAGTAAATTTGAGTGATTTCGAGAAGTGGTTGCTTGAAAAGCATCTAGCCGAATTTAAGAGCGAGTTGTATGTTAAGGAATTTGTCTCTCAGGGTTTTGTTTTCTTAATTTTATCTGGAAGCCGTTACTTGAGGCTCTATATTATAGAGAATGCCATGCCCGAGCTCAAGAGATTAAATCCCTATCTAGCCTGGTCTCTATTCTCCAGTTGTGTTATTAGTCTACGGTCTTCGCATGAATGCTTAGAGATAGAATATGATAGAAGTAAACTTAAAAGTGTTCAAAAATCCATTAAAGTTGGTAGTTACTCACTAAACTTAAAGTAATGGTGATGGGTAAGGGAGAGCTGAGCCTTGGATAAGTATGAAAAGATCATGGAGTTGGCAAGGAGAAGAGGCTTTCTCTGGCCATCAGCCGAGCTATATGGTGGGGTTAAGGGTTTCATTGACTTCGGCCCTCTCGGAGCAGTTCTCAAGCACAATATTGAGGAAAAGTGGAGACGTTGGTTTATTTATAGGCATCAGGATTTCATAGTTGAAATTGAGACCCCTGTCGTAATGCCAGCTAGAGTATTTGAGGCGTCCGGTCATGTTGAGCACTTCACTGACTATATTGTTGAGTGCACTTCATGTCATAGGAAGTTTAGAGCTGACCACTTGATCGAGGAGCAGGCTGATGTGAAGAACATTGAGGGATTAAGTGCCAAGGAATTGACTTCAATAATTAGGGAGAAGGGTGTTAAGTGTCCTGAATGCGGAGGTGTTCTAAGCGATGTTAAGACTTTTAACTTGCTATTCAAAACGACTATTGGCCCCTATAGTGAGAATTTAGGATATGCTAGACCTGAAGCTGCTCAAGGTATGTTCTTAGCGTTCAAAAGAGTGTACGAGGTTATGAGAAACAAATTGCCCCTTGGAATTGCACAGCTAGGCAGAGTTCTTAGAAATGAAATTTCACCTAGACAAGGTCCAATAAGATTAAGGGAATTCACGATTATGGAATTGGAGCTATTCTTTGATCCTCAAGATCCCTCATGCCCCCTCTTCAATGAATTTGAAGATGAGCCTCTCCGCCTTCTTTCAGAACGCGATATTAGGGCGGGGAGACAGGAACCCCGAACTTTATCTGCAAAAGAGGCAGTTAATCGGGGATTGATTTTAAATGAATGGCAGGCCTATTTCATGGTACTTGGGCGGAAGTTTGCTGAAAGCTTGGGAATACCATTTGACTGCCAAATGTTCATAGAAAAGCTTCCTGAAGAGCGTGCTCACTATTCGGCTCAAACATATGATCAGGTAGTGAAGTTGGATCGCTGGGGTTGGGTTGAGATTGCTGGCTATTCTCATAGAACGGACTATGATTTGAGGAGGCACATGGAGTATAGTGGTGTGGATCTACGTGTATCAAAGCCTTTACTTAGGCCTAAGATTGTTGAGAAGACCGTTGTTAAGCCGAATATGCGTGTTCTTGGACCCAAGTTGAAGGGGAGTGCAGGTGTTGTTCTAAGTCAGCTCGCTAAATTGGAGCCTGAAACTATAGAGCGTGAGCTTAAGGATAAGGGGTACATTGAAATTGCTGGTTTCAAGCTTACAAAGGAGGACTTGATTGTTGCAAAAGAGAAAATTGAGATAAAAACTAGGAAGTTTATTCCTCAAGTCGTCGAACCCTCATTTGGTGCTGATAGAATTGTCTATGCTACGCTAGAATATGCTTACTCGGAGAAAGAGGGAAGAATAGTTCTCAGGCTGCCAAGGGATGTTGCACCAATTCAAGTTTGTGTATTACCATTAGTCAATAAAGATGGCTTGCCGGAGTTGGCGTTAAGAGTCTACAAGCTATTGAGATCTCATAATTTCAGAGTTGAATATGATGATTCAGGGTCTATAGGTAGGCGGTATGCTAGGGCTGATGAAATAGGTGTTCCATTAGCTATAACAGTCGATTACCAGTCATTGAATGATGAAACTGTGACTATTAGAGATAGAGATACTTGGAAGCAAGTTAGGGCGAAGATTTCTGATTTGCCAGTGTTAATTAAGAATTACTTGAGTGGAGAGCTTGAGTTTCATCAGCTCGGCGCACCCCTATGATCTCGGTTTCTCATCGACTTTTCAAGGCATCCTCATCAGCTTTGTTAGTAAAGTATTTCAATAATTTTATTATCAATAGTGGTAGTTGAGTGGTGGCCTTCATGAGCAGGCCTCCGGAAAGGCGATTGCGAATAAGGAGACATCCGGAAATTGAAGTTGGAACAGCGAAAATGAATCCTCAAATGATGAGCGAGCTGCAAATTACTGATGAAATAGAAGTGGTCATTGCGGGGAAGAGAAAGTGCATTTTAAAGGTTACTGGGGATGAGCGTGTTCCATTAAGAGAAGTATGGGCAAATGCTGAGGAGCTTAAAAGGCTTGGTATTGCTGATAATTCTATTGCAACTATAAGAAGGCCGCTAAGAAGTTAATATTGATGCAATGCGCACTATAATAGTTGATGCATTGGGCTGTGGAAGGGGTAGGCGATTAGCAACAGTAGATGTCATTGGATGTGGACCTAGGGCGGTGGCCGGAGTTCTTGAGAAGCATGAATTGTTAGTAGATGTTTTTCCCGCCTTTACTATTTTATCTAAACCTAGATTATTGGAGAAGTATGATGTCCTGTTCGTGAGTGCTATGACAGTAGACTTGCCAACGGCGAGAAAGATAAAATCGTTGTGGGACAAGTTTTCTAAAGGTCCTGCAATTATTGGTGGTCCAATAGCTGCAGATCCTTATGATGCTCTAGTTAGGGCAGGATTCGATTTGGCTGTTATAGGTGAAGGGGAGGAGACTTTAGAGGAGCTTTTGCCAATAATATCGTCTGGTGAACTTTTACCTGATTCTCTTTACAGGGTTAGGGGAATTGCCTTCAAGACAAGCTCGAGTGTAAAGCTGAACCCACTAAGGCCAATAATGAGCAGAGAGAAGCTGGCTCAATATAAGCACTCAATTAGAGTCATAAGGGGGTATCCATATTATAGGGTGGCTCGAGTATATGTTGAAGTTGTTAGGGGTTGCAGTAATTACTATAGAACTACGCTTGAACTTCCTGATGGAAGGAAGTGCAATGGTTGTGGCAATTGTAGATTAGCACCTCTAGATCAAAGATATTATTGTCCTCAAAATATTCCCCCAGGTTGCGGTTATTGCTCGGTTCCAAGTCTCTTCGGTCCATCAAGGAGCAGGCCCATGGATATCATATTAGATGAAATTGAGGGGCTAATCAAAATGGGTGTTAGAAGAATAGTTTTATGTGCCTCAGACTTCCTCGACTATGGAAGGGATGAGCTAGTATATCCAGATCCCTTGACCGACCCAGTACATCCTCCTCCAAACTTAGATGTTCTAGAGTCCCTATTGTCTGGAATTAAATCAATTATTGAGAAGCTGGGTTTCAAGGTTTTTGTCGGTATCGAGAATATTAAGCCGTGTCTTGTGAATGAGGATGTAGCTAAATTACTTGGAAAGTATCTTAAAAATTCCCCTGTTCACATTGGGTGTGAAACTGGATCATCAATGCATGCACGAGCTTTAGGTAGACCTTCATTACCGCAAGAAGTGCTTCGAGCCATAAGGTTATTGAAGGTCCATGGACTTAGACCATATGTGTATTTTATTCATGGTCTACCTGGCCAAACAATGGAAACTGCAAAGGAAACGGTCAAGGTTATGAATATGGCTGTAGCGCTTGGGGCAGAGAAAATAACTGTCTACAGGTTTCAGCCATTACCAATGTCTGCTTTTGGCGATTTTCCTAGAGCTCCACCTGCACATAGAGATCCGGCTAGCTATATTATTTGGAAAACTGCTAATGAAATAAACTCGATGTTGAAGAGGAAAATGATAGGTGAAGTTGTTGAGGCAATTGTTGTTAAATCGTTTTTCACTAAGAAGAAAAGTTATATAGCATATCCATTTTCCCACGGCCCTGTAATATATATTAGAAATCGATCGCTTGCCGAAAAACATCTAAATGATATTGTTAAAGTGAGAATCACAAGAGTTGTATCGGATAGAGCTGTTGAAGGGGAGATTATAGAATCAGAATAGTTATGAGTGTAATCTCAATTCTAGGATTAAGATATTGCTTCTACACCTTTAATCAAATACTTAAATCCATAATAGGATGCGGCAATTGCCGTAACTGGTATATCAAACCAGAATGTAGCTATTCTGGCTAATATTGCTGCTGATGCCGCTAAATCAGCCGGTATTCCGAATGCTGTTAATGCGGTTGTAAACACTGCTTCTAAAATTCCAAGCATGCCGGGTATCATTATTGGAGTCATTTGTATGAAGTCGCCAATGATAATTGTTAATGCTGCAATCCAAAATGATATCGGATAATTTAGTGCCAAGAAGACTATGTAAAATATTGCTATATTAGCCATCCAAGTCGCTATTACCGTGACGAACGCAGCCAATAGGTGTAATGGCTTGTTCCTTAGTTCAATTATGGCCTCTCTGAAATCTGAAACAACTCCTAGTAGTGAATTTCGTAGTGTATTTTTCTCATACTTTTCAAGTGTCTTTTTCAATTTACTTTCAATTAACATAAATATTTTGCTGGCTACTTTCTCAACAGCATCTGTTCTTTGACTCAGATAAAATGCGAATGCAACAAGTAATGCTACAAATACTATTGCTAAAGCTATTATGATTTGTATCGATTTTGGCATTGTGTACTCGCCGTAAATTGCTATGTAGCTTACTATAGCGCAAAGTATGAATCCGAAAGTGTAAAGTATTCTGTGCATTATGACTGCAGCAGTTCCTTTACCAATAGGTACTTTGGCCTCTCTATTTGCCAGTATAACTCTCAGCATTTCAAGTAGTACACCTGATGGAGTGACATAGCATGTGAAGATTCCTGCTAGTGAGACTGATAGTGTTGTTTTGAATTTTATGTCATGATTAAGTCCTTTAAGCAAAATGTGCCAGGTGAGAGCATAAAATGTTAATCCCGCTAAGTCGAGGAGCAGTGTTAAAATGAAAAACTGTACGCTTATCTGTGATAAGATTTTAAGCACGCTATTATACCCTACCACATGTAAAAGAATGATTATGATTAGTAGGCCCACTGCATATGAGGCTGCCAGTATCAGCTTTTCCCTATGCTTTCTTAGCGTTCGAAGCATTTATCTCAGCCCGCGTTCATTGACTAGTAGAAGTCTAAGTATAAATATCGATTACGCAGTGGGGGGTTTATAGTGTCTTCGCCTAAGGAACGCATAACTGCCTCACTAGTGGATTCAAGAGTTATTGTTTGGAATGTAGAGGAGGCCCGCCAACTATATAGGAACGGCTTTTTCGGTAAGCCTATCGGCATAAAAAAGCCTAGAGATGCTTCTTTTAACGCTCCACTGGAGCTTTCATTATTTGAAGCTCTCTATTTAATGGATAAGGGAGCTATTAAAGTAATAAATGAAGAGGGAAGGGTAATTTCCAGGGACGAATTGCTTGAAGTAGCTAGACGGTCCTATAGGCTCTTCGATGATATGTATCGTGTGTATCATGACCTTAGGGAAAAAGGTTATGTTGTTAGACCCGGCATGAAGTTTGGTGCTGATTTTGCGGTTTATGAATTTGGCCCGGGAATCGATCATGCACCTTTTCTCGTTGATGTTTTACCAATGAATAGCAAGCTGGATCCAATAGACATAGTTAGGGCTGGTAGGCTCTCTCATAGTGTTAGAAAGAAGTTCATAATAGCTACAATAAACCCTGTAACTAAGGAAGTTTCCTATATTATGTTTAAATGGTTTAAAGCTTAGCTTGATATTAAGTTAGTTTACGTGATAAATTTGCTAAATGTCCATTTGATTGCGCCATATATTCTCTTCCTTTCCCTTTCACTTACAACTCCCTTCACTACTATTTGAACTAGTAACCCTTTTTTCTCAATGATATTGTAGCTAAATCTTGGATTTTCTTTTTTAATTCCAGCTAATACTTTTCCTATAAAGAATTGCCTGAACTCCTTGGAATTGATATTTACTTTTACATGTTCGTCTGGCACTATCTTCATGGTATTTCCATATTCAAATATTTGAGCTATTACTCTTCCCCTATTATCGAGGATTTCAAGTGAAGGTTTTTTGGTTTCTTCCAATTTCACTGCTTTCCTTAATTCCTCTTCTCTAGTCATTCTCTCTCTAATTTCTACCTCTATTCCCTTTTCTTTGACTCTCAGCTTTTTTTCAACGAGTCTTAAGCATATTTTCCATAGCTGAATTTCCCTTTCCAGTTCAACTATTCTCTTCTCAATGAACTTCCTGAGCTCATCAAGCCTGTCTATGTAACTCACTTTTCCACCTTAATTGCGGCTTCTTGAATGGGAACTGCTATTCTCATGTTTAATTTCACTTCATTCTGTATATGCGTTGTGCTTTGAAGTAACTTAATAATTCAATTTAATCAATTGAAATTGGCAATATTGGAAGAATATCATAGTTAAGCCGCTGTATTGCTCTTTGTTGCTCCTGCATGATACGGTAAATATTTGAATTATTTGAACGGTCAAGATTTCTTATAAATGAACTTGGAAAAGCAATTTTTCAAAGCTAAACGTAAACTAAAATTTTTCAGTAAGGCTTAAATTTGCTCTAATCCGACTAAAATACGACTTCATCGAACAGCCATTGCGGAGGGATGTGCTTGGCTTCACAGCCTGCAGTAGGAAATGTAGTGCTTGTAGGTAAGAAACCAGTAATGAACTATGTGCTAGCGGTAATTATCCAGTTTAATCAAGGAGCAGATGAAGTCGTAATAAAGGCTAGAGGAAGAGCGATAAGTAAGGCGGTTGATGTAGCTGAAATAGTGAAAACGAGATTCTTGCCGGAGCAAGTTGAAATCAAAAACGTGAGCATAGGAACAGAGCTAGTTGGCAGTGGTGATCAGCAGAGAAATGTCTCAATAATTGAAATAGTGCTTGCAAGAAAGGCCTAGAGTACAGCATGCATAGTTAAATATCACATCTAATTTATTTAAACATAAAGTATGTGAATGCTCGGCGTTGGTGATTGAATTGGATGCTGTTGCCGTACGGGCTTTGAGACTTGAGCCTTCCCCCACCTTAAGTATTGCAGAAAAAGCTAGAAGGCTGCAAGCTCAAGGACACAAAATTGTGAAGCTTGATATTGGTGAACCTGATTTTGATACACCCTCTTTCATAGTGGAGGCTGCAATTGAGGCTCTCAAGAGTGGGGCAACCCACTATACTTCATCACGAGGGATTCCGGAATTAAGGCATGCAATTTCAGAATTTTATGGTCGAGTGCTAAATGTTGACGTTGACCCAGAAAGAGAACTTATTGTTACTCCAGGATCTAAATTTGCACTTTATTCTGCAATACAAATAATCGTTGATGAAGGAGATGAAGTGATTATTTTAACACCTGCATGGCCAACTTACAAGTCATGTGTTAAGTTGGCAGGAGGGAGAATTATTGAGGTTCCTTGCATGAGCTCTGGACGCTTGGATGAAGAATTACTGAAGGAGTCGATTACTAGTAGAACTAAGCTGTTAATAGTGAACTCACCTAATAATCCCACTGGGGAAGTATTGCCGCCAAGCGATTTAAAGATACTAGTTGATTTAGCTCAAGATCATGACTTCTTTATTATTTCCGATGAGGTATACCGGTTCATTGTTTACGATGAGGTCAAGCCATATACTATGCTCTCATTTCCAGAGATTAGGGATAAACTAGTAGTTGTTGATGGTTTTTCCAAGACTTGGGCAATGACTGGATGGAGACTGGGGTTTGCAGTTGCCCCGAGCGAGTTAATACGTTACATGAATATGATGCAGCAAAACGCCACTACATGCCCAACTTCATTTGTTCAGTATGCTGCAATTAAAGCGCTCAGTGAACCATTGGATTCCATTAAGTATATGATCGATGAGTACAACAGGAGGAGACTCTACATAGTTAATGAGTTGAATTCAGTAGATGGAATAAAGTGTAATTTGCCGAAGGGAGCCTTTTACGTGTTCCCTGACATATCAGGTCTCTCTATTGATTCTGAGCAGTTCGCTGAAAAATTGCTTACTAAAGCTCATGTTTGCGTACTGCCAGGCATATCTTTTGGATTGGGCGGAGAGCACCATATTAGAATATCGTATGCGACTTCAATGATGATGTTGAAGGAAGGGGTCTCCAGAATAAAGAGCTTTATTGAAAATGAATTGAAGAAAACTTAATACCTACTAATTTTGCTATTCTCTTTACTGCTCTATAATTATCATGAAATACTAGTAATTGATGATTGCTTGGAGTATTATCGATAAATCTCCATACATCCCCCTTGAGTTTCACCTTTATCTGTGTTCTGCACATGTCTTCTAAGCCAATTGATGAATCAATTATTACTCCTTCAGCGGCATGTAAAGTGCCCAGTTCTCTGCTTAGGGATAGCAGAATTACTTCAGTGTTTATTGGAGTTTTAACGTCAAGGCTGACGCTTTTTTGCGATTCAAAGTGCTTCACCAGCTTTATCTTTTTACCATTTTCAGATGACTTTAGTGGAGCAGTGCAATGTGCAAGTATCAATGTATTTTCGGCTGGATTAAATGATGAAGTATTGCAAATGATTGGTGGAATGGCTGAGAGGTTTTTGCTTAAAACATAGGATATGGTCATTGCCTCATCGCTTTCACATATCCCTATTAACCCCTCTGAGTTAAGTAAGCTCACAGTTAAGCAGGGGGTTATGCCATACTTCTCTATGTACTTAAAACAGTTGAACATGACTATTTTAGCATTGTTTTTATTCATTAATTGTTTTGCAGCTAAATACAACTTCACTGATTCCTTTAGATCACTTACGCTAACTTCATGTAGCTCTGCTTGTTCTAGCACTTTGTTTAATACTTTGTTTATGCTTTCTTTATTTACTCTTCTTCTGGTGTTTTCCATTGCTTCTTCGTCTAATCCAATAATCTCCAGTTTTCCCTTAGCTCCAATGTTTAGGGTTCTGTTTTTCCCTCCTACATCAATTGCCTTTAGGCTCGTTATTTCATGTATAGTCTTGATTATAGCCTTTAAATTGCGGAGTTCATTAGCAACTTGGTTAGGTTTCTCTAAATTTAAATATGCCATGTCTGGATGAACTCCAAGCAGCTTGGCTTTTTCTCTTGCTTCTATTGCTGATGGAAGTGAGTTTCCGCTGTTATGTGCCAATATTATTGCCGCTTTTTCAATTTTTGTTGCTATTCTTGCTGCTATTGATGATGTTCCGCCAGTTAGTACTCCAATGAGAACTGCATTGGCATCAGGAGAGATCTCTACTTTTTCGGCTTCTTCTGCACTCTTGATGCATCCATATAAGTTGATCTTAAATCCATGCTTTAGCATTAAGTGAATTATTGCATCAAGCTTTTTCCTCCAATAATTCTCTTGGTGTATTGGTGAGGCGACGGGTATTAGATCTACCTCGATCATATTCTCCTCCAACTATTAATACTTGAAGTGAATTAAATAGTCTTGGTGGTGTCGTTGAGTGGGCATGGGGAGTTGCCTAAAGTAGCTCCACCATTTTCATTAAGAGTTGAGAGCTTAGAGGATCTTGCTAGGTTCGTTGCCTCCATTGCTGCACTTGGACAACCAACTTATGTGCTTCACTTTGTACATGGGGATAAAAGCATATTGGGAATAATTGCCGTATATAGGGACTACTACAAGTTCTATGGTATGCCCATATTCTACTATTATGAAAGTGAAAACAGAATTTCAGGAAACTACTTTCTCGTTAAAGCTGAGGAGACAGGGGAGCGTGTACAAATTTCGAATGGCGTAAAACCTGGATGGATAGCTGTGCCAATAATAAAGTTGAAGGAAAAGCCTCCATTCATACATGTATAGTCAGTTCCAATTTTAAAGACGCGATTAAACGTGCATCAACTATTTTTCAATCACAAATATTAATAATGACCTCAACATAAACGCCGTGGTTTTCCATATTTCATGCAAGCAAGACTTTTATATCTTCACACTTCCATTGATAGTGGAATAACCATGTCAAATAGGAAAGTAATATTGTACACGACTCCCAACTGCCCGAGATGCATGATGATCAAGAAGTGGTTAAGTGATAATGGAGTCAAGTTTGAGGAGAGAAATCTTGAGGATCCTGATGTGATGGCTGACCTGATAATGAGGGATATATTTGCTTTATCGGCTCCAGCCCTGGAGGTAGATGGGAAGGTTTATTTAGATAAGGATTTATTTCATGGTGATTCAGTTAATGAGTTACTTTTGAATAGTGTGGTGCTGGGTAAGAGGGGTTAGATGTGAGTGATAAAATTAGGTTGAGCTTGAAAAGGCAGGAAATAAGGTCCCCTAAAGAAATAATGGTTAGAACTAGTAAGGGTTTCTTTGAGCCATGGGATAGAAGTAAAATTGTGAAGCAATTGCTTAGAGAGACTGTTCTTGCTGAGAAGTTCTTTGGTATACCGCCAATTTCTAAGGAGGAAGCTGAAGCCATAGCATTGGAAGCTGAGAGGAGAATTGTTAAAATGGGGTCATTCTTCGTAAGTGGTCCACTCATTAGAGAGGTAGTAAATAACATTCTTTTAGAGTTCTCTTCATCAAAACCCGAGTATGTTATTTACCGAAATGTACTTACAAGAGTAGGTGCACCAGTTTATGATTCATATTTAATTGATATTGGTTTGGGTTTCGAAGCTAAGGAAAACGCCAATCTTCAACCCAATCCAGAGACTTCACATAAAAAGAAGGCCGACAAGCTATCTAAGGAGCAGTATCTCTTGTTATTGCCAATTGAGGTTGCTGATGCCCACTTGAAGGGCGATATCCATATACATGATCTAGAGTACTTTGGTACTCGACCATTCTGTCAAGACCATGACTTGCGCTACTACCTTTACTATGGCCTCATGCCCGATGGAACGGGCTTTAAAACTAGCGTAGCTGGCCCAGCAAAGCATCCTGAAGTTGCAGTGCTTCACTCAGTTAAGGTTTTAGCAGCAGCACAAACTAATTTTGCTGGGGGTCAAGGCTTTTACAATTACAATGTATTTCTGGCTCCATTTCTGAGGGGATTGAGTTATAGGCAGATAAAGCAGCTAGCGCAAATGATGTTTTATGAGTTGACTCAGTGCTATGTAGCTCGTGGAGGCCAGTTGGTATTCTCTAATGTACAGCTGTGCCCCGGTATACCTGAAATATGGCGTGATAAACCAGTTGTACTTCAGGGCAGAGTGGGCCCTGAGACGTATGGCGATTATGAGGAGGAGGCGCGCCTATTCTTTAGAGCAATTTACGAAGTGGCTTTAGAGGGTGATTATTGGGGTAAGCCATTTAATTTCCCAAAGCTGGAAACCTACATTACTCCAGAGTTCTTCAATTCTGAGTACTACGATGAATGGTTTATTGTTCACAAGGTTGTTGCAAAGTATGGTACACCCTACTTCGATAATGCTATTCCACCATATCGAGGGTACGGTAAAGGAGTTTCTTGCTATCAATGTTGCGCTTACACTTTCACTGAAACCCCTGAAAGCGATCCTGAATTTGAGGAGAAAATGTACTTTATTGATGGAAAGCATTTCAGCATGGGTGCCTGGCAAGTAGTTACTCTCAATCTTCCTAGGGCAGCTTATAGAGCTAATGGCGATGACGATAAGCTGATAGAGGAAATTTTCAGGTTAATGGACTTATCCATTGAGGTATTTAAGTCAAAGATGAAGTGGATGAAGTTAATGATCGAAAATAATAGATTACCCTTCGCTACTCAGAGACCGAGGGATCCGAGAACGGGTAGGCGGGGGCCTCCAGCAGTTGATTTTAGTGAGCTAGTTTATGTTATTGGAATTGTAGGTGGAAATGAGATGGCTCAATGGCACACGGGATACCAGCTTCATGAGTCCGATGAAGCAGTAAAGTTGCTGGTGAAAGTCCTGCTTCACATGCAGAAGTATAGAAGAGAGCTCGAGGAGAAGCATGGGTTGAAATTAGCTATAGCTAGAACTCCGGCCGAAAGCTCTGCGCAGAGATTAGCTGTATGTGATCTAATGTCCATGGAGTTTAGAGATAAAGCTGAAAAAGTTATTAAGGGAGATTTAGAGTTAGCTAAGAAAATGATAGCTGAGGATGAAAGGGATGTTCCCGTATACTATAGTAATGGAACACATGTATATGTGGGGGCTAAAGTGCCGCTAACTAAGCGCATATTAATAGAGCACAAGTTCTTCCCATTACTGTCAGGTGGAAATATTTTCCACATATGGCTCGGAGAAGCTTATCCAGATCCAATAGCTCTTCTTAAAATGACCCAGAAAATCGCTACTTCAACTCAGATAGGGTACTTCGCGTACACTAAGGATCTAACGATATGCGATTCATGTGGTAGGGTTTCACCTCTATTAAATGAGAAGTGTCCAAATTGTGGATCTACTAATGTTAGATGGTGGAGTAGAGTCACGGGTTACTATCAAGATGTTACTGGTTGGAATGAGGCCAAGAAGAGGGAGCTTCTTGATAGATACCGCGTATCTATTTCAGAGTTTTAATTGCTTCGCTTAGTGGAACATAAGTCCCAAGCTTCCTATGTCTAACCACTATGCCGGGCAGCTTCATATATCCGGCCAGTTTGCATAGCTCGTGAGGTTTTATGCTTTCTACTTTTCTTAAATTCTTATCTGCACCCTTCTCAGTCAAGATTTCAAATAGCACTAAAAGTTTTCTTTTACACTTGGCGTCAAGATAACCTAGCTCTATAAGTTCATTCTCAATGGCTTTCAGCTTTTCGATTTTATCATTTATTGTTTTGGCTACTGGAATTCTTAGCTCAACATACTCTAATGGTGATTCTAGAGCTATCTTTATGGTTTTCTTGATTTCCTCTATTGTCTTAGTAGTGATGTTAATGCCAGATATTCTACTATACTCCCTTACTGTTAGAGGAGCCTTAATGTCTATTGAGATTGCGTCTAGGCAGTCGTAGCTGTATATAAGTTTGCTGATTATATTTGGGTTCGTTGCATTAGTATCAATACCATATTTTAAGCCTAAATTCTTGACTTCAATTCCCAGTTTTATAAGGCCCTCAGGTTGAAGTGTGGGTTCTCCACCCGTAACTTTGCATGCTGATACCACGATTGTTGCATGTTTAATTGTATTTACTAGCTTTTCCATGTCTATTTTTTGTTCAGGTTTCTGCTCCCATAAATGGTAGTTGTAGCAGTAAATGCACCTAAAATTACATCCAGTAAACCATACTACAAATGCTGGATCTTCTGGATAGTCAACTAGGCTGACATCTCTAAATCCCGCAATGTAAATCTTTGTCATTTAAACCACCAGCTTCAGGTTTACGCCCATACCGCTTTTCGCTTTTTCAAGCACTTCAATTCCCTCAATTACTTCTCCTACTGGTACAACTGGGCTTGCTAGTTTGAGTTCGCTTAAATATATGACCATCGCCTGACTTGCATGCCAGTATGCTACTTGCCCTTTCCTAACCTCTTTCACTGTTCTTTCAATCATTGCCTTGATTGGCAATGCAATCAGGATTTGTTGGTCAATTTTGCTTAATCTTGTTGTTAGTGGTAATTTCCTAATGATGGCCTGTATGGTCAGTGGTGCTTGTCCTCTTATTAATCGCATCTTTACGGGTTTCATGTTTGGAATGTTGAGCTCGATCAAATATTCCTCAATACCACTCATCACTCGTATGTTGTTCCTAATAGCCTATAAGCATTACATTTGAGCTTCTACACGTTTAACTAAGATCACGCGAAGAATAGGCATAGTTCCTCCTTAAGTTCAGCTGGCTTTCTAATGATCTTTCTAGGCCTCAACCATTCCGGCATGTATTCTGCGTATTTCAAGTATCTAAAGTCAAGGTATACAATGGCTCCTCTATCCTCTGGGCCTCTTATAGCTCTTCCAGCTGCTTGGCATGCTTTCCATATTGATGGAATTACGTATCCATAAAGCTTGGCTTTTCGACCGAAAATACTTTCATAATATTTGATTTTAGCTTTAAGAGTTAAGGTTGGCTCCGGAAACGGCACTCCAGCAAGCACTACAGCATCCATTTCTCTATTTGGAAAATCTTCTCCCTCCGATGCTCTTCCGCCGCAGACTCCAAGGTAAATTGCTCCTCTACTTCTCGCCTTTTCCTTAAACATTTCTATTTGCCTTTCTATGAATTTGGCTGAATGATGTTCTTTTTCTATAAATAGTGGCTTTCTAATCTCAGTTACTCCTGCTTCTATGAGTCCATTTAGCACTTCATATGATGCTGCAAACACTCCAATACCGCTATCCACTACTTCACTTACAACATAAATGTATTCAACCATCCGATTGTACATTGAATTGCTTCTCATTCTATAGTCGCTTGTTACGTCTAGGGCAACTACGGTTAGTATTTGGTCCGGTAATGGGTCTATTTCTATGTTCACTTTTTTCAATGGCTGTAGCCCAGTTATTTTTCGGTAACTTTTTTCGTCAATTGTTCCAGATAGACATATTACCGATGTGAACTTATTCATTATGGTATGTTTAATTAGAATTCTGGGTTCGAAGCATGAGAGCTCAATTTCTCCTTCGCGAAGTATTAGTGCGTAGTATCTCTTATTCTTGGATAATTCGAGTAGTTTAATGAATTTACCTAATCGATGTACGTAGGATCTTGGTATCCTACCTCTTTTTGCAAGTTTTCTTCTTATATTTAGGCCTTCACTTATTAGTTCATCTGCTACTCTCCGAATGCTTATGCCAGTGGTGTCTTCAATTATGCTTATTAGCTCTTCCTTATCAAGGAGTTTCTCCTTTCCAGTATTGCGTATAATTTTCATTAGCTTTCTGCTGACATTAACTGCTGTCTCTACATTGTATCTCTTTGCTTCCATAAATGCTTGCTCTATACTTGAAGCCGTTAGCTTATCGCTCATAATGCTTACTGCTATCTCTGGTAGGTTGTGTGCTTCATCGATTACGAGTATGTATTGGTTATTCCTGATTTCCATTTTATCAAATATGAATGGATTCAGAATATACATGTAATTTAATGCTACGATATGCGCATCCCTAATTCTAGTTTTCGCGATTTCATAGGGACAGACTCCGAATTTAATGCTTAGACTAAATATCTCGTTAGCTGATGTTATGTCGGGTAATTTAATCTTTAATCGTTTCCCCTTACTGTAGTATGGGCACTTATTTTCCTTCCTAAGCTCAGAGCACATAATTGAAAATGCATCAATGTCCTTTCTCAGTTCGTCTTCCATTGGTAATGGGCACATTTCAGATCTAGCTTTTATGCTCGTGCCAATGATCCATGAATGTTTCTTACCTATTTTTTTGAGCTCATGTATTACTCTCTCTGCTTCTCTATGAGTTCTGCACATCCATAACAGTTTTCTATTGGTTTCTTCCATTGCTTTAAGTGCTCCAGATAGAACGCATACTGTTTTTCCAAATCCCGCTGGTGCTCTGACTATTAGCCTGTCACCGTTGATTATTGAATCAATTACTGCTCTTATGACGCTTAATTGCCCACTTCGGAGATTTGGATATGGAAAGTATTTTAGCATTTCATGGTTGTTGAGCAATAGTGTTCAATGCCTCCTTTACCCACTTTTCAAAATCCGCGAGCTTAATATGGAGAGTTCCAATTTTTTCCTCTAACTTACTTATTAACTCTATTTGTCTTTTCAATTTGCTCTCTAGAGTATTAACTCTTTTATTGACATTTACTAAGCTCTCCATGATGGATGCATTTACTTGGTTACTGTTCATTTTCTCCAGTTTTCTTGTTATTTCCGAGTTGTTTCTTCTCAATACCGCGATGGCTGTTGACAGTTGAGTTAGCTTCTCATTGGTTCGAGTTATGAAGTCGGCTAGGGATGCTGGGTTTAATATGGGTTCTACCTTTTTGACTCTATCCATCGTATCATAGATGTCCTTTATGTCTTGAACTAGCTTGCTTATTATTTCCTCTATCCTCTCTATTCTGGAATTGATGCCTCTCCTCCATCTGAGGACTTCTGATAGATCTTCAATGATATCGCCTATTAAATCGTCATATTGACTTGAGATTTTGTTTTCAAAATGAGTATTAACTTCCTCAGTTTGTTTTTGCTCATTATTTTCTTTATCAATGTAAGCTGCGATCACAGAATTATCTTCGTTGTTTTTCTCTCCATACATGTCTTTAAGGCGTTTTCCTATGCTTTTCCTGCTTAATAGTACTCTAACCCATTTTTTATCTCCCCTTCTAATTAACAGGCATTCTCCTGTGTTGAGTCTTGCTATTTTCTCTATTTCCTCGTTTGATAATCCGAGGATCTGTGCTTCCTTTGGTGTTAGTTGTAATCTGTGGATTATTATGTAGTCGGCATTCCTAAAGGCCATTGATATTTGGCTTGGTGTCTGAGCAACCAGTATTACGCATACTCCCCTCTTCCTCAACTCATTTATTATGAGCTCAGCTGAGCTTGGCGTTTTTCCAATAGGATTTCTGGGAATTATGTTTTGTGCTTCTTCAATTACTAGGATTCCGGGCTTTGGAGAATTATAGAACATTCTTAGTACTAGGTTGACTACTAGCTTCTTAGCTTCATAGGTTAGCTCTGATAGGTCGAGCGTGTTGATTTCACTTAAGTCTAGCTTTCCATGGAATAAGTTTAGTTTTTCTAATGGGAGCAGTCTTCTAAGCAATGCATTTCTAATTTCCTTTTCAGTCTCACTCTTCACTTTCATTTTCTTCAGCTTATCTATTAGGACTTTAAGATTCGTTGCTTCACCTAGCGCTTCAAGTAAAACTGACTGTTGGGGTATTGTTAATTGGAATGCGCTTGTAAGTGCATCTAGAATTTCATATGTATTTAGATTTAGGCTTAGCTCTTTGGGTGTGGCAATTACTCCGTATTCATATTCACCTGACCAGTCGATTATTAGCTTGTCTTTTCTTGATGAATATGCAATTCTCTTGGCGGTTTCTGTTTTACCGCTTCCTGTCATTCCGAAAATTACGATGTGCTTTGCACGTGATAGGTCGATGAATACTGGAATTAATCTGCTAAAGCCTAGTATTATCGTTCCTTTCTTTAGCTTTATTTTAATTATTGTTAGGCTGCATGCTAATAGTGCTAGTAGTATTGGTATAGCTATTTTAATTACTTCTTTCAGCGTGAGGATTACTATTTCACTCAAGTAATTGATGTAAGCTCTATACTTCACGTGTATTATCGTTAGAACTGATAGTATGAGAAATGCAATGGTCAATAAGTCTTTTACTCCAATTGGCTCCTTACTCTTCAAGTGCTCCCTTAATTAAAGTGGCGTTTTGGTAAATTAATCCTTCCACTTACTTAATGAATCTCAACAACCCTGTCTGTTTAAGTTCTCCCTTAATAAGCTTGTTGAGCAATTTGAAGTCTTCTTCTATTAGAACTTTATTTCTTGGATTATATAGTGCAGCTGCTGGATGAAGTGTTGGTAATATGCTTATTTTCACTCCTAGGATCGATCCAGTATAAACTCGGCCTCTCACTTTCATTATACTAGTCACGTTTATTCCAAGCTTTCTAAGTATGTAGATTGTGGAATATCTGCCCAGCGTTACAATTACTTTAGGTTTAATCAGCTGTATTTGCTTATCGAGAAATGGAGTACATTTCTCTATTTCCTCTGGAAGTGGCTCTCTATTGTTTGGCGGTCTGCATTTAAGTACATTTGCTATATAGACATCGCTTCGCTTCAACCCTAATATTTCTTGGATAAGCTTAGTCAGCAATTTTCCTGCTGCACCAACAAATGGTCTTCCTTGCTCGTCTTCGCTTTTTCCAGGTGCTTCTCCAATAAACATTATTTCAGCTTTTAGATTTCCTTCTCCTGGAACGGGGTTTTTCCTGTGAATCCATAAGTTGCACTTTTTGCATTTACGTATTTCCTCTATTAGCTTCTCCATTTCTATTTTCACATTATTATGTTTCTCCAAATTTTTCAGCTTCCTTAATTATTTTTTCGATTCTCTTCGAGACTAATTTAGCAATTTTCTCCTCAAGTTCTTTTTCCTCAGCGTTTCTAAATAGGTTTTTTACATCTTCCGGTAGGTATTCAAATTCGTGAATTAGGTACTTTAATGGTCCTAGGACTTTTTCCAATAGTTTTTCAAATACGACCTTGTACTCATGCTCGCTTAAGTGATACTTTTCCCTAGCTCTTTTGGCTGCTTCGAGTGCTATCCCGATACTTTCTACGTATAAGTGTATGGCATATCTCTTGGATGCATTATAGTCCTTTGATGCTACATCTATTGGTGTAAGTCGTCTCGTTAGAGATCCCTCTAGTCTAGAGTGGCTGAAAAAGTACTTAAAGTATTCCCTCAGCAAAGCTTTATATTGGTTCTAATATCAGAGCGTTAATTGCAATGGTGATCACATGAGCGAGCATAGGTATATTGTTGAGGTCAGACAAGTAAATAGGTCTATGAGAGTTCCAAGAGAAGTTGTTGAGGAGATAAGGAGAGCGGTAGGAAGGAAAATGATTTCGAGAATGAGAAGAGAAGTTGTTGAATGCCCGGTAACTGGAAAGACTACGCCTTTTCTAATATGTTTTACCTGCAAGAATTTCATTAGAAGAGTAATGGGCAAAGTTTATTGTAGGGGTCAACCATTAAACTAGAAGGGGTTTATTGATGAAGTTAAGCCCTGAAGACCTACTGAGAGTTGAGGTTGTAGATGCTAAATTATCCGCTAAAATGTCTGCATTATCCTTAATGAGTATTTATAAGAAAATCGGTGGTTTTACTGCTAAGCTACTTTACCTTGCACATGAAATTTTAATTGACATGTTTTCTGATAGAGATTGCACAGTTTTTCTCTCATTTACTGGAAATCTTATTGCAACAGGCTTGAGAGGAGTAATTTCGGACTTAGTTTCTAGGGGATTTGTTGATGTCATAATCACTACTGGTGGAGCCATAGATCATGATATAGCGAGAAGCTATGGAGGTAAATATTTTCATGGTAGTTTCGATGCTGATGATGTTATGCTGAGCAAGTTAGGTATTCATAGGCTTGGCAATTTATTTATTCCGCTAAATAGCTATGGGCCGCTAATAGAATCTATAGTTTGGAAGTTTCTTGATGAAGTTTCCTCAGTCAAAGATGAATGGAGTTGTAGGGAGCTCTTAGCCGAGCTAGGTAAGCGAATTCGAGATGAGAACTCATTTATAAGGCAGGCTTCTCTTAGAAATGTGCCAATTTATGTTCCAGGAATTTTGGATTCAGCATTTGGAACGCACCTTTTCATGTTCTCTCAGACCAAGAAGTTTAAATTAAACTTGCTCCATGATATGAAGGAATTATCCAACATAGTTTTTGACTCTAAGAAAAGTGGGGCTTTGATTATCGGCGGCGGCATCTCCAAGCATCATACGATCTGGTGGAATCAGTTTAAGGGGGGATTGGACTATGCAGTATACATCACCACGGCAGTGGAGTATGATGGAAGTTTAAGTGGTGCAAGGATTAAGGAGGCTATAAGCTGGGGGAAGGTTAAGCCGGAAGCTAGGTATGTTACTGTTTACGGTGATGCAACCATACTTTTACCGCTATTGCTTGCATCTGTCTATGAAGCTATGTCTTCAAGCACATTTAAATAAGATTTTGTGCATAAGAGTAGTGCTGAGGGAAAAGATGAGTAAAGTTAGAGTTGTCGGCTATAAGGTTTTAATCAACCCAAATTATCCACTACCAATTTTAAGATGTAAATTGGAAAATGGTGAGTACTTTGATATGAGTTCAATACCGATAGATGCTGCTATAGCCATAGAGAGGCTAGCTAATGGTGTTGATATAACGACTGATCCAAGAATGATACTTGCATTAGTTTTGGCTGAAATTCCGGCTATTGAATCAGTATTGAGAAGCTCTATAGAGGAAGTTGTTATAGATGATGTTATTAAGCATGGTGTCGGCTATGTTTACTGTGCCAGCGTTAAAATAAATATTAATGGTCGTTCCGTTAGGAAAGTTATGGTTCCAAGTAGTGCAATTGTGCTCGCATTACTTGCTGGTGCTGATGTATACGTTGATGAAAAGGTAATGATGAGTAGAGAATAGTGGTTCTGTTATTCAGCTAATATTTGAACCACCATGTTGTTTTATCCTTTGAATCAGATAGCTCTATACCCAGTTTTCTTAGTTCACTTGCTATCCAATCTGCAATTTCCCAATTCTTCATAGCTCTATGCCTCTGCCTTATAGCTAGAGCTAGTTCTACTAATGAATTTATTAGCTCTTCCTCTCTTCCTCTTTCCTCGATGAATAGCTCTTCAAATAATCCAAGTACCTCGTTTGCCTCTCTAAATACTTGCATTGCCATTACAGCTGCTACTGCATTTGATGATGGAATTATTTTCTTATTGGCAATTGATGCTAATTTATGAATTATAGATAATGCTTTTGGAGTATTAAAGTCATCATCCATTGCCTTAATGAAATCGTCTCTTAATTTGATAATATTTCTGACTAATTTAAGCTCCTCACTTTCTAAACTGTATGCTCTTACTTCTTGAGCCAGTTTTTTCAATTTTTTAATAACATTTGCAATTCTGCTGTAGGCTGATTTAGCATGTTTAAGTGCTTCTTCATTATATGCCAGTTGACTCCTATAATGTGTGCTTATCAAGAAATACCTCAGTTCCATGGGATTATAATGCCTAAGCAGTTCCTCAACTGTGACTATATTCCCAATGGATTTCGACATTTTCTCTTTCCCCATAATTAGCATTCCAGTATGCATCCAATACTTAACCCACGGTTTCACGCCAAAGCATGCTTCGCTTTGAGCTATTTCGTTTTCATGATGCGGAAATATTAGGTCTTGACCTCCTCCATGAATATCGAATTGTTGCCCTAAATATTTGGATGACATGACTGAGCATTCTATGTGCCATCCAGGTCTACCTGGACCCCAGGGACTATTCCAATATGGTTCTCCTGGCTTAGCTTTTTTCCACAATGCGAAGTCATATGGATTTCTTTTTCCTTCTCCTTCCTCTTGAGGTTTCAGTTTTTCCTTGCTTATGTTAGATAGCTTGCCATAATCTTCAAATGCATCAATATCAAAATATACGTTTCCATTAGCTTCATACGCGTATCCCTTATCAATTAGCTTTTCTATGAACTTTATTATGTCATTAATGTGATGCGTTACCCTTGGGTATATGTGTGCTCTTTTTATGTTCAGTGCATCTGTTGATTTGAAGAAGTCCTCTATATATTCGTCAGCTATTTCGTTCCAGTTTTTCCCTGTTTCTCTGGATTTCCTGATAATTTTATCATCTATATCTGTTATGTTTACTATGTAAAAAACACTATATCCTTTAAATTCTAAGTATCTCCTTACTACGTCAAAAGCAACATAGGTTCTTACATGTCCTATATGTGTTTTGTCATAGACTGTTGGGCCACAAACATATATTTTGACAATTCCCGGATTTAGCGGTTTAAATTGCTCAATTTCTTTGGTTAAAGTATTGTAGATGCGTAACACAATATAACATCACCTTCTATTAAAGTGTGAATTGCAAAAATTAAGCCTTTCCATGCCATTTAAATATCCTTCATTATAGCGGCTCTATTCCTATTTTATAGGTGCATAAAGTGGTGCCCGCTTATTATGGGCAATTAATTCAATTACGCCTTCATTGGATAATGTGTTGAGTAGGTTCTTTGCAATGCTTAATCTTATATTAAATCTTAAGGCCAGTATATAGGGTGTTATATATCGCATTTTCTTTATTTCGGATTTTATTTCCTGTTTAAGTTCACCTGAGACTGCCACACTTCTAACAATTTTTTGTTTGTATGTTTGCTCGGTAATCTTTGGTTTCTTAATTGCTTTCCGCGTAGGTTTTCTCTTCCTTTTTGCTCTACCCACCATTATCGCTCCCAAGTTTTGTTTTCCAATCCTTGCCACATCTATTTAAGTTTTTCGATGAATTGAGTCAGTCCTGCGCGGGTCAATCATCCCCATAAAAGGTCAGCCCTTTCGAGCCCAATCATCCTCAATAACTATTGCACTTTTCATTTTAAAGATTTTATTCTATTTTCTTAAACAGTTGCTTCATCTCTTTACATATTTCAACTTAAATACTACTTAACTGTAAACGATTAGAGCAAAGGTTATATAAGTTTCAATTCTCAAAGATATTCATAGCTAATGATGCCTTTAATTAAGTAGTATGGGAGATGGAAGGACAATGATAGTACCTGGACGCGTTGTTGATCTTATAGCACTAATACTAATGTGGGTACTTGTGGTGATAGCAATTGATCGAGTAAAGAGAGGCTGGCAAGTTCAGTTCAGGAGAATTGCCGGTTTAGATGCTCTGGAAGAGGCGGTTGGTCGAGCTGCAGAAATGGGAAGACCAGTGCACTTTACTTCTGGATTAAACGACTTAACCGGAGCATGGGCTCCACTAACAGTTGCAGGATTAGCAGTTTTCGGTGAAGTAGCGAGGCTGTGTGCACGATATAGAGTTCCAGTGATATATTCGGTTTATGGTACCCAAGTTCTGCCGCTAGCCCACGAAATATATAAGCAGGCTTTCCTGGCTGAGGGTAGGCCTGAAGAAGCTAAGCCTGAGGAAGCCATCAGATATTTGTCCAATGAACAATTCGCATATGCAGCGGCAGTTCAAGGTATAGCTGAAAGAGAGAGGCCTGCGGCAAATATAATGGTAGGTCCATTCTATGCTGAATCATTAATTTTCGCGGAGACATTCTTTAGAGTTGGTGCAGTACAAATTGCTGGAACTGCAAGATTATATCAGATTCCATTCTTCGCAATAGTATGCGACTACGTATTAATTGGAGAGGAATGCTATGCTGCTGGTGCCTACCTCACGAAGGAGCCAAGTCAAGTCGGAAGTCTATTCGTTCAAGATCTAGGGAAAATAGTTGCAATAATCCTTGGAGTTATAGGTTCACTGTTAACAAGTGGAGGCCTAACCGTGGTAACTGATCTGCTCAAACTTTAGGAGGTGTGATGTGTGGCTCTTGCATATAGAAGGCAAATTCCAATTGTATTAACATTTATAATGGGACTCGTTATAATAGCACAGTTCTTCTTAGTGCCAGAAAAACCTGTTGAACCATACCAGTTTGCTCTGCAAACATTAGGTACTGTTTTCACTAATTGGGCAAATCTACTTGCTGCCTTCACCATTGGTTTCGGATTAGTAAACATCACCTTAGTTCATGTCAGAAGAGTTACAAGAAGAGTTCCAGGGCAATGGTACTATAGTCTATGGCTATTGATAGTGGCATACATAACGATGGTTATATGTGTATTAGGCTATCCGGAGCTCTCAACCTTAATGAACCCTCAATATGAATGGATCACGACCTACGTTTTAGCAGCTCTCTCAGGAACAATGTATTCATCCCTAGCATTTTACATAACGTCAGCATGCTTTAGAGCATTTAGAGCACGCTCTCTTGAAGCAGCTGCTTTGTTAGTGGTCGGCTTTATAACGCTGCTTTATAGAGCACCAATTTTCCAAGCGATGGCTCCAATATTTGTTGACATGGCTACATGGATTAATAATTACATTGTTAGGTCATCGTATAGAGGAATTTTAATTGGAGGAGCGCTTGGCGCAATACTGCTGGGTATACGAACTCTAATGGGTATGGAAACTGGATACTTAGGTAGGAGGGAGTAAAATGGGGGCTCGTAGATCAGTACTTGAATGGATTGAAGCGATGCCAAGAGAAGTAATATACACCATATTGCTGATATGCCTAATCGTTCCACTTATTAGACCTCTCGGACTACCAGTCCCAGTAAGCCCTAGAGTTAGGGAGTGGCATGAGTATGTTGAAAAACTACCTGATGGAGCTTATGTGCTATTTAGCATTGATTATGGTGTTGGTTCACTGCCAGCACTGGAACCATTTGCTGTAGCAACCGCTCATGATCTATTCATGAGAAATGTGAAAGTAGTTTTTATGACGACTTACACTGACGGTCCAATTTGCTATGAATCATTAATTAAGAAAGTGAATCCTGAGGCTTACGGTAAGAAATATGGTGAAGACTACGTATTTCTAGGATATATTCCTGGTGGAGAAACTGCCATGAAGGCAATAGCAGAGAACTTAAGGGCACAGGTTCCAAGAGATTATCACCAAACTCCCTTAGACCAGATACCAATGATGAAGGGTGTGAATAAGGCAACTGATTTTGCAATGGTAATTACTGTAACGCCATCCGGAGACGTTTCGCAGGGTTGGGCTAGGCAGTGGGCTTCTGCCTACGGAGTGACTTACTTGTGCTGTGTACTTGCAATGATGCTCCCAACAATGGAGCCCTACTATCCGCGCTACTGCAAAGCTCTAACTGATGCAGCTAGAGCTGGCGAATACGAGTTCTTAATCAAGAAACCTGGTGAGGGAATAAAGAAACTTGATGCTTTCAGCTCCGCCCACATAATGCTAATCACATTCATCATAATCGCAAACATTGCCTACTTCATAATTAGGGCTAGGAGGGAGAGATAGATATGGCCGATATTTGGACTGAAATTGGAATCTGGGTTGCTGCATTACTAACAATATTTATCTATTCGTTTGCCTATCGTGATAATCCTGCTTTCAAGTTTGCAGAGCACACCTATGTAGGTGCAGCTGTAGGATATAGCTTTGCAATTGCTCTAAGCTCAATTAAAAAGTACGGTATTGATTATTTAATGAAAGGTGAAGTTATCTACATAATACCAGTAATACTAGGTTTCTTAATGTACTTTAGATATCACAGAACTCTTTACTGGCTATATAGATATGGAATTGCGATTGTTGTTGGTGTAGGTATAGCGGCATCATTTACGAGGGCTATTGATGCGGATTTCCTTGGGCAAGTATCAGAGACAGCTTCAATAGTAATTTCCTCACCTGATCCATGGGCTACACTTGGAAACATCGTCTTTTTAGTGTCAGTAGCTACGACATTATACTACTTCATATTTACCTTCCCAACACTGCATGCTGGTGCTGGCAAAAGAATTGCGGATATTGGAAGATGGTTCATGATGCTAGCATTCGGCTATTCATTTGCGCAAACAGCATTGACGAGATACAACCTAATGATTGGAAGACTTATGTTCCTACTATTCGATTGGCTTAAATTGCCGAGATAAGTGTCCCCTAGTTTATTTACTTTTTTATGTTTAATTCATTGGCAATTCTTACTATTTTATTCGCTACATCAATTGCATTTTCACCAAGAATTCTAATCATGGGCTCTTTTCCTATATCCCCTAAATCATATATTGCATCTGGCACTTCACCCGACGATGTCATTGCTCTTTCAATGATCCATGGCAAGCTTGCCCCCTCAATCTCTCGCGCGTCCTTAGGTTCTATCCTCCTGTCAATAAATGCAACTTTAAAGCCTAGCCTCTTACATGCTTGCAGTATTTCATTTGAGTACCTTATATTTGCAGCGGCCCTGATGTTTTCATGGAATTTCATTGCTGTTAAAATAATTCTAGCTATGTGGCTTGAGGCGCCAAACTTTGGGCATCCGCTTGCTCTCGGTTTTCCATTAACTACTGTAATCCTTCCCTCGATTGCACATATATCGTTTAAATTCTCCGGATACTCTATTGCTTCTCCTATGTTCATTCTTACTTCGGGTATTAAGTGGATTACTGCTTTGTTTGCTTCAATAATCCTTACTGCTTCATGGACTCTGCTCCAGACATCAAATTTAGATGCTTTCTTGTAAAGCTCGACCATTGGATTAACTGATCCATATCCCCTTCCAATTTCGATTCCAAATTTTATTGCTTTGCTGATAAACTTGCTAGCCTCTATAACTGCTTCAAGTATGTTTTTCCCCTTTGCAATTAATGCCGTTATTGCAGCTGAAAATGTGCATCCTGTTCCGTGCGTGCATTTACTCTGTACATAGCTCTTTTTCAGCTCATAAAATCTTTTTTTGTAGTAGAGAATATCCGTTACTGCTTTATCTTTTATCAGGTGTCCTCCCTTTATAACAACTGCTTCAGCTCCCAATTTAGATAGATCTTCGGCTGCCTTTTTCATATCTTCAATGCTCTTTATTTTGAATCCAACTATAACTTCTGATTCAGGAATATTGGGTGTCACCACTAATGCTTTACTTATAAGCTCTCGCTTTAATGCTTCAATTGCCTCCTCCAATAACAGTTTATAACCTGTTTTAGCTATCATTACTGGATCAACTACAACTTTTAAGTTATATTCATCGATTTTTTGGGAAACTACATGTACGATCTCCTTAGTATATAACATTCCCGTTTTGGCTGCATCAACTCCTATATCGGAGGCTACTGCATCTATTTGCATACCGACAAATTCTGCTGGCAAAACATGTACTCCTAAAATTCCAGTAGTATTTTGGGCTGTTATAGCTGTTATTGCTGTTGTGCCATGAACATTGAATGCAGCAAAAGTCTTTAAGTCCGCTTGAATACCTGCCCCACCACCTGAATCCGAACCAGCAATTGATAATGCTGTAGGAATTCTCATAATTATCCCCATTTAAGTTTACCTAGAAAACTTAAATGCAATTCTGCTTATTCATCAATTCATTTAATCCGTTAAACTAAAATCCCCGCACCTAGTAGTTATAGTTCAGAAAAGTTGAGGAAGGTAGTAGTTTATGCATGCACAGTTATTGGAACTACTTCTTTCACTATCCATAATATTGGTCTTAATTATTCTCTCAGTGAAATTAAAGCTAGTTGATAGCACTGGTATTACTGCTGCCCTAGTCATAGGCTTGCTCATAGCCCTTTTTGGCGGTTGGAAGTGGCTAGTGATAATATCTTGCTTCTACGTACTGGCTGGAGTTGCAACCAAGTATAAATATCATTTGAAGCTTTTCCTCGGTGCCGCCGAAGCTAAAGGTGGTGCTAGGGCTTGGAAAAATGTGCTCGGTAATGGTATGGTTGCTGCACTTTTCGCTGTTGCTGAGGGCTTGTTTAAGGGAGGCATGTTTTTCGGAGGTTTTCTTGGAGCAGTTTCCACTGCGGCCGCTGATACTTTAGCTACTGAATTAGGATTACTTTATCCAGGTAAGCCGAGATTAATAGTGAACTTGAGAAGAAAAGTACCTCCCGGAACTTCTGGTGCTATTTCACCATATGGGGAGCTCGCCATTATACTCGCTTCTCTCGTCATTGGTTTCATAGCAATTTTACTGGGTGTTGAACCTGAACTATCTCCATTCAAAATACTATCGCTTTCACTTATATCTGGTTTCATGGGGTCGACAATAGATAGCTTTTTAGGTGCTACAATCCAAGCACAATATTGGTGTGATAAATGCAGTTGCTTTACTGAGGAAGAAGTTCATAGATGTGGTGAGAGAGCGAGACTAGTTAGAGGTTTTTCATTTATAGATAACCATGTTGTTAATCTTATATCCACAGTTTGTGGCGGATTAATTGGCCTTACGCTTTATGTTTTCATCTAGTTATGGTTTAAGCTAGTATAAGCTTATTAATTTGGAATTGCTCACTACTTATAGGTGGATAAATGACCATTGAAATTGAGAGACTGTCAACTGGTGTACCTGAACTAGATAAAATGCTTGCTGGAGGTATTCCTAGAGGCTTTTTTGTGGCTGTGACCGGTGAGCCTGGAACTGGTAAAACTATTCTTTGTCTACATTTTATGTGGCAGGGTGTCCAGGAAGGTGATAAATGCATTTACGTGACTACTGAGGAAAGCAGGGAGTCTATAATAAGGCAGGCTGCGCAATTTAAAATGGACTTTAAATCTGCAATTTCAAATGGAAATCTAATCATAATTGATGCATTAATGTCAACTAAAGATCAGTGGAGCCTAAAAACTCTTGATATAGAGGAGTTGGTAAGTAAAGTTATTGAGGCTAAGAGGCACTTAGGTTATGGGAGAGCAAGGCTCGTTATAGATTCTCTTTCAGCCTTTTGGCTAGATAAACCTGCAATGGCTAGGAAGTACAGTTACTTCATAAAGAAGGTTTTATCCAAGTGGGATTTCACCATAATGGCTACTTCACAGTACGCTGTAACAACTTCGCAAGCATTTGGATGGGGGACGGAGCACATAGGTGATGGTATCATCAGGTTTAGGAGATTTATTAGGGGAGGGCGTTTGAGGAGATACATTTTAATTGAGAAAATGAGGCAAACTCCGCATGATCTGAGAATGCATGAAATAGATATAGTTGATGGTGTGGGTATGGTCATAATTGGCCCTGTTGAGCTAAGAAAGGAGGACATAGCTCTACCTATGAAGGTGACGAGGAAAATATTGGAAGCCGAAAGAATTAAGGAGTTAGAGGGCCCCTCATGAGAATTCAAAGATTGAGAGTTCCTTTACTCCTCCTCCTTAAAACAGCAGTTGCTGTTAAAGAGATTACAATAGTGAGCAGCAAAATCAGTACCAGTGGAATCTGAGTACTTACGTGAACTTTACTTTTACTAGTTCGCCTAATTTCATGGATCCAATCCCTTGACCTAGCAAGCACATATCTCAATGCCTTATATGTTAGATTACAAATTTTCTCAATCTCCTCTTTGCTACTTGGATTATAGAAGTAAAACCAGTCGATATGCATCATTGACCTATTACCGTAAAGTTCAATGATTATTGATAGCGTCCCATACTTGAAAACAATCCAATTTGCTGCTCCACCATATACTGCTCCTTTCATAATGCTGTAGCCGTAAATTCTCGAGATACCATAAGCAATTTCTTTTAGATATAAATCTCTATATGGATTTATTTCATAACCTGGAATTAGAACGGCTTTTATTCCAGAGTGTAAGTTTATGTAGAACAGAACTCGTCTACTATTGAATAATTTAAGCAAGGCTTGTACTTCTGGTTCGGTTTCAGAGCTTACCCCTCTGAAAACGGGGCTTTCAAATTTTTCTGCTCCACCTTCCTTCCAGTTCCAATTGAAGTTTCTATTCAAATCAACACCGCGTGCATTGCATCTAGCATTTTTTAGCATTATGAATGGTTTTGCAGGCAAGATTTTTGAGGCTTCAACTCCATCCGGGTTTAGCATTGGAATTACTATTAACGTTAGGTAATTCAGTTCACTTATTTCATCATAATGCTCTATTACCTTCAATATCACGTGTAATGCTGCGGCAACTCCAATAAGTTCACTTCCATGCATTCCTCCATCTAAAACCACAACCCCTTCTTCACGTATTTTAGCTGGAAATTCGCAGGCCCAAATTTCTCTTTCTAAACAGCTTTTACCAATCGGGTAAACCCTAATTATGGATTCATACTGCTTTTCTAGGGTTAGAAGTGTCCTTGTTAGACTCATCCAATCGGGATATATTTTCCTAAATAGTTTAGTTCTCATTTTCATGTTCGTATGCCTAAGTTTAACGAAGTACTTTGCACTATTTATTATGAGCACTCCTTCCAATAGCACTCCTGAAAAGGCATCATACTTCATGACTATGGTGCCATTATAAGCCAATGTGTAGTTATTGAGAAATGTGATGTTAAAGGTAGAGCTGTATATCTCAATTTGGCTTTTATTATTTAAATTGCATGGCAGCCAAGTTGGCAGCCATCTCCACCCTCTTATATTACCTACAACTTGGACTCTAGTAGTAAGAGAAAATATTCCCCACCATATTTCGTTATCCACTTTAACGGTTACTTTAATTAACGGTTCATATGTATATTCATGTAATGAACTATATGTTACGTTTATAAGCTTACTAGTTCTAGTGTCAGCATAAACTGTGAATATTCCTGGTCTGGCATTTATGCCTTCAACTTTTTCATTATTGATGCTTGTTTGGCTTTTAGCACTGTTAATTGCGCAAGCTCTGTTTAATATTAGTATTATTAATAGGAGGGTAATTATTTTGGTTCTAAATGTACTTAAACATGCCGTATTTCGTTTCAAGTTTATTGCTCCATGCAATTCTTCCCTCTGCAATAGCCTTATGTATCTCAATTTGCCACCTAATTGCATCTAAATACCTTTTTTCCTTTAAAGCTCTCTCAAGCTCCTCCAGCAATTTACCTAAAAGCTCTTCACCTACAGCCTTTATTTCTTCCTTCGCTTTCTCTTCAGCTCTCTCTTCCCCGAGAATGCCGACAACTTTAATTGGTTTTTTCCCGGCCTTAGATGCAAAGAAGAGTGCTTGGGCTTCAGAGTAAGCATAAATTGTTTCTATACTTCCATCAGCCATTTTAACTCTAAATGGAACTTTTCTTCTCTTACTAGACAACGCGGTCACCAACGAATTTAACTACCTCTTACCTTTTAAGAATTTAAATTGGAATGAATCGGCAAGACTATAATTGCATTCGGGAGCACTATTCGAGGGATATTGTGAAGCACGAAATTACAAAGTGGTGTTGCACATTTGTGTCCGGAGAAGAAAAATATGGTATTCGCTGGATTGGTCTCCATTGCTCCAAACTTGATTCAAAGGGGCATCGAATTCTTGTTAGGTATATTAAGGGTAAACCATTAGCTTTAACTTCACTAGAGGATTTAACAATGCTATTCAGTATGCTAAATCACTTGAAGCCGAGAACGATCTATGCTACAGCAAATATTTATCATGAGCTTAATAGTAGGTCTAGTGTTGAAGATCTAGATAACATAATTGCATGTACGCCCACATGGGATATTGATAATGAGAGAAGTAAATGGCGAGCTACAATTGAGGTGTGCAGGGAATTGATATCATTTTTGGAGTCTCATGGAATTTCCAAGTCAATTATAGTTAAGTGGAGCGGTAAGGCTGCACATGTACATTTGCATCATGAGGCCATTTCGCCCGAATTAAGGAGAAAGTATAGTCCTTTAGACATAGCCTATGCAATTGTTCAGTATACTATAGAAAGGTTGAATGATAAAATAAGGAATGTTAGACTAAAGTTCTCAGCTTCCCGCTTGAGGGTAGATAATGAGCATGATCTACAGCAGCTATTTACTTGTCCATTGAGTTTGCATAGGGATCTCAATAGTGTAGCTGTATGCATTAACCCTAATGAGCTTGATTCCTTTGATATAGCATGGACTGATCCCAAATTGTTTAAGCATTATACTGGATGGGATAAATTCTGTATTGGTGAAGCCGATGAATTAGCTATTAGAGCTATACGGAGTGTAGGGGGATATTTTATTTCTAGAGTAAAGAGGAGGCGTAAACATCCTCCTGTAGATGAAATGATCATGAAGTGGCTGAAGAAGCTGGATTCGGTTGGCTAGTGGTTAATCTTTAATCTTCCAGTCTTTATAAAATGTTCACGGTGAGCAAAATGGTTAAACGAGTCATAATACTTGGAGCAGCTGGAAGAGATTTTCACAACTTCAATGTTTACTTTAGGGATAATCCAGAGTATGAGGTAGTGGCTTTCACTGCAACCCAAATTCCCGGAATAGAAAATAGAGTTTATCCACCTGAACTTGCAGGTTCAAGGTACCCAAATGGAATACCAATCTTTCCAGAGAGCCAGTTGCCTGAATTAATCAAAAAGTTTAATGTTGATGAAGTTGTGTTTTCATATAGTGATGTATCACATGAATATGTTATGCATAGAGCTTCCATTGCCTTGGCTAGTGGAGCTAGTTTCAAGCTTCTAGGCCCCAAAGATACGATGCTTGAATCAAAAGTTCCTGTAATAGCTGTTTGTGCTGCGAGAACTGGTGCTGGTAAAAGCACGGTTAGTAGAAGAGTTGCCAAAATTCTCAAAGACATGAACATTAGAGTTGTGGTAGTCAGGCATCCCATGCCCTACGGGGATTTAAGGAAGCAGATATGTCAAAGATTCGAGAAAATAGAGGATCTCGAAAAATATGAATGTACTATTGAAGAGAAGGAGGAATATGAACCTCATTTGAACCTCGGCTTAATAGTTTATGCTGGAGTTGACTATGAGAAAATACTGAGGGAAGCTGAAAAGGAAGCTGATGTCATATTATGGGATGGTGGTAATAACGATTATCCCTTCTTTAAACCTAACCTGCTAATAACTGTTGTTGATCCAATGAGGCCAGGGCACGAACTAAAGTATTTCCCCGGAGAAGTCAATGTTAGAATGGCAGATGTAATAGTCGTCAATAAGGTAAACACTGCCAAACCAGAGAATGTTGAGAAAGTAATTAGAAATGTTAGAAAAGTAAATTCGAAAGCCATAATTATTAAAGCTTCATCAGAGGTATACGTCGATAATCCAAGTCTAATAAAGGGAAGGAAAGTGCTAGTGATAGAGGATGGTCCAACATTACTTCATGGAGATTTAACATTCGGAGCTGGATACGTTGCTGCTATGAAATATGGAGCAGCAGAAATAGTATCACCGCGTTCATGTGCTGTTGGGTCTATCAAAAAGGTTGTGGAGGAAAGAGGGTGCATGGCTGTTCCAGCACTTGGTTATAGTCCTGAGCAATTGAGGGAGCTTGAAGATACTATTAGGAATGCAACATGCGATGCAGTAGTTATGGCGACACCAACAGATTTAACGCGTTTCATAAAAATAAATAAGCCTGTAGTTAAAGTGACTTTCGAGCTCAAAGAGATCGGCAAGCCAGATCTTGAGGATATCCTGAGCGATTTTCTAGAGCAAGTCAAGAGGTAAAATTATGCCTTCACATCCCCTTAAAGTGGTTTTGATTATAGGAGATGGAATGGCTGATAGGCAAATTAGAGAATTAAAGAATAGGACTCCACTAGAAGTTGCAAGTACTCCAAACATGGACTATCTTGCCAGCAAAGGCATAACTGGGATAATGGATGTAATTGAGCCTGGCATTCCACCTGGAAGTGCTCCTGCACATTTGGCCCTACTGGGTTATAATCCATATGAGGTCTATACTGGGAGAGGGGCTTTTGAAGCACTGGGTGCAGGTTTAGCTCTCGGGAAGGGAGATGTAGCTTTAAGATGTAATTTTGCAACTGTTAATGATGATTTGGTTGTGGTTGATAGGCGGGCTGGACGTTACATTGATGAGGCTGATGAACTTGAGAAAGTCATAAATCAAGTGGAGATCGAGTCTGAGCCAAATATTAAGATAATATTCAAGCATACAACTGAGCACAGAGGAGTGTTGGTGCTTAAGGGAGCAAACCTCTCCCCCCAAATAACTAATACTGATCCCGGGAAAACTGGTTTGAGAATTCAAAGTTCTAAGCCACTAGTTAATGAGCCCGCAGCAATTAGAACTGCTAAAATAATTAACGAGTTTACGTCAAAGATATACAATTTACTCAGGAATCATCCAATTAATCTAAAGAGGATAAGCATGGGTAAATTACCGGCAAACATCTTGCTATGTAGAGGTGCAGGGGTTCTTCCAGAAGTTAAATCTTTTGAGGAGAAGTTTGGTTTGAAGGCTGCATGTATAGCTGGAATTCCATTAATTAAGGGCGTATGCAAGGCTTTAGGATTTAATGTTATAAATGTTCCTGGAGCAACTGGTGGACTAGACTCTAACTTGAATGCTAAAGCTGAAGCAGCTCTTAAGGCATTGAAACTCCATGATTTCGTAGTTATTAGTGTTAAGGGTACTGATGCTGCAAGCCATGATGGCTTGATAAATGAGAAGATAAAGATGATTGAGAGAATAGATAGCATGATAGGTAGAATACTTGATTCAGTAAACATTGATGAAATATGTATAGCGGTAACGGCTGATCATGCAACGCCAATATCGATCAGAGATCATGTTGGAGATCCTGTTCCAGTATTGATATTCGCTCCAACAATTATTCCAGATGATGTTGCTGGATTTAGTGAACGAAACGCATTGAAAGGTGGATTAGGTAGAATTAAAGGTGTGAACCTGCTTCCATTACTGCTAAATTATTCTCTTAGAGCTAAAAAGTTTGGTGAATGACTAATATTCTCGAGGACAGTAATTGCAAAGCCAACACTGCTCGCAAAGTTTCCATTCTCTACCATAACACCATCTTTCTGCGACGGCTCTCAGGGTAAACGTTCTTGATGGATCATGGGGGAACATTATTTCGGAGATTTTTTGAGCAACTAAATAATGAGTAGATAGATACTCGAGATTTTCCAACCTCCTATCGACTAATCCTAAGCTAAGGAACACTTCCGAGATTCCACAATCAAGCGGCAAATGTAGCATACTTTTAACATTAAGTTTCCAAATTTTAATTATCTTAAATGTTATGTAAAGAAATAGGTTTGCAACATACTGCCCTCCTTTCGGGAGGCATGATATTGATAGTCTTATTGCCTCTATTGCACTATCAATATCGTTAACGCGATTTGAAACTAACAGGCCAAAGTAATGGGCTTTTCTCTTAAATAGGCTATCTGGAAGCTCCTTAGAAGCCATGAACATTACATATTCTCTCAGCTTGCTGGCTATATGAATGAATGCTTTATGCTTAACTCTACTTATTGCTTCAGCTAGAAATCTTAGAGTCATCAAAATTTTTTCTACTTCATCTCTACTAAGCCTACCTAAGTATTTGCATTCATCTTTAAGCGAATAATACATTAGGTCTTCATCCAAATAATCATTAAGCAATTTAACTGCCTTTCTAAATCGCTTTAGCTCGTTTGTAGGTGTTGTCTTTTTGGCTCGTAGTTTCCAGTAATAGGTATCGAATATGCAGTAGGCGAAAATGTTAATTATTTTATCCTTGAACTTCAATTTTGAAATTCCTGATTTTAGAAGTCTTCTATGAATATGTCTAATTACTAGTCTCTCCTTGATATCAATGATGTTCTTTATGTTTTCTAGAGTTTTCCCTTCAAGTCTAGCGCTGAATTTCCTAAGATATTCATTCCATATTCTTCTCTCCCTGATGTTTACTCACCCCTCTGCATAGATTGTATATCCAGCATTTTTTCCCTGCAAAATTTTTACACCTATAGGGTCTTGTGCACCATTCGCGCCCTACAATCCATAGAAAAACTATGTTAGCTGGATTGTTTGGGAAGAGTTCGCTTGCAAGTTTATATATTGCTTTAGAAGCTCTTTTTGGATCTTTCCTTAGCTCCTTCAGTCTAAATGAACTTAGCCCAAGCATGAGATAAGGTTTTGCAATGTTCCAGTCTATGGGGCAGTTAATGTACGGTTTCGCCTCGGGCCACAAATTGAATACCCAAATTATATAGAAAAGGAAGAGTGATGCTATTTTCGGTCCAACAGCTGGATAGCATTCCAATGCAAGCTGAGCTGCTTTCACTAGCTGCTCTATCTCGCTTTCAGCTTTAGAAAAAGATCTCAAAAGCAATCCTAAATTTTGAATGGAATCCCTATTGCAAATTTGATGCGGAATTTCGAATAATGTGTATGCCCTCAACTTAATGGCGAAATCCCTAAATTTCCTAAACGGCTCATACTTAATGATAAAATTAGCAAATAGAGATATGCTCCTCGCTACTTCAATTTTCCTTCTTTTAGCAATTCCTCGTAAAATTTTAATTTTCATGAGTGCCTCATTTACTTTAGTGAAGTCTGCATAATTTTCAATATTGTCTACATCTCCAATTATATCTCTTATACTATGAAAGGCGAGTTCGGGATTAAATTCATCTGATACCCAGAAAAATTGATCCAAAATTGCATATGTAAAGCAACCAAGCAAGATCCTTCTTACTGGATCAGAGCTTCTTAAGCCTATTTCATTAAATGTGATTGCGAAATAATTATTTACTTTATTGATGTTTGTTTCTATTATTTTTTTAAGCTTCTCTCTAATTGATATTAGATTTTTGATTTTCTCTTCAACTAATTTCTTATCTATTACTTTAGACATTAAAAGTACTTCAAGTAAATTGACTGCTTCAGCCACGCCTGCTCTTCCTCTACCTTTGGATTTCCATTTTTCATGAACTGTGTAGTTTCTCAGAATTTTTTTGACTATTTCCATTTCATTGTAACCGCTTGCTACAAGTGCTTTAACAATTGCTAGTGCTTCCCTTGGTATTTTGCTCCATTCTTCAGTTAGTTTACTGACTAACCAATTTCTTAATGCATCAATTCCGCTTTCGACCATTAATTGAATTTTCCTATTATTCTCACTGTCTATTAGCTGTAATAGAAATAGTATTGCTTCGCTTGAAGCTTCTAGATCTATCTTTTCATCGGCTCTTGAGGTTAGCCAGAATCCGTCGGCTCTCTGGGTTTTCTCAATATATTGTAGGGCTTTTTTAATGACTCTCTTATTTCTTATTCCATATGTTGCGAGGGCTTTTGAAACTTTTGCTGTTACGAGAGTTACTCTTCTGCTGATCTGCCAATTACGTGTATCGATCCAGCAGCCATCCTTATGCTGACTTTGAATTAGAAATCTAGCTGCTCTACTTGAGGCCTCATGTTGCTTAGCTCCTATTTTTGATAGTATTTCCAGTGCTAATGCTGTTTCTAGAATTCCTTCACTGAATTTTTTGTTCCAATTTTTTGGGAATCCTCCACTCGGTAGTTGAAGTGCTGTGAGTCTATTTACATATAACTTGACCTTCTGAAAGTCAACTTGTAGGAACGCAAGTAGCCTCAGTTTGTCTATCCAGTCTCCCCACTCCATAATATACTTGGTTATCTCTTCTTCAAAGCTCATTTTCATTTAGATGCCCCATTTGGTCTGACTAGTGTTTTGCTTTCTAATATAGGTTTCAGCTTTACTTATAGTTGTGGAGGTAGTAATTCTTATTAGTATTTACTTATCGATTCAATTGCGCTGGTGATTCAATTGGCTGTGAGGGTCAAGATATTTGGTCATCTAGTGGGTGAAGTTATAAGAAAGAATTTGTGCTCGCTTTGTGGAGCTTGCATAGCTTCATGTCCGGTTGTTGCGTTAACAGTTAAGAATGAGGTGCCTACAATTACTGGCCGATGCGTTCTATGCGGATACTGCTATAACCAGTGCCCCAAGACTCCTTTTGACTGGAAGATTGTTGAGGAAAAACTTTTTGGCGGCACTGGTTATGGTCCTTTGGGTCATGTAGAGTCAGCTTATGTGGCTAGGGCAACTAATCCGAGGATACTTGAGGTTTCACAGGATGGTGGTGCTGTTACTGCTTTACTTCATTATGCTCTTGAGGCGAAGATAATTGATTGTGCAGTTGTTTCAAGTGTTAGTGAGGAGAAGCCATGGCTACCTAAACCTACCTTGGCTTTTAACTTAGATGAGCTCTTGAAAGCTGCTGGTTCAAAGTATACTTCTAGTCCTAATCACATAGCACTTGCATCCGCTGTATATGAGTATGGATTAGAAAGAATAGGATTTGTTGGTGTTGGTTGCCAAATAAGGGCTTTGAGAAAAATGCAGTTCTCAGATTATGGTGCTACTAAGCTTGGATCTAAGGTTAAATTTGCAATTGGACTGTTTTGCTCAGAGACTTTTTACTATAAGAAGCTTGTAGAAGAGTTCTTATCGAGCAGGGGTGTGGATGTATCTAGAATTACTCGATTTGAAATTGCAGCTGGGAAGTTTACTGTTAAATCGGGCAAGGAGATTTTGCTTAGTGTGCCGGTAAAGGAAGTGAAGGTTTATGCTAGGGAGGCTTGTGAGAAGTGTGGTGATTTTACTGCTGAGCTTGCAGATATTTCTGTTGGTAGTGTTGATTCGCCTAAGGGTTGGTCGACTGTTTTGATTAGAACTAGTAGTGGCAAGAAGCTTTTCACGGAGGCAGTGAAGGCTGGGTACTTGGAAGTTAAGGAGCTAAAAATTGAGGATCTTAAGGTGGCTTTAAAGCTTGCTAAAGCAAAGAAGAAAAGTGCTACTGAGGCGGTAGCTCTATCTTGAGCTTTTTAACTAACTCTTTATATCTATTGCGTACAGTTACTTCAGTGACCTTTGCTGCATGAGCTATTTCCTTCTGTGTTCTTCTCTCATTTTCAAGTAGTGATGCTATGTAAATTGCAGCAGCTGCTAAGCCTGCCGGGTCTTTACCAGCAGTTATCCCCATGGCTTTTGCTTTTCTAATGATTTCTGCTGCTCTTCTTTGAACTGATCCGCTTAGCTTTAAGTCACTTGCTATTCTTGGTATGAATGCCTCTGGATCTGCTAGCGGTACTTTAATGTTAATTTCTCTGAGTAATAGTCTGTAACATCTGGCCACATCCTTTCTACCTGACCTTGTGTACTTGGCTATTTCATCAAGAGTTCTAGGTATTCCCTGAGTTCTACATGCAGCATATATGGATGCTGCCATTACTGCTTCAATACTTCTACCTCTAACTAAACCCTTCTCAACTGCTTTTCTATAAATGACAGCAGCTTCCTCTTTAATGCTCTTTGGAAGGCCCAATTGTGAGCTTATTCTGTCAAGTTCGCTCATTGCTTGGGCTAGATTCCTGTCAATGGAGCTGTGAACTCTAGTTCTAATTTGCCATTTTCTCCATCTAATGACCTCTATTCTGCGTTTAGGTTCTAGCTTCTTTCCAAAGGCATCCTTGTCTCTCCAGTCTATGACTGTTGACAAGCCCTTATCATGAACGGTTAGAGTTATTGGTGATCCCACTCTACTTCTCTTTTGTTTTTCTTCTGGAGTGAAGGCTCTCCATTCAGGGCCCATATCGATGAGCTTCTCAGTAATAACCAATCCGCAATCAGCACAAACAATTTCTCCTCTCTCATAATTTCTTAATAAGCGAGTACTACCACATTCAGGACATTTCTCAATAACGGCTGGAGGCAACTCTAAATTACTCTTAGATTCAGTCTCTACTTCTCCCATACCCATAAACACGTTTTATCACCTCCAATATATTGTGAGCGTGAGAAGCCGTCAGGACATATAATATGTAACCCTCATAACTCACCTCATTCGGCAGTAGTTCAATCACTTAAAAAGTAGTATATAAACTTTTCTATTATTTTCTACCATCAGCCTATAGTATTCGCTTCTGGAAGGAAACATTTAAATAGTTCAGTTCACATAGGTCAGCCGAATTAATTCCGAATCGTTATGGATCTTCAAGGTGTGTAGGATTCGTGATGCGTGTTAAGGATTTGAGGCCTGGAATGATTGGTGTAAATGTAGAAGTTAAAGTTTTAAAGGCTTCTAAACCAAAAACTGTCACCACAAGAACTGGTAAGAGATTGACATTAGCCGAATTTGAAGTTGGGGATCGCACAGGAACAATTATTCTAACATTATGGGAAGAGAAAATTGGTCTAATAAAGCAAGGCGATTTTATAAGAATACGAAACGGTTATGTAACGTCATTTAGAGGTCAACCACGCCTAAATATTGGTCGATATGGTAAAATTGAGCTAATTCAAAGGCCTTCAGCTGATGAAGAGGAGTAGTGGAGGTTCATTGAAATGGAGGAGTCTAGACTTCCAAGACCAAGTAAAGAAGCGCTCGAAAAGAAACCGCTAAAGCAAGGTGAATTAATGGGTGTGACGCCACGCGGCGTTATAGTTCATTTACCACAAGCGGAAGCAACTTACCAACTTCCACCAGCAATATATGCTGTATGGTCGAGATGTGATGGTCAAATAACTGTGAGTGAAATAGCATCCCAATTAAGTAAAGAAACGGATATTCCAATAGAGAAAATGCAGGCAATAGTATACGTAATTTTAACAACCCTAGCAGAACATCAGCTAATAACTTGGTAATTTTCCCGTTAAACTCCATATTTTTTAGTTAACGTCAAAGTTTTATAGAGGCTATTCTACTCTTTTTATTGAAGCCGGGTGGTGTAGCGGCCAAGCATGGCGGGCTCTGGCCCCGCCGACG
>CAYWZQ010000010.1:0-68139 GCA_964462875.1 uncultured Nitrososphaerota archaeon | reverse complement strand
TGATTAGGGCTAGTGATCCTGCTGCTAGGGCTATTGGTGCTAAGCCTGGTGATTTAATTAAGATTGTTAGGAGGAGTCCTACTGCTGGTGAGCATGTTGTTTATAGGTATGTTATTCCCGGCTAGTTAGGGGTGGATTAGTGTGGTTAATAGTGTTTTGAGTCATGAGGATAGGTGGGCTTTGATTGAGGCTTTCTTTAGGGAGAAGGGATTAGTTCGCCAGCACTTGGATAGTTTTAATGAGTTTGTTACTCATGGATTGCAGGAGATAGTTGCCGAGCAGGGTATTATTGAAACTGATATTCCTGGTTTAAGCATTAAGCTTGGTAGTATTGAGGTTAAGGATCCAACTGTCCGTGAAGCTGATGGTTCTGAAGAGCCCGTTTACCCAATGGAGGCTAGGCTTAGAAACTTAACCTATGCCTCCTCAATGTACTTAACCATGATACCCATAGAGGATGGAATTGAAGGTGAGCCTGTTAAGGTGTTTATTGGCCGCCTACCAATAATGGTCAAGTCAGTTAAGTGTAGGCTTTATGGTTTGAGCAGGGAGGAATTAATGGCTAGAGGTGAAGATCCAGATGATCCGGGAGGCTACTTCATAATCAATGGCTCCGAGCGAGTGCTAGTTGCCCAAGAAGACCTTGCCATCAATAGAATTCTAGTCGACTATGCTGGTCCAGGCTCATCTGCTACTCACGTAGCTAAGGTTTTTTCAGCAGCTGCTGGATATAGAGTTCCAGTTACAATGGAGAGGGCTAAGGATGGAACTCTCCACGTATCATTTCCATCTGTTCCAGGTAAGATTCCACTCGTAATTTTAATGAGAGCTCTTGGATTGAAGACTGACAGGGAAATTGTTGAGGCAGTATCTGATGACCCTGAAATTCAGCAATTATTAATACCGTCAATTGAGCAGGCTTCTGCAGTTACAAGTGTTGAAAATGCACTGGACTATATTGGTAATAGAATTGCCATTGGACAGGCCAGGGAATATAGAGTTCAGAGGGCACAGCATGTTTTAGACCGCTACTTCCTTCCGCATCTAGGTAGCTCTCCAAGGGATAGGAAGAAGAAAGCTTACTTCCTAGGGCAAATGGCGGAAAAGCTCTTAGAGCTAGTTCTTGGGAGGAGGAAGCCCGACGATAAAGACCACTATGCTAATAAGAGGCTGAAATTGGCTGGAGACCTGCTAATGAGCTTGTTCAGAGTTGCTTTCAGAAGCTTCTGTAGAGATGTTAAGTATCAGCTTGAGAGGGCTAGAAGTAGGGGTAGGAGAGTTAATGTTGCAACCCTCGTTAGAGCAGATGTGATAACCGAGAGGCTGCGCCATGCACTTGCAACTGGCAATTGGGTTGGAGGGAAAGCTGGCGTCAGCCAGCTTCTAGATAGAACAAACTACCTATCAACGCTAAGCCATTTGAGGAGAGTTGTTTCCCCTCTAAGTAGAAGCCAGCCACACTTCGAGGCGAGAGATCTACATCCAACCCAGTGGGGTAGGCTATGTCCAAATGAGACACCTGAAGGACCCAACTGCGGATTAGTTAAAAACCTGGCCTTAATGGCGACAATATCGGTTGGATGCGATGAAAAAGTTGTTGAGCGCCTACTCTATAAGCTTGGTGTTGAACCAATTGAAAGGGCTAGAAGGGAGAAAATTAAGGGTGCAAAAGTTTTCCTGAACGGTAGGCTCATAGGAGTGCATCCGGAACCGGAGGCCCTCTGCATTGAAGTTAGAAAGCTTCGAAGGGAGGGTAAGATATCCCATGAAGTCAACATAGCCCACTATAGGGATGAGTACATCAATGAAGTCTACGTGAACTGTGATAGGGGCAGGGTCCGCAGACCATTAATAATCGTCGAAAATGGTGAAGTGAAGGTGAAGAAGGAGCATGTAGAGAAGCTCAGAAATGGAGAATGGACTTGGAGTGACCTCATCAATGCCGGGTTAATCGAGTACCTAGATGCTGAAGAAGAGGAAAATGCTTACATAGCACTAAATCCTGAAGATGTAACTCCCGAGCATACACACCTAGAAATTGCTCCAGCAACAATACTTGGAGTTTGCGCTTCAGTTATACCTTACGCGGAGCATAATCAGTCCCCGAGAAACTCATATGAGGCAGCCATGGCCAAGCAAGCACTAGGGCTCTACGCCCTAAACTATCAGTTGAGAATGGATTCTCGAGCACATCTACTCCATTATCCGCAAAAGCCCTTAGTGAAGACGAGGGGCATGGATGTGGTTGGATATGATAGGAGGCCTGCAGGCCAAAACTTCATAGTTGCAGTGCTATCCTATAGCGGCTACAACATTGAAGATGCGCTAATAATCAACAAGTCGGCTATAGAGAGGGGATTAGCTCACTCAACATTCTTCAGATGCTATGAAATTGAAGAAAAGAAGTATCCTGGAGGTGAAGTGGATAAAATTGAAATTCCAGATCCATCAGTTAGAGGTTATAGGACTGCAGATGACTACAGGTTTCTAGGTGAAGATGGAATTATAGAGCCTGAAATAGAGGTTTCCGGCGGAGTAGTATTAGTTGGAAGAACCAGCCCACCAAGATTCCTCGAAGAACCAAGAGGAATGGGCGTCGTCGAGAGGAGGCGCAGAGAAACTTCTCTTAGCATGCGTCACGGAGAGAAGGGTGTAGTTGACTGCGTAATGATAACCAAGACGGCTGAGGGCGATAAGCTAGTTAAGGTTAGGGTGAGAGATTTGAGAGTACCTGAGCTTGGAGACAAGTTCGCTTCAAGGCATGGCCAGAAGGGAGTTATTGGCTTAATAGTTCCTCAAGAAGACATGCCGTTCACTGAAGATGGAATAGTTCCAGACCTAATAATAAATCCGCACGCCATACCCTCAAGAATGACGATAGGCCAGCTAATAGAGAGTATTGCGGGCAAAGTAGCCGCACTCGAAGGTAGGCTTGTTGATGGAACACCATTTAGCGGTGAGAGGGAGGAGGACTTAAGAGAGGCGCTAAAGAAGCTCGGCTTCAAACCAAATGGATGTGAAGTAATGTATGATGGTAGAACTGGTCAAATGTTTAAAGCTGAAATATTCATTGGTGTAGTGTACTATCAGAAACTGCATCACATGGTTGCAGATAAAATACATGCAAGGGCTAGAGGTCCAATCCAGATATTAACGAGACAGCCAACCGAGGGTAGAGCAAGAGAAGGTGGATTAAGATTCGGTGAAATGGAGAGGGACTGCTTAATAGGTCACGGAGCAGCCCTCCTACTTAAGGAGCGGCTTTTAGATGAGTCGGATAGAACAGTAGTATATGTATGTGAGAACTGCGGTTTCCTAGCTTACTACGATAGGATAAAGGATAGATACTATTGCAGGCTCTGTGGAGATAAAGCTAAGATATCCCCAGTAGTGATGTCCTATGCATTCAAGCTACTACTACAAGAGCTAATGTCGCTGTGCATTGCTCCAAGACTAATTTTAAGCGAGAAGGTATAGGAGGTGAGTATTGTGGCTGAGACCTTTAAAAGGATAAAGGCAATAAAGTTCGGTATTTTATCACCAGAGCTTATAAGGAGAATGTCGGTTACCGCGATAATAACAGCCGACACGTATGACGAAGACGGGTGGCCAATTGATGGGGGATTAATGGATAGAAGGCTTGGAGTAATAGAGCCGGGTCAAAGATGTGCTACCTGCGGAAATAGGGTTGGTGAGTGCCCCGGCCACTTTGGCCACATAGAGCTGGCTAGGCCAGTAATACACGTCGGATTCGTCAAAATAATACATCAACTTCTCAGGGCTACATGCAGAAGATGCGGTAGAATACTCATACCACCGGAAGACATTGAAAAGTATAGGCGGCTACTGGAAAAGTATAAGGGTAGATGGCCCGAGCTAGCTAAGAGACTAACTGAAAAAATAATGAAAAGAGCTATTAAGACAACCGAGTGCCCTCACTGTCATGAAAAGCAATACAAGATCAGGCTAGAGAAGCCGACAACATTCTATGAAGAGCTGAAGGAGGGAAGCATGAGGTTAACTCCAATAGAAGTTAGGGCACGTCTAGAAAGAATTCCAGATGAAGACCTAATCCTATTAGGCCTAGACCCCAAGGTAGCTAGGCCAGAATGGATGGTTCTAACAGTATTGCCAGTTCCACCGGTAACTGTTCGACCATCAATAACTCTTGAATCTGGAGTACGTTCTGAAGATGACTTAACCCATAAGCTCGTCGACATAATACGGATTAATGAGAGGTTAAGGGAAAACATCGAGGCAGGAGCTCCCCAGCTCATAATTGAAGACCTCTGGGAGCTCCTGCAATACCATGTCACAACTTACTTTGACAATGAAGTTTCCGGCATCCCGCCTGCGAGGCACCGCTCAGGCAGGCCTCTGAGAACATTAACTCAAAGACTTAAGGGTAAGGAAGGCAGATTTAGAAGCAACCTGTCCGGTAAGCGAGTTGACTTCTCAGCTAGAACTGTTATTTCCCCAGACCCAAATTTGAGCATAAATGAGGTTGGAGTGCCAATTGAAGTAGCCAAGATATTGACAATACCTGAAAGAGTTACTGAATGGAATATTGAGGAAATGAGAGAGCTCGTAATGAGAGGACCATATAATCATCCGGGAGCAAACTACGTAATTAGACCTGATGGTAGGAGGATAGATTTAAGATATCCCAAAGACCTTAAGCTCATAGCAGATAGCTTAGCTCCAGGCTATATCGTTGAGAGACATATTAGGGATGGGGACATAGTTCTTTTCAACAGGCAGCCTTCACTCCATAGAATGTCAATAATGGCACATAAGGTTAGAGTTCTCCCATATAAGACGTTTAGATTAAACCTATGTGTTTGCCCACCATATAACGCGGATTTCGATGGCGATGAAATGAACTTGCATGTTCCCCAGAGCGAAGAGGCTAGAGCTGAAGCCAGAATATTAATGCTTGTTCAAGAACAAATACTTTCACCAAGATATGGTGGCCCCATAATGGGTGCAATTCAGGATTACATCACTGGAGCCTACCTGCTCACTAGGAAATCTACCTTACTAACTAAAGAGGAAGTTTGCAGGCTACTAATGGCAGCTGGATATAAAGGTCCTCTTCCACCACCCGCAATAAAATACCCCGAGGAGCTCTGGACTGGAAAGCAGCTTGTAAGCCTATTTCTACCAAAGGGCTTCAATTTCTCCTTAAAGGCAAACATATGTGCTAAATGCGAAAAGTGCTTAAAAGAGGACTGCCCATACGATGCCTATGTAGCGATTAGAAATGGATATCTAGTAGCAGGTGTCCTCGATAAAAAGGCTATTGGAGCCGGCCAACCCGAGAGCCTACTTCACTACATAGTTAAGGATTATGGAACTGATGCTGGAAGAAACTTCATAGACAACGTGTTCAAGATGTTCTTGGAGTACATAGACTATTGCGGATTTACAATGGGACTGCATGATGAAGACATACCGCTAGAGGCAAAGTACAGAATTAGAGAGGTCCTAGCTGAAGCTGAATCAAAAGTAGAGGAATTAATAAAGTCATTTAAGTCCGGAGAACTTGAACGTCTTCCAGGTAGAACGCTTGAAGAAACATTGGAAATGAGGATAATGGAAGTACTAGCCGATGCGAGAGATAAGGCTGGCAGTATAGCTGCTGAGTACCTTGGACTAGAAAACCATGCAGTAGTAATGGCTAAAACTGGTGCTAGAGGCAATATCCTCAACTTAACGCAGATGACTGCAGTAATCGGTCAACAATCAATAAGAGGGGAGCGAATAATGAGGGGGTATAGAAATAGGACTCTACCGCACTTCAAGCCAGGAGACATAGGTGCTGGTGCAAGGGGCTTCGTCTACTCATCTTATAAGGAGGGATTAAACCCCGTAGAATTCTTCTTCCATGCAATGGGCGGCAGAGAAGGGCTGGTCGATACAGCTGTTAGAACTTCCCAGAGCGGATACATGCAGAGGAGATTGATAAACGCTCTTCAAGACTTGAAAGTTGAATATGACGGTACCGTGAGAGCTCCTGGCGGTGTGATCGTGCAGTTTAAGTACGGTGAGGATGGTGTTGATCCTTCAAAGAGTGATCACGGAAAGGCAATAAACATTGAGCGAATAATTGAAAAGGTGGTTGCTAGGAGGGGGAGTGCATGACCACCTATTTGAAGAGAGATGAGGTAATGAAAAGAATAGAGGAATTAAGCAGTATATTACCTAAGTCGATAGTAGATGAGCTAAAGGAGAAGCTGAGCGGAATCAAAGTAACGAAAGAAGAGCTAGATGAGATCATCCAAGAAGTTATTAAGTCGTATAGAAGGGCTTTAGTTGAGCCAGGTGAAGCTGTAGGTGTTGTGGCCGCCCAGTCAATTGGCGAGCCGGGTACTCAGATGACCTTAAGAACATTCCACTATGCTGGAGTAAGAGAGTTCAACGTAACTCTAGGATTACCTCGCCTCATAGAAATAGTTGATGCCAGAAGAACTCCCTCAACACCAATGATGACAATCTACTTGGATAAGGAACACAGGTACAGTGAGGAGAAGGCAAAGGAAGTTGGAAGAAGAATTGAAACAACGTTAATTGAAAATGTGACTAGAAGCGTGGAATTAGACCTGCTAACTGGTTCCATAATACTTGAGCTAGACGATGAAGTAATGGAGGATAAGGGCATAACTATGGATCAAGTGGTGAAAACAATTAAAAAGCTGAAAACGGGAGACGTGATAATCGATGAAAAAACCAGAAGAGTAATAATTCAAACAGAAATAGCAGATATAGCCAAGCTTCAGAAATTACGAGATAGAATACTTAATTTAAAGTTGAAAGGAATAAAGGGCATAAAGCGTGTGGTTATAAGAAAGGAAAGAGGCGAGTATGTAATATACACAGAAGGCTCTAATCTAGCAGCGGTTCTCAAAGTCAAGGGAGTTGATCCAACGAGAACCACTACTAACAATATATATGAAATAGCTGAAGTACTGGGGATCGAGGCTGCTAGGAATGCTATTATCAGAGAGGCAATGAAAGTATTGGAGGAGCAGGGCTTAGATGTCGATATTAGGCATGTAATGCTGGTAGCCGACATGATGACCTTAACTGGCAGAATAAGGCAGATCGGTAGACATGGCGTTAGCGGAGAGAAACCCAGCGTCCTTGCGAGAGCTGCTTTCGAAGTGACTACAAAGCATCTCTTGGAAGCTAGTGCTCGTGGAGAAATAGATGAACTACTAGGTGTAACAGAGAACGTCATAATCGGTCAAGTAATTCCACTTGGCACGGGCTCAGTGCAGCTATTAATGAGGAGGGGAAGTAGTGGAGGAAAAACTTAATTTCCCTAGTGAACAGTTTAGCTTATTCGAAGCACTTAGCAATGGTATGCGCCGTACTGAAATCGCTATGCCCAATTAAAATGGAGTGGCCCCTCATGTCTGTTGACTTAGAACGAGAGCTTAAAATAGCTCTGAGAACTGGAAAGGTAGTACTTGGCTCAAAATCAGCTATTAAGTTCGCTAAGCTAGGTAAGGGTAGGCTTATAATAGTAGCCTCAAACTGCCCTGAAGATGTTAAAAGCGATATAATGTATTATGCCAAGCTATCTCGCATACCTGTATATGTTTATCGCGGAACTAGTTGGGATCTTGGAGTTCTATGCGGTAAGCCCTTCATGGTATCTGCATTAACAATAATTGATCCGGGTGATTCTGAGATTTTAATGTTGGTTGAGGAGAGGGAGGTGTAAACATACCCTCTATAAAATTGACAGCTGAGGAAATGCGGTACATTACCTTATTTGAAAGTTTAACAGGTGCAATTACTCAGGACTGCATAATTGACAATAAAATGAATAGACTGATTTTCATAGTTCGGCCGGGATACATGGGCTTAGCTATTGGTAAGGGAGGTTGCAATGTTAAAAGGCTTCAAAGAATGTTGGGAAAAACTATAGAAGTAGTGGAGTACGCCGAGAGACCTGAAGACTTTATAAGAAATAGCCTTTTGCCTGCTAGAGTTAGAGCAGTAAAGATTTCAAAAACTCCAAATGGTAAGAAAATTGCCTATGTAACCATAGATCCTCAAGACAAGGGGCTTGCAATAGGCAAAGAGGGAAGAAATATTGGTAGAGCCAGAATAATTGCGAAGAGATACTTTGACATTGATCACGTAGTGATAGTCTAGCGCTGTATTAATATTAAATTATTTAGTAGAGTTTAGAAAGGGTTAAGCAGTGCACTACGTATCTTCGAAAGCTAAGCTAAGAAACGTGATGCTGGAAGGCGAGTGCATAATCCTGGGCCCCTCAATAATAGGTGCTGGCTCTCTTATAGGTAATAATACGATAATAGGATACCCGGTAAGGCGAACATTAAAAGATTTAATTAAAACATCAATTGTTGATGTGAAGCATTATGATGAGGTTAGCAGCGGTGCCATAATTGGTGAAAACTGCATAATAAGGTCTGGAAGCGTGATCTATGAACGTGTTCAAATAGGTGATGAATTAGAGACTGGGCACAATGTTTTGATAAGGGAGAACACTAAGATTGGAAGGAATGTAAAGCTAGGTACAAACACGGTTATTGATGGTGAGGTGCTAATTGGAAGCAATGTCAATATTCAATCCTGCGTCTACATCCCCAGGGGGTGTGTCATAGAGGATGGTGTTTTCATTGGGCCAAGAGCCTGTTTAACGAACGATAAGTATCCGCCAAGTCGAAGATTGGTTGGAGTAGTAATTAAGAGAGGGGCAATTGTAGGTGCAAACTCAGTACTAATTTCTGGAATAACCGTGGGAGAAGAGGCGGTTATAGCTGCTGGTGCAGTTGTCACAAAGAATGTTCCTCCACGAACAGTTGTTGCTGGTGTGCCAGCCAGGGTAATTTGCAGTTTAAGCGAATATCTTGACAAGAAAGCTAAATGGGAATTAAGTTAATTATTAATTCAAGCTAATAGCAAATAGGCATTCTATCTCATTGGCTTCTGCTTTTTACCCTCTAATAATGCTTTAAGCGAGACACCATTTACTTTAATGACTTTGTATCTAACTCCCGGGAGATCTCCATAAGACCTACCCATTGGGCCGCCAATACCCTCAATTATCACTTCATCATGTTCATCCACGAAATTCAATGCACCGTCTCCGGGGAGAAATGCTGTGACCTGCTTACCATTCTTAATTAACTGTACTCGCACACATTTTCTAACTGCAGAGTTTGGTTGTCTGCTTTCTATTCCAACTTTCTCTATAACAATTCCTCTAGCCTGTGGGGCTCCCTCTAATGGATCTGCTTTAATATCTAGCATTAACATTCTCCGCTTATACTCTCTCTGACTCCATCTAAACTTCTTCCTTTTCATTCTAAGTTTCCTAGCCGCAAAGAGCCCTTTGGGCGATTTTGATCCAGGCATTCTTCCACCTCTTAGCTATCGAAGCTACCGCTATCTTCCAAATAAAATTTTCCTCGTAATAAAATAATAGGAAATTAGGTTTGCTAGATGTTTTCGCATCTCTTTAGTAGGTCTTCCCATACGGCGTCAACGTGCTCCTGAAGCTCCTTGATTATGTGCTTGTTCTCCGGCTTAAATAGGTGCCTAAATCTTCCTTGGGGTTTCAGAAATTCCTCAATTGGCTTCTTGAGCTTGGGGTTCTTGGCTATGGCGAGGCTTCTATCTGTCAATCTCCAATGACCGTTTTCGCATTCCCATAGCGGGAAGTAGCATGTATCAACTGCCAGTTTAGCGATTTTTATCGTTTGTTCTGGTGGCAGCCTCCAGCCTCTTGGGCATGGGGAGAATGTGTGCATAAATGCTGGTCCCTTAACCTCCATGCCCTTTCTGGCTTTTCTAATTAAATCTGCCCAGTGGGCTGGAGTAGCAGTTGCCACGTAGGGTATTTTATGGGCAACAGCTATATCGGCTATAGGTTTCTTATGCTCGGCTTTACCTGGTATGACTGTGCCTGCAGGTGTAGTAGTTGTTGCGGCTCCTCTTGGCGTTCCACCGCTTCTTTGAATTCCAGTGTTCATGTATGCTTCATTATCATAGAGCACATATAGGAAGTCATGTCCTCTCTCAAATGCTCCACTTAATGCTTGAATTCCGATGTCGTAGGTTCCTCCATCACCTGCAAATGCTATTATATCTACTTGGTCATGCTTATAGGCATTTCTCCTCTTCAAAGCTTTAATTGCAGATTCAATGCCTGATGCAACGGCTGCAGCGTTTTCAAATGCTACGTGTATCCATGGAACTTTCCATGATGTGTAGGGATAGATTGTTGTTGCGACTTCCAAGCAGCCGGTTGCATTAACCAGTATTACTGGCCCTCTTGAAGCGAGCAGCACTTGTCTCACAATTATGGATGCTCCGCATCCAGCACATAGTCGGTGTCCGGGAAGTAGAAGTTTAGGCTTTTTAGCCAATTCCCTTAAGTTTAAGCTTAAGCTCATTCTCTCACCCCAATAAACTTCACAATTCTCTCGACACGTCTAGTTTCCAGTATCTTTAGGAGGTCATCGTAAACTTGCTTAATTAAGCCGGGATGCATATCTCTTCCACCGAGTCCATAAACATAGTTGACTATTATTGGCCTATCCGCTTGATCATAAAATGCAGCTCTGGTTTCAAGAAATACTGGAGCACCAAAACCGCCGAAGGGTCCTGAGCGATCTAGTACTCCAATTACTTTTACGTGCTTTAGAGCTTCAATGATCTCTTCTGCGGGGAATGGCCTAAATGTTCTGAGCCTAACAACTCCCACTTTATATCCTTTCTCCCTTAACTTCTTGACTACACTTCTAACGGTTCCAGCAGTTGAGCCTAATACTATTGTTGCTACATCTGCATCTTCTACTCCATAGCAGTCTATAAATCCATCCCCATACTTGCGTCCGCTTATCTTATAGTATTCTTCATTAACCTGCTTTATCACTGGCCTTGCGTTTTTCATGGCTTCATGTTGTTGCATCTTGTGCTCGAAATAGTAGTCGTAGAGGTCTAGCGGGCCAAATGTCAATGGATTATCTGGATCAAGTATCATGGGCACTTTTCCAAGATATGGGACTTCTATTTCCACGGGCTTCCTATAACCAACAAATTGTCTGACAACTTCGTCTGGGAGTAGACTGACATTTTGGAGGGTATGGCTTAGAACGAATCCGTCAAGCATTACCATTACTGGTAGTTGAACTTTTGGGTGCTCCCCTATTCTAAATGCCTGTATAATTGTATCATAAACTTCCTGTGAGTCTTCACAGTAAATTTGGATCCATCCTGCATCTCTACATCCCATCGAGTCTCCGTGATCACAATGTATGCATATGGGTCCTGAAAGAGCTCTATTAACTATAGCCATTACTATTGGCAGTCTTAAGCTTGAAGCTATGTACACTATTTCCCACATTAAGGCTAAACCGTTAGCTGCCGTTGCAGTGAAAGCTCTTGCACCAACTGCTGCTGCACCGATGCAAGCGCTTAGCGCCGAGTGCTCTGACTCAACTGCTACAAACTCTGTTTTCACCTCTCCATTTGCAACGAATTCCGAGAATCTCTCCACTATTAAAGTCTGTGGAGTTATGGGGTAGGCTGCTACGAAGTCGACATTGCACTGCTTAACTGCCCATGCAACTGCTTCATCACCATTTAAGGCCATAACCCTCTGCTCAGTAGCCACTTAGCTCACCTCACTCCAATACCATTTTTATTGCTTTGACTGGGCATTCGTTTGCACATATTCCGCAGCCCTTGCAGTATTCGTAATTTATGTCTACACGCTCTCCGTTCCATTCTACTGCTCCATCCGGGCAATAAATCCAGCAGGTTAAGCATTTTACACACTTCTCTTGGTCAATTACCGGTCTAAAGGTTCTCCAGTCTCCAGTCTTAAATTCAGTTGACAGCTTCCAGCAAACACCTGCTATTGGAACCTCGCGCCAACTCTTTAACTCGCTCACACTCCATACCCCCTTGTTTCATTAAATGATTTCTCGACAACTTTTACGTTAAGCTCTCCAATTTTCCCTGGAAATCTTTCTTTCAAAACTTCAAAGATGCTATCTAACTTTACTAGGCCAGTGGCTTTCACTAATGCTCCAAGCATTGCAGTATTCGTTATTCCTCTCCCCAAAATTTCCACTGCTATATCTGTTGCACCCACTGTATACACTTTGTAGCCTTTACCTCTAATTCCGAGTTGATCAGCTAGCTCTTCAGGTTTCCCTCTGAAATTGGCTATTAAATATCCGCGTGGTTTGAGCCCTTCTAGAACTGGGACTGCTCTGAGTAAAGTGGGGTCTAAAACTACAACTGCATCTGGATTATATATGCCGCAGTGTATCTCTATTGGTTCATTGCTAACTCTGGTAAACGCCATTATTGGCGCCCCCATCCTTTCGGGCCCAAACGTTGGAAATGACTGAACATACTTGTTTTCCCTTAAAGCAGCCGCTGCTAATAGATTGCTAGCAGTCCAAGCGCCTTGCCCTCCCCTTCCATGCCATCTTACTTCAAACAAGATATTCCCCCTCCCCACTACTATATAACCGTGGTCTTGTAAGTTTAATTTAACCATTTCTTTAAGTTTTTCGATGCGAGCGAAACATTTATTGATACCCCTTAAATTCTATAGCTACAGCGATAATATTCGCGGTGATTGAAGTGAGTGAGCAGAGCATTGAAATTAGGCTCTTCGGCAAGTGGTCCTATGATGATGTTGAGGTGCGCGATCCAGGCCTTAAAAGGTATATTTGCTTAAAGCCTGTCTTTTTACCACATACTGGTGGTAGACACGAGCACAAGCACTTTGGTAAAGCGGAGGTGCCAATAGTTGAGAGATTGATAAATAAAATTATGAGGCCTGGAAAAAATATGGGTAAAAAGGCATTGGCAACCAACATTGTGAAGCATGCCTTCGAAATAATTCACTTGCGAACTGGTGAAAATCCAATACAAGTCCTTGTTAGAGCCCTCGAAAACGCTGCTCCAAGAGAGGAGACCACTAGAATAGTGTATGGCGGAATAGTCTATCATCAAGCAGTAGATATATCTCCTCTTAGGCGGCTTGATTTGGCTCTCCGCTTCATAACTGAGGGTGCAAGGAAAGCCTCCTTCAGTAACCCGAAGAGCATTGAGGAATGTTTAGCTGAAGAAATAATATTGGCTGCAAGAAACGATTCCAGGTCTTATGCCATCCAGAAAAAGGAGGAAATAGAGCGAATAGCTTTATCTTCACGATAAGGAGATCAATAAGTTTTTATGAGTAATACGCAAAAACCTTAAATAGCTGGTTTCAAGATTAGTTTCGCCGAAGTGGTTTCAGGGTGATCGTATGTCTGAGAAGCCTCACTTGAACTTGGTAGTTATAGGTCATGTAGATCACGGTAAGAGCACACTAATGGGACACCTACTATACTTAACTGGAAATGTTGACGAGAGAACTATGAGGTTACTAGAGGAGGAGTCTAAGAAGATAGGCAAGGAGTCATTTAAGTATGCTTGGATCATGGATAAGTTAAAGGAGGAAAGAGAGAGGGGCTTAACAATAGATTTATCATTCTGGAAATTCGAGACTCCAAAATACTACTTCACCATAATTGACGCACCAGGGCATAGAGACTTCGTTAAGAACATGATAACAGGTGCTTCCCAAGCAGATGCAGCAGTTCTCGTTGTATCCGCAAAGAAGGGTGAGTATGAAGCTGGCATGAGCGCTGCTGGTCAAACGAGGGAGCATGCCTTCTTGGCAAAAACTCTAGGCGTTAACCAAATAGTTGTCGCAATAAATAAAATGGATGATCCAACAGTTAACTGGAGTAAGGAAAGATATGAGGAAGTTAGACAGGGTGTTGCGAAGTACTTAAGGGCAATAGGATACAATGTAAGCAAGATACATTTCGTACCAGTGTCAGCGTGGTATGGTGATAACCTTGTTATTAAAAGTGAAAGGATGACGTGGTATGATGGACCAACCCTAGTCGAAGCATTAGACATGCTGGAACCACCACCTAGACCAGTTGATAAGCCTCTAAGAATACCAATCCAAGATGTCTACTCAATTACTGGTGTTGGAACAGTACCTGTCGGAAGAGTTGAAACTGGTGTTCTCAAAGTAGGCGATAAAGTAGTCTTCATGCCGCCGAATAAGGTTGGAGAAGTAAAGTCTATTGAAATGCATCATCAAAGAATTCCAAAGGCCATACCCGGAGACAATATAGGATTTAATGTTAGAGGTGTTGCGAGAACCGATATTAGAAGAGGTGATGTATGTGGCCATACAACTAATCCGCCAACAGTGGCAGAAGAGTTCGTAGGCAGAATATTCATATTGTATCACCCAACAGCCATAGCAGCCGGATACACACCTGTTATGCATGTTCACACTGCGACAGTAGCCGTTAAGTTTGTTGAATTAATTAAAAAGATAGATCCGAGAAGTGGAGCAACGATAGAGGAGAAGCCTACATACTTAAAACAGGGTGAAAGTGCACTAGTGAGATTTAAGCCCATAAGGCCTGTATGCATTGAAAAGTATGCTGACTTCCCTCAGCTCGGAAGATTTGCTATTAGAGATATGGGCAGAACAATTGCTGCAGGCATAGTTGTGGAGTTAAAGCCTGCCAAAGTAAGCTAAGTTCAATAGCTCAGCGAGGTGCAAGAGATGGTAAGAAAGGCCAGAATACGGTTGACGAGCACTGATGCAAAGAAACTAAACGAAGTATGTGAGCAAATAAAGAGAATTGCCCAGAAAACAGGAGTTAAAATGTCTGGCCCAATACCGCTGCCAACTAAGAGGCTCGTCATAGTGACAATGCGTTCTCCATGCGGTGAAGGAACAAAAACCTGGGATAGATTTGAAATGAGGATACATAAGAGGCTCATAGACATAGATGCTGATGAAAGAACAATGAGGCAAATAATGAGGATAAGAGTGCCCGATGATGTGAGAATAGAAATAGAATTAACCTAGGAACCACGTTTAAATTCAAAGCACTTAAACATTTTCTTCAATTTTTCAAAGCATTAATTATACCAATTCTATTTAGACTTAATCATTCACTTTTATAGTAGTATGCTATCCGCTATCAGCAATAAACTATTTAAGATTCGAATTTGGCGCCGGGGGTGGGATTCGAACCCACGCACCCCGTAATGGGGCACAGGCTCTCAAGGCCTGCGCCTTAACCTGAGCTTTAAGCTCATTTAGTCCACTCGGCCACCCCGGCTCACAAAATCTTAAATGCAATCAATTATATAATCTCTTTGCCAGCAAGGTGAAAGCAGAATAGGAGGATATATAGTGTATGCATAAGCCTGAATTCGAATTTCTTGATCACACAGCCGATGTTTATATTGCTGCATACGGCAAAGATCTCAAAGAGGCATTTGCTAATGCAGCCAAAGCAATGTTCCAAGTTATGACTGAAATTTCAACAATAGAGCCTAAAATTGAGAGGAAAATAAGAGTTGAGGGTTTCGATCTAGAATCGCTCCTCTGCTCTTGGTTAGAGGAACTACTATATATTTTCAATGTAGATCTTCTTGTTTTTTCAAAATTTGAAATTAAACGTCTTGAGAAAATAGAAGAAGAGAAATTCGTTCTTGAAGCTATAGCATATGGTGAGGAATTTGATCCATTAAAGCATCCAAGGAAGGTTGAGGTTAAAGCTGTAACATACTCTCTAATGGAGATAATTGATGAGCCAGGCAATTGTGTTGTTAAGTTTGTTCTTGACATATAGTTTTTGTTTAAGTGAACTCTAGGATAATTTGTTTCACTAGTAATTTGGGTCGTAGTCTTTTCCCATCTTTTTCAAGCCTAATTATCCCATATTTTTCAAGTATTTTTAGATCTCTATGAACATTGGTTACATCCCTCTTGACTCTCCTAGCTAAATTACTAATTGAATTTGCTCCTTTTCTTATTTCATCTATTAATTCAATCTTCTTTTCTGTTAAAATTTTGAGTAACTCTTTTATAGTTATATTCAATGCTTTCTTCTGTGTTATATCTACTTCTCCCTCTTCCTCATAAACCTTGTATGCGCGATGTATTTTCGCCCACCCAACATATAGGTGCCAGTATTCGCCTGTCCTTGCCCCCTTATTGAATTTTTCTTCAAATTCCTCAAATGTCATGCCAGTTTTCCTTTCCAGTTTCTTTTCGATTTTGAGTATGTCCTCGGGGTAAAGCCTTCTCACTATTTTAACTTTCATCAGAATCTTTATCACATCACTACCAAAAAGTTTTTTCTCTCTCACCTCTCTTTATTTAGGGGATTTAGTATGGTGAGAGTTCCACTTAAAAAGATAGGTACATATGTATGGGAAATTCCAAAGGGAACAAAGCCTGGAATGAGGGTTCCGGGAAGGATTTATGCTGATGAATACTTGCTGGAGAAAATGCAGCGTGACCTTACGTTAGAGCAGTGCGTAAACGTTGCGCATCTGCCTGGTATATACAAGTTCGCTATAGTTCTTCCGGATGGTCATCAGGGCTATGGTTTCCCGATAGGCGGTGTGGCTGCTATTGATGCTGAGGAAGGTGTCATTAGCCCCGGTGGTGTTGGATACGATATAAACTGTGGTGTTCGAATAATCAGGACGGATTTAGATAAGGAGGATGTAATTAAGGTCTTACCCGAGCTTCTCGATACAATATTTAGGTTGGTTCCCTCAGGTGTGGGGTCGACTGGGAAAATAAGGTTATCTCGCGGAGAGCTAGACGAAGTGCTAATTGATGGTGTTCACTGGGCAATTGAACAGGGCTATGGATGGGAGGAGGATTCTGAATTTTGTGAGGAGAGCGGTAGAATGGCTGCTGCCGATCCCGATAAAGTGTCTAGTAGAGCAAAGGATAGGGGGTCGAGGCAGCTTGGCACATTGGGTAGCGGTAATCACTTCCTAGAAATTCAATACGTTGATAAAATATATGATCCAGAAACTGCAAGGCGTTTTGGCATAACACATGAAGGTCAAGTAACCATAATGATCCATACAGGGTCTAGAGGCTTCGGTCATCAAGTATGCTCTGACTATCTGCATATAATGGAGCGCGCGGTCAGAAAGTATGGAATCAGGCTACCTGATAGGGAGCTAGTATGTGCCCCAGCAAAAAGCAGAGAAGCAGAAGATTACTTTGCAGCAATGTCCGCTGCATGCAATTTTGCATGGGCAAATAGGCAGTGTATAACTCATTGGACGAGGCAAGCTTTTGAGAGAGTATTTAGGCAATCAGCTGAATCGCTGGGCTTGAGATTAATATATGATGTAGCACATAACATCGCTAAGCTGGAGGAGCATAGAATAAATGGTGAAAAGAAGAAAGTATTTGTTCATCGCAAGGGCGCGACACGAGCATTTCCAAGAGGTCATCCAGAGATACCGGAGAAGTATAGAAGCGTTGGACAACCAGTATTGATACCTGGTTCCATGGGGACTGCCTCTTACATATTACTTGGCCAGCCCAAGGCTATGGAAATAAGCTTTGGTTCAACAGCTCATGGAGCTGGTAGATTACTAAGCAGAGCTGATGCCAAGAGACGTTTCGGGGCTTCTCAAATAAGAAGGCAATTAGAAGCCAGGGGTATTCTTATTAGAGCAGCAAGCATGCGTGTAATTACGGAGGAAGCTCCGCAGGCATATAAAGACATAGACCGTGTAGCACAGGTATCACATAAAGTTGGTATAGCCACTCTAGTGGCCAGAATGGTTCCCTTAGGCGTAACTAAAGGTTGAGCCTCAGCGCATGAAATGGTTCATCATGTTTCAGCACTCGGCAAATCAATCATCGGCATCTACAACTTAGGCTTTTTCTCTAATTTATGTTTCGCGAAACTTATTTCTAAATAATGTTTACCTATTAAATGCGATAGAAATGGTCTGGCCTCCTCCAAGAAGAGAGCCCTCATTAGCCATAGCTCTACCCGCAAGCTTGACCTCTGACCTTTCTCATTTAAGGGAAAAGACTGTTAAGGCTGGTATAATCGGTAGAGTAGCTGCAGTGTTTAGAGTTGATGAGATCCTAATCTACTTGGATAAGCATGGCGCTGAAGCTGAAGGAGAGCTTTTATGTCAATTATTGAGATATCTTGATACTCCGCAGTACTTGAGGAAAAGAATCTTTCCAATATCTCCCTTCCTAAAGTATGCTGGTCTTCTTCCGCCATTAAAGGCTCCGCACCATACCGTGGAATCCGAAATAGAAAGGATATCGAGAGAGCACTTCAGGGAAGGAGTTGTAGTCAAATCTGGTAGGAGAGGTTCTCTAGTGGATATTGGTCTCGGTAGCCTGTTTTTCCTTTCCAAATCGCTACCTGTAGGTCAAAGAATTACTGTTAGAGTGGTTAAGCGTAAGGGTAGTATAAAAGTTAGATTAGTCTCGAGAAATGATGTTAATGTCTATTGGGGGTATAAAGCTGTATTTACAGGAAAAGGATTGTTTGAAACCGTGAAAGACTGTGGTGCAGATGTTGTGATAGCTACCTCTAAATATGGAGTTCCAATATATGATGTGGCTTTAGATCTTTGCGAGAGGATGCGGAATTGCAACAAGGTGTTGGTACTTTTTGGCTCCCCTTATGAGGGGTTGTTTGAAATTGTTAAGCGAGAAAGAAGGCGTCTAGAAGAACTGGCGGATTTCATAGTAAATACGATTCCACTTCAGGGAACTGAAACTGTGAGGACTGAAGAGGCAGTTTTTGCCACTCTTTCTATCTTAAATGTACTGCCCAAATTAATTCGCTTCTTCAGCTAACTGCAAAATATATATTAGTGATTTCTTGTTATTTCTCCAGCAATCTGTAAGAGTAGTATTGGGGATGAACCATGGGTCACAGAAGAACGCATGCGCCCAGGAGAGGTTCATTAGCATTTAGACCGCGTGTTAGAGCTAAGAGTATAGTAGCTAGGATAAGATCTTGGCCTGAAATTGAGGGGCCTCCAAAACTCCTAGCATTTGCAGGCTATAAGGTTGGTATGACACATGTAGTAATGATAGAGGATTGGCCAAATGCTCCTCTTTATGGACGCGAGGTTATTCGCCCCGTAACTATAATTGAAACTCCTCCCCTATTTGTGTGCGCGATTAGAGCTTATGAGCGAACGTCATATGGGCTAAAAACGTTTTCTGAAGCATGGTGTGAAAATCCACCAAAAGACTTAGAGAGAGTTTTCACTGTACCTGAGAAATTTAATATGGATGATGGTATTTCTGAAATAGAGTCTTCATTAGATGGGGTTTCTGAGTTAAGGCTAATTGTGTGCTGCCAGCCCAGAAAAGCTGGAATACATAAGAAGAAGCCTGAGGTATTTGAAGTTAAAATCGGTGGAGGAAGTATCAAAGAGCAGTTCGAATATGCGAGAAAGCTTCTTGGTAATGAAATTTCTATAACCGATGTTTTCTCTGAGGGTCAATATGTTGATGTAATTGCGGTAACCAAGGGTAAAGGTTTCCAAGGAGTAATCAAAAGGCATGGTGTTAAAATTCTTCCAAGATGGCATAAACACCGCAAGGGACATCGCAGGATAGGTTCAATAGGTCCAGCACACCCAGGTGTAATGTGGACTATTCCAAGAGCTGGTCAGTTAGGTTTTCATCAGCGAACAGAGTACAATAAGAGGATACTAAAAATTGGGGGAAGTGGAGAAGAAATAAACCCAAGGGGAGGTTTTCCACATTATGGTATTATTAGAAGCCAATATGTGCTGCTTGAGGGCTCAGTGCCTGGTCCACCAAAACGCTTAATAAAAATGAGATATCCCATTAGACCTCCATCTAATGCTCCAACAACTAAGCCTAAGATAGTTTATATGTATGTCAGGTAATGGGGGCTTATGTGATGACTAAGATCACCCAATTATTTAGAGAGGTAAGCCGCAGGGTAAGTGTGTTTAATCTTAAAGGCAAGCCAATAGGAGAAATAGAGCTTCCCCGCGTCTTTAATACGCCCCTAAGGCCAGATATTATAAGGCGAGCCTTCATTTCCGCTTTCACAGCTAGAATTCAACCTCAAGGAAGAGACCCGCTTGCTGGCAAGAGAACTACTGCTGAGAGCTGGGGTGTTGGGTATGGTGTGGCTAGGATTCCTAGAGTTAAAGGTTCATGGTACCCGAAGGCAAGCAGAGGTGCTTTTGCTCCAATGACTGTTGGAGGTAGGCGTGCTCATCCACCCAGAGCTGATGAAGTTGTCTGGGAGAGAATAAATAAGAAGGAAAAGAGACTGGCAATAATGTCGGCAATAGCGGCTACAGCTGATCCTACGCTTGTTTCTGCAAGGGGTCATATAATAGACAAGGTGCCTCAAATACCTTTGATTGTGTCAGATGAATTAGAAAAGTTATCGAGGGCAGTACAAGTAAGAGAGCTTTTTAAAAATCTTGGGATATGGGATGATGTTGAGCGAGCAAAAAAGGGAAAGAAGATTAGGCCTGGTAAAGGTAAATTTAGAGGTAGACGGTATAAGAGAAGAAAAAGTGTTCTAATAGTTGTGAGTCGAGATGATGGAATCTATAGAGCTGCAAGAAACTTCCCTGGAGTTGATATAGTGAATGTTGATAATTTGAGCGTTTTACACTTGGCTCCTGGAGGCCATCCCGGGAGGCTTACCATTTGGACTAAATCTGCAATAGAAAAGCTTAAAGAGAAGTTTGGCTAGTGGAATGGCAGGTGCTTTCACATTATGATGAGTTTAGGAGAGGGGAAGTTAAGTGAAGCTCGATCCCTGGAGCATAATAATAAGACCTGTAATTTCGGAATCTGCAATAGAGAAAATAGAGAAGGAGAACAAGCTCACTTTTATAGTGAACATTAGGGCTAATAAGCATATGATAAAGTGGGCTGTTGAACAGCTATTTAATGTCAAAGTAGTCAAGGTAAATACTTTGATTACTCCTCGAGGCGAGAAAAAAGCCTATGTTAAGCTTTCACCAGAATATAAAGCTTCAGATATAGCTGTAAAGCTAGGAATATTGTAGGGGTTGTGGGTCATGGGTAAACGATTAATAGTTCAAAGGAGAGGACGAGGAGGTTCAGTTTTTAGGTCTCCATCATGGAAGCGAGTTGGAGATGTTAAATATTCTCCATTAACGGATGTAGAGTTAAAGTCCGTTATAAAAGGAAAAGTCGAGGCTCTACTTCATGATCCGGGAAGAGGCGCTCCAGTAGCCCTAGTGAAGTTTGAAAATGGTGTTAGGGAATTAATAGTTGCGCCTGAAGGATTGTCTGTTGGTCAAGTAATTGCGAAGGGTGTAGCTGCTTCCATTGATGTCGGAAACATTTTACCAATAGGGAAGATTCCTGAAGGTACTTTAATCTGCAACGTTGAAGCCAAGCCTGGAGATGGGGGGAAATTTGCACGTGCATCAGGCTCCTATGCTACGATAGTAGCTCAAGCACCTGACAAGACAATAATTCGTCTTCCATCAGGCAAGTTGAAGTCCCTCAACCCCAAGTGCAGAGCCACTATAGGAGTGGTGGCGGGAGGAGGGAGAACCGAGAAGCCTTTTGTTAAAGCTGGAACCAAGTATTATAGGGTAAAAGTTAAGGCTTGGAAGTGGCCAGTCGTAAGAGGAAAAGCTATGGTGGCAGCTAGCCATCCACATGGTGGTGGCCATCATCCTAAAGGCAGTCCGCCAGTTCCACGAACTGCCCCACCCGGACAAAAAGTAGGACATATAGCTGCAAGAAGAACTGGTAGAAAGAAGGGTACTCCGAGAAAAAGAAGATGAGTTAAGGTATTAGGTAGCCTCCATAAAATACGCTTTCATCCTCGGAATCTAACATGCTGAGACCACGAAGTTACTCATTTTAAGCGAAAACTAAATTTTACTCCTCACTACACCTATAATTAGCAGCGGGGGTGGCCGAGTCAGGTCAAAGGCGCAGCCCTGAGGAAGTTTTCAGAACGGCTGTGGCGTAGGCCTGCGTGGGTTCAAATCCCACCCCCCGCACCAAAACGTAAAATCCTTAATTTACGTAGGTTAACTTATGGAAGGCACGAATATTCCATATTAGTCTCAATATTCTTTAATTAAGTTCTCTAATGAATAGTATAGTCAAAGCAGTAAGTTTTTTACCAGATCATTGCTTTAATTTGATTTGGCTCTGGGTGATAGTATTGGGGGAAAGCTCTCCTAAATATCTTAAAGGTGCATTTTTCATGCAGGGAGATGAGGCGTGTGCTGAAGGTGCAATAGTTGCTGGATGTAGGCTTTTTGCTGGTTATCCTATTACTCCCTCGACCGAGATAGCCGAGCGTATGGCCAGGAGATTACCCGAGGTTGGTGGCATTTTCATTCAGATGGAAGATGAAATGGCTTCCATAGCTTTAATAATTGGAGCTTCATATGCCGGGGCCAAAGCAATGACTGCTACAAGTGGACCGGGCTTCAGCTTAATGCAAGAAAATATAGGATTGGCAGTAATGACTGAAGCTCCAATAGTTATAGTTAACGTCATGAGAGGAGGACCAAGCACTGGCCAGCCGACCAGAGCTAGCCAAGGTGATGTAATGCAAGCTAGGTGGGGATGCCATGGTGATCATGAGGTCATAGCATTATCTCCCTATTCAGTTCAAGAAATGTTTGATTTAACAATTGAAGCTTTCAATTTAGCTGAGCAATTTAGGGTTCCAGTAATATTGCTTTCAGATGAAATAATTGGTCATATGCGCGAGCGGGTAATATTGAAAGCTCCTGATGAAGTTAAGATAGTTAATCGCAAGAAGCCTCGGAAGCCTCCAAAGCTATATAGGCCATTTGAGCCTGACGATGACCTCGTACCTCCAATGGCATGTATTGGTGAGGGATATAGAATTCATGTAACTGGTTTGACGCATGGTTATGATGGCTTACCGAAATCTATTGACCCTAGAACCCATGAGATGCTAGTAAAGAGATTATGCGATAAAATAAAACTAAATATTGATAAAATTGTTAGAATGGATGAGTTTTTTATTGATGATGCGGAAGTTGTGCTTGTAACTTATGGTTCTCCGGCTAGATCTGCTATTAGAGCTGTAAAAATTGCGCGGTCAGATTATGGTCTAAAAGTTGGTCTTGTACGACTAATCACTGTATGGCCTTTTCCAGGCAATTACTTTAAAAGACTATCATTAAAAGTGAAGTCGTACATAGTGCTGGAGATGAATTATGGTCAAATAGTGCGAGAAGTTGAGAGATTTGCTTTAGGTAAGCCAGTGCATTTCGCACCCAAGCTGGGTGGCGATATTCATACTCCCGATGAAATACTAAGGGTGATAGAGGAGGTTTACGAAAATGTCAAGTAAGATTAGTCATCCATTAGATGATTTATTGCGCATTGAACGGCTTCCACATATCTGGTGTCCTGGTTGCGGTATTGGCATTGCACTCGCCAGCTTTCTAAGAGCGGTTAAGGAGTTAAATATAAGCATGGATAAAATTGCTTTTGTTTCAGGAATTGGATGCAGCGGAAGAGCTGCTGGATACGTACACTGTGATTCCTTCCATACAACTCATGGAAGAGCAATTCCTTTAGCCATGGGAATAAAGGTGGCTAGACCTGATATCCATGTAGTAGTTTTTAGTGGTGATGGTGATCTATTTGCAATTGGGGGCAATCACTTCATACATGCAGCTAGAAGAAATGTGGATTTGCTTGTTATATGTATAAATAATTTCAATTATGGAATGACTGGTGGACAAGTTGGTCCAACAACTCCATTCGGTTCCCTTACGACCACTTCTCCATATGGAAATATAGAGCATCCATTTAACCTTGTGCACTTGGCAGCTGCTGCAGGTGCAGTATATGTTGCTAGGTGGACAGTTGCTCATCCAATTCAATTATCACAATCAATCAAGAAGGGTTTAATGAAGAAAGGTTTTGCTTTCATAGAGGTCATTGCACCATGTATTACTCTCTATGCTCGATACAATAAGCTTGGCTCACCACCTGAAGTAATGGATTATTTGAAGAGAAACAGTATAGTTAGAAACTTCATAGATCCTTCTAAAGCTGAAATTAATGTTAAGGGGAGAATAATTGTCGGCGAATTTGTTGATGTGGAGAGACCGGAATTTATTACTGAGCTTTACAGGTTAATAGAAATTCGCGGAGGTCTTAAAGTTAAAAATCTCGTTGAACCACTTGAGTGAATTGTGGGGGAGCTAATTATGAAGCGGGAGGTCAGGATTTCGGGGTTGGGCGGACAGGGAATATTGTTGGCAGGTTATGTGTTGGGCAAGGCAGCATGCCTATTTGATAAAAAGAATGCTGTTCAAACAGAATCATATGGTCCTGAAGCTAGGGGGAGCAGAGCTAGGTCGGATATTATAATTTCAGATGAAGAAATAGATTACCCTTATGTAAGCAAGCCTGATGTTTTAATAGCTCTCTCTCAAGATGCATATAATTACTATAAGAATGAAGTTAAGAAAGGTGGAATAATAATTGTCGATGAGGACCTAGTAGATCTAATAGATATGCCAAAGCAAGTTAAAGTGTATAAAGTTCCAGCAACTAGAATTGCGTCAAGCCTTGGTAAAAGAATAGTTGCTAACATTGTGATGCTAGGTGCTTTTTCAGCTCTAACAGGTATAGTTAGCTTTGAGGCATTAAAAAAGTCAGTGCTGGATAGCGTTCCCAAGGGCACTGAAGAGCTTAATCTTAAAGCTTTAGAAGAGGGGTGGAACTACGGAAAAAGGCTCCTTCAGGGAGATGTGATATGAATGTGGCGACCCAAGATAATTGGTTTCCTATGTAATTGGTGTGGATATGCAGCTGCGGATTTAGCTGGCATCATGCGGCTCAAGTACCCCGCTAATATAAGAATCATTAGAGTGATGTGTACTGGGAGAGTAGATCCAATTCACATACTATCAGCTTTTCAACTAGGCGCTGACGGTGTAATGGTTATAGGTTGCCATCCCGGAGACTGCCACTACATGAATGGTAATTATAGAGCGGAGAGGAAAATCTACTTGTTAAAGAAATTAATGCAAGAACTAGGTTTAGAATCAGATAGAATAGAGTTTAGCTGGGCATCTGCTGGTGAAGGTATGCGTATTGTTAATTTAATTAAAAACTTTACAAAGCGTATAGAGTCTATGGGTCCAAGTCCAATAGGGAGGTCGTAAAGCATATGCGCAAGTTATCCATTGCAATTGAGCAACTAACGACGTGCGGTGGCTGTGAAAACTCAATATTAAATTTGGGGGATGAATTAATAGTTCTATTAGAGAAGAACCTTGAGATAGTTTATGCTCCTATACTCATGGATTCTAATAGACCTCAACACGTTGACATCGTAATTTTAAGTGGTGCTGTTAGAACTGAAGATGACCTTAAGAAAGTAAAGTATTGGAAAGGTAGATGTAATGTTGCTGTTGCCTTCGGTTCATGTGCTTGCTTTGGAGGCATACCTGGTCTTTCAAACTTATCTCCATCTAATCAATTGCTCGAGTCTTCATATATAAATCAGATTGGAACAATAAATCCGGCGGGCTCCCCACCTACCCTCAATTTACCTAAGCTAACTGACTTTATCAAGCCAGTCAGCGAATTAATAAATGTAGACTATGAGTTACCTGGTTGTCCTCCTCCTCCCGAACTAATAAGAGAGTTTTTCATCTCAATTGTGGAGGGAAGAGAGTTTAGATTGCCCAATAAAAGTGTGTGCGATGAATGTCCATTAAATACTGGAGAATCCAAGGAAATGAAGAGTGTTAAACGCTGGCCTTTCGGTGAAATTGATCGTAATAAATGCTTGCTTGAACAGGGCTTTATATGTCTTGGCCCTGTAACTCGAGGCGGCTGTAATGCTCAGTGCATAAGGGCTGGATACCCATGTAGGGGTTGCCTTGGACCGCTCGATAAGTCGATTGATGGTGCTGCCAAAATGATTAGTGTAATTGCCTCCTCATCCTCGCTTATAGATGTTTCAATTGAAGATTTGGGAGCAATACCTGACCTTGTGGGCCTATTTTACCGCTTTACATTGCCGATTTCAGCTATAAAGCCTTGGCTATGGAGGAAAAGGCATTGAAGCATCATATTACTATATGCCCCGTAACTAGGATTGAAGGTCATGCAAAAGTCACAATATTAATTGAAGAAAATGAAGTCAAGAATGCCCTATTTCAAGTACTAGAATTTAGGGCTTTTGAACACTTTATAAAAAATAGGCCCATAGAAGAGCTCCCAATACTTGTGACAAGAATCTGCGGATTGTGTTCAACAGCACATCATCTTGCCTCAATTAAAGCTGTAGACCATATATTCGGTTTAGAAATTCCGGATGAAGCTAGAAATCTAAGATTGATGTTGCATTTAGCAGGCATTATTCATAGTCATTTGCTTCACTTCTTCATTTTATATTTGCCAGACCTTATGCTGAGCGATGTTCCTCTACAGAAAAGGGGCTTTACCGAACTGCTAAGGCGTTATCCATCACTTATTAAGCAGGCACTCAAAGTAAGAATTTTCGCCCATAAAGTACTCGAGGCACTTGCTGGTTCATCTATTCATCCGACTGGTGCCGTGCCTGGTAGCTTTTCCAAGCCCCTTGAACATGAAGTTAGAATGGAGCTCTTAAGCTTATGCAATGAAGCACAAAGAACTTATTCTCAAATTTTAAACAGCATTCGACCTCATATTGAAAGATTTCTTAGTCAATCAGAATTAAATATTCCATCAAATTACCTTGCCCTATATGACGAAACGGACTTGGCGCTCTATGATTCCCCAACTATTAAAGCAATATCAAGTAATGGTAATGTAATAGATAGCTTCGACCCATGTAATTACCTTGAGCATATCAATGAACTTGTCGTAGAATGGAGCTATGCCAAAGCACCTTTTCTCACAAAGCTGGGTTATCCAGATGGTTTCTACAGAGTTGGGCCATTAGCTAGAATCAACATTGCAGAGAAAATAGATTCAGATTGGGCAGAAAGCTTGAAAGTTGAGTATGGTTTTAGAAGCGGTATCGTTATAAATTCAACTCGTCATTATAACTTGGCAAGATTAATTGAAATAGCATACTGCTTGGACAAGATATGCGAATTATTGAAGGATCCTTCAATTGAAAGGGAAAGCATTCTCAGAAGTGTTCCACGAAAACTGAAAATAGTTTCTAATGAAGGTATAGGTATAGTTGAAGCACCAAGAGGTACTTTAATTCATCACTATAGAGTAAATGATGAAGGCCTAGTAACCCATGCAAACATGATAGTTGCAACCGTGCAAAATACGCCCATAATTAGTCGAGACATAAGAATTTTAGTTACCAAAATTATAGAACGTGAAGGTGTAAATGAGGAGAAAATTTGGAGAGAAGTTACTGCTCTCGTCAGGGATTATGATCCCTGCCTATCATGTTCTGTCCATTCAATAGGTTCTCCACTAACCATAGAAATAGTGTTATCTAATACTAATTCGATAGTAAGGCTACCTAAAGACTTAAAGTGATGAAGTGCCTTATGCTCTTGGAAAGTTACCCTAAGGATCTAGTTAAATTACTGCTCCAATACTTCGATGAAAAGCGATTGAGCAGCATTATAGCCAGCCTAGGCCGACCCCCGAAGTATTATAGTTTTAGGGTTAATACGATGAAGATTTCTCCTGAACAGCTAATTCATGATTTGGGTCTCCGGGGCATATATGTGAAACAGCATAGCATGTTAGAAGAGGCAATGCTAATTAAAGTTGAGGGACCATTTGACATACCCGTTGTCCCCAAGAAAGTCGTCGTAGATAAATTTGCTGCAGAAAGCGTCATGCTAGGGGCGCAACTCTATGCTCCAGGTATAATTCGTGCCGAGAGGGTGAAACTTGGAGATAAAGTGACGATAGTTGATGAGTTTGGTAATCCCATAGCTTATGGCATGGCGGTGATGAGTGGCGATGACATGGTTAGGCTAAGAAGAGGTTTGGCCGTGAAAATCGAAGTATCTAGATACAAGTGTATTTCACTTAGAGAGCTTCCTGAGTACTTAAATGGGTTGATATATGAGCAAAGTATTCCTGCAATGCTAACGAGCTTAATAGTTGCTCCCCGTCCTGGAGAAGTAATAGTGGATATGTGTGCGGCCCCCGGCGGAAAGACCACGCACTTAGCCCAGCTAATGGGTAATACTGGTAGAATATATGCCTTTGACAATTCAAGGTCTAGGATACGTAAATTGCTGGAAAACATCAAAAGATTGGGGGCTAAAAACATCGTCGTTATGCTAAGTGATTCTCGCTATATACATAGAGACTTTCCAGCGCTAAAGGCTGATAGAGTTCTAATAGATCCTCCATGCTCAGCTCTTGGAGTAAGACCAAAAATTTTTGAATCCAAGAGCTCCCTTGACGTAATTTCATGTTCAAACTACCAGTTGCAATTCTTTGAAGCCGCTGTTAATGTGATTAAACCTGGTGGTGTAATTGTTTACTCTACCTGTACTTTTACAGCTGAAGAAAATGAGTTATTAGTGGAGAAGGTGCTGGAGAGATATCCTCTTGAGCTGGATGAGCAACCAATACGTATCGGTGCACCAGGCCTCTCACTCATTCCTCAGAACAATTTTTTGCAGAGATTCTACCCCGACATACATGATTCACCAGGGTATTTTATTGCTCGATTTGTTAGGCTTTAGGTTTTCTTTTTAATTTGCTTCCGCATATCCTGCATTCATCAATGTTCTCTACGCCATATGTAGCGCCACATGAAGGGCAATATCTTATCCAAATAATTTTCTTGCTTATACCCTTCATCATTACTGACCGTGTTTCTATTTGAAGATGGTTTGCAACATTTTGGATAGAATAATCATCAGTTAGTATTACGACTTTCATACCTTTTCTAACGCATTCGAGTGCTATTGCCAATGTTTCTATATCTGCTTCAGATAAATAATGTAGATCTCCAGTTTCTAATGCGGCTTTCTTCACCTCCTCTATGAATTCATATTTCGCTGTCTTTACTGTTAGCTTTCCAATTTCTACTGCTCTTTGAATTTTTGCTTTGGAATTATAATCTTTTATTTCTTCAGCTGCTTTACTACTGATGAAATGCCTTAGCATGGTCGATGAAGGGTCATAGCCATTAATTATGGCTGATGAATCTAGCACTACAATTCGATTGCCCTTATACATCTTTAATCATCCTCTCTCTTAGCCTTTTGTAAAAACTCTTGCCGAATCTAATAAAGTAGCTCTTGTTTCCGCTTTTCTCAATAGTTACTACTGACCCAATTGAGGCTTTTCTTCTAACTTGACCATCAGCGACTACTAGAGCATTTGAACCGTCCTCAGCAATTAATATGCTTAATCTAGCCGTTGAAGGTATTACCAGTGGTCTTTGATAGATCTTGAGCGGGCAGAGCAATACTATAACGAATACATCGAGTTCAGGGTCTATTATAGGGCCGCCAGCTGACAGCGCATATGCTGTTGAACCGGTTTTGGTGGCAATTATTAGTCCATCTGCTCGACCAGAGAAAATAGTTTCATCATTTTTCTTCACAATCAAGTTTAAAACTTTAACTGGCTCCTCGGTTATTATCGTTATCTCATTTAATGCGTCTCCCATCTCTTCTCCATTAATAACAGCTTTTATTCTACTGCACTGCTCTACGGTATATGCATTCTTCATTAGTAGGTCGATAGCTTCATTTAAGCCGTCAACATCCACTTCTGATAAAAAGCCTAGAGTTCCTGCATTTACTGCTAGTATGGGAGTTTTTAACTTACTTAGAAGTCTAGCTGTTCTAAGAACTGTTCCATCTCCGCCAATGACAATCACTAAATCTACATCCATTTTCTCAATGCTCCGAGCCTCTCCTTTCCAGCCTATTTCTTCCGCGAGTTTCTCTTCGAGAATTGGTTTTACATTTCTCTCTAGAAGGCTATATGTTATTTTCTTAGCAGCTCTTATCGCTTCACTTGAGTCAAGTCTGGCAATTATACCCACTATATTCAGTTTCATTTTGTCACCATTTTATTATTGAAATTCCTTCTCCACTGTCAGCTAAATACTTTTAAGGATATTTTAAATTATTGATGTATAGGTGTTGAGCTTGAAGAGGCCTGCAGAAGCTGGAAGCCTAAAGCCTGGCTCTTTCATAATAATTGACGGAGAGCCTTGCAAGATTGTTAGCTCAGAGAAATCGAAGCCAGGAAAGCATGGCTCAGCTAAAGTTCGAATAGTTGCGCTAGGAATATTTGATGGCGTAAAGAGAACCTTCGTTGGGCCAGCAGATGCACAAGTTGAAGTTCCAGTTATAGAAAAGAGAACTGGACAAATAATATCGATTTCACCTCATGGAGTTCAAATAATGGATATGGAGACGTATGAAACATTTGAAATACCTCAACCAACCGAAGAAGACATAAAGTCAAAGCTATCACCGGGGGTTGAAGTAGAGTACTGGAAAATCATGGAAAGAGTTAAGATAATGAGAGTTAAGGGATAAGCACGTATCATTGCAATCTTATTAAGGCAATAACTGCTCTTCATCGCATGCCCCACTGTTTATAGCAGTAAAAGAGCTTTTCGGTTATCATGTTGAAAATATATCGGTGAGCTTAATGTTGGGTCAAAGTGTTTTAATAAAAAAATGCAAATGGATAATAACCCAAGATAAAGAAAGAAAGATACTTAAAAATAAGTCTATTTATATAGAGAATGGTTTAATAACTGAAATTTCTGAAAAAATATCTGTTGAAGCTGATTATATTATAAATGGGGAAAACAAAATCTGCATTCCTGGCCTTATAAATTTACACACGCATTCTCCAATGTCTCTGCTTAGAGGTTATGCTGATGACATGCCGTTGATGGAGTGGCTAGAAAAGAAGATTTGGCCAATTGAGAGGAAATTAACACCCAAACTCTGCTATCTTGGTGCTCTGCTATCATGTCTTGAAATGATTAGGACCGGAACGACATTTTTTGTTGATATGTATTGGCATCCATTGGAGATAGCTAAAGCAGCAAATCAAGTCGGCTTAAAAGCCCTTATCATGATAGGTGTTTTAGATAATTTTAATTCTGATTTAAGAGAAAAATCTCTTAAAGAGATCAGACATTTTCTTTCAGCAATTAAGCAATATTACCCAAACATACGTGGTGGTATAGGTACTCATGCTCCATATACATGCTCCCCTGAACTATTGCTATCATGTAAGGAGCTAGCCCTTAAGGAAAACATCCCAATACAAATTCACTTAGCAGAAACTAGAAGAGAACAGGTGGAGTTTGAGAAGAAATATGGTAGGCGGGAAGTTGAATACTTAGCTAGCATGGGCTTCTTATCGCGCGATGTAAAATTAATGGCTGTCCACTGTGTATGGCTTTCTAAAAATGAAATTAGTCTGCTTAGAGAGTATGATGTTAGTGTTGTCCATTGCCCCATATCCAATATGAAGTTGGCTGTCGGTGGAGTGATGCCATTAATTGAGATGTTAAGAGCAGGGATTAAAGTAGGGTTGGGAACTGATGGTCCCGCTAGCAATAACTCCCTAGACATGTTCCAGACAATGAAATTTTGTGCTTTAATACATAAACACCATAGATGGGATCCTACAGTAGCAAATGCACAACTAGTGCTAGACTTTGCAACAATTAATGGGGCGAGGATTTTAGGTTTCAATAATGTTCTCGGTCAAATATGTGAAGGTGGGTCTGCGGACATCGTATTACTTAATGCGAACTCCATAAACTTACAACCAGTACATTCATCATCAACTATTATTTCGCATCTAGTGTATTCTGCATGTGGATACAATGTTTCTGATGTTATAGTCAATGGAAGGCCTCTTCTTTTAAACGGATCTTTCACGAATGTGAATGCAGATAATATTATCAACTATATAAGCCATGAACTGGAAAAGCTATTTACATGAGGTGAAAGTGAAATTAAACTGCTATTAATCTATGCTTGATTGCCGTGTTTTTTATGCATTGCAATTTTCTTAATAATTAGAGCCCCCGAGTATCTGTACCACACAATTTCATAGTCTACTATCTCCAGTTTTTTATGAAAAAGCGGGCAATCATATACGAATGTCTCAAATTCTCCTCCCTCACCACAGGGATGTATTTTATACTTCCTATGCAGCTCCTTAAGCTCTGCAACAGTTCTTTTATTTAGCTCCTTACCGAGCCACTCCTTTGTAAACCCATATGCTGAAGCGCTTACTACTATTACCCTAAAATTTGAGTTGATGATCTCATTGAGTAGCATTAAGGGATCCTTTTGCCATAAAGGTGCTATTAGCTTCAAATTTAGGTCCTCGCAAAGCATGTCTAAGCGGTTTTTCTGATAATCAGAGGCTATGACCCCTGAGATTAGGCCTTCAATTTCCTCTTTCTTCTTCAGCTCGGATAGTACTTCAACTATTTCCTTCATTTCATCCCTTGATGATACTTCAACCTGAAGCTGTTTTATTCCCATGGCGTCTGCTTGGACTTTTGTCCACTTAATTGTCGGATAATGCCACATGAAAGATTCGTATTCTCGCTTCGGTATTGCTGTTATTAGATATCTAATTTCCCATCCCTGGTTAACTGCATAGTATATTGCATATGTTGAATCTTTTCCGCCACTGAATAGAGCTGCAAGTCTCATCTATTTCACCGTTAGCAATTACCTGTCCACAACTAAGTTGCGCCAACATATCTTAATTGAAATTGAATAGGTAAAATTAATTTTCATCCTTGCCTTAAGTCATCTGAGTATAGTGGAGGATTTCTTGATGGTACTTGAAAGTCTCGGCTCGGCGATGAGAAATGCATTGAGGAAAGTAATGCGTGCTCCAATAGTTGATGAAAGAGTTGTTAGGGAGTTGATTAGGGACGTACAAAGAGCTCTTCTTCAAGCCGATGTAAACGTTAAGCTGGTCTTCCAATTATCGAGAAGAATAGAAGAGCGCTTCATTAAGGAAACTCTCCCTCCAGGCATTTCAAGGAGAGAGTTGCTGATTAAAATCGTCTATGATGAGCTAGTCAACTTGCTTGGTGGAGAAAGTGCACCTAAAGTAATGCCAAGTGGAAAGAGACCTTACATTATAATGTTAGTTGGAATTCAAGGTTCCGGTAAGACGACATCCGCTGCCAAGCTAGCTCTCTTTTATAAGAAGCGGGGATTGAGAGTTGCACTAGTCTGTGCCGATAACTACAGGCCTGGAGCATTGGCCCAATTAAAGCAGTTAGGTGAACAAATTGGGGTGCCAGTATATGGAGAGGAGCATTCAAGCAGTGCCATTGAGCTGGCTATTAGAGGAGTAAAGAAATTCAGATCTGAGGGACTTGATGTAATAATAATTGACACTGCTGGTAGGCATAAGGAAGAAAAAGAGTTAATTGAGGAAATGAAGTTGATGGCCTCAGCTATTAAGCCAAACGAGATAATGCTTGTTATAGATGGAACAATTGGTCAGCAAGCAATGATTCAAGCCAAAGCATTTCATGAAGCTACAAGTATAGGGTCAATATTTGTAACTAAGCTCGATGGTTCTGCTAGAGGGGGTGGTGCATTATCCGCTGTTGCAGCAACAGGTGCACCTATAAAATTCATAGGTGTAGGGGAGAAAGTTGATGAAATAGAAGTGTTTAATCCCGCACGCTTTGTTAGTAGGCTACTTGGTATGGGTGATTTGGAATCCTTAGTTGAAAAAGTAAAGGCTGCACAAGCAACGCTTTCAATGGATATAGCTCAGAAATTTCTTTCCGGTAGGTTTACGCTAAGAGATTTACTTGAACAATTAAAGGCCATTAGGAGGATGGGTCCATTAAGCAAACTTCTCAAATTACTTCCAGGATTTAGCTACATGATGCCTGAAGGTTTTGAGGAGTTTTCTGAAGAAAAGCTAAAGAAGTTCATTGCAATAATGCAGTCCATGACCGGAGAGGAGCTAGAAAAACCCGAAATAATAGATCGATCTAGGATGAGGAGAATAGCCATTGGCTCTGGAACTACTATAAAGGATGTTAGGGAGTTACTTGAACAGTACAGGTTAATGAGAAAGTTGATTAAGCAGTTCAAGAGGCGCGCAAGATATTTCAGACATTTTAAGGGCGGAATCTGGGGGGACTTTAATTAGGGAGTTTATAGTTAAGTTTCAAGCAACAGCAAGAGAGGCTTTAGCTAGCTTTTTTCATGTTGTTTCAAGTTGTATAGTATCTGCTCTTCTCATATCACATGGCATAAGATTAAATTCTAGGCTCACAATTCTCTTTTCCGATAACATATTCCTTAGGTTTGAACCTCGAAGATTAAAATATATAAGACCTGATGAGCAATCCAATTTTGGCGTAATTAGGAAGGTCATTAGGAGGCTTTCTCTTAAAAATACTCGAAAAACTATGGAGCTCTCTCCTGGAATTTTTGCTGGTAAGGCTTCGATTGATACTCTAGTTAAGGGTGGTTTTAAAATGTTCTATCATGGTAGTAAAGGAGCTAGATTGAGCGATATAAGATTACCAAGAAGTTTTCGCTTCTTCCTTGGCTATCCATCTTTAAGCGAGCAAGATGCGAGCATTCTATCAAAGTTTGGGGCTATGGCTGTTAGGGTAAGTAAAGCATATCGAAGTCCTCAATACTTAATAGTTATTATTCATAACTACTGCGACAGGCTACAGCTCGATTAGTCAATGAGGTGTAAAGCGATGAGTCTAACGGACGTTGCTTTCAAAGTGTTAAAGAAGTACCCTCTCTGTGATAATTGTTTGGGTAGGCAATTTGCCTTATTGCTTAAAGGACTGAGCAATAGTCAAAGAGGTTTTTGTATTAAGCTCCTGCTGGCAATGGAGGCTCATCGCTTAATAAGAATTGGAGAGCAAGAGAGGGGCGTGGATATTTTAAGAGTTCTTTATAGCAATGGTTTTTTCAAGTATGCTAAAGATGTGCTTACTGACTTAGGCATTAAAGTAGATGAGCTTCATACTAAATCATGTTTCCTCTGTGGTGGCATTTTCAGCGAATTAGATGAGCTAGCTGACATGGTTGTGAAAGCAGTTTCTGAATACGAATTTTCAACATTTCTTATTGGTTCACATGTTCCCCCTCTCCTTGTGGAGAGAGAGGACACAATAAGGTCGGAATTTAACTTAGAATTTGGTGAATCTTTGAAGTCTGAATTTAATAGGGAGCTTGGTAAGAAAGTTCAGTCATTAACGGGCAAGGTGGTTGATTTCTTCTCGCCAGATTTAGTTATTATAGTTGATCTTGAAAGCCGAGAGGTGAAGGTAAAGTCGTCGCCTCTATTCATTTATGGCAGATATAGGAAGCTAGTTCGGGGCATTCCCCAATGTAAATGGATATGTAGTAGCTGCGGTGGAGTTGGATGTGAGAAATGCGGTTATACAGGGAAAAAGTATCCTATTTCAATTGAAGAAATAGTGGCTGGCCCTTCTCTTGAACTTACATTGGGGAAGTCGGCAGTGTTTCATGGAGCTGGGCGAGAAGATATTGATGCTCGAATGCTTGGTCGCGGTAGGCCCTTTATAATTGAAATAAAGGAGCCGAAAAAGCGCTTTATAGATCTGAAAAAACTAGAGCAGCGGATAAATGAGGTTGGTCAGGGGAAGGTTGAGGTTTTAGACCTGAGATTTGCGACTAGATCTGAAATTAGAAAGTTGAAGATGATGGCCCAAATAGTGGAAAAAACCTATAGAGTTCTGGTAAAATTGGAAAGCGAGGTTTCTGAAGAGAGGCTAAAAAAGCTTGAAGAATTCTTTCGTAATAGGGAGATACGGCAAAGAACACCTTTAAGAGTACTATATAGACGGGCCGATAGAGTTAGAATAAAGAAAGTTTATGAACTTAAAGTTAAGCGCTTGAAACCGAATTTGGTGGAGATGATAATTAGATGTCAAGGTGGTCTTTACGTTAAGGAGCTAATAAATGGAGATAAAGGTAGAACTAGACCTAACGTAGCAGACTTTCTTGGTACGGGAGCTGAATGTGTGGAGTTGGATGTTCTGGATGTGGCAGGATGAGTTGATAGTGGGAAGTATTTATTAGTTTGACTTCGCAATACCTTTAGCAGTAAGCTGGGTTACCCAATACACGGGGTGAAAAATTGGTAAAACACTCTCATGGATACCGAAGTAGAACTAGAAAACTGTTGCGGAAAAGTCCCAGGAAACGCGGCTTATTTCCTTTAAGTAGAATACTTTATCAGTATAGCATTGGAGAAAAGGTAGTCATAATTATTGACCCCAGTGTCCACAGGGGTATGCCCCATAGACGATACCACGGAAAAGTGGGTGTAGTGATGGGTAAAAGAGGGAGAGCATATATCATTGAAACCTATCTAGGTAATAAAAAGAAGACTTTAATAGTGAGACCCGAGCATCTACGTCCCTTACCCGTAAGACCCAGTACATCTATATCTTAATCATGGAGGTCATGCTTTGCCGAAAAAGATTCTTGATAGGCGAGAAGTCACCATAGCTTTTGTAAAGCATTTCCTCGAGGAGAGGAGTAAGCAAGGAGAGCTATCACCAATGCAGAGGGTTGCATTGGACTATGCATCTAAGCTGGTAAAGATAGGTGAAGATCAAGCTGAAGAACTAGTTAATGAGTTAATGGAGAAGTTCAAACTTTCAAGGTTTACGGCAGTACAAATAGCTAATATTCTACCCAACAGTATCGAGGAACTTAAACCTCTTCTAATAGTTGAGGGTAGGATCTTTTTGACATCGGACCTTGAAAAAATGATTTCTCTAATTAAGGAGTATGGTTCAAAACGGGAGAATATGAATTAAATTTGGAGGTTTATAGTTGAGAAGCTCTCTCTTCGTCAGAAAGCTAAGAAACAGGGAGTTCTATGAGGATTATGCATATGTTCTTGATTTTTTACCGCATGGACATCCACTTGAATCAACTCCACTCTTTAAGCGTGAACCAATAGCTCAAGTCATTGGTGAGTCATACTTCACATTATTGGAAGTTGTTCCAAAGCCCGGGGTATTTTTATCTCCAGGTGAAAAGGTCTTTATAGGTAGAGGGGAAAGAGATAAAATAGCTCGCGTTAGAAGACGAATAACCTATGATGATTTAACTGTTTCAGCTAAAGATGAACTGCCATCGGTTATTGAAGTCATCGTTATATCAAATGAAAAGAAATTTGTTGACTTTTTCAATAGAGCAGGAGCAATAACAACTAGGCTTCATGCTCTACAACTTCTTCCTGGTATAGGAAGAAAGTTGCTGTGGGTAATATTAGAGGAAAGAAAAAAGAGACCATTCGAGAGCTTTGAAGATATAAGGAAGAGAACTAAAATTCCCGACCCCAAAAAGCTCATAGTTAAGCGGGTAATCATGGAACTTGCTGGTGAAGACAAGTACAAGCTTTTTGTTAAATGATCATGTTTGTACCCTATATGTTCAATTTGAGGAAATTAAGTTTATTACATGAAACTAAGCAAATACTGAAGATGTTTAACATAAAGCCTAAGAAATCTCTTGGTCAAAATTTTGTTGTTTCAAGTGCTTTGATAAGAGATTTAATTAAATTTTCTTCTCTCTCTAATAAGGACTTAGTATTGGAGATTGGTGCTGGCATAGGTACTTTGACTATTGAATTAGCAAGAATGGCTAGAAAGGTCATTGCAGTAGAAATAGATAAAAAGTTAATTGAAGTTTTAAAATGGCGTTTAAAAGAGTTTGAGAATGTTGAAATAATTCACGGAGACATACTGGCCATGAAGCTTCCAGAGGTGGACAAAGTGGTTTCTAATCTGCCCTTCAACATATCCTCACCTGTAACGTTCAAATTAATTGAAGAGGCTAGCTTCCGTTTTGCAGTCTTAACTTATCAAAAAGAGTTTGCTGAGAGAATGGTTGCTCAGCCGGGTTCTCCTAATTATGGAAGATTAACTGTGGCTTTGAACTTGCTTGCTGAAATTGAGCTATTAAAATATGTTTCAAGAAGATGTTTTTATCCTGAACCTGACGTTGATGTTGCTATTGTTAGGCTTGTTCCAAAGAGAAAGCACTTAAGTAAAGTTGAAGTTCTTATGCTAGATCTTGTGAAATGGTTGTTTACTCAAAGAAACAGAAAACTGCGAAAGCCTCTGACACGATATCTTATGGAAAAACTCGGTTTCAAGAACTCTCTCTGCAAACAAGTACTTGCTAGAGTTCCGTATCTGGAGAGGAGAATAAGAAATTTATCTCCTAAAGAATTTTTAGAGGTTGCTAAAATAATTGTCGAGGAGGGAATGCTAAATTAGGAAATTGAAGATTATGGGAATGGATATTATCGTGTTTGATGGTGTTTACATACCTTCAGATGACTCCTTGTTACTTGCCGAGTATATACTTAGGGAAAATCGAAAATTTAATATGGCTCTAGATGTTGGTTGCGGGTGCGGCTTCTTAACCTTGTTACTAGCTAACAAGGCTAATTATGTGCTAGCAGTGGATTTAAATCCCATGGCGGTTGCAAATACTAAGGTAAATGCGCATTTGCACGGCTTACTCGATAGAGTTGATGTGCTTTGTGCTGATTTACTTTACGCGATAAGATCGGGTAAATTTTTCGACTTAATAGTATTTAACCCGCCCTATGTTCCCGAAAATGAGCTTGATATGCTGATTCCTTTCTGGGAACGAATTTCTTGGTGCGGCGGTCATGATGGTAGGCAAGTTATAGATAGGTTTCTTTCTGTGATCAGTGAATACGTTAGGGCCGGAAGCATGGTTCTAATGGTGCAATCGGATATTTCAAATTTCTATGTCACAGTTAATAAGCTTAAGGCATTAGGTTTCAAGGTAGAAATTATTAATAGAAAGAAGTTCTTCTTCGAGGAACTATGTGTAGTGAGAGCAGTTAAGAGGCGATTAGGTTGTTAAACTTATATGTTGTTTTAGTTGAACCGGAACAGGCCGGAAACATAGGGTTTGTTGCTAGAGTTATGAAGAATTTTGGTTTCAAGAACTTGGTGTTAGTTAATCCGAGAACACGCCCTGATGCTATTGAAGCAAAAATTTTTGCTTCACATGCGGTTGATGTACTTGAAAGCGCATTAGTAGTAGACTCGCTTTCATCATTATCCTCTAAGCTAGACTTTATGATTGGTACTACAAGTAAGGTGGGTGGAGATTACAATGTTCTGAGGGTTCCTATAACTCCAAGAGAGTTAGCACATGTTCTGGCTGAAGTAAGTGGTAATGTTGGCATAGTTTTTGGAAGGGAGAGTTATGGGTTAACAAATGATGAACTTAGATTATGCGATTTGATAGTAACTATACCTGCAAGTAATGAGTACCCAGTTTTAAATGTTTCTCATGCAGTAGCAATAATTCTCTATGAAATATATACTTTCCTTGAAAAACCTTCTTTTAAAGGTTTTAGAGAAGCATCTGTAGTTGAGAAAACTGTTTTAGTAAAGTACTTTAATGATTTTGTGAATTTGCTTGAGTATGATCCATATAAGAAGGAAATAGTCATTACAGTATTCAAACATATTATTGGAAGAGCCTTCATATCGGGTAGGGAGGCTCATACATTAATTGGTGCTTTCAGAAAAGCTGTTGAGCTCTTGAGTTCTTCTAATGAGTAGCTTTGTTACCTCAAGTCTCCCCTTAATTGGATATTCTTCAACTATAAATGCTCTGGCACCTGTTGGTAATTTCATTTTAAGTATTTCTTTTAATAATTCTATTGAAGTTTCAATTCTATATTTCTTAGTATTAATTTCTATCATATCATTTGGTATATTTAGTTTTTTCTTTATTTTATTTATTAATTTATCTAAATTTCCATTCCATTCTATAACCCCTTTTAATAGTAATCCATCATCTGTTACTTTTTCATATTTTTTGGCTATTTTCTTGGCTATTCTCTTTATCCTATTTCTAAATTGAACTGAATCTTTCAATTTACTGGGGCAATAATGCACATTTAGGTTTGTTCTATCAGCTGCCCACCTAATTATCTTTAATGCTTCCTCCTCGCTTCCCTCGACGGCAGCTAAACTTTCTTTTTTCAGTCTAAATCCCCTAATTCTTAAGTTTAGTGAATTAGATGGAGTGAATTCGAGTTCATTTAAATTAACAAAATCTACCTGAAGCTTTTCTGCAAGTCTCAGCTTTCTTTTTAATATGTTGATTTCTCCTGGAATTACTGGAATTTCTATTCCCACGAAGAGTCCAGCCTTTTTGGCAATTGCCACTTTTGCCCAATCCTCTTCTCGCGTCGGGTGTATTCTTAATTCATCAAGACCTGATTTTTTCAGTTTTAATGCATTATTTAGTGTTAGTAGTATTGCATTTGTGTATAAGTGTATGTGATGTTCATATCCAAAGTGTTCTTTTAATCTTTTGATTGCCTCTAATGTCCTGTCTAATACCATTAATGGGTCTCCTCCAGTAATTCCAGTTCCATTGGCATTCATGAGCTCGGCTTCTTTAATGGCTTCCTTAATGCTTTTTATCCTTACTTCATTGGCATACATTACATCTACATTTTTCCTATCCTCGCTTAGTGGACAATAAAAGCACTTGGCGCCGCATAATCCTGTGATAAATAAGACTAGTTTTTCACCTTTCATGCATAGTTCGCATCCCCTGCTGAGTTCACCAACAACTATTGAATTGCCTATTGTTTCCCAGATTTTGCGTTTCATGACTAACATAATATTGCGTTTCTAGCTCAATAGAATTTCGGATAAAAGAGCTATTATTGAACCCCCTATCATTAACCTCCTACCCATATATCTGTTAAGTCCCGTAGCCCATAGAATTATCCCGAGTATCATCATTGTAAAGTAGGAGCCTCTAGCTATGTGGAGTGCTACGACTTTAACCGTATTCATTAGCCAAAGTATGTTCCTCTCTATAGCTTCAAGAATCTTCAAAATGAGCTCTCTGAATTTCTCCTCCATACTGATTTCGACAATTAATGATAGCACTTGCCTTCAACCCCTTTCTCCTAGGATATTAAATACTATTTAAACCCTTGATTCTTCTTCTAACGGCTGGATCTTTCAAAGCTATTTCTCTGAGCACTTTTTCGAATGCTTCATTTGGTGCTAGCTCTCGCTTCAGATAAACTCCTGTTCTTCCTATTTGATCCCTTCTGGTTAATATTCTCACTCTTTCATTTACTATGTTTATTGATACACCAATTATTTTGGCTACTTCCGGCTCTCTTCCCATGACTGGCATTTCAATATGTCCTTTACTAGTTGGTATTATTAGTAAGAGGTTTTTATTTACCCCAGGAACCCTTATTCCTTTAAGTAACTCTTTTAGGCTTAATTCGCCACCAAATTTGTAGAACTCTCTTTCGGTTCTAGTTAATTCAACTAGAGGAAATGTTACCACGGTTCTTTCGTCGATGTATATGTGGGCTTTGATTGCATGAGCAGGTGTTGCTTGGACTATTTCTCGTTTTTGAAGATTATACCCGTATCTTTCAAGTGCTATTTCAACTTTAAATGATGGTACGGGGTATGGTATCACAATGTCAATGTCACTGTTTTTCTTAATGTCTCCTCTTGCTATACTGCCATGAACTATAGTGCTCAATCCCTCCCTCTCGAGGGATTCCATTATCTTCGCGGCTCTGCTTCTTAACTCTTGAAGTAGCTTCCAGTGTTCTCTGCTATAAGTTACTTCCCTTACATCTCCTCTTATTACGGGTTTCGCATTCAAGGCCTGTAGTAAAGTGTGAGAACACAATTATTAAGGTTGTGTATTAACTTATGCTTGGAGTTGGAGGGAAGTGCTCTGAGTAATGTGCTGGTTGCAGTTTTAGTGTTAGCGGTATTGTGGCTAATTATTCTGTTACTCTATAAGCTAATGGACCTCAAGAAATATGGGGTTGAATTGAAGCCATATCTCACTTTTTTATGGAGGACTACTCGTCTAAATCCTGTGATTGATAAAATAGCTAGTAAATGTCCTACTCTTTGGAAAAGTATTTTTACAGTAGGTGTTTTTCTAGCTTTAGGGCAGCTTATTTATATTTTTATATTTCTCTCACAAAATCTTGTTAAAATTCAATTGGGGGAAAGGGCTGCACCAGTGCTTCCATTGATTCCTGGCTTGACTATAGGGTTGGAGTCTATACCTTATTTTATTACTTCAGCAATTATAGTGTTTTGTTTTCATGAACTTTTTCATGGTATTGCTGCGAGAGTTGAGGGTATAAGAGTTAAGAGCATAGGCTTTGTTATGGTTATAGCAGTTTTTGGGGGGTTTGCCGAGCTATCTGATGAAGATGTGGATAGAGCTCCCTCATCTTCAAAGTTAAGATTGCTTGCTGCTGGCTCAATGGCTAATATTGCTTGTGGAGTGCTAGCAGCACTCCTAATCATGAATTTTGCATTAGTACTCAGCCCAGTATTTGATTCAGCTCAAGGCGTTTTAGTGCTTGATGTACTTCCAAGTTCACCTGCAAGCAGATGCGGTATGCGGATTGGAGATGTTATAATGGCTATTAATGGTGTGAGGATCCATGATACTCTCGAGTTCATACGCTTTATGCAGTGTACACCAGCTAATAGCTCCCTCGTCATATTGCTTTCAGATAGGGAGCTAGTGGTTAGGAGTTCCTATCACCCGTTTAACAAGTCCATTGCCTTTCTTGGGATTAGGACTTTCAACTATTATCCTCCTAAAAAGCCGTTCTGTTACTTCGTTTCTTACATGTTTCCCTGGTATTTGTATAGCTTCTTATCGTGGCTTGAGGTATTATCAATAAGTGCTGCTCTCATCAATATGCTGCCCATACCAGTATTTGACGGAAATAGGTTTTTTGAGGTAATCTTTCAGCAACAATGCTTTAGGAGGAGAACAGTATACTTCATGGGTAAGAAGATGAGTATTGGTGAAGCTATTCTATCAATATTGCGCTTCACGGCTCTTTTGCTGTTAATTTTGAATATATCTTTTTCCTTAGGCTTTGGAAGAGCTAGTCTTTAGGGGTGGTGATTAGATTTTGAAATGTACTTTTTGCGGTGCTAAGGCTGTGTTTAGGCGCAGGCATTCAGGAGTTGCACTTTGCAAGAAGTGTTTCATTAAGTCAATTGAGAATAAGGTTAGGTGGACTATTGGGAAGTATGAAATGCTTGAGAGAAGTGATTTCACTATGCTGGCTGTTTCCGGCGGTAAGGATAGTGTGGTGATGATGAGGATATTGCATAAGATTGAAATGGATTTCCCTGAGGCTGAGTTAATAGCTGTAACTATAGATGAGGGAATACCTGAGTATAGGGATTATGGGTTGAAGATAGCGAGGAAAAATGCTGAGGCATTAAAAATTAGGCATGAAGTATTCTCATTTAAAGAGTTCTATGGTTATACGCTGAATGAAATAGTTAGGATGGCTAAGCGAAAGCGTATCCCCCATCATGCATGCACTTATTGCGGTGTTCTTAGGAGGAAAATATTGAATGTTAAGGGTAAGGAGTTGGGAGTTGATAAAATAGCTACTGCCCACAACCTGGATGATGAGGCGCAAACAGTCCTCATGAATATTGTTAGAGGTGATATAGGTAGATTAGTGAGGGCTATTGCTCTTGAGTCAAATAGGCAGCCAGGATTTATTCCAAGAATTAAACCCATGAAGCTAATACCTGAAGCCGAAATAGCTCTCTATGCATATTTTAATGGTATTGATTTTTATCCGATAGACTGCCCATATGCGAGAACTTCTTTTAGAGATGAATTCAGAAGATTCTTAAATGAATTGGAACATAAGCATCCGGGAGTCAAATATTCAATCGTTTCATCAGCGGAAAAACTCGTGCACATGATCATGGATAGAATTGGGCAGGTGCATCTTAAACCATGCAAGTACTGTGGTGAACCAACAACCCAAGAAATATGTAGGGCATGTGAACTACTTGAACAATTGGGGCTACTATGAGGAATGATTAATTCAAATGTAAAGTATTGAGGAGGGCGGCGGCACGCCAGTGCTCGACGCCCCTCCCGACCATCTGTCACCCGGAACCGGTCTCAGCCCCGCACCCCCATGAACGTCGCCGTCCAGGCTTAGGGCTGCTCCATTCCTGGCCTGACCCGATTCGCCTGGCAAGGGTGATTCAGTCCTCCCTTCGGAGGACCTATCACCCGCCGGCGACCCCATGGGACGAGACTTCATCGCCGTGTTACCGGGGCAGATGGTCGTTCAGGGCGCCTGACACTGGCTTCGGCCCGCCATATCGACCCTTTGCGGCGCAGGAGGAGTTCCCCCTGCGAGGGGAGGCCGAGCCCCCCGCCTAGCCGCCGCCCCCAACAATTTAAGAATTCGCTTCTGCATAAGTGTTGCGTTCAGTGAAAATTTATGATGCGCCGGGGGCGGGATTCGAACCCGCGCGGCCTTTCGGCCATCGGCTTTTTGCACCCAGTATAGCAAGCCGACGCCCTAACCAGGCTAGGCGACCCCGGCTGTGTTTCCAGATAGATGGATAGTTTTAGGTGTATAATAAAGGTTTCTAGATTTTGCTTACTAACTCTTATTACTTGGTTTTTCCAATTGAGGTGAAGGGAGCTTGAAGTAAGCTGCCTAGTTGGGTGTTTGGCGTGTTTTCATGGACTGTCGTTGATTTATTTTCCGGCGCTGGTGGTTTCTCTAGAGGTTTTAAAGATGCTGGTTTTAGAATAGTGGCTGCCATAGAAAACTTTGACCCGGTTGCGGAAACCTATGCTGCTAATTTCCCTGAAGCATTCTTAATAATTGAAGATATTAAGAGAGTTCATGCTCAGGACCTCTTGAATGTTATTGGAGAGCCGCCTGATGTAGTAATCGGAGGACCTCCATGTGAACCCTTTACTGCTCTAAATTTTAGGAGAAAGAAAAGTCCGCTTGATAGGCTCTATGGCGACTCTATAGGTAGGCTTGTGCTCCACTTCATAAGATTTGTTGGCGATTTAAGACCTAAAGTATTTGTTATGGAGAATGTACCTCAAATACTTGATGGTGAGCTCAGAGTTGCTTTAAGAAAGGAATTCGCTAGAGTCGGATATAGGAAAGTGTACTTCAATATTTTGAGAGCTGAAAACTATGGAACGCCTTCAAGAAGAACTAGAGTCTTTATTTCGAACATCAAAATTAGACCTAGGAAAGTTAAGGCTAGAATTCCAGTTATCAAAGCACTTGAAGGACTGCCGGATCCCCGAAGCATTCATGATATCCCTAATCATAGACCCGTTCCCTTATCTCCTTCAAAGTTGAAGAGAATTTCGAAATTGAAGTGGGGGCAGGCCCTAGTTCACTTCATGGGGGCTGATGGGAAGTTTTATGCTAACTGGATTAGACTTCATCCCTACAAGTTGGCTCCAACAGTTCTCGGCAACTCTAGATTTATACATCCATTTGAGGATAGACTTCTCACCGTTAGAGAGCAGGCGAGATTAATGGGCTTCCCCGATGATCATGTCTTTCATGGAGGTAGAGATGTTCAATATAATCAAGTAGGTGAAGCTGTACCAGTTCCGCTTGCCAGGGCAATAGCGTTAAGTGTCAAGAATTATTTAGAGCGTAGTGGTGAATCCGAATGACTGTAAATATTTTCAGAAACGTTCTAGTAGTACTGCATAATGTCCATTCAGTTCAGAGAGTAGTTGAAATGGCAAAGCTGTGTTTTGGACTCGGTTTTAATACTCTTATAGTATCCAAGGCAATAGGTACTGCTGCTCAATCAGGTATTCCGGAAGCTCATAGACTGGCAATGCATATGGGGAAACGCTTAATAATAGTTCCAGATGTTCAGGACGCAATAGATCTTTTTAATCCAGATGAGATCCTTCTATTTGCTCCAAAGCCTTACGGTAAAGAGCAATTTAATCCTAAAGAGGTGTGCGAGAAAGCTTCAATGGGTAAACTGATCATGCTGGTTTATGGAGGTTTAGAGCCAGGATTAAGCTCTAGGGAACTATCATTGGGGCGAGCTGTTTTCCTTGCCCCATCAATTAACATCGGTACGATTGGAACAGCAGCTATCTCGCTTTATCTCATAATGCAGGAAACCATTAAATGCAATTCCCATTAACCCCCTAGAAGCGTGTTTTCACAATAATTAGTGACGAGTCTCATGGCTTAGAAAATCAAGGATTGAACACATTGCTTTAAAATGGTACTATTGAAGTTAGGATGCTTTAACAATGCAAGTGCTTTATTTTGCATTTATTACTCCTCCTTCAGCTTCATTACTCTAACTCCAAGTATTAGTGATATTAGCAAGTAAAGTGCCAAGATGATTACTGCAATATTTCTATATGGTAATGGTGTGTAAAGTGACCTAATTACGTAAGTAGCGCTTGCAGTTGGAATTAATAGGAGCGGCATGCAAATTGATTTGGGAAGGGTCTCGATTGGATAGTAGACTGGTGGAATGATGGTTAATGCAGTTATGGTTATTGTTGAAAGTCTTATTGCAGTTGTTGGTTCCTTAATCTTTAGACCCATATAGAGGCCTGTTAATGAGCTCCAAGTCCAGATTGAAATTATCACCATAATTAGCATGGAGAACTTAAGGAAATCGAGTTGCTTAATTACTGTTAAAGTGATGATAAGAGATAATAAGTATGGTAGAGATGGGAGGCTCATTCCAATTGATAAGCCTATGGCGAAGGATAGTGGTGATAATGGAAGTGAGAGAAAGATATCATAGAACTTAGATCTAGCTCGCATTCCTGATAACTCAATTGGAATGTCTGCTAAGCCTCTATCAATGGCGAATGTAACTATTCCTCCAATTATTGCTATTGGAAGCATTTTACCTTTACTTACGATCGATATGAGAAAAATGTATGAAATGGGCCCTAATCCATAACCTATAATTGCAGTTTTACTCTTAAAGAAAGCCTTAGCATAGTACTCTAGTAACGCCATTAATGCCATTCATGCTCACCTAGAATGAAATAATCTTCAATAGTCACATCTTCAATTCTAAACGGCAATCCTAGGCGCATGAGCTTACTAGTAACTTCATTAATTTCACTTTCGCTTTCTAAGTAAACATATGTGTACCGTCCCACTACTTTAACATGATAGCCGAGTTCATCAACTCTACCTAAAGCAACCACTTTCTTCCTATATTTCCTCACAAATCTCCTAGCAACTTCCTCTGGAGAACCCCTCCCAATTAAGCATCCTTTATCTAAGAGCAGGACTTCATCACATAGAGTTGAGATTTTATCCATGTAGTGGCTCGTAATGAATATTAGAGAGTCCCTGGACTTTTCTCTCAATTTTTCCCAGAAGCTAATTCTAACTGAGGGATCTAGACCAGCAGTAGGTTCATCTAGAAAGTAAATTTGAGCATCATAAGATAGTACCATTGCAAGTAAAGTCTTTCTCACCATACCCTCCGAGAGCTCAACTACATTTCTATACCAAAAATCAATATCGAATTCCTCCATAGCTCTGCGAGCCACAAGTTTCGCTTCTCTCCTACTCAACCCCCTAATTCTAAGGTAGTGATAGATGTAGTCAAATGGATCTAAAAGATAATAATGTGCCTTTACACCCTGCGGAAGTAGTGCAATCCGCTTCTTAATCTCGTAGTCATCCTTACCAACTTCATAGCCTAAAACAAAAGCTCTTCCAGAAGTCTGCTTTAATTGGCAAGACAATATCCTAATTAAAGTAGTCTTGCCAGCACCATTTGGTCCAATTAAACCCACCACGCCACTTCTATCAATCTTAAAAGAAATACCTCTAAGAGCAGTAACATTCCCATAAACTTTCCAAAGATCAAAAACTTCAATATAAAATGCCATATCATATCGCCCCAATTACCTAATAATATCCATCTAATGAAAGGTAGAAATTTCTTATGGTTATCAATAATTTTACAATAGTGAATTGATCAAACAAACATAATTACCGCTTCGCGATAATGATCTTGGTGTTGCAAGCTTTGAAAGTTGCATGTTATATAAAGGTTGGTGGTGAGCTAATTGTCAAGTCTTTACATTAAGTTTTTGGACAGACTTTATTGTCCAAAGTAATGAAATTGTTTGACCAAGATTTGTGACGTAGAATTCTTCATTACCTGAGTAGGCAGAGGAAAATATTCTGCAGGAAACTGGGAGTTTCTCCCAGCTACTTATCGAAGTTGTGGAGTGGAGAGGAGAATTAATGACAAAATATTTGCGAAGCTACTTCAGTTCATGAGTGCTTATGAATTGTTTTTATTGGTGTGGTGGGCGGGGTGGGATTCGAACCCACGACCACCGCCGCGTCAGGGCGGCATCCTAACCAACTAGACGACCCGCCCGAATAGAATTCTTGTATAGTTCGAATTTAATGTTTCGCTTCTTTACTGAAGTTTAGCTAAAATGTTATCCAGTGCTTTTCTTATCTCCTTTATTAGTGCCTTAGCTTTCATTCTTTTTCTCTTTTCTTCTTTAACTCATCTTCGAGCTCTTTGATTTTGCTTTTTAGTCTGTCCAGTTCTTTCGCAGGCATAATTGGTATTTCTAATTTAACCTTCTCTAATGAATTTTTGTAATGTTTCTCTAACTAGTTGTCCTGCTCTGTTTTCCGGCTAAGCGATTTCTTATGGTGGCTTCTGTTCTTCCAAATTCCTCTGCTATTTTTGATATTGGCATTTTGGCTCTTTCACGTGCTATCGCTCCAACAGCTACTGCAAGCGAGTCAACCCATGTTAATCTTTCAGTTGATTTCCTTAACATTTCCAGAACCTCCGGTCTAAGTATGGTTTCAATCAATAGTGCAGCTTCTAATCTATGAATTTCCTCTCTACCAATAGATGTTAAGGTAATTTCGATTTCCCCTATTTACTCTCCCTCCTCCTCGATAAATCCCCGACCTAAGCTGAATGTCTTATGGGGGTACACTACTATGCCTCGATCAGTGATGTCAAATGGATGCCTGTTCATGCTATGTGATGTTCCTCTCATTTTCCATACTATTAAACTTCTGTACAGCTTTCCCTGTATTTCATCTAAGTCAAGTCTAATAATGTCATCAGCTGCATGTTCATCTCCAGGTTCCTCAAATCCCCGCTCAGTCATGCTGACTTGGGAAACCAATATCGATGTGCAGCCCAATCCTGAAGGAACTTTTCAGCTGCATAACTATGGCTCTTGCAATGGCGTGTTTTGTTATATAAAGCGTAGTTACTGAGTCTATAACTGCTCTCTTTGCTTTCACATCCCTTATAGCCTTTCTTATAACGTCAATTAGTGATGCAAAGTCATCTGGTGCTGGAACTACATATTTCTCTCTTTTTGCAGCTTCACCTATTCCACCGGTAAATGCGTCAACTATTGCCCTAGTCCGTCTTCCTCAAATCTTCTAATATCCCATCCAAATTGAGCCATATTTATTCTAACTTGGACTGGAGGCTCTTCAAGTGCTACTAGAACTCCTGGCTCTCCTTTGAGTAGTCCATTGTAGAGAAATTGCTGTGCAAATATCGATTTTCCGGTTCCAGCTCCTCTGATGATAAAACTACGTTTCGTCTAGGAATTCCTCCATGGAGTATTTCATCCATTCCAAGTATCCCAGTTTTAACTATTTCTATGGCAAGTCTTATCACTATACTTAAATCTCAGCGAAAATTTGATTTAAAGCTTGATCTTTAACATAAAATTAATATTGGTGACAGCATTTTATTTCTACCTCGGGCCGGTAGCTCAGTCTGGAAGAGCGTCCGCCTCGCACGCGGAAGGTCGCGGGTTCAAATCCCGCCCGGTCCACCACCTTTTACTAAGAAATCAGCTAGTGCGGAAAATGATTTAGCACTTTTTACATTATGTAAAGCTTAATATTACCTTTTCCTAATAGTTTACATTGAGTTTAAGGCAAGGTGTTATGCTATGTCTCCTGTAGTTAGGTTTGGAGTTTCAGTTCCAATGGAATTACTTAGAGAATTTGATGAGGTAGCTAAAAAGATGGGCTTTAAAGATAGATCTAAAGCTATTCAAGTCGCAATGAGAAACCTAATAAGCGATTATAGGTGGATGCATGAAATTTCAGGTGAAAGTGCAGGTGCAATTCTTCTTTTTTTCGATCATACGATAAAAGGGTTGGAGGATTCATTAACGCATGTGCAGCATCACTACATTGATGTTATTACTTCAGCAATGCACATACACCTTGATGAGCGCAATTGCTTGGAAATAATCGCGTTAAGAGGTGATTCAAATCGCATAAAAGAGTTAATGAAAGCATTATCTAGTATTCGAGGTATTAAGCAAATTAAAGTAATAATAACCTCGATAATATAGGCTAATGAATTTTCTTTCTTAATTTAATTTTTTAGTGAATTTAAATATTTATGAAATTTTTAGTAAATATGGTTAAGCGATTTCTATTGATGATCTTTAAAGATGGTGGGCCCGGTGGGATTTGAACCCACGACCCCTCGGTTATCAGCCGAGTGCTCTAACCAGGCTGAGCTACGGGCCCTTATTTCCGCTACACTACTATCTACCAGCAAGATTTTAAGCTTTCTTTCTCCATAATTGCTCATGGGAGTAGGCCAATGCTTTCTTCTAGAAGATGTGATGAGATTGAAGAAGAGAAACTATTAAGGGCTGGGAGAATAGCTAAGAAAGTCCTCGATTATGCAATCAATATCACGAAGCCTGGGGTCCCCGTAATTGAGATATGTAATCAAGTTGAGAAGCGGATAATTGAGCTGGGTGGAAAGCCTGCTTTTCCATGTAATGTTTCTATAGATGATATAGCAGCGCATTACTCGTCTCCTATTGAAGATAAAACTGTAATACCTGAGGGAGCTTTAGTGAAAATTGATGTTGGTGTTCATATAGATGGATATATAGCTGATACTGCGAAAACCATATGCTTTAATCAGCAATTAAGTGATTTAGTTGAGTCAGCTGAGGAAGCACTTAATGAAGCCCTATGTGCAATTAAAGCAGGAGTAGAAGTGAGGAAAATTTCATCGATAATTGAGAAAACAATTAAGCGTTATGGCTTTAAGCCCATAAAAAATCTATCAGGGCATTTAATGAAGAGATACCTGCTCCATGGAGGAAAAAGCATACCAAATATTGCTGAGAATTGTAAGGGGAAAATACTTGAGGGAGAGGTATATGCCATTGAACCCTTTTCAACTACGGGTGTTGGAATGGTTGGAGATTTAAATAAAGCATATATATATAATTTCATTAAAGTTAAAGGTGCAAATAACAAGCGAGAAAAGAAATTCCTGAAAGTAATTAAAAGTAAATTTAGAAATCTCCCATTTTCTGAGCGTTGGTTAGTGGATTTCTTTCCTTCCCATGAAGTTAAACTGCTTCTCAAGAAGTTTGTTAAGGAAGGGGCTCTCCATGAATATCCAGTTCTTAGAGAGATTTCGGGGGGAATTGTTGCTCAAGCAGAGCATACCGTCATAGTTAAGAGGGATGGTGTGATAATAACCACAAAATAGTTTTCTTCCACAAAGTTAATAATGTACTGCCAAATAATTGATAGTGATAGCTTTGGAGCCCCGGTAGCTCAGTCAGGTTAGAGCGCTGCCTTGGTAAGGCAGTGGTCGCGGGTTCAAATCCCGCCCGGGGCTTCACAGCTTTTTCAATTCCTAGACTTAATATTAGTTGAGTTTTACCCGACCATGTCCATGAACTTTGCGCATCTAATGCACACTTTCATACCTTCTCGTTCAGTAGCGCAGTTAGGGCATACTTTTAGGAAGCACATTTCACATTTTATCATCTTTGACTCCTCGACTTCAGCTCCACAAATCGGGCAAGTTGGCATTTTTCCACCTTAATTCTTTGAGATGATCTGAGCATTTATCTCTTACTTTTAGTTTATAATTCAAATCCATAGTGCTGTTACACCATCGTATATAGACTCAGCTTTACTAGTACTATTGGGATATGTTGGCTTGTAGTGCGTTATTTCAAATGCTATAACTGGAACTTCAACTTCAAAGTTATTAAGTACTTGTGGGTGTATTTCTCCAATAATTCCTATCATTCTTTCATTCAGGTAAATTGCGGCAGTCCTTCCAGGTATATATGATGGATGTTCAAATCTTTTAAGTGTGATGTTTAGGTCCAGGTCTTTCATTAACCCTTCGAGAACTCCCTGCAGGTCACTGAATGATATTTTTGTAGATGCAATAGCAGCTGCTGTATTTCTCAAGGTCACTATCTTATTATTGCTTATCGGCACGGCCACATATCCTATCTCAAATATTCTCTGCGGATATTTCACATGTTTGTTTAGGGAGAGAAATTTCATTAAATGTGGTGTTATCCATCTCCTATAAACATTCATTTCAGCTGAGATTGGATTCTCTATCTCAACAAGCTTAACCTTCTCTTCAAGATTCATAAGTTCTATTTGCAGTTTTCTACTTGATAATGTGAATGTCAATACTTCTTGAAAGCCCATTCCAATTAGCGATTGCCTGATTTTCGCCTCCAGAATTTCAGATGGTGCTGGTCTACCTATAGTTACTATATTTGGTAATTCTGGTGTGAGTCTATCGTATCCATATGCTATTGCAATGTCCTCAGCTATGTCAACTTCATGCAATATGTCGACTCGATAAGGTGGAATTATAACTTCAAGATAATTGCTTGAGCTTTCTTTAATTTCATATTGCATTTTTCTGAGCAGCTTTTTCACTTCTTCTGCCGACAAGCTTAAGCCTATTAGGTTCAGAACGCGTTTTAGTGATATTTTTATGCTTTTCGCCTTCAGTTCCGGTGTTTCCCTAATGATGTCTCTATTCTTATAATAAATTTTAACTGACTCTATTTCGCCATTCCTGTCGATTAGATTGGCCACTAGTATGTTTAATGTTTGAATTACAGCTCTTTCATCTGTTCCTGTTAATTCAATAAATAGCTCCCTAGTCTTTTCGGTAACTCGCGTTCTCTCGCTATTAATAACTGGTGGGAAACTGAAAATTCCCTTCCTGTCAATATAGACTGGACATTTATCTTTAACTAAATGTCCATATTCCAGTCCCTTTGGATGCTTTCTTAATATTTCTCTTAAGCTCATTTCGAGCGACATATCGAGAGGAATCATTCTTCTTGATGAATCAACTTCAGTATATATTATTGGTGGCTCTATTGCTCTTAAATCGTGAAATCCAATTGCAACCTTTCTTCTGTTTCTTCCCAAGGTTAAGTGCAGAGCTTCCTGCATCCTCATTAGATTTTTCACAGCTCTACTGTCAAGTTTCAGATTACGGACAATAGCACATGCAATGTATGGTCTGGTATGAGCGTTTTCAACCAAAACCTTAAGTCCAGACTTTCGAGGTGTTTTTATATATTTTTCTACGATCCCTACTTCTATTTCTAGAAATCCTCTTAATGCTCTTGCCAAGCCTTCAACGCTGAGCAGATCAGGTCTATCTGGCTCGAGCTCAACTATTATCTCATCATTTTCACAACCCTTTATTTCCCCTTTAAGCTGAGTTATAGCGTATTCTATTTTATTTAAATCACTTATTCCGCTCAATCTCCTTAACTCAACTAAATCAATGTTTATTGTCGGCATGCTATTTCCTCCAAATTGATGGTATGGGCTTTCTCCTAAGCCATTCTAAATCATGTGTAAAAAGCATTCTTATGTCGTCTATTCCCAGTACTACCATTGCTAACCTATCAATCCCTAAACCCCATGCTAAAACTGGGATGTCTAATCCTAATGGCTTAACAACTTCTGGCCTAAAGATGCCTCCGGGTAGTGCTTCAATCCATCCCAGCTTTGGATGCTTTATATAACCCACCACACTTGGCTCAGTAAATGGGAAGAATGCTGGTTGAAATTTTACTTCCTTGATTCCAAAAGCCTCTGCAATAGCCTTAATGTAGCCTATTAAGTGTCTCAAATTGACATTTTTAGCCACTACAATTCCTTCACATTGATTGAACTCTGGGAGGTGCGTCGAGTCTATTCTATCCGGTCTATAGTTTCTATCAATTGTAAAAATCTTCTTAGGCAAGTCTCTTGGACTTAGTGTTGATAAATATCTAACGGATACAGCAGTTGTTTGACTTCTTAGTATTAGCCTTAGAGCTAGTTTCGGATCCCAATGCCCCCAGCCTACTGAACCAGTCTTCCAACCGTTTTCATGTGTTTGCTTGATTCGTTCCCACTCCTCATTTCTAGCTACTTCACTCTTCTCGATGTTTCCCTTCAAGTAGAATATATCGTGTATTCCTCTAGCTGGATGATCTGATGGCATGAAAAGAGCATCACAGTTCCAGAAGTTAACTTCTATTGGAGGACTCATAACTTCCTCAAAGCCCAATCCTATGAGTACCTCACGTATTTCATCAATTATCTCTCTATAAGGGTGCTTCTTCCCCCTGACTGGGATTACAGCTGGAGTTTCAATGTTATATGGTCTTATATATACGTTCTTCCATTTACCAGTAATTATTAGTTCTCTTGTTAGTTCATTTACCTCCTCTATTGGTTTCACAAGTTTAACTGCTTCGCATCCAAGCTTGGTTAGTCGTATCTTCACTTTTTTCAGATATTTCTCTTTCACTATGTTTCCCCTGCGTTTGAGTTCCTGTAGTACTTCCATGTCCTCACTTGTAAGAGATTGCCTTTCAATTAACTTGGTGAGAATCTGCTTGGGTTTGTATATGCTTTTTAAGACTTTCTTGCCTTCCTCTGTTAGCCTAAATACTCTCTTGCCTTCCAAGCGTTCTATCTTAATCCAGCTCCTCTTTAAAGCCCATGCTATACCGTACTTCTTTTCATCATCTTTCAATGTTAATTCACTTAATTCAGCTCTTCCGCCTTTTTCCTTAATCTTCTTTACAAGTCTTACTTCTGGAAAGTCTTCTACAATATACCTTTTTCCTTCTTCACCTAAATCATAGTGGATAGTTATCTCTTCTTTTATCTCAACGAAACCCTTTTTCTTAAGTAATCTAGCGGCCCAATTAACTGTATCTACACTTATTTTCGCCTTCTTTGCTATTGTCTCTATTTCCTCAAAATTATTAGATAAGTTTAAGAGTACAAGCTTTTCTTTCGGATGCAATGTCGAGATTACGCTTTCTATTTCATTCTTTGAAATTGGCGCTTCATCACCGACACCGTTCCAAGCTCTTTCTGGCTAAAATTTTATGTCTAAAGCTATTAAGCTTAACTATCACTGCATACCTGGCTTATTTCATATACCCTTACTTTCAACTAGTTTCTTGAAGCGTAAGGCATCATCAGCCATGTATATGTTATTAAATAACACGTAGACTTCCTCATAAGAAGATAGTAGCTTCTTGACTTTTTCGAGGAGGAGGTTTAGATCTTCATTTGTGTACTTGTATCTATAGTTTACTTCTCCCTTGCCAATACCGTGCAGTCTAATGTAGCATATTGATGTTCTTGAAACCGGTTCTCTTTTAAAGATGTCAACAACATGAATTAAGTCAAGAGAATTGCAAAGCTGTTTAACTACATTGAGATTTTCATTCCATGATCCTCGAGGCTCCCATGCAATCTTTACTTGATCTCTCTTTATACTAGAGAAAAACTGTTCTACATTTCTTACATTATCACTTGAGAAGCCGAAGGACGGTGGAGTTTGGAAAACACAGATTTTCGCATTGAGTGCATGGCAAATATCTAATGTATCTTCCCAAGCTCTGAAGTTCTCCTCCGTGGGTCTTAGAAAGCCGTATTTATCGAGCTTATTGGTTTCAATTTTGAGTTTGACTCTTCTCCATGTAGGGCTAGTGTGCGGATGTGTTATTACCTGCCAAGCCTTAAGCGTGAATTCAAAGCTTATCGGCGCCATTTCCCTCCATTTCTTTGCAGTTTCAATTTTTGGAAGCTTATAAAATGTGTCTTGAAGTTCTATTAAGTTAAAAAGTTCGAAATAAGCTTTCTTTCCCCCTTTCACAGCCCAGCCACAGCAACCAACTTTAATCATAAAATCCACCTTTAGGGTTAGCTGTTATACCAGCTAAATATTATGCACTTCTCGCAATAACATTTATCTCTCACAAAAAGCATTATACCTATGAAAGCGGGGGTGGCCGAGTCAGGTCAAAGGCGGCGGACTCAAGATCCGCTCCCGTAGGGGTTCGTGGGTTCGAATCCCACCCCCCGCACCATTAGCCATTGTAATTCTTTAATGAGCTTTCATACGGAATACTATTATCTTAGCAACATAAGTATATCAGATTGCTAGCAAGGTAAATGAATTAAATAATTCATGAACTATGTGAGAATTAAGTCTATTTACCTATTAACACTACTTTATAAAATAATCAACGTGTCTAGCGCGAAATGTTTCGGTTGACTTACTGTTTCGAAGATATTGATCTCGAAGTAAAATGAAGAGTCTTTGTTGATCAATAGATGTTCGTAGTTATGTTAATCATACTTGAGATTGGCTAAAATGGCTTAGAGAAAGCGTTGAAGCTAAGTGACTTATTACTTAGTTACATCTGAGTTATCTTGGCGAAGCGCTGGGTTCTTTATTAACGCTTTCCTTATGTTTTCTTCATATGGTGGTCTAATTACTCCTATCTCTGTGATTATCGCTGTTATCAGTTCTGGTGGTGTTATATCGAAGGCAAAATTCATCACTTCAACTTCTTCTGGAGCTAGCTTACAGCCACATATCTCAATTACCTCCCTTGGATCTCTCTGCTCAATTACCACTTCATTTACTGAAGATTCTAGGTCAAATGTGGATGTTGGAGCAGCAACATAGAACGGTATTTTGTGCCTTTTGGCTAGCACGGCTATCATATAAGTTCCAATTTTATTGTAAACTGTTCCATCTTTGAGCACTCTATCTGCACCAACAATTACTTTGTCAATTAATCCCTTTGTCATGAGGAGCCCTATAGAATTATCCGTTATCAAAGTAACTGGAATTCCCTCATAAACTAGTTCGAAGCATGTTAATCTAGCTCCTTGAAGTTTTGGTCTCGTCTCCGGTGCTATTACCCTTATTTTCTTTCCCTCTTCCCAAGCTCTTCTTATCACTCCCAGGGCTGTTCCATAGTGTACTGTAGCTAAAGAGCCGGCATTACAGTATGTCAATATGGTATCTCCATCTTCGATCAGGTTCGCTCCATATTCACCTATTTTGCGGTTTACTTCAATGTCCTCTCTAAGTATTTTAATTGCCTCATCAAGAACTACTTGTCTCAATTCCTCAACGCTCCCTTTGAATTCTTCAACCTTTTTCATGATGCGGTCAATAGCCCAGAATAAGTTTCTTGCAGTTGGTCTTGATCGCCTGAGTTCCTCAGCGATATTCTTTAGTTCCCTCACAATATTTTCTAAATCTTTAGCTTTGCTGTGAAACGCTGTTAAAGCTAGTGCAAGTGCTGCAGCTGCACCCAATGCTGGTGCTCCTCGAATTTCCATGTTTTTTATTGCTTCAATTATTCTCTCCGGAGAAGTTGTTTCTATGAATCTTAATTTCCTCGGCAATGAGAGCTGATCTATAAATCTGACTTTACCATCAATCCACTCTATTGTTTTAGGAAACATTTTCTCTCCCTTCAATAATTTTGGCAAGTAATCTACTTAGCATTTCAATGGATGATTGCACTTTAGGTGTTAATCCTTCACCAAAACTTAAGTCTTCTGGTTGCACTCCTATCACAATAACCCTTGCTCCAACAACTTCCTCTATGTACTTTAGTAATATATGTGGTGACACTTTATGCGTTGAGATTGTGGGGTAACTTGGAATTGCATTTGCATTTAAAATAGCTATACTTCCCGGATCTAAGTTCATATCAATTGCATCAACTATTATAACATGTGTTGGTTTCTCTTTTTCTAAGTAACCTAGAAAATTTTCTGGAACGCTTCCACATTCAATTAACACTATCTTCTGTGTTTTTTCAGTGCGCTTTGCCAGCTCTTTTTTAAGCTTCCTAACTAATATTACTCCTAATGCATCATCTCTTCTCAATTCATTACCTATACCCATTATAACCAGTTTCTGGAAATTTTTCATGAACTTACTTAGAACTCTTAATGGCTCTTCCATAATGTTCCTCAGAGATAGATTTGACTAACAAATATATATTTAGTGTAGTGTGGAAGTATTGGAGACGGCTATGAGCCAGGAGATCTTTACCGGTAGGCTTCGCGGTCATAAAGTTGTTGTGGAAGGAGAAGATGCAGTGAAGCTGTGGAACTATGGTTATTATGGAGAATTTAGGGATGGTGTTTTAGAGTTATCTCCACCAGAAGCACTATATCTTATATTTCGTGGTAAATTAATCGTTTATGATGGAAGTGAAAAGTTGGGCTTTACCTCGCTTCTTTTAAGATTTCTTAAAATTGATCCTAAAATCTGGATCAAATACTTGATATACTCTGATTTAAGGAAGAGGGGATATGTTGTGAAGCCCGGTTTTGGAGGTGTATCTTTTAGAGTTTACAGTAGGGGGGCTGAGATCGGAAAGGAGCCTGCAAAATATCTAGTTTATGGTCTGACCGAGGGCAAGCCAATTGAAATAGCGGAGCTTTCAAAAATGATAGAGGAGGCTAGAAGTGCAAGAAAAAACCTCATTTTAGCAATAGTTGATAGACAGGGTGAAGTGACATATTATGATGTGACTTGTATTAGATTATAGGAGGTCTCTGCATGTCATATTTGCGTAGAAAGCTTATTGGTTTCATTAAGATAATTAGACCTATTAATTGTATTATGATGGGTTTTGCCGTGGTTTTAAGTATGATAATTGCATACAAAGGTCTTTACAATTCAATAGTTATGTTATTGGGATTTGCTGCTGCCTTTACATTGACGGCAGCTTCCATGGCAATAAATGATTACTTCGATTATTATGTAGATCTAATTAATGCACCATGGAGACCGCTTCCCAGCGGAGCTATTAGTAGGAGGGAAGCAGTAGTATACGCTTTATTTCTCACTCTTATTGGACTCATATCCTCTTTTTTCATAAATGAATATTGTTTTATTTTAGCTTTAGCTGCAATTATAATATCGTTTCTATATAGTTATAAGGGTAAAATTCACGGATTAATAGGTAACTTCATGGTTAGTTTTTGCGTTTCGCTACCTTTTCTTTATGGCTCATTTGCTGTGAAGTCCAGGAGTTCTCTGCTACTTGAGATATTTTCTCTGGCAGCCTTTTTAGCAAATACTGGAAGAGAGATTGCCAAAGGCATTGTTGATGTCGAGGGTGATCTTAATAGGGGAATTAAAACAGTTGCAATAATATATGGTTCAAGAGCTGCTAGTCTCTTAACACTGTTTTTCTATATATTAGCTGTGGCTGCAGGTTTTTTGCCCATAGCTATGAGGCTTGTTTCATGGATTTATATCCCCCTCTACTTGATTGCATCATGTGGTTTCATTCTTGATTCAGTTCTATTAATATCAAGTCCATCAGCTGAGAAAGCCAGGGGATTGAAAAATCGCTCGCTTATTTATATGCTCATAGCGATGCTGGCAGTTTTTATTGGAGGAATGGATTTAAAGTTTTCCTATTTCGAAGGTGGCGTATGATGGTGGTTTATAGAAGATTGAGAGGAATGAGGGATTACCTACCGGAAGATGTTAAAAAGCTGAACTACGTGAAAAGTATTGTAAGAGAGCTATTTAGGTTATTTGGCTATAAGGAAGTCATGACCCCAACATTAGAATCGTTTGATTTGCTTGCTGCCAAATCAGGTGAGGAAATTAGACATCGCATGTATGCTTTCACTGATTTAGGTGGTAGAAAGGTAGCTTTAAGACCTGAAATGACTGCTTCAATTGCAAGGTTTTATGTTAATAACTTGAGGGGATACTCGAAGCCTATTAGATTGGGATACATTGCTAATTGTTTTAGATATGATGAACCACAATATGCCCGATATAGGGAGTTTTGGCAGGGAGGATTTGAACTGATAGGTTCCCAATTACCGGAAGCTGATGCAGAAATAATTGAGATAGCCGACCTACTTATGAAGAAGCTGGGTTTCAAAAGATACTACATAAAGCTGGGGCACATAGGCATTTTAAGAGCTATTTTATCCTCCGAACTTATTGAAGAGTCTGAGCAAAATAGAATTTTTGGATTAATGGATAAAGGTCGTTTAAGTGAAGCTATCATGAGACTAAAGAAGCTTGCTGCTTCTCCCAGATGCGTAAGAACGATAAGTGAACTAGCCAATCTTAAGGGGTATGCAACTAAGGACTTAATATTAAAAGCGGAATCTATTATCACTGGTTATGACGAAGCCATCAAACATCTTGAAAATTTGAGAGAAGTACTTGAGTGCTTAAAAGCCTGCGAAGTAGAAAGTGTCATCCTAGACTTCGGATTTGCGAGGGGATTAGAGTACTATACTGGGGTTATATTTGAAGTCTTTGCCGAGGGCTTTAAATTGGCTTTGGGGGGAGGAGGAAGATATGATAGATTGATTGAGCTATTTGGTGGTGAGCCAACTCCAGCTGTTGGTTATGCCCCGGGTTTAGATAGGATAGTACTAGCAATGAGTGAGCTAAATATTCCCTTCAAGTTTAGGGAAGAGATTAAAACGTACGTGGTTCCAACAAGTAATGATTTTAAATTGAAATTGAAAGCGATAGAAATAGCTCATTTGTTAAGGGAGAATGATTTAGGTGTTGAGTTGGAGGTTATGGGAAGAAGTTTGAGAAGAGCCCTGTCTCATGCTAGTGCTCGAGGCTTTACCTTTGCAATTATTGTCGGTACAAAAGAGATTTCTAAGGGCAAGGTAGTCCTAAGAGATTTAGAGTTAAATATGCAGTACGAGGTTACTCTAAGCGAGGCAATTAATATAATTAGGAATAGGAATAAGCAGAGATTGAATTGATGCGTAGAGGGTGTTGTTGATGAGCATTTCTCATGAGAAGTTTATGAGGGCACTAAAACTTATGAGGGAAAAGAAAATTCGTGCTTTCTTCTTTCTTAAAGGTTCAAAATACATTCTTTCTTTTAATGGTCTCATAAGAGCTAGGGATAAGAACTTTGGAGTAGTTGAGTGGTCTAGAGCATTTGGTAGTAAAACCCCATATGAAGTTCTTGGCACCTTCAAAGTTGAACGTGTGGAGGTTTATATGAAAAGGCACCCTGAACCTATAATTTTTTCCTCTTTTGATGATTTCATTAGATGGATTGAAAAAAGAATGGTTAACTGAGAAGCGAGATTAAACTAAGAGTAATTTTATATTTCTGCTATCACCAAACTATAATTGATGCAGCTAGCTGGGCCCGTAGCTCAGCCTGGATAGAGCGGCGGCCTCCTAAGCCGTAGGTCGTGGGTTCGAATCCCACCGGGCCCGCCACTTTTTCGTTATGCTTATAAAAGCAATATACCTACTTTAAGAGCGGTGAGGTGTATACATTGTCAGTTGAAAAAATAAGGGTTGTACTCTACGGAGTTGGCGCTATTGGCAGATTGGTTGCAAAAACTTTGCTCGAGAAAAGCGGAGTTGAAATTGTTGGCGCAATAGACATCGACCCAAAGAAGATCGGCCGTGATCTCGGAGATCTCATAGGTTTGGAGCGAAAGCTGGGTGTGATAATTTCAGATAAAGTAGATGAAGTAATATCAAAGGGCAAGCCACATGTAGTAATTCACATGACTCGTTCTTATCTGAAGGATGTATATGATCAGCTGGTCGAGCTAATTAAGTATGGTGTTAATGTCATATCGACTTGTGAAGAGCTATCCTACCCCTATATCGTTGACATGAAGAAGGCTGAAGAGCTAGATAGATTAGCCAAGCAGCATGGATGCACAGTCCTAGGTACAGGGATAAACCCCGGCTTCTTAATGGACACTCTACCTATTGTACTGACATCCCCTTGCATTAAAGTTGATAAAATCTCAATCACGCGTGTTATAAATGCCTCCACTCGCAGAGGTCCATTTCAGAAGAAAATAGGAGCTGGATTAACAGTTGAGGAATTTAAGCGAAAAATAGCTAGTAAAGAGATAACTGGGCATGTAGGATTGGAGCAGAGCATAGCATTGATTGCTAGTGCGTTAAAGTGGCACTTAGATGACATTAATGTAGCTCCAGTTGAGCCAGTAATCGCTGATAGATACATTAAGACTGACTATGTCGAAGTACAGCCAGGTCAAGCTGCAGGGTTAATGCAGATTGCAAGAGGATTAATGAATGGGAAGGATGTCATTGAACTAACATTTAAGGCCTATGTCGGTGCACCAGAAGAATACGACTCAATTGTTATCGAAGGTATACCTCGAATTCAGCAGAAGATATCTCCATGTGTTCATGGCGATTGGGGGACCGTAGGCATGGTGATAAATATGATACCAAAGGTAATTAAAGCACCGCCGGGTCTATTAACAATGAAAGATGTGATCTTGCCATGCGCAACACCGGAAGATATGCGCAAATATATTTAATTCAGCAATTAAACTAAGCATAGACGAATGTAGGCTCTTGCTTCATGAAGTATTGAGAGACCAGTAGTAATGTCCGTACCGGTGGAAAGATATGGCGGGCATAGAAGTTAAACCTACTAGAATGGAATTGCTTGCTTTAAGAAGAAGATTAAAGCTGGCTAAGAGGGGCTTGGAGCTTTTAAGGGAAAAGCAGGACGCACTTATAATGGAATTTTTTGCGGCTGTACAAAATTATAAGTCGGTAAGAGAGGAAGTAGTCAATGCTTTAAGAGACGCTTTTAAGGCATTGAGCGGTGCTGAAATGGAATTGGGTTCTCTGAAACTTGAAAGAATAGCTGCTGGTATTCCAGAGGCAGTAGAGGTTGATATGAGAGCCAGAAACGTAATGGGCGTTTTGATCCCAGTGTTCAATGCTGTGTTTAAGTCTATAGAAAAGCCCTATAGCCTAATAGACACTTGTTCACAACTTGACGTGGCTATTGAAAAATTCAATAAAGCTTTGAGTAGAATTGTTAAATTGGCTGAAGCAAGTGCCACTTTAACGCGACTAGCAGAGGAAGTTAGAAAGGTTAGGAGAAGAGTTAATGCACTTGAATCTATAGTTATTCCTAAAATTGAAAGCGCAATAAAATACATTGAGCTGTACCTGGCTGAAAGGGAAAGAGAGGACATCTTTAGAGTAAAGAGAATTAAGAAGAAGTTGGAGCTGAGAGCTAGAGCTACTTAACTTGTCTAATTTAATAACTATTGATATATATGTTCACTGCTTATCTCGCATTGATGTAAGTAATAGTATAGCTTTGGCTAGGTCTCCTCCAGTCTCCATTAATGCTCTTCTTGCCTCTTCTAAACTAACACCTGCTTGGCTGGCGACTAATTGAATATCTTCTTCGGGGATTTCTACTTCTTCTTTTACCTCTTCTGGCTTGGCGGTTATCACCGGATGACCAATTATTTGAAAGATTGTCTGATCGCCTATTTTCATCATTGATACTATGGGGTCGGATATCCTAATTACTTCGTGTCTCTTGACTATAATTACTTCTTCAATGTCTTTCATTTCTTCAAGCTGCATTCCAAGTTTCCTTAATAGTCTCTTCATCTCTCTTGGACTTAGTCTTCTCATTTATTCACCGCCTTCTCCTCTTCTAACTCTTACTGCAACTCCCCTTTTAAATGACATCATCTCTACGCTACTTAAAACAGCTCTTCCAACTGCTAGTAAGTTATCTTCTTCATCTACGACTATGACTTCGCTTCCAGACCTGATTTCGGGATCTACTTCAACTACATGTTTGGCAAATACATTCCTACCTTTCCTTATGAACTTTGAAGCTTCTTTCTTAACCACTACTCTTAATTTTGGTTTGGGAAGTTGCTTAATTAATCGTCTTGCTCCTTCGATTGAGAGGGCTATGAATCCATCACTTGCTCTAATTGTGGCAATTAATTTTCCTTGATGATATATTCTACGTATTCTACCAGTACTTTTAGACTTTTCAATTGTTATGTCACATGGAAAAAGTATTTCACCTACACCTGTGCCAAATTGGTAATCTGCCATCCTCCTTATTTTATAGAGATCACTCGAGACCATAATTAGACACCGATTATCATATGACTCTGCTTATAGATATGCTGTGGTGGGAGTTGCTTTCCTATCTTTTTTCAATACCTTATTTACTGCTTTGAGGAAGTCTTCCATTAGTACATGCCTTCTTTTTTCTCTTATTGCATTCATTCCAGCTTCTGTGCATATGGCCTTGATATCTGCTCCGCTAGCTCCTTCAGTGATTTTTGCTAGTTCTTTAAGTGAGACATTTTCGGCCAAATTCATTTTTCTAGTATGTATCTTGAATATTTCATATCTCCCTTTTTCGTCTGGTAATGGAACTTCTATTAGTCTGTCAAATCTACCCGGCCTTAAGAGTGCTGGATCCAGTATGTCTATTCTATTAGTTGCTGCTATTACCTTCACATTGCCTCTAGGATTAAATCCATCAAGTTCACTTAATAGCTGTGCCATTGTTCTTTGAATCTCTCTTTCTCCACTCGTGGATATATCGAATCTCTTACCACCAATGGCGTCAATTTCATCTATGAAGACGATGCTAGGTGCTTTTCTCCTTGCAAATGCAAAAAGCTCTCTAACTAATCGAGCTCCCTCACCTATATATTTTCTAACGAGTTCTGATGCTACAACTCTTATGAAAGTTGCCTTAGTTTCATGGGCCACAGCTTTTGCTAATAATGTTTTTCCGCATCCAGGCGGTCCATAGAGTAGTACTCCTTTGGGAGGATCTATTCCGACTTCTTCGAATAGCTCTGGTTCCAGTAGAGGCAATTCTACTGCTTCTCGAATTTCCTTGATCTGCTCTTTCAATCCTCCTATGTCATTATAAGTCACGTTTGGTTTTTCGATAACTTCCATACACTTAACATAAGGATCTTCCATTTGAGGTAATATTTCAACTATTGTTGAGGTTCTTTGGTTTAGTGCAACCCTTACATTTGGCTTTAACTTCGCTCTGTCTATGAAGTTTGAGACATATACTATTAAGTTGGGGCCAGTTGAGCTTTTGACTATTGCTCTATCATCATCTAATACTTCGATAATGTACGCCTCAATTAGCGGAGGCGATTTTAGCCGTCTAATTTCCTCTCTTAGAAGCTCCAGCTCTTGAATTAATCTTTCTTTTTCCTCAGCTAAAACTTGATATTCTATTTCTAGGCTTCGAAGTTTCTCTTCTAAATACTTCATGTAGTTCTCGAATCTATCACTTAACATTGCTTCTTCAGCATTGTTATTCGCTGGCAAGACACTAGCCCTCTCTCCCCATATTAAGTCCGATAGTATCTTGAGAGCGGTTAAAAATTAAAATTTCTATTATGAACGCAAAATGTATATAATTAAGCATTCCATTAACTAGGAGTGGTGCCTAATTTTGAGTTGCGAGTTATGTGGAAGGCGATTGAAAGGTAGGGGCCGTAGGGTACTGATCATGGGTGCAATTTTAACAGTTTGCGATGAATGTGCTAGGTATGGAACTCCTCTTCATACTCTTCCCTCAAAAGGAAAGCTCAAGCAAGGTAAACAGCAAGTACATGCTCTTCCGCGCACGAGATACGGCTTTGACGAGTCTATCGAGGTAGTTGAGGATTATGCTGAAAGAATAAGGTCGGCCAGAGAAGCTCTTGGATGGACTAAAGAAATTTTGGCCGAGAGAGTAAAGGAGAAAGTATCGGTTATTCGAAGAATAGAGGCAGGAGAGATGGTCCCTCCAATATCATTAGCAAGGAAACTTGAGTCGATATTAAAGATAAAACTCCTTGAACCATCCCTATATCCATATCCGCAGAAAAAGTTCACTCAAAAATTTGAGTTAACACTTGGAGACATTGCTAAGATAAAAATTAAGCATAATAAAGATAAGAAGCAATCTTCATAAGTAATATCTCCAGTCGATTTCATGCTCGATTTTGTTAAGCAGCTCATCTAGATTCCATCCCATTTTTGCACTTACATGCACTACTGGGTTATGGGGAAACATTTTCATCGCTATTTCCATAACTTTCTTTATTTTATGTGTATTAATTAAATCAATTTTATTTAAGCAAACTATCAATCTTGTTGCTGGTGCAACCTTCATTAGAATTTCACTTGAAGTTTCAAGTTTCCTAATCAAATCGTGTTCCTCATCGCTTGCATCTACAACCAAAATTATTAGGTCAGCTAAAGCAAGTTCGTGTAGTGTCGCGTAGAATGCTTCGAGTATTAATGGATGCATGTCCTCTATAAATCCGATGGAATCGACTAATATGATCTTTTTACCGCTTTTCAACTCTACTCTTCTACCACAATTAGATAGTGTTGTGAAAGGTCCTAGGCCAACAGGCTTTGATTCCATAGTTAGCTTATTGAAAAGTTCAGTTTTCCCTACTTGCGTATATCCAGTTAATATAACTACGGGAAATCCTAATTCATGTCTCTTTTCGATTAGCATTTTGTTTCTGTGTCTTATCTTTTCCAGTTTTCTTTCAAGGTCTGAAATTCGCTTTCTTACATGCCTTTCATAAATTTTATGTAGATACTCTCCAAGTGCTCCCCAGCCAACTTGTTCCCCATATAAGTTCCTAAACCTGATGTATTCTCTAGTCCATGGAAGCATGTAGTATAATCTTGCAAGTTCTATTTGCAATTTAGCTTCAGCAGTTCTAGCTCTCTCTTCAAATATTTCGAGTATTAATAGGTTTTTGTCTATTACACTTATATGCCACCCTACTTCCTTCCGTATTCTAAACGCTTGACTAGCTTTTAGAGTGTTTGCAAAAATCACTGTGTTTGCCCCAGTCTTTTCTATTAAATCCTTTAACTCCTTCACTTTACCCTTACCGATGTAATATGCTGGATCAGGTTTCATGCGTTTCTGAATCAAAGATCCTACAACCTCATAACCCCTACTTCTAGCTAATCTCTCCAATTCTTCAAGTCTGGATTTGCTTTTTCCAATTATGCATTCAACTAAAATTGCTTTCATTCTCAGTAAAATTCATTACATCCGCCAGATTAAAATGTTGTGATGAAGAAGCTTTGGCCATACAAGATTTATGTGCTGAGGATTGGTCACAGACCAAAAAGGGATAAGCGAATAACAACACATGTTGGATTAGTTGCTAGAGCATTTGGTGCTGATGGCATATTTATTGATTCAAACGATGAAAAGGTCAAGAGATCACTTATGAAGGTCACTGAGTTGTGGGGTGGGCCTTTTCATGTAGAGGTGGGAGTAAATCCTTATAATTTAATAAGAAACTGGAAGGAAAAAGGCGGTGAAATTGTTCACTTAACCATGTATGGTTTGAGTTTACTCGATGTAATAAATGAAATTAAAAGGTCAAGGAAAGATAAGTTGGTAATTGTAGGTGCTGAAAAAGTGCCTAAAGATTACTATTTACTCGCAGACTGGAATGTTGCAGTAGGTCACCAGCCTCACTCGGAAGTAGCGGCTCTAGCAATTTTCTTAGAGAAGCTAACTAATGGATGGGTTTTTGAAGCAGAATTTGAAGATTCCAAAATAAAAATAATACCAACTGCAAAGGGAAAGAGGATTGTTAAAGTTAATCAGAGAATTTAAATCTGAAATCCCGCAACTTAATTGTGGCGGAGTGGCTCTCACAAATGTATGAATACTATGAAGAATTTGAAATTGATGAAAGCTTTATTGCAGTAATTCAAGAAATTGCTGGTGAGGATGGAGTAGCTGTAGCCCTAGTACTAGCTGATAATCCAGAGCTTACAGATGAGCAAATAGCTGAAAAGACAGGTATAAAACTAAATAATGTTAGAAAAATACTTTATACTCTGTTTGATAACCAGTTAGTATCGTATAGAAGAGTTAGAGATAAGTCAACTGGGTGGTTTGTATATTTATGGCGACTAAATAGAGAAAACTTAGAATCTCTGGTCAATTTAAAGAAGCAATTAGTCCTGGAAAAGCTGAGAATGCGATTGGAATTCGAGAAAAAGCACATGTTCTTCTACTGCCCCAAGGATAAAATAAGATTGACATTTGAAGATGCAGTAGAACTTGAATTTAAATGTCCGCAGTGTAACCAGCCATTACAGCCCTATGACAATACGCCCATAGTGAGCTTTCTTGAAAAAAGGGTGAAAATGCTAGAAGAGGAATTGCAGAAATCCAAGAAAAGTTAATATTCCCCACGCCCACAAAGGTAAATTAGAACATTACGCTATTTACGTGGAGGAGGGGCGGGTGGTCTAGCTGGACTAGGATGCCGCCCTTACACGGCGGTGGCCCTGGGTTCGAATCCCAGCCCGCCCACCACACCAATAA
>CAYWZQ010000009.1:0-69862 GCA_964462875.1 uncultured Nitrososphaerota archaeon | reverse complement strand
TATTGAAGCCGGGTGGTGTAGCGGCCAAGCATGGCGGGCTCTGGCCCCGCCGACGGGAGTTCGAATCTCCCCCCGGCTACCAACCACTTCTTGACGGCTATCATCACCTAGATCATCAGCTGAAGTGATTCCACTCCATCAATTTTCAGAGGAACCAGTTAATGGTGAACTTATATAGGTTTCAAGGTGAGTTGAATATGAAGCTGTGGAGTGGAGCAGAGCCATTATTTGGGTAGAGTCAGTGATAAGTCAGGTAGTAAAAGTTTTCATGCATAAGACTGAAAGATTGTATTCTATTATAAACACTACAAAAACTTCGATGCTGGATGGCTATACTCCAATTTCTCTGTTTTAGCCAGTTTTACTTATTTCTATGCTAGTGTGACTAGGTATTTGCTCGAAGTAAGTGCTGAAAGGAATTCTTTGAAGCTCTATACTCGTTAATACATGCTTTAACTTTGAATACTAATCATGGTCGTGATAGATGCAAGGCGTTTCTAATGATGATGTCCGCTACAGCATTGTTTGCTGAAGAGTTGCTAAAATATTATGACTATAATGATTGTGCCAAGCTCTCCGGCACCTTTATAGAAGCCTTCAAGCATATTAACTACTCTTGATGCAGTTGATCTTGTAAACTTTAACTTCTCATCTAATATTGGGTACTGTCTCTCTTTGAGTGTTTTTTCCTTTCATAATTTACGCTTTGCAACCTCTTTAGCCCAGGGCATTCATGATTTTCGGGTAGATGATGTTTAATGCAGAAGCTTCCGCCACAAAACTTGCATGTGAAGGGCAAGCCAATCTCTTGGCCGCAATAATCGCATTTTGGCAATTAACTACACCTAAGTATTAATTTGCCGAGCTATCTTATGACTTTTATCTTGACTACTCAATTTTAAGAGTTTTGCGGTTTATGTACTTTTTAGAGCGTGCCATTATTATTGTTACTGCTTTATACAGTTGTTATTTTATAATTGCTTGTTTGAAAGAATTAAATACTGTTTATTTAGCTCCCCATTAATGAAGGCAAAGATTCAATTAGTGGTGTTAGATTGGGGATTGCTGAGATAACTAGATTGGGAATGGATTCAAGTGAAATGAAATTTATTGCTGAGCTAATAGCTGATGTTCTAGTGAAAGGGCGTGAGCCTATAAGCGTGAGGGCTTAGGTCATGGAATTAAGACATCAATTCAATAGGGTGCATTACTGCTTTGACTCTGGAAGTGATGCTTACCTTGGGCTTCTTAAACTAAGTTTGGTTAATAATGGAGTAACCTTTATCTCTTCTAACTGCTAATCTTTTCTAACATGAACTATATTTCCAATTTGATTAGAGGCAAAGTGAAATTTTTAATGCGAACATTGCGAGGCAATTTAGGAGTGATGACTCTCAGTAGCGGTTTGTGGAACTTTGCAGGCCAAATGGTTTGGCCATTTCATTCACTTTATATTCTATCTCTTGGTGCTTCCTATTTTGACTTGGGTATCCTTTCAGGACTATGGAGTATTTCAAGAATTGTTTCCTTATTATTAGGAGGCTATCTGTCTGATAAGCTTGGCAGGAAGAAGCTCGTTGTATCTCTAAGCTTTATTCTTTCACTATTGAACTTACCATTCGCTCTTGCTCCCAGCTGGTTTTTCTTAATTCCAGTAGTTCTGGTTGATGGATTTGTTTCTGGCTTGAGGGAGCCTGCTTTTTTAGCTATAATAGCTGATTCAGTACCCAATAGGTTTAGAGCATTTGGCTTTGCTATTTGGGATTTCGGTCCAGCGATTTTTGGGCTTCTTTCTCCATATATTGCTGGTTTAATGATAAAACGTCTTGGTCTAGTTAAATTTATGAGGTTTGGGTACCTGCTTGTCTTCTTTTTCTCGTTAATTGCCTCTTTCCTCAGGCTTCTATTCCTAAGGGAAACCCTTGAAGTTAAGACATCTAGCATTAAGCTTGGCAAGCTAGTGATTGAAAGCCTAAGGTCGATAAAGCTTTTTCCATTCAGAGTGAAACTTCTTTTATTGGCATCTGCACTTGCAAGCTTTATCTATGGTTCAGCTGAGCCTTTCTTTGTAGTTTATGCTGTTAAAGATTTTTCGATAGTAACCGAACTTGAATGGGGACTTATCACCACTTTTCAAATAGCATTTAGGCTCCTGTTTACACCCATAATAGCATATTTATCTGATAGAGTTGGTAGAGCAAACGTGATGGTTGTTGCACCTATGTTTGTTGCATTTTCTCTGCTCCTCTTTCCCTATGCCTCATCGGCGCAAAACCTAATGATCGTTATGCTTCTTTACTCTACTTCTTCTAGTGTTTTCTCTATTGTTGCATCGGCTCTAATAACTGATATTATACCTCAGGACTTTAGAGGGAGGGCTGTTGCCATCAAAAGCTTTATTGGCGAATTCTCAATGGTTAGCGGTTCCTTCTTGGCTGGATATGGTTATCAGATGCTCTCTCCATTGATGCCCTTTATAGCATCCAGTGCTGTTATGATGATTATTTCAGCTATAGTATTTATTTCTCTCTTTTATGTTAGGGGTAATTGATTAAGTATATCTTATTTATCTCAATATTGTATAGTGTGAAGGACAAGTACTTCATAACACTATACAAAATAGCTTTACTCGGTGGATGCTGGAAGCCAATATTAATTGCTTCAAAGCAGTTGGGAGAAGTTTTAGGCGTGTCTCAGCAAACAGCTTCAAGGAGATTGAAGGAGCTTGAAGAGCTGAATTTAATAGTTAGAGAGATTTCGAAGAGAGGGCAGTTTATAAAGATAACGGAGAAGGGAATAAGTGTGCTAAGAGATGTGTATGTGAATTTAAGAAAGCTGTTCTCTGAAATACCGCGTTCCTTCATTATTAGAGGCTATGTTTTTACTGGTTTTGGCGAAGGTGCGTATTACATGTCCATACCGCACTACTATAATCAGTTCTCTGAGAAGCTAGGTTTCAAGCCATATGCTGGGACACTAAATTTGAAGTTGAAAAGTATTTATGATCTCGAGGTGAAGAAGTTGCTAAAAATTCTGCCTGGAATTGAAATTAAGGGCTTTTCCGATGGAAAGCGAACTTATGGTGGTGCTAAGTGCTTCAGAGCTAAAATAAACGGTGTTGACGGTGCTATTATACTTATAGAGCGCACGCATTATGGTGATGATGTCATTGAAGTAATCTCTCCCAAAAAGCTGAGGGATGTGTTGCAATTGGAAGATGGTGATGAAGTAACCGTTGAAGTTTTTCTTGAAGATTAACTGTGTTTTTCAAGCTTCATTTTAATCGAAGACTTATATTCTAGACTGTGTTTTTCAAGCTCTCTGAGAATATCTGGTTTCTCATTAATTAGCTTTTGAACCAAACTCAGGTATCTCGCAACTCTAACTGCATCGGGTGCTATTTTAACTAATTGGATGCCATCAACTAGCACAAAGTGTTCCTGCCTTATTTGCTCCGCAGTATCGAATATTGCTTCATTGACTGCTGCGTGAAGTTGAATGCAGTGTGGCGATCCATCTATGGTTAGGACAGTTATGCTTTTTGGCTTTGAAGCTCTAATTATCGAGGCCAGCTTACCATAACCCATAGCTCCTTCCCGTTCTGGACAGTAGGTTAGAATTGTTTTTCCTTTACCGATTTCCTTGAGAATTTTGGGATTTACGTACTTGACGCATTCACTGACCAAGAGTATATCTGCTCCCTTAAGTATTGGTGCCTTAACCCAGATACTAAGAAGCTTGGCTTCAGACACTTTTCTTCCTCCATTTATCTAGTAACAGATAAACACATAGTTCACCACACATTGTGCAAGGCCCCTCTGTTCCGCCAAATCTTCTATGCATTTCTCTAGCTTTTTCAGGGTCAAGTGAGAGCTTGAACATTCTATTCCAATCCAAGTTGGCTCTAGCAATTGACATCTCTAGGTCTTTTTTCATTGCTTTCTCTCCAAGTTTAACTACATCTCCTGCATGAGCCGCAATTTTTGCTGCTATTAGCCCCTCCTTAACATCTTCCGGGCTTGGTAGTGATAGGTGCTCTGCTGGTGTTAAGTAGCATATTAGGTCTGCTCCTTCAGCTGCAGCTATTGCTGCTCCGATGGCTGATGATATGTGATCGTATCCCGCTCCTATGTCTGTTACTATTGGTCCGAGCACATAGTAGGGTGCGCCTTTGCAAATGGCCTTCTGTAGCCTGATGTCTGCGGCCACTTGGTTTATTGGTACATGTCCAGGCCCCTCAACCATGACTTGAACTCCTGCCTTCCAGGATTTTTCTACAAGTTCTGAGACGACTAGTAGCTCTGCCATTTGGAGGTAATCGTGTGCATCGGCTATGCATCCTGGTCTCAGCGCGTCACCCAAGCTAATGACTACATCATATTCTCGAGCCATTTCAAGTAGGTAGTCGTAGTTCTCATATAGGGGGTTCTCCCTTTCGTTATGAAGCATCCATGCAGTTAATATTGCTCCTCCTCTACTAACAATTCCAGTTACTCTGTTTGATTTCACAGCTTTTTTCGCGATTTCAAGTGTTATTCCCGCATGTATTGTCATGAAGTCGACTCCATCCTTCATATGCAGTTCTATTGTATTGAAGATATCGTCTTCGTTCATGTGGATTCCGGCTCCCTCTCTTTTCGCCGCCTCAATAAAAGCTTGATATATTGGAACTGTGCCGAAGGGTACGGGAGCTACTTCCATGAGCTTTCTTCTGATGAGATTTAGATCTCCTCCAGTGCTTAAATCCATTATTGTATCCGTGCCATATTTAACTGCAATTTTGGCTTTCTCGATTTCCATGTCGAGGTCGGCGTATAGTGTTGATGTTCCAATATTAACATTGACTTTAGTTTTAAGTCCAGTACCAACACCAGTTATCTTTATTTTTTCCCTTTTAATGTTCCTGGGTATTATTATTAGTCCTCTAGCAACTAACCTGGCAAGCTTTTCGGGATCCATGTTCTCTTTTCTTGCCACTTCCTTGACTTCTTCACTTATTTTTCCATGCTTGGCTTCGAGTAGCTGGGTTGCCACCACAATTCCTCCCACATTATTTAGCATTGAATTTTACGTTTAGACATATATTATTTTACCTCGCCTCAACTGTTATCGCGTATGTGGGGCATAGCTCGGCAATTTTCTTGAGCTTCTCACCTAATTCATCATTCACTCTTCCAATACATCCTTCTTCATCAACTCTATATTTGCTCCTAATTCTTGCTTTAGCTTGTTCAGAATATTCAAAGAGTGCTGGAAGGAGTATAATGCAGCCGCCGCACCCGATGCATTTATCTCTATCAATTTTCACTTGAATCATGTGCTCTCCTCTAACTCATATTGCTCATAGAATACGTAAGTATTTCTCATGTATTCTTTTGCGCATATTTGCTCAGTTAAGGTCGTAAAGCAGAATACCTTCTTGTATACAGAAAGTACTATTTGAGGGGTTAATGTGAGAGTAGTTCTGCTGGCATATACTCCTGATCCGGAGCGTGTTGTCGCCAGCGCTATTAGGCAATGTAGAAGCCGTAAGGGTGCCGATGAAATTTATAAAGAATTAAGTGACGACGATATCAAACGCTTAATTAAAATGTGTATTAAGATGGGTCATTTAAGTCCAATAGAGCATGCATCCTTCACTTTTTTAATTGAGGGAATTAGTAGAGTAACCAGTCATCAGCTAGTTAGGCATCGTATAGCAAGTTATAGTCAGCAGAGTCAGAGGGCAGTTAATTTGAGAAATGCGAATTTCATTGTACCTCCATCGATAAGGAAGGTAAGCGAGGCATATAGAATCTTTATTGAAGTAGTTGAAAAGGCTAGGGAAGCTTATAAGAAACTCATTGATTTGGGAGTGCCGAAGGAGGATGCGAGATATGTAATTCCCCAAGGAGTTGAGACATCAATTGTTGTTACAATGAATGCTAGGGAACTTATGCACTTCTTTAACTTAAGATTAGCGAAGGATGCTCAATGGGAGATACGTGAAATGGCTAAATTAATGCTTAAAGAAGTGATCAAGGTTGCTCCAACGATATTTGAAAATTATAAGCGCTATCTTGAAGAGCAGTGAGGTCAAAGTGTTTTGTAGATTTATGGTTTATGTTGCTTGTTAATGCATAGACTGGTATGTCGTACCATCTTCTTCCAAGCCAGTATATTTTCTTTCTTCTTCTTCCCCCCATGAATGCGCATAAAATTAGTCCGCCAATAAACCCACCAATATGCGCCCAAAATGCTACCCCTGCATAGTAGATGAATGGTGCCACTAAACTCATGAAGCCCATGTATAGCTGATAGATGAACCAGAAGCCTATGAAGACATAAGCTGGTACTGAAATCATTATTGGAAAGCCGAAGATATCATATGTCATTACTCCAACTTTCGAATATGGGAACATAATCAGGTAAGCACCCAAAACGCCTGATATTGCGCCGCTCGCACCAATGCATGGAATTTTAAGTGGATCAATTATTTTGACAGGAACAAGATATGGACCATAAATAATTATTGGTTGCGCGAAGAACAGCTGTATTATTATATGGGCTATTGAGGCGAAAATTCCACTCAACAAATATAATGCTAAGTATTTCATCCTCCCCAGTCTTGATTCAACACTGCTGCCGAAAACGTGAAGGTATATCATGTTTCCTATAAGGTGATATAGACTTCCATGCAGAAACATTGATGTGATTAGTGTGTAGAGCTTTCTTCCTCTTAGAATATAAATGGGTATCATTCCATATTTCATGGTTGCAATTTCAAGTGCTCTTCCACCTTTGAATATTAAGTATAGGAATATGGCTGTATTTATTGCTATTAAACTCCAAGTAATTATTGGCGTTTTTCTTGGAGGAGCCGCTCTCGTGGGTATCATACTTTCACCTTTAAATCACTGTAAAATAGTGGTTATGTATTATTTTAACACTTTGATTTATTCAAATTCTATTGTAGCTGGAGGTTTATTTGTAACGTCATATAACACTCTATTTACTCCATCAACTTCATTAACTATTCTACTGGCTATTCGCTCAAGCAGCTTCCACGGCATTTTAACGAAGTTCGCGGTCATACCATCCTCGCTATAAACTATTCTCAGTGCAATAGCATAGTTGTAGGATCTTTGGTCTCCCATAACTCCTACAGTTTTTACTGGTAATAGTACTGGAAAGGCTTGCCATACTCTCCAGTACCATCCACTTTTCTTCATTTCTTCTTCAACAATTTTATCTGCTTTCCTTAGAATTTTGAGCTTCTCCTCCGTTACCTCACCTATAATTCTTACTGCTAGTCCTGGACCTGGAAATGGATGCCTCTTAACTAGTTCTTTCGGTAAACCTAGCTTTCTAGCTATTTTCCTAACTTCATCTTTATATAAGTCTGCTATTGGTTCTATTAGCTTGAATTTCATTCCTTTGGGTAAAACCACGTTGTGATGGCTTTTTATTCTATCAGCTAGTGGACTTGCTTGTCCGCTTTCAATTCTATCGGGATATATTGTTCCCTGACCCAGAAACTCGAATTTACCGTAAATTCTTTCTAATTCCCTAGCTTTTTCCTCAAAAACTTCGATGAATGTCCTAGCAATGATTTGTCTCTTCTTTTCCGGGTCAACTACTCCCTTCAGTCTCTTTAGAAAAATTTTTGCTGCATTAACTCTATGAATGTGTTTAAATCCCAATTTTTTAAGCATACTAATTACTTCCTCATCCTCTTTTTCTCTCATTAGCCCCGTATCAACATAGACTAAGTGTAACTTATCTCCAACAGCCATTTTAATTAAATATGCAGCTGTTGTGGAATCCACTCCTCCGCTAGCCGCCATGATCACATTGCTACTTCCAATTGTCTGCTTTATTTCCCTGACTTTCCTTTTAATGAAGTCACCTAGTCTCCAGTTTGCTTTACAATTGCATACTTCAAATAGGAAGTTTCTTAAAATTTTCTTGCCATATTTGGTATGTCTGACTTCTGGGTGAAATTGGAGTCCATAAATTAAGTTGTCTTTTGACTTATATGCTGCTATTGCTGTATATTTTGTTGAAGCTAGGATTTCAAAGTTTTCTGGTAATTTTGCTACTAAGTCTCTATGGGACATCCATACATCTTGAACTCTTGGCGTACCCTTAAATATCAAGTCTTCATTATGGACTTCCAATTTACTTAAGCCATACTCTCCCTCCTTTCCTCTCATGACTTCTCCGCCAAGCATCTTGGCTATTAGCTGGTGTCCATAGCATATTCCTAATACTGGAATCTTATTCTCAATAGCCCAATCTAGTACGTCCTTATTTATTGTTGGAGCGTTTTCTTCATATACGCTTCTTGGCCCACCAGATAATATTATTCCATTTGGTTTGAGATTGTTGTAAAGTTCTGGGCCTTCCATACAAGGTACAACAATGCTATATACCTTTAGCTCTCTAACCCTCCTAGCAATAAGATGCGTATATTGAGATCCGAAGTCAACTACTATGACTCTACTTATCCTCATTAATCTCACACTTTCCGAATAAGTGGTCATTTCTTTCAAGATATATTAATTTCCTTTCTTGGCTGCTTCATGTCGTGGTGACTCTTATGATTGGTTGAACTTTACTTATATAAAGAAGGTTCAATAATTAGGTAAGAGATAAAATATTTATTTTATTCTTATAATACTCCCTACGACTAAGTGAGAGGATTTTCATGGGTAATCATGTTGAGAGCTCTAATGGGCTTAAATATCTTTTTTATCCCAGGTCAGTTGCAATTATAGGTGCATCGAGATCTCCTGGTAAAATTGGTCATGAAATTCTAAGGAACATAATAGGCTTCGGATATGATGGAAAAATATTCCCGGTGAATCCTCATGCAGATGAAATTTTGGGGTATAAAGCTTATCCATCAATAGTCGATGTTCCAGATGAAGTTGACTTAGCAGTAATTTCTGTTCCAGCAAGAATTGTGCCTAAGGTTCTTGAGGATTGCGGGAGAAAGGGAGTAAAGGTTGTTGTGATAATAAGTTCTGGTTTCTCTGAAGTAGGTAATGTTGAAGCTGAGAGGAAAGTAGTTGAAATAGCTAGGAAATATGGCATGCGAATTTTGGGTCCAAATGTTTTCGGCGTGCTTTATACTCCCTCTAAGTTAAATGCTACATTTGGCCCCATGAAGGTTCGAAAAGGTAATATAGCATTTATATCTCAAAGCGGTGCCTTGGGCATAGCTCTTATGGGATGGACTTTTCTAGAGAGAATTGGCTTATCAGCTGTTGTGAGCGTTGGAAATAAAGCTGATATTGAGGATGCAGATTTGCTTGATTTCTTCGTTAATGATCCAAATTCTAAGGTCATTTTAATTTACATGGAGGGCTTAAAGAATGGGAGGCGCTTCTTGGAAGTAGCGAAAAGAGTTAGTAAGGTGAAACCAATTATTGTGCTTAAGGCTGGTAGATCTGAGAGAGGTGCCTTGGCGGCTGCATCACATACTGGTTCATTGGCTGGTTCTGATGAGGTCTATAGTGCGGCTTTCAGGCAGGCAGGTGTTTTAAGAGCCAAGTCTATTCAAGAAGCATTTGATTGGGCTAGAACTATGGTTTTCCAGCCTCCTCCAATAAATGAGAACGTTGTTGTCATAACTAATGGTGGTGGAGCTGGCGTAATAGCAGCAGATGCATGTGAAGAGTATGAGCTTCACTTAATGGATTTACCGGAGGACTTAGCCAATGAATTTAGAAAGTTTATGCCTCCCTTTGGAAGCGTGAGAAACCCCATAGACCTAACCGGCGAAGCAACTGAGGAGGCTTATGCTGGTGCAGTTAAAGTAGCTCTTGAGGACCCAAGAATTGGTGCCATATTAGTAATTTACTGTCACACCGCAATAACTGATCCGGGCATGGTTGCTAGGGCAATCGTGAGAAGCTACATTGAATCTAGAGCTCCTAAGCCACTTGTAGTTAGCTTCATTGGTGGGGTAGAATGTTATGAAGGATTAAAGCTGCTAAATGATGTTGGCGTACCCGCATATCCATCTCCCGATAGGGCTGCATCCTCTCTAGGTGCATACTATAGATGGGCTAGATACGCCAGAATATTTGAAAAATAGCTAAAGCTACTTCATAATGCTGTAAACAATATATTCTATTATTTTCTCAGCTATATTAAATGGGGTAACAGATTGCAGTCCCTGCCAGTTGGGCATGCTATTTATCTCTGTTACATAATATTCCCCATTTTCACTCACCAAAATATCGACTCCTGCAACTTCGCATCCCAGCGCTTCTGCTGCCTTCACTGCTATTTCGCTTAGCTCGCTACTTAACTTAATGTATCTGGGCTTTGCTCCCTGAGCTATATTGGTTTTCCAGCTACTAGCCTCTCTTACCATGGACGATATTACTTCTCCTCCAACAACAAAAGCTCTGATATCTCTATTTCTATGCGGAATGAATTTCTGCAGGTAGATGACGTTGCCAATTGAATATAGTGTTTTAAAGACTCTGAAAGCAACATCAAAATCGCTTACTCGAATAATTCCATATCCTCTTGACCCGAAAATTGGTTTTACTACAACATCTCCGCCGAGATTTTCAAAGCCTTTTAGCCCACCGCTAATCTCTTCTGTGACTATTGTTTGAGGAACTGGTATTCCATGTTTACTGAGGAGTAGAAGTGTAGCGAACTTATCTATGCATTTCTCAATTGCATGAGGACTATTTATAACCTTTACACCGCAATCATTTAATTTATGTAGGACATTTAGTCTTGAAAATGTTCTCTCCGGGGAATCAACTCCAAGCGGTCTTACGATTAGCGCATTTAATTTTTCAGCTAAATCTACTCCTTTATATAATATATTGAAGTTGCAATTTATGCCCACAATGGTTTTTGCGAGGTCAATAAAAGCTGCCTTCAACCCTCTTTTCTTTATAGCTTTAAATAATTGGATTGAGCACCATGCTCTGCGATTTCTAGTTGCTATTCCAATGATCATATGGGTCGAGATAATAATTGGCTGAGGCGGGTAATTAACCTTTAATCCACCTTACATTTTTTATGAAATCCGATCCTCTAGCCTCGAATGAGCCCACTTGAACTCTATGATAGGTCTCGGATGTTGTAAGGTCATTAACTTCCTCCAGTTTACCTCTAACATAAATGATATCTCCATTAGCTGCTGCATCGCAGTATAGTCCTTCATAGCTAACGACCTCTCTCAAATTATTAACCTCTCTTCCATCAAGGAACCTTACTTCCTTAACCAAGTACTTAGAGGGGAGAAACATGGATTCGCTAGCATCCTCGACCTTGCATTTAATAGTTACTATGCCCTTGAACCTATAGATTTTCTGCTCATGTATTTCATTAACTTCTCTTTCAAGCTTAACTGGATGAATTGAGAAGAATCTTCCTCTAAAGAACCCATTATACCAGCGTTCACTAATTAGCTTGTATGCTTCATGTAGAGTTAATGGATGAATTTGCGAAATTTCCTTTGCAAGTCTTTTCTTCGTTATCTCATCTAGCCGCCTGAAACTCTTATTTTGATTAATTAAGTTTGAAATCGAATTTTTTATCCTTAATGCATTTTCTCTACCATAAACTATCAAGTCTATGTCTGAAAATTTTGGATTATGAATTTTAATTAGAATTGAACCCGTTACTCCCAGATAAGCTTTTGAAATATTCCCTGCTGACGCAAGTTCCCTGGCTAAAAACGCTACATCAGCTTCAAGTTCATCTGATGATTTCTTCAATATTTCCTGCATTCTAACTTCGGGTCTATAATGTGTTTTTATTTCATTAACTGGGATACCTATAATCTCTATGTTTAGGTATTTATCGAAGTAAACATAATTGGGAAAGAAGTGCTTTAAAAAATCTTTAACTTTCTGGACTCCTAGAGCACTATAATGTGGTAGAATTCTTCCATATTCTCTTCCATTTCTCCTCCAACCTAATCTCTTTGCTCCCTTGACTTCCCATGGAACGTACTTTAAGTATGATATTATCCTGTTCCTTGGATGCACATTTCCGATAACGCAAAAGAACATACCTTCACGCGTTTCTATGAAGTCCCTATCCCTGAATTTTCTCACGATCATTATTCTAACTTCTCAAAGCCAATCGATTTCTTTAACACTTCAACATTTACGTATCCTGCTTTGAGCGTCAATCCGGTGCGCTTATTAGTTACGCTTATTACTGCTGGAGCGAATAGATGTGGATCAACTTTGTAGAAGTCAAAATTATATCCCTTAAATACTTCATAGAATGGTTTCCCATAATCTCTGGATGTGCATGATGGGACCTTTCTTACTATCTCTCTTAGCTTTTCATCATCTTCATAATTGATCAAGTAGGTAGTTTCTCCGGCATAAAGTATCATGTCATTTGTTCTACCCATCATGATCATAGCGTTTGGGTGTACTGGTGCTATTGGACAGGTACCTGAACCATTGACTATGTGCTTGATGTCAAATTTTAGTTCATGCAGCTTATGTATGCCTGTTTCAACTATTCTTGCACTTATTTGTACTGAGCCTGCAATGCTGCTAGTTGGTGTCACTAGAATGTATAGGTTTTGGGGTTTAACATTACACTTGCTAGCTATTTCCAGTACTGCTTCGTTTGGTGGGAGTTTAGAGGCTTCAAGCACTATTACTGCTTCATCTGATATATCTTCATATCCTATTTCCTCATAGAGATATTTTGGCTTTTTAGATAGGGCTCTAGCTGGCCCTGACCCCATTGCGAAGTATTTTCCAACACTTATTCTCCAACCTGCATATTGGGATGCCATGCATGCTATTACCGGATGGTCCGTGTATACATTTACTACTGGTAATACTACTTCCTCGTAGACTTTATGTGATAAGTTTACTTCCCCAAGTCCTCCTAGACATATTTTGGATGCATATACTCCTGCTAGAAATCCTCCATCAACATTTACTCCACAGTCTATTATTGTTGCTCCTGACTCTGCTTTCAATACCTTAATGTTCAATTCATCTTCCTTATCGATCATTTCATCAATTATTTTCATTGCCTTTTTATTCACGCTTATCATGCTTCTACCTCCTCAATTAGCTCTAAGAACCTCTTTAAATGTGGATTGCTTGGAATTGATATAAATAGCCTTCCATAAACCTTTGGAGCAGCCATGTAGTCTCCGATGAATAGGTAAAATGGCCCCTCAATAACATTGCCCTTAACTTTCGTCTTGTCGACTTTATCGTCTATGTAGAATGATGGTAGTATGCTATTAACGTGTCCGCATATCACTATTTTACCTCCCGTCATACCTGAGCCTACTCTACCTGGACAATTGCCCTTAACTAGTATTGATCCTCCCTTCATATTTGCGCCCAGAAACTCTAGGCAGCTCCCATAAATCATTATTGTACCCTTAATCATTCCCCTACCTACTTCAACTCCAGCATTACCGTGTATGATAATCATCCCGCCGGTCATTCCTGCTTCTGAACCTTTGCCTCTAAATCTTGCTCCAACATAGTCTCCGGCATCTCCATGAACTTCTATTGTTCCTCCACTCATCTCGGCGCCAATCCATGATCCTGTTTTTCCATAAATCACTATTTTTCCGCCGCGCATTTTAGCTCCAATGTAGTGGCCTGCATCACCCTTAACTACTATTTCTCCGGTAGTCATTCCCATGCCAATGCTCCACAACTTTCTAGTACTTGGCTCGATTATCAATCTTATTTTGCTAGCATCACTTACTGGCTCTCCTTTAACATCGAATAGCTCTCCAAATTTTCTCTCTCTATTACCTTCATAAACAGTCAATTCATTTAATAACTCATTTAGTGTTTTCCCTGCAATGTTTTCCGGCTTTATTAGTTCCATGTCCACGGGTACTCTAAATGCTTTTTTAGGTTTAATTATGATTTCGCATAGTTCTTCGCTCACTTTATGCACCTCCCGCAGTTATGGGTTTAAGATTTCTTATTTCATGATCTTTTATTTCATAATTTTCAAAACTGACGGTGTACCATTCCTTGAACTTGTTCTTCACCTCACCCAGTACCTGGTTCATAAGTTCATCCTCTACTTTGGCTTTCACATAGTAGGTTGTTCCATAAATGTGCTTAACTACTTCCCCATTCTTCACTACAATTTCTCCATTCTTTATAGTGTAAAGTGCTTTGCTGAATGCTTTGATTATTAACTCGGGGTTCTCTGATAAGTCTACTTCAAGTGGATTTACATCGTAAATAGCTATGTCTGCATCAGCTCCAATACCTAAGTGTCCTTTGCTTTCCAATCCCAATAACTTGGCCGGTCCAGCTCTAGTTATAATTGCTATTTCATACAGGTCATATTCCCTCTCTATACTTGGTAAAACTACTTCCCTTAAAGCTCTGCTATTTAGCTTTTCTATGACTTTGCTTCTCGCTTTCCTGCTCATTAGCCATGCTATGACTTCTGGGTACTTCTGGAATGGTCCTCCATTTGGGTGGTCTGTTGTTAGCACCACTTTCCATGGGTTTTTAACGAGTAATGCTACTTCTAGTCCAATACACCATTGAATGGCATGTACATAGTTCTTTGCTTTGTACCTAAACGGTACTATTCCTGCTGCTGCTTCAGCTTCAACTTCTGCTCCGCCCCACTTCCACTTAGTCATGTGAAAGAGGGCAAATTCAAAGGGTGCATCAGCTGTCATTGTAGTTGCTTCTCCGAAAATTATTTGGCCTAAATCTAAGGTTATGTGATTTACTGAGTTAACATATTTTGCAATTTCCTCGGCTCTACTCTTCAAGTTTCCCCATGAAACTCCACCATAGCTATTGAACTGGACATGTGTTACATGCATTGCAACTTTATCTTCACCTGCTAGACCTGAAACCGCTTTCATTGTATTTAGAGTTGTTGTGTAGTTTCCGGGTATGCCCAATTTATTGCAGTGGACATGTATTGGATGCGGTAGTTTGAGTTTTTCATTAACTTTGCAGAGACCCGTAACTATTTCTCTTGGTGTTAGATTGAATGGTGGTATTTGATCATCTAAATCCAGTCCATAACCTTTTCCTCTAATCCATGGAATAGCTACTCCTGGATCTACGAGCTTGATGGCATACCCCTTAGTTGCTTCAAGAAGCCAAGCCACATAGGCTGCGCACTTTTCAATATCATTGCTTTCAAGGTACTTGAGAATAAACCAGTTTGAATCCATTAATATGAATACTGCCTTATCGATTATGGGTGTGTCATCCAGTTCTTCGTGTGTGTGCCTGTTCTTGAGTGGTGGGGATGCTGGTTCAATTACTGTTGTATATCCCATTTCGGCGTACTTATAGCCTGCAATTGTTGTTGAGGGAACAGTGTAGCCTGAACCTGATCTCCTTATACCGGGAACTAGTTTCATCACGTAGTCGTAGTGGTCCTCAGGTCTCATGAGTCTTCCTAGGTTGACCTTGGGGCCCGCAATGTGTGAGTGTAAATCGACTCCTCCGGGCATTACGATTTTCCCTGAAGCATCAATTATTTTGGCTTTTGATTTGTCGATTTGGCTTATTTCGACTATTTTTCCATTTTTAATTGCAATATCCATTTTTTCTCCATTGACCTTATTTATTGGGTCATAAACTATACCATTTTTAATTAGTATTTGATTGGGAATCATGCCACCCCCTTTAACCTTTTAACTTCATTAATAAGCTTCATTAAAATTTCCTCATCACTCAAGACTCCTGGAGGTGGATCGACGAGTTTTTTCAGTCTCAATACGACTTTGTCCATTCTGTATGCTGTTCCTTCGCATTCAATTCCTACGAATGCCGATGGTATTACAACTTGTGAGATTAGGCTTGTTAAATTCCACTTTGGATCAATAGTTATCACTGGTATTTTCACTAGATGCTTAACTGCTTCAGCCGGGAAGTGTGCTACTGGGTCTGAAGCGACTATTAGGGCTGCGTCAACGTCACCATCCATGAGTAGGTCTGGTGCCGATGTTACTCCAGGATTATGTTTTGGATAGCCCTTGCTAAAGTCGACTGCATATGGAAATCCCGTTGCCCATAGTGTGGCCATGTTTGCACCAACAACATTGAAGTGTCCTCTCATGGGCATGAGCACGAACTTAGTCCAATTATTTAAATCTTGAACAAGTCTAATGACTTCCTCAATATTCCTACCCTTCCCCCTAGTCATGGTGACGCCCAAGCCGAAGAATAGTACGCCGAATTTTGCAGTTCTCATAATGTCAGCTAACTCGTAAATTTTCTCTACTTGAACGCCTGCAATTTCATCAGCCTCTATGTCCATGTCATTGACTGCCATTCTTAGAGCTCTTATGAGTTCAAAGTCTTCTCCAGGTCTAACTCTAATGAATAGGTCTGCTATTTTAGCTGTCGGTGTTTCTCTTACATCAACAACTACTATTTTCCTTTCTGCTCTACTTTTAATGTAATATCCTCTTGACATGGCACTATATCTTGCTGGGTGCTTTGGATGGGCATGGAATGGGTTGCATCCCCAGTAAATCATTAAATCTGCAAAGTTTCTTATTTGACCTAGAGTTGCAGCAACAGTTCCAGCTTCCTGTACTCCTAGAATTGTTGGTCCATGACACATTACGCTTGTGTTATCCATTACTCCTCCAAGCAACTCTGCCAATTCAACACCTAGTCTTATTGCTTCAGTTGAAGTAGAGCTCCAGCCGTATAGTAGCGGATATGATGCATTAACTAATATTTCGGCAGCTTTTCTTACTGCTTCATCGAGTGTTACTTCAATAAATTTGGTTCCATCCCGAATATATGGCTTGAGAATTCGATTTTCCCTATAATGCATTATCTTAGAATATCCGAGTGGACAAGCTCCTTTAACCTCAACTATAATGCCATCTTTCACTTTAACTTCTAAGTCATCGCAAAGACATCCGCAGAAACTACAGATAACTGATGAAAATGTTTTCTCTACACCTTTAGCCTCAGGCTCTTCCACCTTTACCCCTGGGACTTCTAGTCCATATATTTTGGATAGGAGCTCTATTTGAGTTAAGGGTTTTTCGTCAGTGACTTTGAGCTGGGCTCTTACACCCTTAAATGTTGGCATTCCAGAGCCGTAGGTGTTTGGGTTCGTCACTATGTTTGTCCATGGACCCATGGGCATAAATGCTATTCCCGGGTGTCTAAATCTCGATTTAATAGCTCTCACTACTACTCTTCCATGCTCCGTGGCTACTTCAACACTGTCTCCGTTTTTTGCTCCAAGCTTCTTCATATCTTCTTCATCGAGCTCAACTATTGCAACTTTCTCATAATATTCTGGTAGCAGTTTTCCTTTATCTAGAGCTGTTCCTTGATTAATAGTTCTACCAGTAACTAGGGTTACTTGAACTGTTGTCCCCATGATTAGCTATACACCTCCTATTTTGGCTTTTCAATTAACTTTGCTTTTCTCAGTATGGCTCCGGATTTGCTATGTGGTTTTCTGACGAGGTAATCACCATATTTTTCAATTTCTCTGGCTTCATCAGCTAATTTCGCGGCTTCTCTCATTAGTTCATGAGCTGCTGCGCATAGGGATGTATATACTTCCCATTCTTTAACTACAAAGCAGGCCTTTGTAGTTAAATCGGCTACTCGTTTGCTCATTTCCCATGCGGCCATGGCCTTGGCTTTAGCATATGGATTATTAAATTCAGCTGCTTTGATTGCAGTGTCCCTATTAACAGTGATTGCAGGGAGTTCTGGTTTTTCACCTTTCTTAATGGCTTCAATGACCTTGTCTATGGCTTCAATGACTACTCGAAATGCACCGGTGACTGAAAGAACTTTAATTAGGTCCGCATTGTAGATCGTCATTTCAATTGGATCCAGAAACTCCCTTCTAGCACCTAGCATTGAATCTGCTTCAACTATTATGTAGCCAAATCCCTTTTCCTTTAGTTCCTTAGCGATCTTCTTTGAAGGTGCATCTGTCACTATAATGCATGGAATTCCCTTTTCAGCTACAATGTTTCTTGCCTTGGCTGGTCCTGGTAATGCTGCATTTGGAGTCGATATAATCACTAGATCTGGATTGAATTCTAGAGCTCTTTTGGCAACATCTTCAGCTCTTGCTTCATCGAGCTTAGATCCGGAACCAAAAACCCGCACATCTATGTCCGTTCTGTCAGCTCTTTCATCAAGCATGTAATCTAGTAGTGGACTGCAGCCAATGCACCCGACTTTGATAATGCTAATCTTTACAACCCTTTCACTCACAATAAATCACCCGCGCTAAAGTCTATAATGAGTTATTGATTTAAGCTTTAAGAGAAGCTTGAGTGGGTGTAGCATATAAATAGGTAGATTTTTCGAGTAATAATCGCTCTGAGGAGGTGTAGTTTATGAAAATTAATGGCGTTGAAATCGAGGAAACATTTGCTGAAGCCTTTCCAATGTATGCTACTAGAATTCTCATAACAGCTATAAACGAGAAGTGGGCTTTGACTGCAGCTCAAGTGGCAACTGGCTTTGCAACTTCCATAATTGCGGCACCAGCAGAGGCAGGCGTGGAGGGCTTGGTGCCGCTAGAAGAAACTCCTGATGGAAGGCCGGGTGCTCTCATACAAATTTACCATAGGTCGATACCGGAGCTCAAAATGCAAGTGCTGAGTAGGATAGGACAATGTGTTCTCACATGTCCCACGACAGCAGTATTTAATGGATTGCCGAGAGCAAAACGGTTTATCTATGTTGGTGCACCATTATCCAAGTTTGGAGACGGCTTTGAAACGAGAGAAGAGCTGTATGGTAAAGTTATGTATAGAATCCCTGTTATGGAGGGAGACTTTTTAATAGAGGATAAAGTTGGTGTTGTTAAGGCTGTAGCTGGAGGCAATTTGCTTATTCTTGCTGAGGACTTAGAGGCTGGGTTAAAAGCTGCGGAGGCCGCTGTTAAAGCGGTTCGTGAGCAGGTTAAGGGTGTTATTTTACCTTTCCCTGGTGGAATTGTTAGGTCGGGTTCGAAAGTTGGTTCCCTAAAGTATCCAAAGCTGATTGCTACGACGAATCACTTCTTCTGCCCAACAATTAAGGACAAGGTTCCAGACACTAAAGTTCCACCAGATGTTAATTGCGTTTACGAGATAGTTATCAATGGCCTTGATGTCAAGAGGGTTCTTAGAGCAATGGGTGTGGCTATACTTGCAGCTGCCAAGATTAAGGGTGTCAGGAAAATAACTGCCGCTAACTATGGTGGCAGGCTTGGAAAGTATAAGTTGTACACTAAGGAGGCCATTGAACTGGCATCAAGTCAATAGCTTTCGCAGTTAATTGTCAAATACCCTTTTTATGTGTTTTATATGAGGGGTCGCATCAAGCTTCTGCTGCTCGGCTTCTCCGGCTGGTCTCTAAACTATGTTTATAGAATGATGCTTCCTCCACTACTACCGATCATGGTTGCTGATTTGGGTATACGTAGCTTTGAAGCTGGAATGCTCATGTCGGCCTTCTTTATATCGTATGCGCTAATGCAAGTGCCAGCTGGCTTGTTAAGCGATATTTTCAGTAGAAAGCTGATAGTTTTTCTATGCATATTGTTATCGTCTATTACAACGCTTCTTTGTGGAATGGTTGCTTCATACGTTCAGCTTCTTATCGTGAGACTGCTTTTCGGTTTTGCTGCTGGATTCTATTATGCACCCATGATTTCAATGCTGAGCGATGCTTATGAGGTGGAAAGTAGAGGAAGAGCCGTAGGCTTTTTCATGTCAGGTTCCAGGTTTGGCTCCGCTATAGCGCCTGTTATTGCAGTCTATTTAGCTGCACACTATGGCTGGAGGAGCTCATTTACTGCCTTGTCTGTACCGGGCATTTTGGTTTCGCTTGCCTTTCTTTTCTCTGCAATTGAGCCGCAGAGATTAAAGCGGTCTTCGATTAAAGGATTATCTGTGCTAAGGTGTTTTCATAGACCCTTAATACTGGCCTATATCATTCCGGCAATTTCATTGATGTCTTCTATGAGTCTGGCAACGTTTCTCTCATTATACTTGGTTGAAGTTAAGCATCTTTCTGTGATGCATGCTGCCTTTATGGCTTCTGCTTCTTCTCTTATGGGATTTTTCGGGCATCTCTTGGGAGGCTTTCTTACGGATAAGCTGGGATATAAAAGTGCTCTAATAGTATCTATGATTCTAGCTTCGGTCTCGACATTGATGCTACATTATGCTCCATCTGAGCTATTGGCTTTCTCCATTTTTCTCTTTGGTTTAATGAGTGCAACTGGTGCGGCCCCAATAATTGCTTATACTGTTGAATGTTCGCCGGAGGAGGTTAAGGGTCTTTCGCTTGGTATTGGTAATGCTACGGGTTTTATTGGTGCTTCTATCGGTGCCTTTCTCGGCGGCTTTCTAATTGATAATTATGGCTATGGGCTTTACATGCTTTCGATTTCATGCCTATTTCTTCTCGCAGCATGTCTTTCGCTTCTTATACCTGAAGGGAAGGTCTTGAGGCAAGTAGCTTTCTAAGCTCATTAATTGTTGGCATGCTATCCTTAGCTCCAAGCTTTGTTGTGGACATTGCTGCAGCTATATTCGCTATCTTAACTGCTTTTTCAAAGCTTGAGCCTCCAATTAACGCCCAAATAAATGCAGCTGAGAATGCATCGCCTGCTCCAGTTGTGTCCACTACATCTCCAATTTTTATCGCTGGAAGTGAAAGTTTTCCTCTACCAGTATACCCTGTGACTCCTTTTCCTCCTCTAGTAATTATCAATCCATCTACGCCATAATTAAGTATTAAGCTGTGGGGTGTCACTATGTTTTTTGATGTTTCTCTCAAAATCTTCCAGCTAACTTCGTTCATTATTACGTAATTTGAATTTGCGAGTACGCCCTTAAGTTTACTTAGCCCCATTTTTGCGTATGGAGTTAATAGTCTGTAGATCACAATTTTACCTTTAGCCTTAGCATAAGATGCTATTATGGAGGCTATTTCGGTATATGTCTCGCCTATGTAAATGATTTTACTTAAGTCTATGGCTTCCCAATCTACTTCTTCCGGTGAACTTAGTGATAGTGCTTTCTCATCGGTTATTGTTAATATTCTCTTAGTACTCTTTTCAATGAAAACTATTGATTTTGGTAAAGTTGCTCCTCTAACAACTTTTACTGGCGATATATCGACGCCTTCACTTGCTAGTTCAGTTAATGCTATTCTACTTGCTTCATCAGTTCCAACTTTACCCATAAAGGATGTCTTGAGTCCAAGTCTAGTTAATGCAATTGCCACATTAGCGGCGGATCCTCCTGAAGCTACTTTTACTATTTTTGCTATTGCAGCTGCATCCGTTTTCGGCATTTCGTGGAATGAAACGGTAATATCTAGTGAAATTGAGCCGACAACCGTAGCATCAATTTCTTCTTTTCCTCGTCTTCTAGCAGCTATTTGAATAAGTTCCTTTATGTACTCTTCCTCTAGTTCTTGATGGTACTCGGATATGTCAAATCCATAATTTGCACATAGCCTAGTTATACTTTTGATGTATAATTTGAATAATTGGCTTAAGGTTTTCTCAATATTTTCAGGCTTCATTTCGCTCGGCGGAGTTAGAAATGTTATTAGCCATCTTCCAAGAGGTGTCGGTTTAAACCAATTCACGCGAACGCTTCTTCCTCTAATAATCTTTCTTTCAACTCCTTGCTCCAATATCTTACTTCTAACTAGCTCCCTCAATTTGCAGATGACTGTTTTATTTGAGTATGGAAGCTTTCTAATTAAGTCTGACTGATAGGTTTTTCCATTTAACTTAATGTTCTTTAAAATGTCCAGTGTCGCCTTAGACTTAAACACTGATAGTAGCACCTTATAGTGCTTTTCGCCTTCAATTGGTAATGGAATGATCCATGGCCATACACGTGTTTCCTCGATCATTCTTCCACTGCTCTTCTCCTCTACTAATCAATTTTAATTTCAATTTTTAATATTAAATTTAACATGAAAAATGATGAATTGTGGTGTTTTGTCTAGGGTTTCTCTATTAACCCTGTTCTAGGCAGTGTAGCAATTAGTGCTGTTCCAATAATGACTGCAGCTAAGATCATTAATGCTCTTTCAATAGCCGATATTGGTAGCATGTACATGAATAGTGCTGGTACATCTGGTAAGCCCATTTTTTCAAGCCATTTTTCAATTGCACTCCAAGGTATTATTATTCCAAGGGAATTAATGAATATTAAATTCCCAGTCATGTGATCTGCCATTGCTCCAGCATAGCTAGCAATAATAGTTCCTAATGTCATTTTCATTTTATTAGTGCTCCAAATGAGGTCGGATATCTTTTCCCTCAATGCTACTATTAGTATGAGCGCTACAATGTGCATTATGGGGTATAGTGGAGCTCTTGAACCAACCCATGTTAAGTACCATCCAAGGATAAGTACTGTCATTACTATTAACGATATAATCCAGCCCTTCCCCCTGAACCTGGTGGTTGATAGCCCTCCAGCTACAATTGCACCCATTAATGGGCACATTGTCATTAATAACCCGAAGATTTCCGGTACACCTGGTGGAAGCCACCATGCAAGTATTGCGCCTAGAAATGCTGTGATGGCTCCAAGTATTGGTCCAAAGAGTAAGCCATATACTGTTGCTAAGCCTGCAAGAATTACTTTAACGCTGCCAGTGCCCCCCACAATGGGTGGGCCGGGTATTGTTGATAACACGTAGTAGAGTCCTGCAAATACTGCAATTAGAGAAATCGTTTTTGCTGATACTTTCAATGCTTTTTCCTCCTATCTAATACTATTAACTGTACTTATCTACACAGAAATGTAAAATTGTAAATTCAATTTAAGCGTTACGAATTAATACTTCCTACTGCCAGTTATCCTAGTAACTGATTCGTGCTGGTGAGAGGTGTGAACATCATAGAGGGAGATTTCATAGAAACCATAGAATCCCTAATATTTGATGTTAAGGGATTAACTCATCCACCAAATAGGGTGGTCGCTTTCGTGAGATACGTTCCATCACCAAGGGGGAATAGAGTTAGAGGTAATGTTAAATATGTCAAGCTTTACTCGCTCACTGAAAGATATCTATTTCTTAAAAACTTCTACCCTCAGTATCTTCATTATGATGCTGTATTTAATGTTGAAATGCAGTCTGTTCCCACAGAGCTAATAAAGAAGGTTTACAAGCCAAGAGAACGGTTAAATGAAATGGTTTCTGGGAGGTATTTACTAGATGAAATTGAGAAGTCTGCAGTTACATTTGCTGAAGAGTTACATGATCTATCAGGTGTCCCATTAAGCAGTATTGGAGTGTCCGGTTCAATACTTGTTGGACTTCATGGTAAGCATTCTGATTTAGATCTCATAGTTTATGGATACAAGTCTGGCTGGAACTTATATCACGCACTTAGAAGTGGTGTTTTTCACGCCAATTCCATTGCTAGATATACCACGAGGGATTTAATTGGACTTTATAAGTTCAGGGTTAAGGACACTTATATGCCGCTAAGAACTTTTATGGTAGTTGAAGCAAGAAAGGTGTTGCAGGGTAAGTTTAGTGGTAGAGATTACTTTATTAGACTGGTTAAGGAGCCATGTGAAGTTAATGAGAGATATGGTGATAGGATTTATATGTCTATTGGTAGGGCTAGAATAAAAGCAGTGGTAATTGATGATTCTAATGCAATATTTACTCCTTGCAGTTACTCTGTTGATGATGTTTCAGTGATTTCTGGGGCTAATGTCCCGATAAGTGAAGTGTTTTCATTTAGGGGACGTTTTTGCGAGTGCGCTTTTAAGGGTGATACCATTGTTGCTGAGGGGAAGGTTGAGCAAGTTTTGATGGGTGATGGAACGGTTTATTATAGGCTTGTTGTAGGAGGTCATCCTGAAGATTTTATTGTTCCAGTTGAGGCCTAAATCAATTAAGAAGTAATGCTTATAGTAGTTGCAAACTACTTTGTTGGTGGTGTAAGTTTGACGGTCACTATTACGGTAACTGGTAAGGGTGGTACTGGGAAAACTCTTGTGGCTACATTAATTTTAAGGCATTTAATGGAAATTTTTGGTGATAAGTCTTTTTTAGTTGTGGATGCTGATTCCAATACTAATCTGAACAGGGCTCTTGGCATAGAATTTAAAAAAACTTTAGGTGATTTGAGAGAGGAGTTTCTCAATTATACATCTGGCGGTGGCAAAGACTTGCTTTTTGAGTCTGCACTTTATGAGGATGTATTAGTTGAAGCTGATAAATTTGATTTCATAGCTATGGGTAGACCTGAGGGGCCTGGCTGCTATTGCTATGTAAATCATCTATTGAGGCATGTTCTTGATAGACTGGCAAGAAGCTATGACTTCGTAATAATTGACTGTGAGGCTGGATTGGAGCATTTGAGTAGGAGAACTACTAGAAATGTCGATTTCATGCTAATAGTGGTTGATCCTAGTATTCGTAGCATAGTTACTGCTGAGCGAATTAGAGATTTGGCACTTAAACTTGAAATCGGAGTTAGAGAGATCTACGTCGTGATCAATAAGATTACAAGAGTATTAGCCCCTAGAGTAATTGAAGAGCTTATTAAGAGGAATTTCAAAGTAATAGGTTCAATACCTGAGGACCCAATGGTAATCGATTACGATCTAAAGGGCCTGCCCATAATAGAGCTTCCAGATAACTCTATAGCAGTCAAAGCTACGCGCAAAATTATTGAGAGGCTGCTTCCTAAAATGAATGTCTAATTGATCAGAAGCCTTTCATAGTTAGGGTCAATTCATTAATAATCTTAGAATAACTCTTAAATCCACTTCAAACACATTATAGCTGAAAATATAATCTGGTGAGAGCATGGGTGAGAAGGGACCGCTGAAGTTTTCCTTTAAATCCCTTAAAACTGAAGCTGTGTCATTAGAAGATGTGGAGATTGCAATTGGAAGGCTTGCAATGGAGGAAGAGTGGGAGCCAATGGGGCCAACGCCAATGCCAAGAATTGAGACTTTGAGGTCATGGGACATGAAGCTGCTGAAGCGTTATAGGCCATTTTACATGCCATTCTGTGATCTCTGTTGTCTGTGCACTTATGGTAAATGTGATTTAACTGCTGGTAAGAGGGGTGCTTGTGGTTTAACATTGGATGTTCAACAGGCAAGAATTGTGATGTTGGCTTGTGCTATTGGTGCAGCCACGCATGCGAGTCATGCAAGAGAGCTCGTTGAAACATTAATTGAGAGGTATGGTGAGGATTATCCCATTGACTTGGGCGGGGAAATTCACGTGGAGATGCCTCATACGAGGCTTGTAGTGGGAATAAAGCCGAGAACTTTGGGGGACTTAGCTTTCGCCCTTAATTATGTTGAGGAGCAAATAGTTCAAACACTTGCAGCTTCGCACATAGGTCAGGAAAGCGATTACCTAGATTTTGAGTCCAAAGCTCTACATCTGGGAATGCTTGACCATGTAGCTATGGAGATCGCTGATATGGCTCAAATTGTAGCTTTCAACTTCCCAAAGGGAGATCCCGAGGCCCCACTGGTTGAAATAGGATTAGGCTGTGTGGATGTGACTAAGCCTTTAGTCCTGGTGATTGGACATAATGTAACCAATGCCATAGACATAGTTGATTTCTTAGAGAAGAGCGGTTTAGGTGAGCCTGGAGAAGTGGTTGAGGTAGCTGGTCTATGCTGTACGGCTCATGATATTGTGAGGTACAATAAGTCAACTAAGATTGTCGGCCCAATATCCTATCAATTGAGGTTTATAAGATCTGGGGCTGCAGATGTAATAGTGACTGATGAGCAATGTATTCACACGTCAATTCTACATGAAGCTCAGAGAGTTAAGGCCCCACTGATATCTGTTTCAAATAAGGCTTTAAGAGGACTAGAGGATGTAACTGATAGGCCTGTTGAGGAAATAGTTGATATGCTTGCCAATTACAAGGTTCCTGGAGTTGCAATTCTAGATTTAGAGAAAGCAGCTGCAGTAGCCGTACTAACTGCCATGAGGGTTGCTCCTTTAAGAAAGAAGTTTAAAACAATACCGAGCAGAGAAGAGCTTATTAAAATAGCTTCTAAGTGCGTCAAGTGTGGTAGTTGCAGGAGGAACTGTCCAATAGACTTGAGAATAGATGAAGCCGTATATGCTGCTAAAAGCGGTGTGCTTGATAAGTTAGCTGAAATACACGATGTTTGCTTGGGCTGTGCGAGATGTGAGAGTGCTTGTCCAAGGGGAATTCCCATATTGAGCCTAATTACTGCTTCAGCCGAGTATAAAATTAAGACCTCCAAGTATAAGATTAGGGCTGGTAGAGGCCCAATACTTGACACTGAAATTAGAGAGGTTGGTTCACCAATAGTGTTGGGTGAAATTCCGGGAGTTATTGCATTTGTTGGGTGCGCCAACTATCCAAATGGAGGTAGAGATGTAGCAATTATGGCTGAAGAATTTTTGAGGCGGAGGTATATTGTTGTGGCCTCCGGATGTGCGGCAATGAGTATTGCTGAGTACAGAACCGAGGAGGGAACAACACTTTATGAAGAGTATTCCGGAGGCTTTGAGGCTGGAGGACTAGTTAACGTTGGTTCATGCGTAGCTAATGCGCATATATCGGGTGCATGCATTAAGATAGCAAGCATTTTCGCTAGAAGGAAACTGAGAGCAAACTACGAGGAGATAGCTGATTATATTTTGAATAGAGTTGGTGCTTGCGGAATTGCTTGGGGCGCAATGTCGCAGAAAGCTGCTGCAATAGCGACTGGCTTCAATAGGTTAGGTGTTCCAGTGATTTTAGGGCCTCAGGGAGCAAAATATAGGAGATTATATCTAGGTAGGAAGGAAGACATTGAGAGCTTCAAGGCGTATGATGCTAGGACTGGTAGGAAGATTTGGATTGGGCCAACACCTGAGCACTTAGTATATGTTGCTGAGACTAAGGAAGAGGCTATGGTTATGGCTGCTAAGCTATGTATTAGACCTAACGATACAACTAAGGGTAGAATGATTAAACTAACACACTACGTCGAGCTTTACAGGAAGTTCTACGGGACTTTACCACCTGATTTACATTTGTTCATTAGAACTGAGGCAGATATACCCATAACGCATAAGTTTGAGATACTCGATTACTTAAAGAAGGTAGGATGGAAGCCTTGGGAGAAGCCCTCAGTAGATCCAACATTGCTTGAAAGGTTGATTAGAGTTAGGAAGTGATGTTGGAGGTGAAATCTTGGCTTCAGCACCTTGGCAGTTTGGAAATGTTCCCGGTCCACGAACAGCTACTCCGATTGATGGGAAAGTTGCCGGTAGGCTCATTAAGGTAGCTAAGAAGCCACTAATAGTTGTCGGAGCAGAAGCTATGCGCACCAGTGTTGGTGAAGGTAAAACTTTAATAGACTACGTAATTGAGCTAGCGAAACTCATGAAAGCACCTGTTGTCGCAACATCAAATACTTTAAAGGCATTTCTCGAAAGAAACTTCCAACCTGCAGCTGTAATGGGCTCAATTGAAGTAACTGATAGACTTCAAGATCCGAGCTGGAGCGTTGACGGATCAAACCAACCTCACGACCTTATAATTTACATTGGAATAACTTACCAGCTGGAGTCTCAATTACTATCGACGCTAAAGAACTTCGCTACTCACCTCCGCACACTAACTCTTGATAGATATTATCATCCAAATGCTACATTTTCATTTCCAAATCTTCCTGAAGATAAGTGGGTGGAAAATCTTAATATGGTTCTAAAAGTTTTAAGTGGTGAGGGGAAGTAGAGCATGTCAGCTTTTAAAGACTTCCCGGTAGAGATAAGTCCTGCCTTTGAAGGTCAGAGGGTTAGAAGAAAAAATATGTATGTTGAACTTGGAGGCCCCAAGATAGACTATAAGTTTGAGCTAGTGAGGGTTAAGCCATTAGATGAAGTTGAAGATGGAAAAGTCGAGATTATAGGCCCAGACCTAATGGAGCTCAAGGAGGGCGGATCATATCCCCTCGGAATCTTAATATATGTAGCTGGTAAGAAGCTTGAGGAAGACCTTGAAGGAGTCATTGAGCGTCGAATTCACATGTACACGAATTACATTGAAGGAATAATGCACTTAAACCAGAGGTATGATATTTGGATTAGAATATCGAAGAAAGCAGTTAAGAAAGGGTTAAATTCCTTAAAGTGGTGGGGGAAAGCTCTAATACTACTATTCAAGTCTGAAATGCCCTACATAGAGAAGATGCAAGTAACTTTCATAACTGACCCTGAAGAAGTGAAGAAATGGTATCAAGAGGCATTAAAGGTATACGAGAAGCGTGATGCTAGAGTTCGTGGATTAAAGGATGAGGAAGTGGACATGTTCTATGGCTGTGTTCTCTGCCAATCATTCGCTCCAACGCATGTATGTGTAATAACTCCTGAAAGAGTAGCCCTTTGTGGTGCATTAACTTGGCTTGACGCTAGAGCTGCAGCAAATATAGATCCCAAAGGTCCTAACTTTCCAATTCCCAAAGGGGAATGCTTGGATCCAGTTAAGGGAGAATGGAGTGGGGTAAACGAGGTAGTTGCGAAGAGGTCTCTAGGTGAAGTTAAGAGGGTATACTTATATAGCATGTTTGGCTACCCGCACACTTCATGCGGATGCTTTGAGGCAATAGCCTTCTACATTCCTGAAGTTGACGGCATAGGTATTGTTCATAGAGGATTCAAGGGAACAGCAGTAAACGGGCTACCTTTCTCAACTATGGCGGCTCAAGCTGGTGGTGGAATGCAAACTGAAGGTTTCCTGGGTATTGGAATTGAGTGGATGAGGTCAAGGAAGTTCTTCTACGCTGATGGTGGATGGAAACGCATAGTGTGGATGCCCAAGGAGCTTAAAGAAAGAGTGAAGGATGCTATTCCACCAGATCTATACGATAAAATTGCAACTGAGGAAGATGCAACTGACATTGAGGAGTTAAAGAAGTTCCTAATTGAGAGAGGGCATCCACTAGCTGAGAAAATTAAGGAGATGGAGGAAAAAGCTAAAGCCGAAGAAGCAGCTGCTGTTGAAGTTGCACCACCAGCAGCACCTACAGCTGCTCCAGAGGTCACCCCAATAACTGCTCCTCAAATACCGACAGTTCCAATTCAACCCGCAGCTTCGGCAGTACCATTTAAGATAGCACTTAAAGGTGTCAAGATTAAGATTAATAAACTAATCATAAAGAAAGCTGGTGGGAAGTAGTATTGAGTGAGAAATCCGAGAAGAAAGCTGAGGAACCATTATCAGATTTAATATCCTTCATTACTAATTTGCTAAAGCGGAACTACGTAGTGGAACTTGAAGGTGTAGAGATTAGGGCAAATAAAATGATAATTTCCAGGGAGAGGGGTAGGCAAAGTGGAGGAACATAAGAGGAAAGCCTTCAAAGATTTGCTTAATTTAATTTCAGAAGCTGAGGAGATAGAGTTAACTGACGTAGTTATTGATGCTGATGAATTAACAGTAACTTTCATACCTCCTCAAGCACCCCAAATGCCCGGTTACTTTAAGTTAACCCTCGAACCTCTAACTGGAGCTAGTAAGTTAGAGTTACTAGTTGAGGCTTCACCTCAAGGTGTTAGATTAATATCGCTACCTCCAGCTCCTCCAGCAAAGCCTAAACCTGTAGAGCTCATTAAAGTAAAATTTGAGTATCCAAAACTACCATTCAAAGGTAAGATAGCTGAAGTTACAATTGGAGCAACAAAAAGTGAAGGTGGCACTAGGAGTCACATTATTAAGGTTGGTGGATCATCATCAATGCCATTCTTCCTATTTGCTGAAACACCACCAAATCCAATGGTTGCTACTTTAGACGTATTCGACATGCCGTCTGCCCCTCGGCCAGTAAGGGAGATTTATGGTGATGCTATAAATGATCCTGCTGAGTGGGCCAGGGTTGCAGTTGAGAAATTCGGCGCGGACATCATCTCATTGCACTTGATAAGCACTGATCCGGGAATAAAAGATACGCCTGTCAGTGAAGCTGCTAAGGTAGTTGAGAACGTGCTCCAAGCAGTTAAAGTACCATTAATCATTGGTGGCTCCGGAGATCCTGAAAAAGATGTCAAGCTCTTTACTAAACTTGCTGAAGTAACTGCAGGTGAGCGTATAGTATTTAACTCAATAACACTTGACATGAACATCGAGAAAGCTGTCAAGCCAATAAAAGAGCATGGTCACGATGTGATAGCACTCGCTTTCATAGATATTAACCAAGCTAAGGATCTCTGTAGGAAGGCTATGGAGGCAGGTCTACCAAAGAATAGAATAATTTTAGATCCAACCACTGGCGCCTTGGGTTACGGTATTGAATATTCATTCAGTATAATGGAGAGAATTAGACTTTCAGCTCTGCTAGGAGAGGAAGTACTTCAAGTACCTATGTGCTCGGCCTCATCAAATGCATGGGCTGCAAGAGAAGCTAGAAGTAAGGATCCATCACTTGGACCTAGAGAGATTAGAGGGCCTCTCTGGGAGGTCTCAACAGCTATTATTGCTCTACTAGCTGGCACGGATTTATTTATGATGTTGCATCCAAGAGCAATGCGCACCATAAGAATGTTCGCTGAAGCACTAAAGAAGGTGAGGAAGCCATTAAGTGAAGCTGGGTATGAAAGCTGGGTTACTGCAAAGTATTAGGGAGGGATATTTATGCCCAAGAGATTGAATCCACTTCAAGTTTATCGATATCTACCTCAAACTAACTGCGGTGAATGTGGAGAGAAAAGCTGTATGGCTTTTGCCAGTAAATTAATAGAAAGAGAGGTTTCAGTTGAAAAATGTAAACCTCTATTTAGAGACCCAAGATACGCTTCAAAGTTAAAAGAACTGCTAAAACTGATTCGTCCACCAGTTAAGGAGGTACTTTTCGGTGTCCCTCCCCATGAAGTAAAAATTGGCGGAAAAGATGTAGTTTACAGGCATGAATGGACATGGAGATTTCAAACTGCAATAATGATTGATATTCATGATGAAATGGACGAAGATGAGATAAGTAAGAGAGTGAAGTTCGTAAATGAATTCAAATATATTAGAATAGGAAAGGAGCTAACACTTGATGGATTAGCCATTAGATGCGTTTCGGGCATACCAGAGAAGTTTGCAAAAGTAGTCTCAAGAGTCATGAAGTTAACCTCTAAACCTTTCATTCTATGCTCTTACGATCCGAACGTGCTTGAAGAAGCTTTAATCGTAGCTAAGGATAGAAAGCCACTAATATATGCTGCAAACGAAAGGAACTGGAAGGATGTGGCGAATTTATCGATTAAATACAAATGCCCGCTTGTCGTATCAGCACCGGGAAATCCTGACCTTCTAAGATCACTTGTTAAGTCTTTGAAAGAACACTTCGGTCTTGACGACCTAGTTCTTGATCCAGGAACTAACCTAGGAGATTCAATAATTGACACTATAAGCTTATTCAGTGCTCTTCGATACGCAGCTATAGAGGAAGGCGATGAGCTTCTTGGCTATCCACTTCTGGGTGTACCAGCAGTTATTTGGCTTGATAAGGAGAAGTCTCCGGAGGAAAAAGCATATATTGAATCGATAATTGCATCATCCCTAATGTCAAGATATGCTGACATCCTTATAATGCACAGTACTGATGTCTGGCCCATACTACCAGTAATTGTGTGGAGAGATTGCGTATATACCGACCCAAGAGTACCACCATCAGTTAAGCCCGGCCTCTACGAGATTGGAAAGCCTAATGAAAACTCACCGCTACTAGTAACTGGAAACTTCGCATTAACATACTACTTAGTCAAGGATGATGTTGAAAAAGCGAAAATCGATGCATGGCTCCTCGTCATCGATACTGAAGGTATAAGCGTAGAATCTGCTGTTGCAGGTAAGAAGTTCACATCAGATAAGATAGCTGAAGCAGTGCAAGAATTCAATTTAGCTGAAAAGGTAAAGCATAAGACAATCATATTGCCGGGCTATGCAGCTCGTTTAAGTGGTGAATTAGAAGATATGCTTAAGGATTGGAGAGTATTCGTCGGTCCAAGAGATTCTGCCAATATAAAGAAGTTTATAGATAAAGTATGGATTCCAGAAGTTTTCGGGGAAAAGAGTGAAGAGTGAAATGCTAAGGCTCACATTACTAATTGAGCGTACACACGACCAAGAGTTAGCATCAAAGATCAGTACTTGCAGTGATGAATATGTGAAATTCTGTGCGTTAGCTTTTCTATCAAAAACTGATATGGAGAAACTTGGCATTAAAGATGGTGATTGCATAGAGCTTTCATTCATGACCTCAAAAGTCGTAGTTAAAGCTTTCAGTAAAGAGGACATTGAGGAAGGGCTAATAATAATGCCCCTTAGTCCTTGGTCTATGGCCCTAATCCCACCAATAGTTAGTAGTGAAGGGCATCCAGTTTACGGGCGAATTAAGGTCACAGTTAAGCCAGCGCTATGTACCTCACTAACCAGCTTAATTTCACTAATTTCACCTGAACAGTAATTGAAGGTGCTTCAAACTATAACCTCCTTCAATTTATCTATTTTCCCTAATTCAAGTAGAATTCTCGTCTTACTACTCCGTAAGTGCCCTAGTAACTCGTCAATAGCCTTTCTTGCAGTATCGTACCCCTCAGGCTTAGGAGGCACTTCCATAGCCTCAGGTAATTCTACTTTAATTTCCGGAGGCTTAACTTCTCTAATGTAAATCTCTGGCTTAGGAATTTCATAGTCCTCAATAACCTTCATTAAGTGCTTCCTTAAAGCTTCGTCATGCGGACTTTTCCTTCCTTTAACTTTAATCTTAGAAATTCTCACCTCAATTACCTGCTCCGGACAAGCATTTTCACAGGCTCCACAGTATATACAACTTTTATCGCTAATACTGATACCTTTCTCCTTTTTTCTCGCGAATATTGCATTAGTTGGACAAATGTTGATGCAGTTTTTGCATCCTGATGGATCGCATTTCTCCAAGTTCACTAGCTCAATTCTACCTTCAAGTGCTCTCTCAACTTCCATCGCCTCAACTGGACAGACATGTTCGCATAAACCACAATAAACACACTTATCTCTATCAATTTTAACTTCACCAGATATCGATACTTTAAATATTTTTCTTGGGGCTGAAGAAGTGCATTCAACCTTAATTGCATCAACTGGGCATATTTCTTCACATAGCTCACAGTAATCACACTTACTTTCGTCAATTACAATGCCAAGTGCTGGCCTATACTCTGGCGGTTTTGGTTCGCTCCAATAAATTTTTATAGCATCACACAGCAGTTCACAAAGTCCACAGTAAACGCACTTTTCCTCGTTTATAAATATGGACCCCTCGGCCCATTTTTCATCAGACACGTACTTAACAAGTTCATCCTTTTTAGGAACTTTAACTTCAACCTCTATGGCCTTAAGTGGGCATATCTTCTCGCATAACAGGCACGGTATGCATTTTTCCTTATCTACTTTGATTTCACCTTCAACTTTTGGGTACTCAAGTATCTTTTCGTGTTCAAGTACTATGGCATTTAATGGACATATCAGCATGCATAAAGGGCACGCTATGCATTTGGTTTCATCGATTATTATTAGTGGTGCCTCCATTTCTCCAGATGCAACCTCTTTTACGGGACCAAGCATTATTGCATTTACAGGGCAAACTTCTACGCATAATCCACAGCCGTTGCATTTATCTTTAAAGTACTTCAATCTCTTAATAAGCTTCGGAGCTACCCACTCATACTTTATGATGTGATTGAATTCTATTAACTGTAAAGTTGGTTTTTCAATGCTCACAGTTTCTCCCGCCCAAATTCGGTTCCTAAAGGTCCAATTTTCTTTATTTCCTCAATAAATTCAGTTATTTTCTTAGCTGCTTCTTCGCCTTCAGATGCCCCTGCACCAATGATCTTAACTCTATCTGGATTTATCCCTATAAGCTTTAGAGCTTCCTTTAAAGCATTAAGTTTTCTATTGGCTCTAATCCTTCCAGTTCTATAGTGGCAGTCTTGCTCTCTACACCCAATTATTAGTACTCCATCAGCACCTAGTTTCAATGCTTCGAGGATATGTATTGGATTAACTCTAGCAGAGCATGTAACCTCTATCACTCTCACACCGGTCGGATATGGTATTCTATTTACACCCGCATAGTCTAACGCTTCATAACCGCACCACTTACATGCAAACACTATGATTAATGGATACTCGCTCTTCTCCCTTAACAGCTCCCCTATCATAGCTGATATTGCTTCATTACTCAAATCCACTACTGGTTTGAGCGCTCCAGTAGGACAGGCTGCTACACATGCTTGACATCCACCGCAGAGTTCAGTTGCTATCACCGGGCCTTCTCTAGTCAATTTTATGGCATTATAATCGCAGGATATAACGCAGAGCCCGCACTTAACACATTTATTTGTGTCAACTTCTGGTGCTTGGACTTGGAGCTCCAAGCTCTCAGACATTAACAGAGTTGCTGCTTTAGAGGCTGCTAAGCCCGCATGAGACACGCTATCAGATATGTCTTTTGGTCCTTGGCATGCACCAGCAAGGAATACTCCATGAATAAATGTTTCAGCTGGTCTCAGCTTTGGATGAAACTCCATGAAGAATCCCTCAGGGCTTAATGGTATTTTAAGCATTTTCGACAATTCGCTAGTTCCCTTTGAAGGTACAATTCCAGCTTCAAGAATTAGTAAATCGACTTTCAGTTCAAATAGCTCCTCTGCTATGGTGTCAAACACTTGTATTTTAATGCTTCCATCACTATCCTCAAGTATTTCACAAGGCTTGCCTCTAATGAAATGGACGTTTTCTAGTCGCCTAACTCTTTGATAAAATTCCTCGAATCCTTTACCTGCTGCCCTAATATCCGTATATAAAATGTAAACTTCAATTTTTGGAATTAAACTTGTTAAGTAAACTGCGTGTTTTAATCCGGCCATGCAACCAAACTTGCAACAATATGGGAGGTGTCTTTCATCTCTGGATCCAGCACATAGAATTATTGCTGCCCGTCTTACGGGCTTTCCATCACTTATTCTAATGACCCTACCCCTTGTAGGCCCATCCGGGTTAACAAGTCTTTCCAATTCGATACCTAAAATGACATTTCTAAATTTGCCATAACCATACTCTTCAAGTTCCTTTGGATCTATAATTTCAAATCCTGTCGCTAGAATTATTGTCCCCACGTTGAGCTCTATAAGCTCTTCTTTCTGATCAAAATCTATTGCCTCTTTTTCGCAAACTCCAGCACATGACATGCATAGAATACAGTTTTTCATGTCAATGTATGGTGCAATTGGAACAGTTTCAGCAACTGGTTTCACAATAGCCTTCCTGTATCCTAGCCCATAATTATATTCATTTGGAACTTCTATTGGGCATACTTCCAAGCACTTATTACATCCATTACACTTATCTTCGTCAACATATCTCGGTCTCTTCAATATCTTAACTCTGAAGTTGCCTGGTACACCTTCAACTTCCTTCACTTCACTTAACGTTAAAACTTTAATTTTAGGGTGAGAGTAAGTCTTCGACATTAATGGCCCAAGAATGCAAATGCTGCAGTCCATTGTTGGGAAAACTTTATCAAGTTTAGCCATATGGCCTCCAAGGAATCCCTCTCTTTCCACGAGATAAACCTCAATACCTTTTTCAGCTAGTGAGAGTGAAGCTGTTATTCCGGAAACTCCACCTCCAATTACGAGAGCTTTCTTAGTAATGGGAACTTTAATTTTCTTAATGGGACTAAAGTAAGGAGCAGCTGCAATAGCAGCTCTAATTAATTCTAAAGCCTTAATGGTTGCTCTCCTCGGCTCTCTATAATGAACCCAGCTACATTGCTCCCTTATGTTGACTACTTTCACGTATCCACCATTTAAACCAGCTTTCTCAGCGTTTTCTCTGAAAAGCTCTTCATGCAGATGTGGCGTGCAAGCCGCGATGACTACTCTATCTGGTTTTTCATCTTTAATTACTTCACGCATTTTGAGAAGTCCATCTTCACTACACCAGTGTTCATGCTCATAGCAAACCACGCCATCAACACGCGATATCTCTTTAACTAAATAATCGACATCTACTACTCCAGCTATGTTTGTGCCGCACCTGCATATGAGAACTGCAATCTTTAGATCTCTACCCGCCACCAATCTAGAGCCCTCTTAAAATCTCACTTAAAATCTCCTCTTCACTTAAAATGCTTGGTGGGGGATTTAGAAACGGAGTAAGCTCTACTCTGACACCATCAGACCTGACTATCTCTCCTCCACTCTCTAATCCGACTATTAAAGTTGGGATGCTTACATTGGCAACTTTTGAGATTAAAGTTTTCCTACACCCAACATAGATTACTGGTATCTTCTTAAGCTTTACAGCTACACTAAGCGGGATGCATGTAAATAAATCGCTTCCAACGATTAGTGCTAAGTCGAACTCTTCCCTCATCAACTTCGAAAATGCACTTGTAACTGTAGGATTGCTTTCCGCTTTCCCATTCTTGAACTCTAATGCATGTGTGGCACCATATTTTTCATAGAGAATTCTAGCTACCCCCATGGAATTCAGTTCTTCAGCAAGTGGTATTAAAGTAGCAACCTTTCTCTCTTCAATCTCTTTTACGAGACTAGCTATCTCGTGGTAGGCTTCTTTAGCTGAAATGCTAGATAGTAGATGGTGCCCCACGAATATTGAGGTGTAAGTTGAAGCTTTAAAGTCATTAAGTAAGAGGAGGGCTGCTTCTCGTGTTAAACCTAGTTTCTCTGACGCTTTCAGCTCTTCGTCGATTAATAGCTTCTTCAATGAAGCTATTGCTTCAACTTCCTTACCGAGCTCCACTTTAATGTTGTGCTGAGCTATTTTAGTGGTATCATTCATTCTATAGTTGATTGTCATAACAATTCTGCTCTCCTTACCAGATTTAACATACTCCCCTCTAGGATAGACGGCGTATTTGCTTGCATGTCTGAGATGAGTACTGGCTATGTTGGTGAAGGCGTATATTATGAAGTCTGATTTCTCGAGAACTTCTTCGAATCCAACTTCCTTTAAGCCTACTTCAAATGATATTGGTATATGTAGTTGACATATACTTGGCTCACTATCAAAAACTCCATTCAATTTTTCAGCGATCGATAGACCTATTTTTATGGTTTCAATTGTACTTGAAGTAAATCCATAAATTAAGGGCTTTCTCGATTTTCTCAATAGATCAATCGCCTTGTCGATCAATTCATTTACACTTAAATTACTTTTCAATCTTTTTGCAGGTAGCTCCTTTATACGCTTTACTCCATGGCTACAAGCTCCCCAAACCCTTTCCACTCTACTATCTTCAACTTCAACAACTAGGTCACTACATGCAAGAGAGCATCCAGTACATACTACATTAGTAAACTTCTTCATGCAACCACCTTAATAGCTCCACTAAAGCAAACTTCCTCACATATCCTACAGTTCATTCTATGGGGAGGATATCTTCGACACTTCTCAAGGTTTAAAACCTTAATTTTACCATCAATTACGGTGAACACTACCTCCTCATTAACCGGATTAATGCCTCTACCTACTTCAGGGTCAATACTAACATTAGCTGGGCATGCAATTATGCAATTACCGCATCCAATGCACTTCTCTTCATCGATTTTAATCAATGTCTCAGCAGCTTCAAATAGAGGTTTTAATAGCTCTTTCAGCTTCTCGAGGTTACTAGAATACTTTGGATCCGTGAAGAGTGGCTCGCAATCCTCCAGTCTAACTTCTTTCTGTAGAAGCTTAACTGCAAATGCCATACACGTATAACCACATTTTTTACAATTTGTTCTTGGTAGCAGTTTGAATATCTGCATTGGATTGAGTTTAACCATATCCCACAACCCTGCACTTTACCTTCTCTCATAGGGATTTTACATAACATCGTATTAAATTTTTAGCTATCGCTAAAAATTTAAGCGGTGAATGGTGTCTATTTTTGGTGATTTGCATGTGCGAGTTTAAGGTGATATCTAAGAGCATTGATTCAATTGAGGATGTAGGGACAGACATTGTATACGCAAAGTTCAGTAATGGAAACGTTATTCTGAGAGATATTATAGGTGACGAGAAGGTTGTTGAATCAGCAATTATCCGTGAAGTTAATGTTATGAAAGAGCAATTGCAGCTCTTCAAGCATCCTATGATAGGGCTTGTGTTCAGCTTCTTAAGTAAGTATGAGGAGTGTATTAAGAGTGGAAGATACAGTGAAGAGGTTGAGCATTTATGGGAGGAAGTTAAGTCCATGGGATCGAACATGGTTAGGGAGTTATGGATTAAGTTGAAGGGTTCCTCCAAATAACTTCAACTATCTTATTCCTCAATTCCTCAATTGCCTTTACAACCGGTGAGTTGGGGTACAAGTCTAATATTGAAGCTCTCTTCATATCGGCAATTTTTACATGTTCATCGTAGGGTATTAATTGGAGCAGTTCAAGCTTAGTTGACTTTAAACTTTCCTCAATAAACCTCTTCTCTTCCTCACACGAAACCTTATTACCTACTGCTGCAACTCTCTTCACTTCAATATCATATGCTAACTTCTTAATTCTACATGCAGTATCTATTGCCTTCATATTCGGCTCGACAACAGTTATCATTAAATCCACACCTCTCGCAGTCCCTCTCGCTAAATGCTCTATCCCCGCTTCCATATCAAGAATTACTATTTCGTTTGTCTTTAAAATTAAGTGTCTTAATATTGCACGCATAAGTGCATGAGCTGGACATAGACATCCCGTTCCTCCATCTCTAACTGTACCCATAACTAAGAGCGTAACGTTATCCGGGCACTTGACACCATAAGTATCAACTATGTCATCAACCTTAGGGTAAAGCTTAAAGAATCCCTGATCAAGGCTTCCTGGATAAACTTCCATACGCTCTTTTAGAAGTCTCCTATTAACTGCTAGAGGCTGAATTTTAGATGCAATACTATGTGATAGTCCAAGCGTGTAAGCTAGATTAGTGTTAGGATCTGCATCAACAGCTATAACTTTAAAGCCTGTTCTACCAAATAACCTCGCAAGTGTACCTGCAATTGTTGTTTTCCCAACTCCACCCTTGCCAGTTATAGCTATTTTCAATTTAATTCAACCCGCCATTACATAGCAATCAAAGCTTCCCTTTAGTTATCTATTTAAGCAGTATAAATCAATTCTCTAGGGGGTTTCGTAAATGGTTATCAAAGATGTAATTAGAGAAATGACGAAGAGTAGTAGGCGCAAAGCTGCTTTAGCCTTAATAGACGTTATACTATCATCAAAAAAGTCCCATGAAATAGATAGCGAGGAGGCGAAAACATTTCTAAGATTATGGCAGGAGGATAAGTTTACAACCATTAATGGGTTGGAGTTCCTCCTTAATATTGCGAAGAAAATTGAACCGGAGAAAGCTGCTAGCAAGTTAAATGAATTAGAATTTTCTAAATTAGCTGAGCTAATTGGGGGTTGATGATTCATGGTTAAGTTTGGCATTGAATTCGTACCTTATGAACCCTTCTGGAAAACAACATTTTATGCAATACAAGCAGAGAAAAGAGGCTTTGAAAACATATGGGTTACAGACCACTATAATAATAGAAATGTATACGTTACGCTCACATCAATAGCTCTACACACAAGCAAAATCAGGTTGGGAATAGGTGTAACAAACCCATACCTCGTGAATCCAGTAATGACATCTCAAGCAGTGGCTTCATTAAGTGAAATTGCTCCCAATAGAGTAATACTCGGAGTCGGTCCAGGAGACAAGACTACATTGGAAAGTTTAGGTGTGGAAATGAAGTTGCCGGTGGCTGCTGTGAAGGAATGTGTCTTGATAGCTAGGCAGTTATTTGAGAAGGGTAGTGTTGAATTTGAGGGCAAAGTATTTAGAATTCCGAAGGCAAGATTTAACTTCAAAGTTGCAGGTAAAATACCAATCTACATTGGAGCTCAAGGGCCTCAAATGCTTAGAATAGCTGCAAAGTATGGTGATGGCGTTTTAATAAACGCTTCACATCCCAAAGACATACAGGAGGCAATGAAGCATATTGAGAAGGGAGTTAAGGCAGCTGGCAAGTCAATTGAAGAAATTGAAATTGCCGCATACACTTCACTATCAATAGATGATGATCTGGATAGAGCGATGAAAGCCGCTTCAAGAGTTGTAGCATTCATTGTCGCTGGAAGTCCAGAGTTCATACTTGAAAGGCATGGAATAAGTGTTAGTGAGGCAAATGAAATTAAGAAAGCACTGAGCGAAGCTAGATGGAAAGATGCGTTTTCAATGGTTACCAAGAAGATGATAGATGCCTTCTCAATAACGGGAACACCAGACATGTGCATTAAGAGGATAGAGGAGTTAGCCAGAATAGGTGTAACGCAGATAGTTGCAGGGTCACCTATAGGTCCAAATGTTAGGAAGTCAATAGACCTATTTAGTAGAAGAGTGATCCCAATATTCAAGTAATTTTTCTCCTAATTCTTTCTTTAACAAAATATTTCAATTCCTTTTTCAAGTTTAAAGCTCTCAAATAGGATTCTATGCTAATGTAGGTTGCCCAGTGAATCACCGTGTCGCCTAACTCGTAATCGCACGCTGATGATGCAATGCAATATGATTGAAGTAATGATGCGACGTATCTGCACATCTCCATTACGGACTTCTCGTCCTCTAAATTAACTTCATAACCTAGCATCATTCTCGCAATATACCAAGTAGCACCACATGGTGTCGATGTCTTCACTTCAATTCCTTCAATTTTAGCTCTACTTCCCATCTTCACTACTTTAACTTCCAGTACTGGATATCCAATTCTGAATTCTTTAATGAATTTGCTTATGACTGGTTTGCTTTTCTTGGGTGTCAGAAGGCATGGTGGCTTCACAGTTTCAACTTCTATTTTAAACTCATTGCATTGCTCTATGACTTCCCTTACAACTCCTGGAGGTGCATCTAATGGGCTCCCTCTGAAGATTATGAGGGCTCTAATCCCCTTTTTATGGAGAATTTCTGGCAAAGCTAAATACAAATCATTATGAATACCCATTGCTATAACTAGATCTACCTCAGGTATTTTATTCTCCAATATTTTCTCTGGCTCATCCAATACTTCGGGTAACTCATGAATACTCGGTACCCTAATTATGTGAATATTGTGTGTGAAGTCGTATTTACCATACTTGCAGAGCTTTCCAATACACTTTTCTAAGCATATATTGCAGTGTCCCCTTCTATTCATTAAATTCTCGACTATTTTCTCTCCATAATCATTGGAGATTATTAAGCAAATCTTCATATTACTCCTTAAAACCTCGTTACTCTCTCTTCCAACTGAAATGCCCGGTAACTTCATTAACTCTTGAATTCCCTCTTCTTCACTTCTCACTGTAGAATAGTGCATGGCACTTTCCTCCTAAGTCTCTCTTGAACAGTTTTTCTAAGCTCATCAATTAACCCTAAAGCTCTCAAATATGCTTCTCTCTCAATATATGAACCCCAGTGAAGAATTGTATCTCCAAGTTCAGGGTCATAGCTCATTGAACCAATACATGGAGCGGCGTGGTGGTGTAATGCTATGAAGTCATACATTTTTCTGAGCTCTATCTCATTAAGTGAGCTAATTTCATAATTTAGCATTTGTCTCGCAACATACCATGTTGTTCCGCATGGAGCTGACACATAAACTTTCACAGATGTTATTTTCCTTAAATTTCCAATCTCAGCTATGTCAAGTTTAAGCAGTGGTTTTCCCATTCTGAATTCTCTTATGAATCTGTCTATCACTTGCTTATTACTCGGTCTGAGAGTGCATGAGGGTTTTGGTGCTTCAAATTCTATTCCATATTCACTGCATTTATCTCTCAACTCTGAAACCAACCCTCTAGGTGCATCTCTCGGATCTTCACGGAAAACTATGAGTGCATCAATGTTGCTTTTCTGCAAGATTTCCGGCAGCTCTAAGTATAGATCGCTATGAAGCCCTGTAGCTAAAGCTAAGTCAGCTTTTGGAAGCTTGCTTGGCAAGTATTTGAGTGGATCATCAATTACTTCAGGTAGCTCATTAGGCGGAGGTACTTCATATACTGCGACTATGTTGTCTGCAAAGCTGTACTTTCCATATTTACATTGCTTATCAATGCATAAATGACCGCAGCTAATGCAGTGACCAGTACTATTAAGCATGTTTTCTAATACTCTTAACCCATAGTCCCCACTGAAAATGATTATTAGCTTGAGAGAGCTTTCCCAAAGATTTCTATTGCTAAATTCTCCAACAACTGCAGGGGTCTCTTTAAGTATTCTAAGCAGGTTCTCGTCTCTCCTCAATTCCTCCTCTACAAGGTGTTCTATTTTCATACTCATTTTCGCAATATTCTTACAACCACTATTGGTTTATGCTTTACTGATAGAAGCATTTTCCAAGTAACTTCATCTGGCCCAACGCCAAATCTTTCAGCTATCTCCCATGCAGTAGGACCTGCCCCACTCCCCCTAACCTTATCCGCGAAGTCGGCTATATCTAGTATTTCATCAACTGTCAAATTAACTCCTGAAGCTGCTATTGGTGTTGCCCTAATTTTCCATCTTAGTGCTCTTCCTATCAAGAATGCTAGTATTCCCATAAACGGCTTTATCCCCTTAATAGCGTTCGGTCTAGATGTTATGTGCAACCTCCTAAATGAATACGACTTATCGCTGTCAACAATTAGTATTCCAATATTCTTGCCAGTTTCCTCTTTAACTCTCCTTCTTATTTGGTCGGCTATTTTTTGAGCTTCTTTAAGTGGAAGACATGCATAGCTGTATGGAACATTGGTTAGATCTATTCCTCCTTCGGAGTAATGCTTTAACGCCTGCATTGGACCTGCAATTTTAAGGCATATTTGCTTATGTGCAGCTCCCTCTTTAATGGGGTAGGTCCTTAGGAAATTTATGGTTTTTAACTTGAATCTGCAAAGGGGTCCAAGGATCCAAGCCCATAGAATTCTCATGAGTATATAAGTTATTATCATCGAAAACTTGGATGGTTTAATTTGAGATTCATCTATCAAATTGCCGAGTGCAACTGATATTGCTTTCTCCGAAATAACTATTATATCTCCGTTTTCGGCGACTCTTTCTGCTACAGCGACAATGTATTTTTCAAAATCTTCTCCTGGTAGCCAGTACTTGGTTTTAATGGCTTTACCTATCAGCTTCATTGCCGAGCTATTTTGACTTAGGTTTAAAGATAAATTTAAGTCTATTTACTCAGTCACTACATTATGATGATGAGGCCGCCAGTATCTGATCTATGATGACTACACACCCTGCTGAGCATATCCCATTAGCCATCTCAATCACTACTATATGATCATTAACGCCTAATTTAATATATTCTAAGTTACTTAACAATGACCGTCAAATTTTCAGTGATGTTCCATAATCGATGTTGTGCATTTCAAGGAATTACATAAACCTATAAATGCTCCCAACACTTACTCTTTAATGATAGCCATGTCTCGCCCGATGGATTTTGAAGATCTAGCTAAAATAGTTATGGTTTCAGATCCACGAATTTCCCCTAAAGGTGACAAGATAGCTTTCGTGGCTTCTAAAATGGATTTGGAGGCCGATGAATATGTTAATCGAGTGTGGATTGCTGATTTAAATAAAAATGAAGTGTACAGTTTAACTAACGGGCCAAAGGATGTCAGTCCTAGATGGAGTTCATCGGGAAAATATATTGCGTTTACATCGCGTAGGACATTGAAGAAAGAGGAGCGGGGCAGTGAGCTTTGGATTTCAAGAATTGAAGGTGGAGAGCCGCGATTAGTTGTTAAGGTAAAGAACCCAATTACGCAAGTGGAGTGGCTTCCCAATGAAAAGGAAATGGTGTTATTGACTAGTGAAGGTGAAATTCAAGAAGATGTTAAGGTGATTGAGAGGCTTCTTTACTGGTTCAATGGAAAGGGTTTCATTCACTCATTAAGGCAGCACATGTACTTAGTAAATGCTCTCACTGGAGAACTTGTACAGTTAACTAAGGGTGACTTAGATGTGAACTATATTTCCGTCAGTCATGATGGTAGTAAAGTGGCTTATATAGCTAAACTGGATGATTCAAAGCCATTCATAACTGACTTATTCATTTATGACTTTAAAACTCAAGAGCACTTGAAATTAACAAAGTCGAATATGAGCATTGATCATGTCTCATGGAGTCCAGACGATAAGTACCTAGTTTTCAGAGGCCATGATTTTAGAAGGGGAACGATATCTCATCGCCACATATATGTGGTTTCATCAAATGGTGGCGAATTAACGGACTTAACTGCTAATATTGACAGGAATACCCTGAATACTCTTAATAGCGATGTTAGGGGTCCTGGTAGAGAGCATGGTCCAATATGGATTGGAAACTACATTTACTTCGTAATTCACAGTGGAGGTTCAGTTAACTTATATAGAATGAAGTTTGATTCAAGGGAAATTGAAGTTGTGACAAGCGGTGAGCGAAGCATTGAGGCATTCTCCGGCGTTGAAGTTAATGGTAAGCACTTCTTGGCATATACTTCGATGACTGCAATCGAGCCGCCAGAACTATATGTTTGGGATGAAGAAAGTGGCGAGCGAAAAATTACCAGTTTCAATACTAATCTACTTGCTGAAATTGAATTATCCAAGCCTATGAGGTTTAAATTTAAGGCTAGCGATGGAGTTGAAATAGATGGATGGATTTTGAAGCCACCGAAGTGTGAGGCAAAAAATCCTGCGCTATTATACATTCATGGAGGCCCCAAAACTGCCTATGGCTATTCATTTATACATGAATTTCACTTGATAGCCGCCAAGGGATACGTGCTCATTTATATGAATCCTAGGGGGAGTGATGGTTATAGTGAGGAATTTGCAGACATACGCGGTCGCTATGGTGAGAGAGACTACCAAGATTTGATGGAGGGACTTGAATACGTATTAAAGACCTATGATTTCATTGATGAAGATAGAATTGGAGTTGCAGGTGGATCCTATGGTGGATTTATGGTAAATTGGATAGTGACGCATACAGATAAATTTAGAGCAGCGATAAGTATGCGGGGTATTTCAAACTGGTTTAGCTTTTATGGTGTGAGCGATATAGGCTACTGGTTTACGCTTGATCATATACTCGGAGACTTGAAGGAAAGGCCATTGACGAGGGAAAATATTATGAAGATGATTGAGAAGTCTCCAATAACTTATGCCGAGCATGCATCAACTCCTCTGCTGATTATTCATAGCATTGAAGATTTAAGGTGTTATTATGAGCAGGCACTGCAATTCTTTACGGCATTAAAATGGCTTGGAAAGGAAGTGCGATTAGTATTAATACCCAAGGAGAATCATGATCTATCGAGAACTGGTAAGCCCAAGCATAGGATTGAGAGATTAAAGCATATAGTGAAGTGGTTGGATGAATACTTGAAAAAATAAATAGTTGAGTTATGTCTCTTCTCTTTTTCTTCTAAGAACTTTTCCAGGCAATTCTCCGGTATGTTCGCCTTCTCTAATTACTATTACTCCATTTACAATAACATACTTTATGCCTTCAGGATACTGCTTTGGGTTCATGTAATCTGCTTTGTCCACTACTTTTTTGGGATCAAATATTACGATATCTGCCCAGAATCCAGGTCTAATGATTCCTCTATCGAAAAATCTCAGCTTACTTGCTGGTAGGGAAGTCATTTTTCTAATTGCTTCTTCCAAAGTTAATATTTTTTCTTTTCTCACATATTTGCTTAGAACTCTCGGGTATGTTCCATAGCTTCTTGGATGCGGTACTCCCTTGCTTAGAATACCATATGGTGCTAATGCATATCCATCCGTTGAAATCATGACCCATGGCTTTTTCATTATCTTGACTATGTTTTCTTCTGATTGATTGAAGTTTATGATTCCTAATGATGATTCTCTCTTAACTGCAATTTCCACCAGTCTCATTGCAGCTTCATCTGGTGAAGTTTTCCACTTATCTGCCACTTGCTTTACTGTTAATCCTTCTAGTGCTGGATCGGCCTCAAAGCGTGATATTAGGGCTCTTTCCGGCCCTCCACGTAGTTCCATTACTCTCACCAATTCCTCTTTAATTTTAGCTCTCATCTCCTTATTCTCCAGCCTCTCAAGCAGTTTTTCTCTTCCTCCTTCATGGGCCCATTTCGGTATCCATGCCAATAAGGAGGTTCCGCTGGCATTGTACGGATATTGATCTGCTGTGACGTCGATGCCTCGCTCCCTGGCTTCTTCAATTATTCTCAGCATTTCATCACACTTATCCCATAATGGTTTTGCCAGTATTTTAAGATGAGAGATTTGAACCGGTATGTTTGCTTTTTCACCTATTTCAATAGCTTCTTTAATAGCTTCAAGTAGTAGTCCTCTATCTCCCTCATCTCTAATATGTGAAGCATATATTCCTCCCTTCTCCGCCACTACTTTTGCTATCTCAATTATTTCACTGGTTTTTGCATAAGATTGGGGATCATATCGTAAACCTGTTGAGAGGCCAATTGCTCCCTCATCCATTGACCTTGCAGCTAAGCTCTTCATTTCCTCAAGTTCCTCTTTGTTTGGCTCCCTATTTTCATAACCCATGACCGCTACTCTTATATTTGCAAATCCAACATATGTTGCCACATTAACTGCTATTCCATTTTCCTCTAGCTTTCTCAGGTACTCGCCCATGTAAGTCCAATCTATTTTTATGCCATATCTTTCAGCTACTCTGCTCATTTCATCTCTTAATTGACCTAGTATGGGTGCAGCTGAACTTCCGCAGTTTCCGATGATCTCGGTAGTTACTCCCTGCCTCACCTTACTTTCTGCTCTAGGATTTACTAATAGTGTGAAGTCCGAATGACTATGTATATCTATAAATCCTGGGCAAACGATTAATTTTTCAGCTGAAATTACCTCTTTAGCTTCCTCTCCGCTTAACTTACCAATTGAAACTATTTTGCCATTCTTAATTCCAATATCAGCTCTAAACCATGGATTGCCCGTTCCATCAATAATTCTCCCGCCAGTTATGAGAATATCATACTCCATAATATCGCCTCTTCCAAGTACTTGTACTTAATCTCTGCTCTTAAGTTTCATTGCATATTAGCCGATCACTTCACGTATTACTCTAAGGAAGTTCTCTCCTAGAAATTTCTTAACATCATTTTTCGAGTATCCGTGTTCAAGCATTTTGGCCGTTAACATGGGTAGTTTACTAACATCTTCTAATCCCTCAGGTGTTGTGGATATGCCATCAAAGTCGGAGCCGAGTCCAACATGATTAATTCCCACCAACTTATCTATGTGGTCTATGTGTCTTATTATGTCCTCTATTGTAGCTTTTTCTTCTTTAGTTAAGAATTTGGGGTAGAAGTTTATCCCTATAACACCTCCCTTTTCTGCAATGGCCTTTATTTGCTCGTCTGATAGGTTTCTTGGATGATTGCATATTGCCTTGCAATTTGAGTGGGATGCTATTATAGGTTTATGCGTATTTTCGATGATATCCCAAAATCCTGATTCACTTATATGTGATACATCAATTATTATTCCTAGCTTTTCCATTAATTCTATTGTTTTCAGACCTAAAGATGTTAGTCCTCCCCTAGTTCTTGCTTCAGAAACTCCATCTGCAAGCATATTTCTTTCATTCCACGTTAATGACATGGATCTAATACCTAATTTATGGAATGCTCTCAGGAGTATTGGATTATATTGTACTGGTTCTCCTCCCTCGAGTGATAGTAATGCTGCTAATTTGTTTTCTTCTTTAGCTTTAACTATGTCATTGCTATTGTCGACAATTAAAACTTTATTCTTGCTCTTTTCTACTTCAACATAGAATGAGCTAATCATTTCTAGTGCTCTTTCAGTTGCTCTTTCCGGCTTGTAGGGCGGGTCAACATAGACTGCGAAGAATTGACATGTAACTCCTCCTTCAATTAATCTTGGAAAGTCTACATGTCCTTCACTACTCTTTACGATTAAAGATCTGGTTTTCCAGTCCGGTTTATGTATTCTAGGTACTGTGTGTAGTATTGAATCGCAATGTGCATCGATAACGATTGACTCCTCATGCAGTTTTCTTGCTTCTTCAATTACCTCCTTACTAACTTCATTCACGGCAAATTGCCCCCATTACTTTTTCATTAATTTATGAACTTAAAACGATATGCTTCAGACGAAAACTATAAAGGAGTTTTAATCTTGTTTAAACTGAGCAGTTGATGGAGATGATTGTTGTGGGGCAATAGGGCTGGAATCTAGATTTAAGCATTTTCGGAGAATTTTCATTCAGTCATCTATAGCTTTGAGTTTTAGTATTGGTGGTATGTTTTCTGGTGGTGTTATTTCTAGCTTTAAGGGCCTGTTCATATCGCTTCCATGGATTCTCGCTTTATATCCATCGATTCTATCACTTAGAGGCGATATTAGTGGTGTTCTTTCTGGTAGAATTTCAACTATGCTACATACCGGTGAAGTTGAACCTAAATTTATTGGTAATACGAGGGATTTCTATGCATTGATTAAGTCTCTTTTTGCACTAACTTACATAGATTCACTGGCGATGGGCTTCTTGACGTTTATAATAAACTTTCTTGCTGAAAATGCCTGCTTAGCTGATCTACCATATTTCGCATTGGTACCTATAGTTGCTTGCCTACTATCTACGGGGCTATCCATGCCAATAACCTTAGTAACGGCATTTAGTAGTTTCAGAAGGGGATTTGACCCGGATGTAGTGGTTTATCCCGTGATTGCGATCATGAATGATGTACTTGTTGCAGTGAGCTATTCAATAGTTATTTTGTTGACCATTGCATTGACAGGTAACTTTATCTCGCTTTTCCTCTTGTTTGCATTCTTGCTTTTAATAATTATTTTAATTGCCTCTAGAACTGATTGGAAATTGCGGTCTTATAGCTCAACTATAAGGGAGGCGACTCCAGTGGTGATCTTAACTAGTCTGGATGGTGTTATTAATGGAGTTATTCTGGCTCATTATAAGTATGCCATCCAAATGAAGCCTGAGGTTATTGTTGTTTATCCAGTATTGCTTAATGCCTTGGGCGCTGTCGGCTCCATTATTGGCTCTCTAACCACTACTCGTCTTGCACTCGGCTTGCTTTATCCATCTTTGTCGTCTTTTAAGTATTTATTATTAGATGTTCTAGGAGTTTACTCTTCATCACTGCTCTTGTATTCGTTATATGGTTCTCTTGCATTTGCTTTTTGTATATCTATTGGCTTGTCTGTGGTTTTGCAATCTATGATTCTGCTGTGCATCATGGTTGGCATGGTCGGAGTGCCATTGGTGGTGGCTGTTTCTTTTGTGATAGGAATTGTGGCTTATAATAGGGGATGGGATCCAGATAACTTAGTGATACCCATCGTTAGTTCATTATCTGACTTTCTTGGTACTTTACTTATTGTGAGTTTAATGCATTTGCTATAGCAATCTCCTTATATTTTGTATCCAATAGTTTTTATGGTGAATCCTGTACCTTGTGGAGTGGGGGTTTAAAGATTAACTATGAGAGGCAGTATGGGTAGAAGTTCTCTTTCTCATGTTAAACCTATGTCTGTTAGGGAAGTCTTAAGGGAAATGAAGAACATCTGCGGATTAATGATTGACCTGGCTTATGCCTCTGTTCTGCTAAATGATGAGGAGTTGGCGAGTGAAGTTTTAGAATTGGAGCGGGAAATGGATGGTCTGCTTTATCAATTATGGATGAGCGCGGCTTTGGCTGTTAGAGATCGAAGTGATGCTGAAGCTATGTCAAGTGTCATTAGAGTTGCCATAGCGATGGATGAAATTTCAAATGCTGTTTCAGATATAACTCAAGTGGTTCTGAAGAGGCTAGGTATTCATCAATCAGTTAGAGAAGTTTTTGAGAAAATTGAGCCTAGATATAGGAAAGTTGTGATATCAAATGGTTCATGTTTAATTGGGAAGTCTATTGGCGAATTAGATTTGGATGTCGAGCTGGGGATTTATGTTATAGCAATTAGGAGGGGTAAAGAGCTAATAATTGACCCAGACGACTTTGAAGTCTTCCATGAAGGTGATGTAGTGATTGTTAAGGGACCATCTTCGTGCATTGAGGATTTCGTGAAGGCTGCTTCAGGTGAAATTAAAAATTGGGAAGAGGTGATTGAGAACTGAGTTTAGATAGAATTAAAGATCTACTATGGAGATTGCTTGATACTTCAAGGACCATGATAGATTTGGCCTACTCCGCGCTACTCTTTAATAACAAGGCTTTAGCTGAAGAAGTTATGAGGTTGGAGGAGGAAGTGGATGAACTGCATACTGAGTTTGAATTAGAAGTCTTGAAGTTAAGGGAGCGTGAAGGTGAGGAAAAGGGCATTCTTGGCTTAATAAGATTTGGTTTATCTGCTGAAGCTATTTCTGATGCAGCAGCTTCAATAGCTGATGTTGTTCTTAGAGGGCTAAAGCCTCATCCAATACTTCAAAAGGTCTTTCACGAGGTTGAAGAGAGCATTGCAATGGTTAGAGTTGAAGAGAAAAGTGAACTTGATGGTAAAAGCCTAGAGGAGCTTGCATTAGATGAGATGGGAATCAGGGTTTTAGCTGTTAAGAGGGTTGACGGTGAGTGGATTAGAAATCCACCAGCTAGCTATCTTGTTAGGGCAGGCGATGTGTTGATGGTTAGTGGCTATAGAGATAGTATCGATGAGCTTAGAGAAATGGCCTCAACTACTGGCGAGAAGGCCTAGATTTATATCAAAGCTCTGCATAAAATTTGTGTATGCTACCGACAACTACTATCGGAAGTTTCCCCTTATCACCTACTGCTGAAAACTTTAGAAGAGCCTTATTAGATCAAGTTATGTGTAATATTACTTTTCCAGCTCTACCTCAGTTAAAGGATTTTTGCATGCTTTTTCTTGAAGAGTTTTCAAGGAATAAGTGCGGTATTGAAGTAGTTGGCGATACTGCGTGGTTAGTTTCATCAATTAAAACTCCGAGAGTAAGCGGAGTAGTGCATCAGCTGCACGAGGCAATAGAGGTCCTGAAGAAAGTTCGCGGGGAGGTTTCATTGAAAGTTCAAGTTACGGGACCATTAACTCTTGCCTCAGTAACCAAAGTAACTGATAAGATGGTTGCTTTGAGCTATGAAAGTGTTGTTGAGGAGTTTATTGATGCTGTTACTGGTATTGTTGACCAGTTATCAGAGCCTCGAGAAGTTAAGGTGGTTTTTATAGATGAGCCTTCTCTTCCATATGCTTCATTCATGGGGGTGGAAGAGGACCTCCTGATTAAGGCCATAAGTAAACCTCTTAGTAAGGCTGCTGCAAAGGGTAAGCTTGTTGGAGTTCATGTATGTGGTGATATTAGGGGTTTTGCAAGTATTTTGCTTCAAACATCGGCCAAGATTTTACATCACGAGTTTAAGGGCTTTCCGAGAAATCTAGCTGCTTATAGTAGGAGAGATTTGGAGTCTTATGATAAGTTATTGGGTTTGGGTTGTGTTCAAACAGTTCCGAAGAATGGTGATATTGAGGTCGAGAGTGTGGATGAAGTTGTAGGTTTCATTAAGCATGCCGGTGAAGTTTTCGGTTTTGAGCGACTTTTTCTAGCGCCTGACTGCGGTTTTAAGGGGTTTAGGCAGGCATTTGGGAGTGAGGATGAGGCTCAGAGAACTGCGGTATTGAAAATGAGGTTAATGAGTGAGGCTGCGGAGCTCGTTAGGACAACCATTCTTTAATGCAGTAATTAGGTTTTAAAATTAAGTTGCAAATATTTTAAATCGGTGTATATTATGGGTAGGTTTTCAATTAGCATTAAGAACTATTTGAATAGAATTGAGAAAGTGAGGAAAGTTCTCGAGTCAAAGAATTTGGATGCACTAATACTCTTCAGTCCCATAAGAATATTCTATTTGACGGGCTATCGAGTGATACCAACGGAGAGGCCCATAGCTCTGATAGTTCCAGTTGACGATGAAACTGCCCTTTTCGTACCAAAGCTTGAAGAGGAGCATTCGAAGTTTAGAGTACCGCATGTTAAGAAGAGAATAGTTTACTTTGAGTATCCTGGTGTAGAGCATCCAATGAAGGTTTTAGCTAAAGCATTAGAGGAAATGAAGTTGCATGAAAAGAATATTGCAGCTGATGCACCTGGTTATGGAGGTGTGATGGGTTATCGGGGGCCAAAGCTGAGTGAGCTGCTTCCGAAGGCCAAAATAACTATTATGCCACAGCTAATTGATGAGATGAGACTGATTAAGGATGAGGAGGAGCTCGATTTAATTAGGGAAAGCGCTAAGTGGGCTAATTTAGCTCATAGGCTTCTGCAAGACTATACTGCTCCAGGTTTGATTGAAACTGAAGTTGCAATGAGGGCTAGCTATGAAGCTTCAGTTGCTATGATAAAGGCTTTAGGTCCAGAATATGATCCAGGGACATCCCTACCTGCCCGAGCTGGTTTTCGTGGTCAAATAGGTGCCTATTCGGCTTATCCTCACATGCTTGCTGGGAGCATGGTAATTAAGGAGGGTGATGTACTGGTAACTGGTGCTGGAGCTAATGTGGGTGGTTATAGTGCGGAGCTTGAGAGAACTATGATTGTCGGTAAGCCAAGCGAGAAGCAAGTTAAATACTTCAACATTATGGTTAAGGCTCAGCAGGCAGCTCTAAATGCATTTAAGCCAGGAATTAAGGCATGTGAAGTTAATAAGGCTGCTTTCAAGGTGTTTAAGGAGGAGGGAGTTCCTCAAGAGTATATTCTTCATAGGGTTGGGCATGGTATTGGACTTGAGGGCCATGAGCCTCCATGGATAGAGGATGGTGATGAAACGATTTTGAAGCCCGGAATGGTATTCAGCTGTGAGCCTGGCATCTACATACCTGGATTTGCAGGTTTTAGGCATTCTGACACTGTCATAATAACTGAGGATGGAGTGGAGGTAGTAACCTATTATCCAAGGAATTTAGAAGAGCTAATAATTCCAACATGAATTTTACAAGGGTACTTGGGCTTGAAAATAGGCTTTATTCAATTAAATCCGAAATTCGGTGAAGTAGAGGATAATGTCGATAGGGCTGTGGCTTTCATAGAGGGTGTTGATGCAGATTTACTTGTACTCCCAGAACTGTTTAACACTGGATATTTATTCGTGGATAGGTGGGAGGCGAGAGAGCTAGCTGAGGAGATACCTTCAGGATACACTACTCAAAAGCTTATTAAAGTTGCTAAGAAGACTAGGACTTTTATTGTGGCAGGAATTGCTGAACTTTCTCAGAGCAAAGTTTATAATTCCGCCATCATCGTTGGCCCGAACGGTTTTATTGGTAAGTATAGGAAGGCTCATCTATTCTATAGGGAGAAAGAAGTATTTGCCCCTGGAGATACTGGTTTTCAAGTATTTGACATTGGTTTAGCAAAGATAGGAGTAATAATTTGCTTTGACTGGTGTTTTCCAGAGGCCTGCAGAATACTGGCGCTTAAAGGAGCAGATATAATTTGTCATCCAGCAAATTTGGTGTTGCCATATGCTCATAAAGTGATGCTTGCACGATCCATAGAAAATAGAGTGTACACAATAACAGCCAATAGGATTGGAATTGAATGCCGTGGAGGGATGAGCCTTAAATTTACCGGAATGAGTCAAGTTACGAGCCCCAAAATGGAGGTGCTTGCAAGAGCAAGTGAAAATGAGGAGGAAGTCAAAGTAGTTCAAATTAATGTATCATTGGCTAGGAATAAGTGGATTACGGAGTTAAATCATGTATTCAAAGATAGAAGAATTGACCTCTATAGCGAGCTATTGAAATTATGATATCCTACTTCTCTTTTTCAATTGAATATACGATAGAATTGAGAATGCCATGTAGGCTAGCCCTGATAGAATGAGTGTTACTTGATATCCAAGACTTTCAACTATTATGCTGAATAGAATGAGGGATGAGAATTCTGTTATTCGCATGGGTATGTGTAATATTCCTATATCTATCGATAATGTTTTAGTTCTATGCTTGCTTACTTCAGCTATGATAGTTTCGTAGAAGCGTGTTCCAAGTCCACTTGCAATAGCTAATCCGGTTATGTATAGTGGTAGTAATATTTTTGAGCTTGGGAGGGCTACGCATGCAATAAAGTATATTACGCTTTGAATCACTGCTCTTATAAAGCTTAATGGCAATTTCATGGTAAGGAACACTGTAAGTGCTGTCGCTATGTTATATGCCATGAAGGCCATCCCAATCGCCATGTAATCGTAGCCCATTTCCTTGGACATGAAGACTGGTAATACTAATGATAGTAGTGGGTATCTGGCTAAGCTATTGATTGCCATTATGATTGAAACATTCCAGAAATCCCTCCCCTTCCCCCTTGGGTCTAGAGCCCCAAGTATTTGGGTTAGATTGATTTTGGATCTTTTCGTTCCAACGTTCCATAGGGCTATTGTTGGGTAGATTAGTAGTACTGATGCTATTATGAGTGGACTAAATGCGCTATGCGCACCAAACTTAGACATAACTGCACCAGTAATAGCTGCTCCTAGCGCTCCACCAAGCACGACTACTCCAATAACCTTTGTGGCCTCTCCAGCTTCCCTACTTGGTGATAGGAGGTATGTTGCAGTTCTGCTTACAGCCCAGTATGCTGATACGGAAATCCCCTCTAGTACTTTACCTATGGCGAAGTCTATTGGTGAGCTGGCCAGTAAATATATTGTAGTTGCTGTTAAAAGTGAGATCCAGTTGACGAGAAACATTGGTGACCAACCAACTTGATCCGCTAAAGCTGCAAACAAAATTCTAACGAAAAGAAATACTAACGGTAGAATTGACATGATGGCTCCTATCTCGGTTAAACTGATATTTTTCTCTAGTAGAACAAGTGGTACTGCAAGTCCAAGGCCCCCTAAAGTGAAGCTTGATAGGAATGATATTAGCAGTACTCTCCACATACTCTACCGCCTACATGAGCGCAATTAACTTCGTACTTACTTGACGTGAGATGGGGAGGATCATTGGTTCAGCATGTATTTCAGTCATTGGATAATGTTCTAGTGATTCTGCAAAGTTCTTGGAAGCTTAGGTTAATAAGCGTGTCTGGTGAACACTAATTTAAATGTTTTAGACTGAGAGTTAATCTGAATTAAGGGGTGTCTTTATGATTGATAGGGGATCTGCGCTAAGCCTAATTAAGGAGTATATTAAGAGTGATAAGCTGTTTAAACACATGCTTGCTGTTGAAGCTATTATGAAGAAGTTGGCTGAAAGGCTAGGTGAGGATGTTGAGCTTTGGGGGTTAACGGGATTACTTCATGACCTAGACTACGAGTTGACTGGTGGGGACTTGAATGTTCATGGATTAAAGACTATTGAGATATTGAAGAATAAATTGCCTGAAGAAGCGCTTGAGGCAATTAAATGTCATAATGAAAATCTTGGATTTGAGGCAAAAACCAAGCTGGCCCTAGCGCTAAGAGCCGCTGATCACGTTTCTGGCTTAGTGATTGCAACTGCTCTCGTAATGCCGAATAAGAAGCTGTGTGAGGTTAAAGTTAAGAGCTTGAAGAAGAAGTTTAAGCAAAAAGATTTTGCAAGGGGTGTTGATAGAGCTAAAATACTGTTGTGTGAAAAGCTAGGTATTGATTTAGGCGAGTTTCTTGAATTGAGCCTTTCGGCTTTGAAGGATATAGCTGATGAGCTGGGTTTGTGAGTGGTGATTTCTTGCAAGTTTTCGATGTTATAGTTGTCGGTGGTGGAGCAGCTGGACTCAGAGCCTCAATTGAGGCTGCGCGAATGGGTGCTAGAGTTGCAATTTTATCTAAAGCTCCCATCGGATATGCCTCGTCAACTCTCTATGCTGGTGGAGGCTTTAGAGCTGCTTTTGGCAAATATAGTGTTGAGAGGCATTTTGAAGAAACAATTCTTGGCGGATGCTTCATTAATGATCAAGAGCTTGTCAGAGCTATGGTTTTGGAGGCTCCTAAGAGACTGTTAGAGCTAAGGAGCTTTGGTGTTGACCTGAAGCTGCGTGATGGAGGAGTTTATGTTGAGGGTCCACCCTTAATGACCGGGCTTTCTCTAGTAGGTCCATTAGCTGATTTTGCTCGAAAGCTCGGTGTTCAATTTATTGATGGATATATGGCGCTTGATTTAGTTGTGGATGATGGTGTCAATGGGCTAATAGCACTAAATACTCGCTCCGGCGAAATTGAGGTTTTTCAATGTAATGCAATAGTGTTGGCAACTGGAGGTTATAGTCAGCTTTTCATGAGGAGCGATAATCCTGTGAGAGTAACTGGTGATGGTTGTGCTATGGCTTTGAGGGCTGGTGCAAAGCTAATTGATATGGAGTTTGTTCAATTCTTTCCATTGGGTTTAGCTGAGGATGGCATGCCCACATGGATTTTCCCTGCTGTGCAGGGGAAGCTGGTGAATGCTCTTGGAGAGGATGTGCTGGAAAAGCATGGTATTAAGACGCCACTACACATTGCTGCTATTAAGCATAGGGACTTGCTGTCAAGAGTTATCTGGCGAGAAATAATTGAGGGTAGGGGTGTTGGCGAATCTCTTATTATTGATTTAAGCAGAGTGGCTGAAGGTGAAGTCTCGAGGGTTCTTTCATCGCTTGCCTCTTCTCTATCTATTAAGTTGGGTATTAAGATGGATAAGGTTAGAATTGCTCCTCTTGCTCACTTTACAATGGGTGGTATAAAGGTAAATGTTGATTGTGAAACGGGTGTTCCAGGCCTCTATGCTTGTGGGGAAGTAGTTGGAGGTGTTCATGGAGCCAATAGGCTCGGAGGTAATGCATTAACTGAGGCAGTGGTCTTTGGTGCTAGAGCTGGTTTATCGGCAGCAATTTTCTCGATGAAAAGGAAGGCGCGCTTTAATGGTCAGGATTTATTGGTTAAGTATCAGAGGGCTATTGAATCGTTTAAGAGAGGGACTTTGGATGCTAGGCAATTGAAGAGTGAATTGAAGAGAATAATGTGGTATAAGTGTGGTGTTATTAGGAGAGGTGATGAGTTAATTGATGCTCAATCCTCGATTAGAGAATTGAGGGATAAACTTAATGATGTCAAGGCAACCAAGGCACTTGATCTAATTGAGGTGTTTGAGCTAAGGAATATGATTGAAATAGCTGAATTGGTGGTTAGAGCTGCTTTAATGAGGTGTGAGAGCAGAGGTGCTCACTATAGAGATGATTTTGTTACAATGGATAACGTAAATTGGTTGAAGAGAATAGTGTTTCAGTTAATCGATGGTAAGCTGAGTGTGCATTTAGAACCTGTAATACTCAAGTATATTACACTGAAGCTCTGAATAGGTGTTGGGTTGAAGTGAAATGCTGGATATTCCTAGAGTTCAAGTTCAAATTAAAAGTAAAATAGGGCTTCTCAGTAAGGAGTTAAAGAAATATCCTGACATTACAGATGAGCTGGTTGATTATTTGATGAAACTGAGGTTTTCAAATCTGACTTGCATGGAGAATGAAATAGATTTTCTAGTTAAGAGGTTTAGGGAGCTCGCCTATCCAATTTATCGCCCTGAAATTTCTCCTCCAAATCCTAAATATGGTGATGTTATTGATCATGAATGGGCCCTAAGAGCTTTAAGTAATTGCTGCGTTATTGGTGTTGATACGAGCGAGATTGCACCAACTCCTCACATAGCTCCCTTATTCCTATTGGTTAATGTTGGCTTCCAAGCAATAATCTATGGCGAGAAACCCAATCACATCAATGGCAGTCGCCCCAACTTCTATATTTATAGTGAGCTGGCGGAGGAGTTTGAAGGCGTGAGGAGGCTGCCGTCATGGGTATTGGAAGTTAAGAGAATTGAAAATGAGCTGGCTGTGATAAGTAATGTTGCTGACCTCATAAAGGGCGTTGAGCATAAAATTGTGCTTTTCGATGAGAGCTTTTCATTGAGTTATCTCATGACGAGAGATAGGAAGTTTAGAGTTAGAGTTGCCCGTGCAATGTGGGATCTCCTATGTAGGCTTAGGGATTTAAATGTAATACCTGTTGGTGTCTTCTATACTAGGTCTAAAGCATTGGTGCGTTCAATTGTAAAGCTTGTTGCATGTAGTGGTTTAGAATGTAGGAGTTGCGCCAGTAGTGAGAAAGTTTGCAGTAAATTTTCTTTTGTTAGAGATTCGATTTTAATGAATAGAGCTCTGGATGTGGGCTGGTGTTCTCCAATTTTTGGAGTATTGAACCCGGTTACTCTTAGCATGCCTCACTTTAAAATTGTGAGTTTCTATCTTAAGCTGAGTAGTGATAATGTTGTCAGGGTCGAGTTTCCAGAATGGTGTTTGAATTATGTTGATGTAATCCGAGATGTAGTGCTTGCCCAATCTATTATTGGTAGGGGATATCCTTATGTTCTTGAAAGAGCTCACGAAGAGGCCTATATAAGTTCTAGGGAGCGTAGATGGGTTCTTAGTTACATAGATAAGCTGATTAGGAGTCATGGAGGCTCAGGCATAGTTCTTTCGGGTAAGTTTAAGCGTAAAATTAGGGGAGTACTTTAATTAGCTCACCCGTATCATTTATTTTGGTGTAGATGTTGCCTAGGGAGTTCGTTGATTGGCTAAGTTACTATTCAAGTCCTGAAAATGCATTTGGCGAAGTATATGAATCTAACAGTTATTCTTTCAAGGTTAGAGCTTACAAATATGGTTATGATTTAACTCCGGAGTATGGCTCAATAATTGTAGTTAACTGTGGCACGCATCTAACCATTGGGCTTGTACATCAATCTGAAATGACTGTTGCACCTGGGCTTCAGTCAATACCTGCTCCAATGAGGGCTTCTAGGAGTGAGGTCAAAAGTAGGTATCCTGATTTAGAGGACCGATTAATTGACACTTATCATGCAATATCAATTGGCTGGTATCGTAATGGTAGATTCTATCATTCAAGGCCTAGAAGGAAGCCGCTAATACATGACTTGGCATTCATACCGGGTGATGATTTCATTAGGGCTTTTCATAGGATTAATGGTGAGCTTAAAGCTGATTATGTGCCCTTAATAGTCCACATATTGGGTGTAAAGGAGTTCGCCTTTCTAGCTGAAGCCTTCTTTTCAATTCTAGCTGAAAAGTTTAGCTCTGATGAGCGAATTCAATTGTTTAAGTCGATTTCGGCTTCGATAGCTAGATGGGGTGTTGACTCAAATATATCAATTGTGCTTGATAGGGCTAGGAGAATATTGGTGGAGGGTTAGTTTTGGAGGATTTTTTTGCTAGAATTACTGGTGGTAGTTTGAGTAGAGGCTTGGAGGCTAGGATTCTAAGTAGCTATTCCCCCGAGGATATTAGAACGAGTTCTATTGCTGTTGTTTCCGGTGTGAAGAATAGGTATTTGGCGTTGATCTCGGACTTGCAGTTGAAGTCTGGAACTGAAATTGCCGACTTTTTGACTAGGAGTGAGAATGGCTCCTCAAATAATTTAAGAGTGGCTCAGGAGGTTGCTGCTTCTCAACTTAAGCGTCAAGGTGTTCTTGGTGCTGAGCTTACATTGATTCCAATAGCTGTATCTAGGAGTGGAGTTGTTGATAGAGCTGATAGTATACCGGAATTAATGTCTCCTGTTGGTGTGCCGTCGGCAAGTGATATTGAGAGGTTTTATGGCAAAGCTGATTTGAAGAAGCTATGGTATATAGGTGCTCCTAAAACTCCAATTGCAACTAAGGAATTGCGTGCAAGTATACCAATAAATATTGATGCTTTGGTTAGAGGTTGCTTCGGAATTTTTGGTAAGAGCGGTACTGGAAAAACTTTTCTTGGAAACTTGATTGCCACATACATTTTATTGGCCAATTATGCTGGTGCATTTGAGAAGAAGGTTAAGCTTCTAATTTTTGACATGCATAGCGAGTATGGGTTAAAGGTTAAGGATCAGCTTGGTGAGGAGTATGCTGATGGTGTTGGCTTAGCTTTTAAATATGATTTCCTGAGGTTAACGCCGGATGAGGTGTTGGCTAGAGAAGCTGGTTTAGATGCGTTTAAGCTGGACTATAGAAGTATTATGGTCAGTGACCTGATAGCGTCCGGTGAGGCTCTTGGATTAACGAGGGCTTTCATGGACTTGCTACCTTCATTTTCGAGCTTGCTTAGGGACATGTTTGGTGATGAGTGGTTGAAGGCTTTATGTGGTTTCATACCTGAATCGCGTGATGAAAGTGTTAGGAGGAGGATTAGAGAGAAGTATGGTATTGGTGCATTGACATCTCTTCTATCTGCTAGGGGTAAGCTTGCCAGGCTTAGTAATTATGAGTTCATAGATTGGGAAGGTGAGTTTGAAGAGGATTCCGCTTATCGTGTAGTTGAAGAGTTGCTTAGGGGAGATAGGAGTGTTATTATAAGCTTTGGTAGATATGGTGATGATAGGGTTGCTTACATGTTAATTGCAAATATAATTGCTAGGAGGCTGTGGAATGAGTGTATTCGGAGGATCATGAGTGGAGAGAGGCTGAAGTATAGGGTTGTGATCTTCTTAGAAGAGGCGCATAAGTTTCTCGGTCCCAATGTCTACTACATGACCCCATTCGGAAATATAGCTAGGGAGCTGAGGAAGAGAGGTATAATTCTATGCATTATAGATCAAAGGCCCTCCCAAATCTTTGAAGATGCTAGGGCCATGCTATGGAATAATTTCGTCATGTGCTTGACGGAGGATTCAGATATTGAGGCAGCCTCTAAAGGTCTACCGCATTCTAAGCTATTTAAGCCAGTAATAGAGAGCTTGAGGAGAAGGGAAGTGCTCATTTTTGGTGAGGCAATAAGTGTTCCTTCAGTTGTAACTGTAAGGGATTATAGAGAAGCTATTGAGGAGGCCAAAGGAATCTATAGCGAGCTTATTAGAAGAGATGAATCAGATAAGCTTTTTGAAGCCTATGGTTACAAGGAGGAGCAAACAATTGACTAAACTTAAAATTCTGCATACAGCTGATTTTCACTTAGGTGTTGGAGTTAGAGGTGCAGGTTTCAATTCATTAGTTATTCAAAAGAGGGATAGGGATTTCATTGAGCAGTTATGGAGAATTAGGAAATTAGCAGTTGAAAATGAATGTGATTTCTTAATTATTGCTGGGGATGTTTTCCATTCACTTAGGCCGAGCGGCTTACTCTTGAATGAATTTTCAAGATTTATTGCAAGTCTAGCTGAGAAGGACATATATACTATTGTTGTGGCTGGCAATCATGATCAGCCTAGAACAACGAGAACCGAGGCCTATATTAAGGCTCTCCATGAAGCCAGGGCGCCAAACTTCTATTACATTAAAAAGCCATGTAAATTAGTTTTGAAGGGTAGCAGAAGTGGCAGGAAAGTTGGCTTCATATGCCTTCCATATTTACCGCCTACTGCTGGTGAGAGAGCAGCCTACGTCAATGCTATAGATGCAACTTTAAGTAGACTTGTAAGTTCAATTGGGGAATGTGACTATATAGTTACGGTAGCGCATTTCTATGTTGAAGGTGCGAAAATAGGGCCTAGCGAATCTTATGGACCATATATACCGCTATACGATATTGCCATTCCAAAGCATGTGTTCATTAATAATAGAGTTAGCTATACTGCTTTAGGCCATATTCATTATCATCAAGAAGTATCGAGTTCAGTAATTTACTCTGGATCTATAGAGAGGATAAACTTTGGAGAGGAGGATGAGGAGAAGGGAGTTGTTTTAGTTGAGGAGGCTGGTGGTGATTTATCTTCAGCTTTCATTAAGCTTCCATGTAGACCGCTGATTACGCTTCCTAGAGAAAAATATGGTTATGCGGAGGAATTTTTCGATTTAACAGGTGCACTTAATCCAACACGAAAATTAATTGAGCTTCTTTCAAGAGTCAAGATCCCTGATGGAGCAATTTTAAGATTGAGAGTGAAGCTACCCTATGGTAGGGGCATTGATAGGAGTGAAGTGAGCAAGTACATGAAGAGCATAAATGTACTTCACTGGTTTATTGAACCTCAAAGAGTGAGGGTTAAGTGCATAGTATCTTCAGGGAGCTTTAGGGATGTTAGGGAGGCTTTCCGTGAATATGTTGAGAAGGTGTTTGTAAAGAGGAGAGTGCTTTCATTATCGAAGGATGTTGTTGAGCTGATAATTAGTGAAGGCCTTAGAATAATCGATGAAGTTGAGAGGGGCGAGTGAATTGATAATAAATAAGATTAAGGTTGAAAACTTCGCGACCTACAGAAGGGCAGAGTTAGATCTTGATAGGCTTGGTTCAACAATTTCAGTTTTTGGTAGCACTGGAGCTGGAAAGACGACATTTTTTGTTGATGCTATAACACTGGCATTTTATGGTAGAGCTTATGGTCAATCCGAGAAGAAGTATGCTAAATACGTGATTCCAACGTGGGCTTCAAGGTCAAAGGTTGAAGTTGACTTCACATTGAATGATGGATCCAGATATAGGGTTATTAGAGTACTCGAGAAGAGCGGTGATGCAAGGGCAATGCTATATAAATTAGATGATCTTGGCAGGGTGAAGGAGCTAATAGCATCTGGAATAAGAGCTGTTGAAAGTGAATTGGCGAAGCTAATAGGCATGGACTTCAAGACTTTCATAAATACCGTGGTTGTTAGGCAGGGTAGGGTTGCAGAGCTGATTAGTAGGGATGTATCTCCATCAGAGAGGAGAAATATTTTCTTGAGAGCCTTCGACATAGACTTCAAGAAGCATAAGGATAAGGCTAAGGAATTACATGATATGCTTAAGGGCCAGCTAGAGCAGTTTAAAAAGGAAAGGGAGCTTTTACTTAGAGATATACATTTGGAAAATGAAATTAAGAGGAAGGTAGTAGAGCTTGAATCCAAATTTATGTCATTAGAGAAGAAGGTGGCCACCTTAAAAGGAGAAAGGGAAAAGTTAAGTAATGCTAAGAGCATTCTTCAAGAAAGAATTTCAGCCATTAAAAGTGAAATCGAGCAATTGGAAGATAAGAAGCAGAAGCTTGCTAATATTGAGGATAAGCTGAAACAGATAAATGCTGAGTTAAGAGGTTGCATAGAGCTAGCTAGAATGGAAAAAGAGATCGAAAATGAGTATAGGAAATTGAAGCATAGGATTTCAATGCTGGAGAATCTTTCAAACATAGAAAGAGAGATATTATTGCTTAGGGAATCCATTAAAAACAGAGCTCAGTTACTGGCGAGGAAAAATGAGATCGAAGAAGAACTCAAAGTAACACTGGATAGGATAAATGATTTGAATAGTGAAATTAAAACTATTGAAAATAATATACGTAAAATGAGTTATTTAAATGATGAATTGGAGAGAATAAAGACAGAGATTTCGAATTTACGTGGCTATTCCAAGTATATAGAGGAAAGCATAAGGGCGCTTGAGGAATTTGAGGGGGAGGAAGTTGTTTGTCCGGTATGTAAAACTGTATTAACTAGGGAGCGTGCTGGAGAAGCAGTATTTCATTTGAGGGAGGAGCTTAATGAGATAAATGGGAATATAGCTTTACTTGAAAATGAGCATAGGAAGTTAGTGGTTGAGGTCAATAAGCTGAAAAATTTGGAGGAGACTTTGAGATTAAGGGAGAAGGAACTTGCCAAGTTAATTGAAAAGAAAAATCAGTTAAATAGGCAATTAACTGAGCTGAAATCTCTAATTGTTGAGTTAAGGGAGAGTGAAATCAGGATTAGTGAATTGGAATCTAAATTCAATGAGATTTCTCAGCAGTATAAGTTGCTATTTGGTGAATATGTTGGTGTAGGAGATGCCGAAAGTAAATTGAATACTTGTAGGGGAATGCTTGAAGAGTGCTCAAATAAATTGATGAAAGTGAAGACTAGCATAGTCAATATTGAGTCATTGAGAAGATTGAAAGTTGAATTGGAAGCTGAAGCTAATCAGTTAATTAACGAGGTTAAGGTGCTTCCTAAACTTCACAGTGATTTTTCTATGCTTCAAAGCTCCCTCAAAGAGGTTGCTGATAAGCTTGCCGAGGTTGAGAAATTGCTTGAAGCAAGTATGAGTGAAATGTATAAATGTAAAGCTAGATTGGAGCAAATGAAGCAGCAACTTCAAGAATTGGAGCATAAGAAGAGCCGCGTTAAAGAGCTGGATGCTAAGATAGCTGAACTGGAAAAGAGAATTAGTGCTCTCAGCTACTTGTATAAATATATTTTCCATGAGAAGGGACTGCCTCTAACTATGCTGAGAGCTTTTCTCGAAAGGGTTGAGTATTGGGCAGATGGCTATGTCTCCAGGTTTCTACCTGGTAAGAGCATTAAAATTGAGGCTGGAGAAGATGAGGTTTCAATAATAGTCTATGATGGTGCCCAGATTAGAGATTTAACAACCTACTCAGGCGGAGAAACTGTGCTCCTAGGTTTTGCTATTAGGCTTGGTATAGCTAGGGCTTTAGCTGAGAAGGCTGGTGTTTCACCGCGTTTCCTAATAATTGATGAGGGCTTCGGTCCTTTAAGTAGTGAGTTTAGAGAAGAACTGTTAAAGACGCTTAATGAGTTGCAAAGGGATTATGAGAAGATAATTGTGATATCTCATGTTGATGAAGTAAGGGATAACCCTTATTTTGAGGCGCAAGTTCATGTGTACAAGGATGACTCTGGGATAAGTCATATAGAGGTTTTGAGGTAGAAGTCGCAAAATATATTACATAATTTTTAGGTTAACCGAAAATGGCTGAGCGCACACAATAGGTGGTCACCACATCCTAGAATACTGCTGACTAATGGAGGTGTTAGGGTGATTTTTAAGAGGAGGATTAGAAGGCTGCTTCCATGTATACTTGAAGTCATATTACTACTTAAATCTAGAAATTTGAAGCCTACTCCGGAGCTTATTGCTGAGAGATTGGGTGTTAAGGTTGATAGTGTTGTTAGGGCTATTGAGCTTGCTATTCGGGATGGATTAATAGATTCGAGTAGCTATGATTTAACTGATCGGGGTCGCGAACTGGTTTTGAGGCATAGAGAGCGTTTTCTTCATGATCGGCTAGTTCACAAGTATAGTTATCCGTGGAGTGCTTTTCTTAGGGGCAAGGATATTAGTGCTCATTGGAGTAGTAGGCATGGTCTTGATCGTGAGGGATTATCCCATTTACATAGCCAGCTTAGCTCACTTAATGTTAGGATTGAGGATGTTAAGCCTCTCTCATCTCTTTCCCCGGGTAGTAAAGGTATAGTGGCGTTTATGGTTGGTGGTTATGGTTTCATAAGGAGGCTTGCAGATATGGGATTAACACCTGGTGTAGAGGTGTCGGTTGTAAGAAATGCTCCATTTGGTGGCCCAGTGATTGTTCAGGTTCGCGGTAGTTTCTTGGCTTTAGGGAGAGGTGTGGCCTCAAGAATTTTTATTAAAACTGTGGAGGAATAGTCTTGCCTGCTAAGCGCAGGATAACTATAGCTTTAGCTGGTAATCCAAATGTGGGTAAGAGTGTCATATTCAATCAGTTGACTGGTGCTAGTCAAACTGTTGGAAATTGGCCTGGAAAGACAGTTGAGCGAGCTGAGGGCAAGTTATACTATATGGGTTACGAAATTCATGTGCTTGATCTACCTGGAACTTATTCTCTTTCTGCTTATTCTCAAGAGGAAATTGTGGCTAGAGAATATGTTGCTCTTGAGAGGCCTGATGTTGTTATAAATATTGTTGATGCCTCATCCTTGGAGAGAAATTTGTATCTCACAATTCAATTGCTGGAGCTCGAAGCCCCCCTCGTTATAGCATTGAATTTGTGGGATGTTGCGGTTAAGAAGGGTATTAAAATAGATGTTGATGCCTTGGAGCGTGAGCTCGGTGTACCAGTAATTCCAACAGTGGCAATTACTGGCTATGGAGTGGATAGGCTTTTATCTACTGTAATCGATGTTGTTGAAGGAAGAGTCAAGCTAAAACCTCTTAAAATCAGATATGGGAGAGAGGTTGAAGAGAAAATTCAGGTGCTGTCGAGGGCTATTTCCAAGAACATGCCTGAGCTATGTAATAAGTATCCTGCGAGATGGATTGCTGTTAAAATCTTGGAGAGGGATGAGGAAGTTATTAAAGTTGTTTCAAGCCATGAAAACGGTTCCCTAATCCTGTTGCTAGCTGATGAATTGGCTTCTACTCTCGAGGAGCTCCATGGAGAGCCGGCACCAGTAATTATTGCTTCAGAACGCTATTCCATTATAAGTAGAATAGTGTCTAGAGTTCAGAAAATTGAAGCTATTGAGCAGGTGACTCTTTCAGAGAAATTAGATTATCTAACTACCCATCCACTTTTCGGATACCCAATTTTGCTTTCAGTTATGGCCTTAGTTTTCACCTTAGTTTTTATTGGTGGCGGTTTTCTAGAGGAACTTCTTTCAGCTCTTTTTGATGAAGTGATAATTCCAGTAGTTGAGTTATCAGTTAGCCGGGTAATGCCGCCACTTATCGCTCAGCTTATTATCGATGGATTTATTGCTGGAATTGTTGCTGGCATAACTATCGCAATACCCTATGTTTTCACATTTTACATTCTTCTATCGATATTGGAGGATTCAGGATATTTGCCTAGAGCGGCTTTTCTAATGGATAATTTAATGCATAAGATCGGCCTTCACGGCAAAGCATTTATTCCCCTAATCTTAGGCTATGGATGCAATGTCCCAGCATGCATTGGCTGTAGAATTATGGAGACTGATAGAGAGCGTCTCATCCTTGGATTCTTGGTCGTTTTAATTCCCTGCGCAGCGAGAACTGTTGTTATACTTGGCTTAGTTGGAAAGTACATTGGCCTTTCAACTGCACTCTTACTCTATGCAATCGACCTGTTTTTAGTAGTCTTACTGGGTAGAATTTTGAATAGTAGAATGCCTGGAAGACCTATTGGCTTGATAATGGAGATCCCTGAATATAGACTTCCAATGTTAAGGAACGTACTTATTAAAACGTGGGTTAGGACTAAGGATTTCATATATGTAGCACTGCCATTAATAGTTCTGGGTAGTGTGATTCTTGAATATGCCAAGATTACTGGCTTGACTTGGATGATTTCTCGGTTGATGAGTCCAATTATTCAGGGAGTGCTTGGCTTACCTGCTGAGTGCGCAATACCACTGATTTTCGGTATTTTAAGGAAGGAGTTAACCTTGATTATGCTAATTGAGGTCTTTGAAGCAAATGATTTATCACTAATTTTGTCGGATAGGCAAATGATTGTTTTCTCGCTTGTAACTATGATCTACATTCCCTGCATAGCAACTATAGCTGCGCTCATTAGGGAATATGGGTGGAGGAAAGCTTCATTAATTTCTGCTGTGAGCATACTTATTGCAGTAGTTGTTGGGATTATCGCCAATTTAATCTTAGTGCTCATTGGCTTTGACTAGCTTGGAGATGGTGGTGATTGAAGTGGTTAGAGTAGTGAATATTGATCCTGAACTTTTTAGTCTATCAATTATAGTTGAAGCTTCGGAAGTAGTTTTGAATGGTGGCTTAGTTGTTTATCCTACCGATACCGTTTATGGATTGGCAGCTAATCCTCTTGATCCAGAGGCCATTATGAGGGCTATAGAGGCGAAGAGGAGGGATTGGAAGCCTATGCCAGTCATAGTTTCAAGTATAAAGTCTGCATGTAATCTAGTTCATGTTAATGAGGACGCCTTTAAGTTGATGAGAATGTTTTGGCCTGGTCCCTTAACGATAGTCTTGCCTAAGAGGGAGTTTGTACCTGATATTCTCACAGCAGGATTGCCGAGTCTTGGTGTTAGAATGCCAAACAACTTGGTGGCGTTAAGGCTTGCTGAATTATGTTATGGATATATTTTGGGTACGAGTGCAAATATATCCGGTAATCCGCCTCCGAGAACTGCTATTGATGCCATTAGGCAGTTGGGTAGCTATGTTGATTTGGTAATTGATGCTGGTCCTTCTCAAATAGGTGTGCCTTCAACTGTAATTGACCTGACGGGTGAAGAGCCTGTAATTGTGCGTGAGGGTGCTATTAAGATACATGAATTGGAAAATGCTTTGGGCATTAAATTGAAAAAGAAAGATTGAAAGGTTAAGTAGCTTGGCTTTAAAGTGAAATTCTAACTTTTTCAAACATTACTGAAGGTGCTACTAGGAATCTTATTTGAATAGTGTCATCGCCTTGAGCCACATACTTTTCGAGCAGTTCTTGAAATGTACCTGCAATCATGCATCCCTTTACTTGTCCGACAAGTTCTCCATTGACTATGACATATGCTGGATTGGCTAGAACTGAGAATGCTCCTGTTGCAATATTAGTGCTGTGTGCCCCCATAACTCCTCTGACTAGGAGTCCTTCTCTGACTTCGCTTATTAATTCATCAAACTTCATTTCCTCTCCCTTAATTAGGTGGTTTCTGGGTGTAATGGTGACTGCTGATCTGAATTCTCTTGAAGCATTTCCAGTGCTCTTCTTCCCTTCTTTAAATGCGGTGTAGCTATCATATAGGTAGTTTCTTAGTACGCCATTTTCGATTATTATTGTTTTTTGTGTGGGAACTCCTTCACCGTCAACTGGTACAGTATATAGTCCTTCGGGCAGTGTTCCGTCATCTATTATTGTGAGTTTTTCTGATGCTACTTTCTTACCTAACTTGCCGGATAGATAGGATTTGCCTTCCTGGACATTATATGCATTTATCGGTTGTATGAATGCGTAGTTCATTAAGCTGGTGAGTGCTTCTGGTTGCATGATCACTGTTTTCTCGCCTGTTTCAATTTTTGCCTTATTTAAACCAAGCTTAGCATACTTTACTGCCTCTTCTAGGCACTTTTCTATGTTAATCTTCTTGATTTTCCTACTTTCATCCCATTTTCCTCCCACACTTCTAAAGCCATTTTTCTCTCCAACAATATAAACTCCTGTTGAGGCCATGCTTTCCTTGAAGCTTGCTTCTATGCCCAGGCTGTTTGCAATAGCTTTTTCAGTCCATGCGAATGTATATCCTGAAGCGATGGTGTTAAAGTTTGGATCCGCTTCGATTCCGTCGCTTAAAGTCTTTCTGACTTGCTCGAATGCATCATCTATTGGTGGTGATGTTATCTGTGGATCAAATATTCCTTCAACTTCTGCTGGTTTTTCTGGTTTAGGTAGTGATTTGAAGTCTGGATCTGGCTTTTTCACTTTAGCTAGCTTTATTGCTGTTTTAACCGCTTTTTCTATGTTGTCCTCGCTTAATATTGTTGTATAGGCATATGCAACACTTTTTTCAATAACAACTCTCACGCCTAATCCTTCAATCATCTCGCTTCTAGTTCTCCTTTCTCTAAGCCCGCTTACTCTATCGTTTGTTGCTTGAATTGAGAGTGAGTATGATTTGGATGCGAATGCGTCTACCTGTTCTGCTCCCAAGTTGAGAGCTCTATTTATTGCTAATTTGACTGCGTCGATTAGCTCCATTAGGCTCTCCCCCCAACAATAATGTTCTCAATTCTTACATGTGGCCCTCCACATGTATTTCTCATTAATTGTCCCGCTTTTCCGCAGAAGCTTGGGTATATGTCGAAGTCTTTTCCCACTCCGGTCACGTTTTTAAGTGTTTCAAGTATGAATCCGCTCATGCTGAAGTCTCTTAGGTGCTCTGTTAACTCGCCATTTCTTATGAGGTAGGCTTCTTGGGCGCCAAATTGAAATACTCCTTCAGCTGGGCTGACTTGTCCTCCTCTTCCACCCTTGGCGTATATTCCGTATTTTATGTCTTCAATTAGCTCCTCGAAAGTCATGTCTCCGGGCTCGAAGAATGTGTTCGTCATTCTAACTATTGGTGGGTGCCTGTAATCTTGAGCTCTTGCATTTCCAGTTAATGGTAATCTCATTTTGGCTGCTGTTTCTCTATTTGTTAAATAGCCTTTAAGCTCTCCATTCTGATTTATCTCGTTCCTTTGTGCGCTGACTCCTTCATC
>CAYWZQ010000008.1:0-71348 GCA_964462875.1 uncultured Nitrososphaerota archaeon | reverse complement strand
TGCTCCGCCAGAATGATAATAGACTTGACCATTGGCGCAGCATTCACTAGGTTAATAACGAGAGCTATTGAAAAAAAGAACCCAAGAGCCCTACCTCTAGGACACTTCCTAAGCTATGGACCATGTCAAAGCCCTACACTTTTCCTAGTAGTTCAAAGAGCCTGGGAAAGAGAGAAATTCAAGCCAGAAACATACTACACGATCAAGGCCAAAGTGGAGATCTATGGAGGAATCTACACAGCTGAGTGCACCATAGGCAAAATTAAAAACGAACAAGAGGCAAAGGAAATCTACAACAAAATAAAAAACATAAGGGTAGCTAAAGTTAAGGACTACAAAGTTACAAGGAAAACCAGAAAACCACCAATACCACTAACAACCCTCGAACTAGAAAGCAGGGCAAGTAAATATCTAAACATAAGAGCAAAGCAAACACTCGATTTAGCTGAAGAGCTCTATAGACTCGGCTACATAAGCTATCCAAGAACTGAAACCGAAATTTATCCAAAAACACTGAACCTAGCGAAGATTTTAACCATGCTCACGCAGAACCCAGAGCACGGTAGCTATGCTGAGAAACTACTAAGTACCAGAATAAAGCCCACTAAAGGAACTAGAGATGATAAAGCACACCCACCAATCCACCCAACAAAACCAGCCACAAAAAACGAGTTACAGAATAAGCTCGGCAGAAAGGCTTGGAAGCTCTATGACTTAATTGTAAGGCACTTCCTAGCAACATTAAGCAGCCCCGCTAAAGTTGAGAATCGAAGAATACTAATTGACATTGGAGGAATAAACTTCACAGTTAGAGGTACAATAATAATTGAAGAAGGCTACTTTGAAGTATATCCATTCGAAAGAGTTGAAGAAGAATTCCTGCCAGATGTCAAAGCCGGAGAGCACCTCGAAGTCGTTGAAGTCAAGCTAATTGAAGGAAAGACCAATCCACCACCCTTCCTATCAGAAGCAGAACTACTAAAACTAATGGACAAATACGGTATTGGAACCGACGCTACAAAGCAAGACCACATACATACCAACATTAAAAGAGGATACTTCTACATTAAAGACAAGAAGTGCATACCCACACCCCTAGGCAAGACACTAATTGAAGTACTATATGAAATAGTGCCAGAAGTCGTTAAGCCAGAAGTTAGGGGATTCATGGAGAAAATGCTAAGTGAAATAGCTGTTGGAAAGAGAAGTAAAAGTGAAGTAGTAAGTCTAGCTAAAAAGTATTTCCTAAAGCAATTCGATATATTGAGAAAATATGAAGATAAATTAGCCGAAAAAATAGTTCCATCAATACGTGAAAGCCTCGAACTTGTGAAAAAGTCAGCTAAGCTTAGGAAGTCTAGGCGCAAGACGAGATGACTATAAAAGCACAGCGCATTTACTTTATAAAGTGAGGTGATTGGAATCGCCAGAGTATGATGCTGTAGTTGTTGGTGCAGGAATATTGGGCTTAGCAACAGCATATCACATTAAGAAGAGATGTAGAGAAAGCAAAATTCTAATTATAGATAAAATGAATGGCGCGGGAATGGGTAATACGGCAAAAAGTGCAGGCATGTTTAGAAGCTTCTTTTACTCCAAAACTAACCTCTACCTAGCAGACTCATCAATAGAATTCTACAGACATATTGAAGAGAATGGCCACGATTTGGGAATGAGATGGATAGGATACCTATGGCTTTTCAGCAATGAAACATACAATAAACTCAAAAAATGGATTGAAGAAATGGGTGAGCGAGGCTATGAATTCAAAATTTACGATAGAGATTATTTAAAGAAAACACTTAATGTGAAAGTGGAAATTGAAAGCGAACTTAAAGAGCTAATGGAGCTGGATCCAATTGATGTAGGAGTCTATGCTCCCAAGGCCGGGAAAATAGATGTAGACAAACTAGTAAAATTCTATGAAACAGAGTTCCTGAAAATGAAGGGTAAAGTGCTCTATGGTGCAGAAGTGGTAAGCATAGTAGTTGAGCCAAAGAGGAGCCTTGGATTACCTGGCGAACCATACTTCTGGCAGGAAAGCAGAGTTACTGGTGTACAGTTAAGCAATGGTAAAATAATTAAAGCAAAGAAAACCATAATTGCTGCAGGAGTATGGTCACCCAAACTTCTCGATCCAATAGGAATAGATGCACACTGCAAACCAAAGAAAAGGCAAATATTTGTGATAAAAGCTGATAGCAGCAAGCTGAAGCAACTACTTAATACGAAAGGCTTCAATAAATATGGATGCCTACCCTTCACAATTCTACCTAAACCAAGAATCTACATAAGACCAGACATCGATGAACAGACATTTTGGGTTGGCTATGCAGATGACTTCAATAGGAGCTTTAAGCTAGAAGAAGAACCTCAACCAGAAGAAAACTTCTACAGATACGGTATTTACCCCATTCTATCAGCATATTTCCCTCAATTCACAAGTGCACATCCATTCAATTCGTGGGCAGGCCAATATGCAATAAATACGCTTGACCATCAACCAGTAGTGCTTAGCATAAATGACCTAATATATGTTGGAGCAGCAAGCGGCAGTGGTATAATGAAAGCTGATTCACTAGGCAGAATAGCAGCTGCAGCATACTTTGAAGAGGAAGAAGCGGAGCTATTTACGGGAAAGCTATTTAGAATTAGAGATTTAAGCATAGAAAATAGAAATGTTGAGAAAGAAAAATTCGTGATTTAGTGCCTCAGGAGACCGTCGTTTCATCACTTATCCGCTCGTCTCTTCCATCATCATCGGCAGATAAATTCTATCAAAGAACAACTAAATATATCTAGCTGAGATGAGATCATGAAGGAAATTCAAAGACTCATGCGAGAAGCCTACGAAAGCCTTTATGAAGCATGGGAAAGTTTAAGAGAGCATAAACTTGCTGAAAGTATTAATGGAGCAATAAAATGCATGGTCACATCGATAAAGGCAGTTGAACTAGCATCAAAGGAAGTGCTCGGCGGTAAGGGGAATTTAATTGAAGACGCCATGATAATAGTATCAGCTATGGAAGGGATAATGAAGCTTGAATTAAGAAGAATTGTTAGAGCCAAATTAATTGAGGCACTCTGGACAAACCCCAAGGTCACTCAAATATGCAGTGAAGGGCTTATGGGGCTTAAGCCACGTGAAATTTTAAGTGAAAGCGAAGCGAGATTAGCAGTTGACCATGCATCAGAAATATACTACTTCGCCGATTCAGTGGTATTCAAGATACTTAAAACAGGACATTAATCAAGATAATGAATGCCATCACAAATAAAATATGCACTTCACCTCTTCATCTCGCCCTTGCCTTGAAACCATTTAATTCTTGGTAATGGTCTCATGAAAACTTCTGGCAGTAATATCCATCCCCCACTAGCGAGCACTGCACATAAAATCCAGTCATAAAGTGTTAGTGGCACGGTATCAAACACTAATTGCAGCGCTGGTACATATACGATTGCTAATGTAAGGAGAAAACCAGCAACTACTGAAATTACTAGAGCCTTATTAGTCAAGAAACCAATTTTATAGATCGAGTACTTCTCTGATCTACAATTAAATACCACGAATAACTCAAATAGCACTGCTTGAACAAATGCAAGAGTCCTTGCCTCTGCTACACTATCCTTTAGCAGATACAGGCCTAGTAGGAAAGCAGCCATAGTGCCAATATATTGGAGTAGCGATGAGCACAGTATGAAGAACTCCATTCCACTCAAAATACCTTCATTGGGGTCTCTAGGCCGGCGCTCCATTATGTCCCTATCAGGTGGATCAACACCTAATGCTATGGCGGGGCCTCCATCTGTAACAAGATTAATCCAAAGTATTTGGAGAGGTAATAGTGCAGGTTCAATACCTGCCAGTACACAGGTTGTTATTACAGCTATTTCATCAAAATTACAGGCCAATAGAAAACGCACAAACTTCCTTATATTATCATATATTGCCCTACCATCTCTAACTGCCCTAACTATTGTTGCGAAATTATCGTCGGCAAGTATCATGTCCGAAGCCTCCTTCGCAACATCAGTGCCCTTTATACCCATCGCAATACCTATATCAGCGAGCTTTAATGCTGGAGCATCATTAACCCCATCCCCAGTCATTGCCACAATATGACCCTTACTCTTAAGAGCCCTCACTATTCGAACCTTATGCTCAGGTGATACACGTGCAAATATGGGTACTTCCTCAACTATCTCAGCAAGCTCTTGATCACTCATCTTGTCAAGCTCAGCTCCAGTCAAAACCTTCACACTATTAGAATCGCTGATTAAACCAATTTCCCTAGCAACAGCAATAGCAGTCAGCTTATGGTCGCCAGTAATCATTATAACTTTAATACCAGCCTTCCTGCACTGCTTAATTGCATCTTTAACCTCGTCTCTTGGCGGATCCATCATTCCCGCCAAACCAACAAAAACCAAATTCCTCTCCACATTATCTGGATTCGACAGGTCTATACGCTCATCCAGTTCCCTATAAGCCATTGCAAGAACACGAAGTGCATCACTAGCCATTCTCCTCACTACACTTAAAACTCTCTCCCTATCTTCATCAGTTATCTCTCTAATTGAGCCGTTCTCGTAGATATATGATGAACGCTCCAATATTACCTCAGGTGCACCCTTAACATATGCTATGAGCTTACCACCAGCAATTCGGTGAATTGTCGTCATTCTTTTTCTCCCGGATTCAAATGGAATTTCATGTTCCTTTGGATAGAGCCTGAGCAAATCATCTCTCCACATACCAGCTTTAGCCGCAGCAACAACAAGTGCACCTTCAGTTGGATCTCCCAACACCTTCCATTGTCCATCTTCCCTAATTAGCTCGGCGTGACTACACAGCAATCCTATTCTCAATAGAAGGCTTAAGTGATCATCCTTAAGAGGATCAATTTCCCTTCCATTAACTAGGAATTTCCCTTCAACTTCATATCCGGAACCCGTAACATCAATCACGGTGTTATTTACATAGATCTTCCTAACCGTCATCTCGTTCTTTGTCATAGTCCCAGTCTTATCCGCACATATGACGGTAGTGCAACCCAAAGTCTCAACCGAAGCAAGTCTACGAACAATAGCATTCCTCTTAGCCATATCCCTAACTCCTAGAGCTAGCGTGACCGTTACTACAGCTGGCAACCCCTCGGGCACAGCCGATACTGCTAAGCCAACAGCCATCATGAACATTAGCACTAGATCCTTCTGCCTAATCAGACCCAAAATAAAGGTAAGCGCGCATAAAGCTATTATTAAAGCACCAAGACGCTTACCAAACTTATTCAACCTACGCATTAAAGGAGTCTCTTCCTTCTCCACTTCTTGTACCAATTCAGCAATCCTACCCATCTCAGTATTCATGCCAGTGGCAACTACAACAGCCTCCCCATACCCCCTAGTAACCAAGGTGCCCATGAAAACCATGTTTCTCCTATCAGAAATAGGCGTATCCTCGGGTAGCACAACCTTATGACTCTTCTTAACAGGCACTGATTCACCCGTCAGCATTGCCTCATCAATTTCCAAATTAGTTGAAGCAATGAGGCGCGCATCAGCTGGAACCCGATCACCAGGCTCCAAAATAACAATGTCGCCAGGCACAACTTCCTTCGCCGGAATCACCATTTCATGTCCGCTGCGCCTCACACGGGCCTTGGGTGCCGCCAATCGCTTCAAAGCTTCAAGGGCCCTTTCAGCCCTATACTCCTGAACGAAGCCGAGCACAGCATTTAGAATAACTATTGCAACTATAGCAAACGAGTCAATATGCTCGCCAATTATAAATGAAATTAGTGCTGCAGCAATAAGTAAGCCGACTAGGAAGTTTTTAAACTGGTCAATAAATATTTGAAAGGGGGAGACCTTGCGTCTTTCAATTAACTCATTAAATCCATATTTCTGAAGCCTAAGAGAAGCCTCTTCCATAGACAATCCACTAGTAGAGGTTTCAAGAATTCCAAGAACCTCACTTATACTGAGTGAATGCCACGGCTTAATGCGAGACTTCAATTTCAGTAACCCCACCAGCTCAGTTCAAAGTTAAGAAAGAAATAGAGAAGTATAAATGTTATTGCCTCTAAACCAATATGAAATTCTTTATATGAAAGCCGTGGAGGGAATGCAATGGTATTAACCTCTAAGATTGGTAGGATTGCAGTCGCGAGACTTCCAAAGGGATCGGACTTGCTAACAGAAATAGAAAGGCTAGCTGAAGAACTTAACATTAAGGGAGCACTCATAACCCTCATAGGTGCATTGGAAAAGGCATGCTTCGGAATATATGTAGAGGGGAAGTATAAGAAGATCACTTTAAATGGACCTCTAGAAATAGTTTCATGTCTAGGTAACATAGCAGTATTTAATGGGAAAAAAGTGGCACATGTACACATAGCAGTTTCAAATACTAATGGGGAAGTTTATGGAGGACATTTACTGCGTGGATGCATAGTGAATCCAACAGCAGAGATAATAGTGATAGAGGGAGAAAAACTTGAGCTTAAGAGGGAAGTTGATGAAGAAACAGGCCTTAAACTCTTAATTGCATAGGCAGAAACCATTGCGAATATTCGACAATCGTCGCATAAACAGGGGAAAGAGCTTTAACCTATGTAAAACATCAATTAAGAGGGCGATAGACGATAATGGAAAATAGGCTCGAGAGCAGATTGAGTGGAGAGCAAGAGAGCCAGGCATATCTAGTATCGAGAAGCACCCTTAAAGAGCTATTTAATAAGTTAGTATCAATGGGCTACCATGTAATAGCACCAGTTAGAAAGAGGGGAGTGACAGTATTCAAATACGTCGAGAACTTCAACTCCATCAACACATCCTATGTAAGAACAATCCTACCATTAAAGAAATACCTTCTACCACCTGAAGAAACCATACTACACTTCATATACGAAAATGGTGAAGTTCGTGTTGAGGAAAATATGGAACATGAAAAATATGCATTCTTCCTCATTCATCCATGCGATGCAAATGCGCTCAAAATACTCGACTTAGTATTATTAAATGGACACTATGTTGATACAAAATATCTCAATAGAAGAAGAAATAGCATGGTCGTAGTGCTCGAATGTGAGAGAGGCGATGAATACTGTTTCTGCGAAAGTCTGGGAACAGACAAGCCCTGGAACGGAACCTTCGACATATCTCTATCACCCCTAAATGGGGAATTTCAAGCAATCCCTGGATCGCAAAAAGGACTCAAACTGCTGGAGGAAATGAATCTGCAAAAAGTAAGAAAGAAGAATATCAAGAGAATAAGAAATGTCAAGAGAATTGAAAAGCTAAGAATTGAGAGAATTAGAGAAAGAATGAGTTCAAGTTTATGGGCCAAATATGCTTCAAAGTGTGTTTCATGCGGAGTATGCACCTTAGTTTGCCCTACATGTATATGCTTTGAAATAGAGGATAGATTCGAAAAGCCAATGAAAGAGGGTTTTAGATATAGATACTGGAGCTCATGTCTATACTCCGAATTCACTAAAATAGCTGGTGGAATAATTTTCAGGAAAAATAAGATTGACAGATTCACCCACAGATTCTATCATAAATTCGTGTTCATGAAAGATAGATACGGCATATATGGATGCGTGGGTTGCGGTAGATGCATAGCGGAATGCCATGGAAAAATAGATGTGGTGGAGGTGATCAACGATATTGCTAGATAAATCAAAATTAAAGTCATATTACATGCCAACACAAGCCAAAATTATAGAGATAATTGAGGAAAGCCCATCTGTACGGACATTTAAATTAAAGCCATTTAAAGACAAATTAATAAGAGACTTTACACCTGGACAGTTCATTGAGCTATCTGTTTACGGATATGGTGAAGCCCCCTTCGCCATATCATCACCTAGAAAGGATCTTCCGGTAATAGAAGTTACAGTTAAAATTGTTGGAAGAGTTACAAAAGCCCTATTCAATCTGGGAGAAGGCAAGGTAGTGGGTATAAGAGGTCCCTATGGAAATGGCTTTCCACTTGAAGTGATCAGGGGAAGAGACATAATAATAGTAAGTGGAGGAACGGGTCTCAGCCCATTAAGACCACTGCTTTGGGAAATATGCGATAATAGAGAAACGTACGGCGAAGTAGTTTTACTTTATGGAGCGAAAAACCCCAGCGAACTACTTTTCAAGAGGGATTACGAGCACTGGAAAAGGAAAATGCATATGGAACTAACAGTTGATGTTCCAGATGAAAAGTGGAGAGGAAATGTCGGAGTAGTAACCAAGCTAATTAGCAGGGAAGTACTTCCAAGCCGAGACTCAATAGCAATAGTGTGCGGGCCGCCAATAATGATGAAATACGCAGTACTCAAGCTAAATGAAATTGGGGTAAATAACAATTGCATCTACGTTAGCCTTGAAAGACTAATGCAGTGCGGAGTTGGAAAGTGCGGGCACTGCATGCTCTCAAACGGCAAGTATGTTTGCATTGACGGGCCAATATTCAAGCTAAGTGAAATACCATTAAGAGAGGTGGGACTGTGAAAAAAATCAGAATAAACTTATATAGCCTAGCTGGATGCGAAGGCTGTGCTACTCAGCTAATCAATGTATTCACGACAAGACCAGACCTACTAAGATACGTGGAATTCAAGCACTACAGGCTCATAGGCTTGAAAGCAGATATACCAGTAAAAGGTGGCATAGCAGTAATTGAAGGGTCGGCCATGAGTAAGCATCATGAGGAACTGCTAATTAAAATTAGAAAAAACTCCGAACTAGTAATTGCAATAGGTTCATGCGCATTACTTGGTGGAGTACAAGCACTAATAGGGAAGAGCAATGCTAACCTAATGAGGATGCTTAAAGAGGTTTATGGTTCAAGAATACCGAAAATCATTGAACTAGAAAAGCCAAAGCCAATAACCGATATAATTAAAGTTGATATTAAAGTGCCTGGCTGTCCAGTAGAGCTAAATGAAATTGAAAAGCTACTAGTTGACCTCGTCTCAGGAGCACTGCCGAGAATACGTCAAAGAACAGTATGCCTCGAATGTAAGCTCAGAGAAAATGAATGCTTACTAGATAAGGGAGTATTGTGCTTAGGCCCGCTAGCAGTAGGGGGATGTGGAGCGAAATGCCCAACACTTGGGGCACCATGCTATGGCTGTAGGGGGTTATTCGAGGACTACGATCTCAAGGAGTTCATAAACATCCTAATGGAAAAGGGATTCAACATCAATGACGTTAAGAGAAGACTGCTCATATTTATGGGGAAGGTGGTGAGCGAAATTGAAAGCAATTCACATTAGAGAGCTAACTAGAATTGAGGGGCATGGAGAGCTAATTCTGAAAATAAGAAATGGCATACTCGAAGATGTAGAGTTCAGAGTTCTAGAAACACCACGCCTATTTGAAGCAATACTCGTTGGCAGAGAAGTAAGTGAAGTACCATATTTAGTAAGTAGAATATGTGGGCTTTGCGGGTATGCGCATGCACTCTGCTCAGTTAAAGCTCTCGAAAATGCCCTTAACATAGATGTAAGCGAGGAAGTAGAAATTCTCAGAGAATTCATAGCCATGATGAGCACCATTTCAAGCCACATGATCCACATATACATACTAACATTAGCAGACTTCATGAAAGCTGAAAACTTCATTAATGCTCTAAACCTAAAGAGAGAGCTAATAATGAAGGCACTTGCAATTAAGCGCGAAGTGGACAAGCTGCTAATCAAACTCTGCGGAGACAACATACATCCAATTAACATATCCATTGGAGGATTTACATCAGAGATCACTAGAGAGGAGCTTAAGGAAATTAGGGAGAACATCAGATCCATAATGCCCACCATAGATGAAATAGCGCAAGAAACCTCAACCATCCTTAAAGTGGAAGAGGATGTAGATAGAGAGGGAACATATGCTACCATGATTTCCAATGAATACACATTTTACACTGGTAACAACATAGCAACACCGGATAAAGTAATATCAGTAGATGCATTTACAAGAGAGGTAATAGAGGAGGTGGATGAGAACTCTAGCAGCAAAAGGGCGCTCATCAACCATAAAAACTTCATGGTTGGAGCACTAGCAAGACTAAACATGAAGCACAAAAAGCTTTCCGAAAAAGCACGCATGATTCTGAACGAATTGAACATTAAATTACCGACACTAGATCCCAGAAAAATACCATTAGCACAACTAATCGAAATCATTCACTGCTTCGAAAAGGCAATTGACTACTTAGATAGGCTATTAATGCACAATAACATGAATTGGAAAAGCAGTGTTAAAAGGAATACAGGTAGAGGAAGGGCAGTAATAGAGGCGCCAAGAGGGATACTCTATCATGAATATGAAATTGAGAATGGGCTCATCAAGTTCTCTAACATAGTAACACCGACAGTTCAAAATATACCTGACATAGAACACAGCATAAAAACAATTATTGGGAAACGCAATTTGAATATAAGTGAGATAAAGAGTGAAAGCGAGTTCATTGTGAGATGCTACGACCCGTGCCTGTCATGCTCAACTCATGTAATCTCACTATAACCGATCAACAAGGCATGTTAACTATAAGTGAAGTGAAAGATAAATTTTTGAGCGAGAAATACAGTTATTGGCCGATGATGAATGCTCCCGGCACTAATTTGAGCTAATGAAGAAAACTTACCCGACTGAGGGCTTCAATCATTCTCGCTCTTAAATAACTCACTCAAAGGCTTTCTCTCACCCTTCTTCTCATAATAAATTTTGATTGGCATCCTTATTGGAAAACCAAGTCTGAGGAACAAGTTGTAAAGCTCATAACCATCAATTTGCTCCTTTATCTTACCCTCCTCAATGCTCTTCGCAAGAACCTCAATAACCCTGCGAGTTATCTGTGGATACTGGCTACGTGCTACCCTCAAAACTTCCTTTGCTTTTTCAGTCAAATAATTATTTAATATTTCGATGGGGGCTCTTTTCTTAATTGCTCTCTCCTTAGAAGCGAGCTTACTCTGAAGTTGTGCAAGCTTTCTTAGCTTAAGTAATTGAAGCTCCAGATCTTCACTACTCAATACATGACCACCCCTTGTCTCCTACTGCACCAATATGTTTAAACATATTGCTCCTATACGTGCATGCAATAAAAGCTCTATCTAAACCCAGCGAGTTATGGGACTGCAAGCATTGAATCTCTAAATGAAACACTTTAGTGCTAGAGCTAGAGCCACTCTAGGAATTATTATAGGTACTTCCACTAGTCTCCTCAAATAATTGGCATCATTCAAGGAAAAGCCCATGCAATCCATCACCACAAGAGCTACGTTACTCTCCTTAAACTTCTTAGCTATTTGCCTAAGCTTCTCTCTCCGCATATCCTCCTCTATATATGGTGATACGCTATCAACCACCATTGAACGACATTTCATATCAGACCATTTGGCTCTCGCATACTCCAGTTGGAGGGAGCTGGGCATTATTACACCCAACACATCAACGCTGGAAATCGAACCCTCGACTATCCCCCTAACTATCGGTTCAGGCTTAACAACTGGAACCCTATGCTTAAGATCTGGAAAAGTACCGGAACAGAGTAAACCAATAACTTCAGCCCCCATATCTTCCAGGAACCTAATTTTCTCAATAAGGAGGGGTATTAACCTCTCCCTCGATACCTTAACTTCTCTACCATCTCTGAGCCTAGTTACGTAAACTGTTTCACCTGAAGTTGGAGCTAATCTAGCTATTTCAGTACTTGATAAACCATCCAAAGCACCGGCTTCAACGACATCAACCTCTCCTATAAACGATAGAATTTCGGGAGTAATATCGCTCCTTGGAGCTTGGCCAATTGTGAGTAAACCTATTTTCTTAACCAATAGATCGCCTCCTACAAATACCCATATATGAACACATATTAAGCTATTGCCATAGCCATTGACACTAGAAAATAAGGCTCTAATAAGTTAAACAAAGGAAAAACTTAATTTTCAGAAAGTGAACTCTAATGCTGAGAGCCTTGACAATCAAAATATACTGCAGCAGGTGTGGCTTCATATTTTATAGGGGAGATGAACTAACAAATCCGCAAGACATCATAAGGAGATATGGGGGAAAATGTCCAAAGTGCTATAAGGAGCTAAAGCTTGATCCATCCAAAATAACCATAAAGACCTCAGAGGACTAGCCAGGACCGATATGACCAAGGCGAGTCTGAGCTATAACAACCCTAAGCCCAGAATCCTCAAGCACCTTCTTTGCTTTCTTCATCTCATCATAGCTAGGCCACTTCAAATCTCTTCTCCTAAATTCAGGTCTATAGTCTAGAACGCACACTTGTATTTCAGGATCCAACTCAGCTATTTTACAGCCCATTTCGTATAACTCCTCATCAGTCATCCAAGCAGAATTATAAGGTATGCCTATCCCTAAAAACACCTTCCCACGATATTCATCAACTATATACTTTATAGCACTCCAAGCATTGCTTAAATAGTACTCCGCAAGTTTTCTATCCTTAATTCCAGTAACAATCATGAAAGTCTCTACTTTAAGGGCCTTTATATCCGCACCAATATCGGTGACTCCAGCTTCAATAAGCTCATCTATGTACTCCCTACTCAACATTGAAGTATTAGTATCAAGATGAAGCCTGGCGCTCTCATCCCTATTTAAGCGCCTAAGTTCCTTGAAGAACTCAATTAGCCACTTCCTATTAAGAGTTGGCTCACCACCAGAAATAGCCATTCTATCAACTCCATAAAGCCTCCTATAGAGAGTCAGCTCTCTAGCTGCCTCCTCGGGACCCATTGGATCGTAATTATTACCATACGTTATAACCCAGTTCTGACATTGGGGACACCTAAAGTTGCAGCCATGAGCAAAACATGCAACCTCAATATATCTTCCAGTATTCTTCAAGCGCCACGGTGTACCGACACCTCCAACGGGATGAGGAGTAAATCCTGAAACAAGTCTAATGGGCTTAAAGTCCGCATCCAATTCTATGCTCATTCCATTTTCCACTGGTGTAGTACACAGAGGCCGTGGAACTCCATTAACGAGAACCGCACATGCATAGCAGCCTCCAGTTTCACATGGAGCATAAATCTTACCCTCCTCAGGTATCTTAGAGAACCTAAAACCAAGTAGCTCCAAAGCTCTCTTCAAGGTAATTCTTTCCGGTATCTCGAAACTTTCAGAGCCAATCCTAATCTTCACGTACTTTCTTGGCTCATAATCTTCTACTCTAAAAATAGCTTCATTGGGACAACCCTGAAAGCACACTTGACAGTCAACACATACGTTTCGTCCAGGGCACTTTACGTACCACGTACAAAAGCCACAATTCATACACTTATCATAGTCTACTATACACCTGTAAAACACCATACAAACCACTACCAAGACCAGCTAGCAGCCCACGATTACAAATATTGCAGAGGATGCCAATGAATTTAATGCTAAACCACTAAGACCTCCCCTTCAATATAAAATCAGTCAGCTTAGTCTTCTTAAATCTCGACTTCAATATTTCAGAGCACTTTTTAGGGTCCAACCTCTTAAATTCCAAGCCAAGAGATTCAAGCAGGGTCTGTGCACCCTTATGTAGATCAGGGGCCACAAGTACTCCCCTAACACTTCTATATGGACTTCTCTTCTTCACCTCCTCCACATATCTAGCTAATTGAATAACAGCATTTCTATCAGCTGGCCTCCGCTTCAACTCTATTACAACAAATCTTCCCGTAGAATCTATTCCATAAAGGTCGATAAAGCCTGGCTCAACAGGTTTTTCATAACTTATAACTTTGAAGCCCTCCTCAAATAAGCTTGGTTCCACAATTATAGCCTTCTGCATATCCTCTTCAGAAGCATACATGGAGAACTCTGCTTCATCAAGTAACGAAAAAGTCGAGGCCAAGTAAATTCTCTTAAAGAAAACATCCACGATTTCATGAGGACGCCTTCTAACAGCCCTAATTTTCAATAGACCATCTTCAGTCACTTCTACATGAAAAATACAGCCAGGGGGTTGCCAATTCACCGGAGTAACATCCCATGGTCTATGAATTTGAATGGAACCATCAACCTTAATTATCAAAATGCGCTCACCAAAGTCAAGCGTAGATGAAGCCCTACCCATATACTCAACTTTACATGAACCAACAATTAGCACAACTCTTTTCCTCTCAATACCTTGTTTAACTAGCTCACAAGCCTCATCAATTCCCGGATTTATTAAAGAGGAAAATTGCTCAGACACAATATAGTTTAGTAACGGACAACACTAATAAATGTGTAATGCTACTGAGAGAGCCAAAGAAAACCATTAAGATCAAGTACGACACCACAGCACCATCATATGAGAAATTATATGGAGAAGAGCAGAGAAGGAAATATGCAATAGCATTCAAAATGTTGAGAGAAGCACATATAGAAATTGCTAGCTCACAAATTTTAGATGCAGGATGCGGCACTGGCTTACTAATGAGGGAAATTAGCAGGGAAGCTCAGCATGTAGTTGGCGTCGACTTTTCAATTGGCATGATAAGAGAAGCCAAAAAGAGAATAGACAGCAATATATGGGAAAGAGCTAAATGCTCACTGGTTTTGGCAGACATCGAATACCTACCATTCAGGGAGAACACATTCAATTTAGCGTTCAGCATAACTGTGCTTCAAAACATTCAGAACCAAAAACAAGTACTCTACGAGCTATTTAGAGTACTCAAAAAGAATGGACGGGTCGTTGTAAGCATTTTAAAGAGGACAGGCGAGAAAGAGCAAGTAATAAACTTAGTATCCCAGCTGAAAAACGTAGAAATACATGCAATACTTGAAGAGGATAAGGATCTCATACTATTGCTTCATGGAAAAGCACAGCAAAGTTCAGAGAAATCAAACAGCACACATTAATGCCAATAGTATAAATAAAAGTCAAACAGAAAGCTATATATATTATAGGAGTTAGCTAGAAATCGAACCGAGTACTCGCGAGGGACGATCTTGAGGAGCATTCAACCTCTAAGACTTCTCAACCGTGCTGTAAATAGTAGGGTTCTTGTGAAATTGAAAAGTGGATACGAGTATACGGGCATACTTGAGCGATGCGATAATTGCATGAACTTAATACTAGTAGATGCGGAGGAACTTAATAATGGTGATCCTGTTGCAAGATATGGCAGAATATTCATCAGAGGAAACAATATACTCTACATAAAACTGGAGACGCCAGTAGTGAGTACCTAAAGTACTATTAGCAATTCAATAGCTCAAGTTGACAGTTCAGCGATCAAAGGAAAAGCATAGTGTTTCACTTAAACTTGCATACTTATGTAAGCCTTCCTACAGTTAGCAAACCTTATTACTCATCATGTCTTTTAATCACTCAATTTAAGCAATATGAAATACAGGTCTATGCACACTTAGATATGCTTCTTAAATAAGTAGCAAACCTTAAATTCATAAATTACTAATTATCAGCTTCAGAAATAGTAGGTGTGTGAGAAATGGATAAGAAGCGCAACATAAATATCGAGCAACTATATCAGCGACCAATTGAAGAGCTAAATACTGAGATCGTTGAGAGAAAAGGCCTTGGCCACCCCGACTACATAGCTGATGCGGCTGCGGAAAGCGTTAGTCTTGCATTATCCAAATACTATCTTAAGGAATTCGGAATCGTACTTCATCATAACGTTGATAAGGGATTGGTTGTAGGTGGAAGAGCATCCCCAAAGTTTGGCGGGGGGTTTGTTGAGGAACCAATCTACATAATAGTGGCTGGGAGGGCGACCAACCAGGTAATTAAAGATAGGGATATAGTGAGAATACCCGTCGGATATATAGCTGTCAACGCCATTAGAGAATTCATAAAAAATAATTTTAGATATTTGGATCCCGATGAACACGTTATAATTGATTATAAGATAAGGCCGGGCTCAGTTGATCTTGTCAGACTATTTGAGCTTGGAAGAAAAATTCCACTTGCAAATGACACTTCTTTTGGCGTATGCTTTGCCCCACTAAGCCAAACAGAAAGGCTGGTTCTTGAAACTGAGAAGTACTTGAATTCAAAGAAGCTTAAAAAGGAGCTTCCAGAGGTAGGTGAGGATATTAAAGTCATGGGGTTAAGAAGAAATAAGAAGATTGAACTAACTATAGCTGCAGCAATGATAAGCAAGCTAATACCAGACTTAGATCACTATTTAAGCGTAAAGGAGGAGGTTAAGAGGAGAATTGAGGACTTAGCAGCCAAAATAACTGAGTATCCAGTTGAAGTTAAAGTAAATGCGGCAGATAAGCCAGATAAAGGAATAATTTACTTAACGGTAACAGGTACATCAGCGGAAAGCGGAGATGATGGAAATACTGGAAGGGGAAATAGAGTTAATGGACTAATAACACCATGCAGACCCATGTCCATGGAGGCAACTGCAGGGAAAAACCCTGTCAGCCATGTTGGTAAGATATACAATGTTGCAGCTAAAATAATTGCGAACCGAATATATGAGGAAGTTGAGGGAATAAGAGAGGTCTACGTGAAAGTTCTTGGGAGAATAGGCCAACCAATCGATAAACCAATGCATGTAGATGTTCAAGTGATACTGGAGCCCGAACGAAAACTCATCGATGTTAGAGGAGATATTGAGGGAATAGTGGATGACGAGCTGGAGAACATAACAAGGATCACTGACTTAGTGCTTCATGGGAAAATCGAGATTTTCTAAACTCCTTAATTCTTTCCTCTCGGTACTTATCAAATAGCTCCTTAAGCTTACTAAGCTCACGCAACCTAACCTGACTCATCAGCCTACTCCTAAGCTCCTCCGCCAAATTATTGAGCTCATCTCTATTTGCAAGTGGCAAATCGTCGAGCCACACCACGGAAAGCTCATCTTCGGATATAAATGGAATACCATGCTCCTCCAATGCCGAGGCGACATGAGGTGGAGCTCGCTTACCCACTATGCATTTAACCCCAATTTTAGAAAGCATATTCACAGCATCTAGGTCTATAACGCTTAAATCCCTAACATACACGAAATCATCACGCTTAATATTGAAAGCCGAAATGCCCTTTACCACGTTGTCCTTGGTTAAGGTCCTCACGGGCTTGAGTACTATTAGCTCCCCCTTAACCAGTCTCAGCAATAGGTTCCTCCAACTTCTAATTTTATTCTCCAACTCATCTCTCTCATGCTTAAGCTTCTCAACTAAAGAGGAAAGAGTAGAAACCCTATGCTCCAGTGCAACCAGCTCACGATCCTTCTTCAACTTCATGAAAACATCACTCTGCAGCTGATTTATCATCTCCTCTAGCCTCTTAATTTTAAGCTCCAGCTCCCTCACCTTACTCATCAATTGATCCCTTTGAGTAGTCAACATCTGAACTCTTTCCTTCTCAAGCTTCAGCTTCTCCCTTAACTCCCTAACAAGCTCCGACTTAACATCCTTCTTTACTGCCTCATGCTCACGGGCTTCAGCCCTCTTCTCAAAAGCTCCCACTTCCTTTTTCTGAGTAAGAAGCTCAATTGCCCTCTTTATGCTATATCCCTGAATAATTAGAGCCCTCAGTTTCTTAAGAGACACATGTACACCTAGCTGTTTGACGTGAGCCTCAGCTTGCTCAAACTTATTCTTATAATGCATATATGCTTTCAATGCTGCGGCTAGGGCATCCCTTTTATGAGAATCAAGTGTAATAGTGGCGGCTCTCTGCGCTTCTTTTCTGCTTAGAAAATCCCTCACAATATCCAGTTTCTCCTCAGAAGACAAACTGCGGAGAGGTATGAATAAATGAGCCTTAAGCATTGAGGCCAACTTTTCAGCAAAAGATGGAGGAGGCCTCACATCCGTGGCAATTAGCACGGGTTGACCGTAATCCATTAACAGGGATATAAGTTCACCCCTACTCAAGTGCCTCTTGCTTAACAATCCTAAGAGCTCACCATAAACATTAAGTATAGCTACACCAGTAACAATTCCAGGATCCACACCAACAATTAAGTATTCTTTAACTGGAACTTCAATTACATTTTCAGCTGATAGAGGAGTGAACATTAGTTTAGATGAAGATTTCAGGAAAATCTTGACCTGAGCATCACCATATTCAGCCTCCCTAATTATTTGCCTCACCTTACCCAGAGGAGCATAAACCGTGAAGAGGCATCCATCAAAGCCGCACTTACCTTTCCTAATAAACACATCATAGTCAAAGCCGTTTCGGTCAAGCAGCTCCCTAATTTCCTTCGCAATCTCCAAAATTGAAGCTCTTATCTTCCTCTTAAATCTATGCTCGCTCATACCTCCCTCTCCAGGACGCCTGCATCTGCTTACAACTACTCTAACCTCACCCCTCGACGGAGTCACGAGAAAGCCAACACCCATTGCAGCCAACTTAGCAATAACCTCAGCCGACTGAGATGAGGATAGTTTTTGAGCACATCTTATGAGACCATGCTGATAGGCCAACTGCTCTAAAGCAGTAAAGCCTGTCTCGGGCGAACCAGTCACTTGAACTAGCTTCACTTTAGCTGGTAGAAGTGAGAGTAGTTTGAGAATTTTTCTCGAAGTTGGAGCGAGCTCATAGATGTTATCTGTAGCTAAAATATTGGGCTTAACCTTCCAAATTAAATTAATTAATCGTCTCCTAGTGACATCGCTCATTCTGGAGACTATTTTTCCATTCGATAAAATGGCAACAGAGTACTTTGGCTGCCTCAAACCGCTAGGAGAGCTCATTGGCATTAAGTCTACTCCCACTATAATTACATTGGATTTGCTCAACTTAGACCACTTCACCATTTAGCCTTAGTACTACTAGAGAGAGGCACCCTAGGCTGGCGCGTTTCACTCATAACTTTACACCAGTAACTCTAATGAATATTTCCTCAAAATTCGCTTCAATCATAAATCTTCTCCTAAAGAAGTTGACCAAATTACTCAAATCCCTCTTTAAAAGCTCCAATGCACTTGGATGATCAGTATAAACGAATTGAGGCCAATCTATAATCAATGGCTTTATTTCTGGAGTCACTATAATGTTATATTCAGACAAGTCTCCATGAACTATGCCAGCCCTCTTAAAGCTTTTCTCCACTTCATCGATCACCATATTTAAGAAATCGAGTGGGTCAGGAAGGAAATCACATACATAAAGCGGGTCACCATCAATAAAGCCCATAACAACTACATGCCTATTCCAAGCAATTGGCCTTGGAACCCTAACACCAACCGAATAAAGCTTCGTTAAGGCTTCATACTCCTTCCTAGCAGCTATCTTAGACTGAAGAAGCCATGAAACCCTATTTCTATCAGCAATGTATGACCTAACTCTTCTAGTCTTCTTAAAACTAGTTCTACCGAGCCTATGAAACTTCACAGCAATCCTATCACCAGCAGGGGTAATTGCATCGTATACATCAGCTTCTTTACCAATACCAAGGGGCTTCCCTATTGCCTCAATATAGCCGGAGTCAACTAGATACTTAAGTGCTAGACAGTCATAACCCCACCTAGTTAAGGCATAGCCCTCATAAGCACCAAAACTCCTCCTAAGCACACCAACCCTACAAAGCCTACTCAATATCATAGATGAAATTTCAGGGCTCAGTCTAGCTCTCCTTGAAATATAGCTTACGGGGACAAATTCAAAACTAGACATACCAGACTCGATGATCCTAAGTATCTTAAAGTCCTCGCTTCTAAGAGACTTAAACACCTGAACTGGAAGCATGACAATCACTATAATCGCATATACGATAAATAAAAATATTGCAATAAGACACTAGTTAGAAGAATATGGGACTTCTTAAAGAAAACGATAAACATCATTAAAAACGTAAAAAAGTTAAGCTGTAAAAGGAAAATATCAAAAAAGCTCTAGAGATTAAAATGGAGAAATGAATAGTTCAAAGATACAATAACTTTAAATACCTTAGTGCATAAATTCAAAGTGAAGTAAAGCAGAATGGAGGTGAGAAAATGGAAGCTGAAATATATGAAGAAGATGGCGTACTAATAGTCAGAGGGAAAGAAGTAGTAAACGTGGCTTCAGCACTATCATCCGAGACAAGACTAAAAATACTGGAATTTCTAAGAGGAAAAGAAGCAGATATAGGTCAAGTAGCAGACTTCATAAAGCAAAGCAAGGCAAATGCAAGTGCCCAAATGAGAATTCTAGAGAAATATGGACTAGTAAAGACAATGTATAAACCTGGAATTAGAGGGGTAAAGAAGGTATGCACAACAGACATCAGAGAAGTTAGATTAATCCTTGAATAATGCAGTAATTTGACCATCTAATTAATAGCCGAAATGAGTAGTTAGACGTTAGGTTCCAAGCTAATTGAAAGTATTAAAAATCAAATTTTAAGTTAGAGATTAACAGCTAAAGCATACAGTGGGAGTTAGTGGAAAGCTAGATTAGATCAAAGTTACTTGCACTTCTTCTCAAGCCTATACTCTAATGCTGCTCTCACGAACCCAAGGTAAGGTGGAGAAGGTTTTCCAGGCCTAGACTTATACTCTGGATGGGCTTGAGATCCCAAGAAGAATGGATGATCCCTCAACTCTATAAACTCTATTCTCCTACCATCAGGACTTCTACCGGAAAACACCAAGCCATGTCTCTGCAATATATCCCAATATGCGGGATTGACCTCATATCGATGTCTGTGCCGCTCATATATTATCGTCTTTCCATAAAGCCTGTAAGCCAGCGTTCCGGGTTCAAGTACAATTGGATGTGCACCCAGCCTCATCGTACCTCCCTTCTGAGTCACACCCCTCTGCTCCGGCAATAAATCTATGACTGGATTTGACGTATTAGGATCGTTTTCAGTGCTATTTGCATCTCTCAACCCAACAACGTGCCTAGCATACTCGACGACTGCCATTTGAAAGCCAAAGCATATACCGAGAAATGGAATCTTATTCTCTCTAGCAAACTTTACAGCCAATATTTTACCTTCAGTCCCCCTTGGACCAAAACCGGGAGGAACTAAAACACCATCATAATCCCACAGCATATCCAGCTTCTCAGGCTCCTCCTCAAAGATTTCAGTCTCAATCCAATCTATATCGACCTTAGCCTTCAATGCAGCTCCAGCATGTCTAAGTGCCTCATTAATGCTTATATACGCATCAGCTAGCTTAGCATACTTCCCGCACATCGCTATTTTAACTTCATATTCAAAATTCTCAAATGACTCTACAACAGACTTCCAGTAAGTCCAATCAGGTCTTCGCTGCTCAAGCTTAAGTCTTCTGCAAATATAGTCTCCCATTCCCTGCTCATCGAGTATTATCGGCACCTTATACACGCAATCCACAGTATATGATGTGAAAACCGCCTCCTCCGGAACACTACCATAAAGCGCAATTTTCCTCCTAGCAGCTGGCTCAAGCGGCACACTACATCTCGCAACAATTATATCTGGCTGGATTCCTATCCTTCTAAGCTCATTCACGCTATGCTGACACGGCTTGGTCTTCTGCTCCCTAGTGACATCTAGAATTGGAACTAGAGCAACATGAACGAAAAGAGTGTTATCATACCCTTCCTCCAGCCTCATCTGCCTAATAGCTTCTAAAAATGGTAAACCCTCAATATCTCCAACCGTACCACCAACCTCAACTATTACTACATCAACATTGCTACGCTTTGCAGTTAACCTTATTCTCCTCTTAATCTCATTGGTAATGTGGGGAACCACTTGAACACATGCACCTAAATAGTCACCTCTCCTCTCCCTCTCAATAACTGTTAAGTATATTTGCCCTGTCGTTATGTTATTGTCTTTAGGTAAATTTATATCAAGGAAGCGCTCATAATGACCTAAATCTAAATCGATCTCTCCACCGTCCTCAGTAACAAATATTTCACCATGCATGTAGGGGTTCATGGTTCCAGCATCAACATTTAAGTAGGGATCTATCTTCACTGCAGTAACCCTGAAACCCCTAACTTGAAGCATCTTCCCTATCGAAGCAGCAACAACACCTCTGGGGGGGAGCTTCTAGCTCCCTTTCCCCACGCTCGACAATACTCCACCAGTAATGAAAATGTACTTGACCAATGCTCCCACCTCAACTACAGTGGAATTTAATGCTTTAAAAGCTATTAAACCCAGCGAACCTCAGTCAAGCTTCTTAAAAGCTTCTGGTGGAAGCCTAGCTACTGGTGCAACTCTCCTCTTATGAGCTGAGGACTCAATCATCCGCTTAATTTTCAAGACCACCTCAATTGGAACATCAAGCCTCCTCGATACCTCAATAATGCTGCACTTCAAATCAACCAATAAATGAAGAACTGGATCTATGACTTCATATGATAATCCAAGCTCCTCCTCAGCCAAATGATTCTTCCATAACCTAGGGCTACTCGGCTTCTCGAGAATCCTCCTCGGAACACCAAGGAAAGCACCAAGCATTCTAACCTGAGTTTTATATAAATCACCTATTGGCAATATATCGACACCGCCATCACCATACTTAGTGAAGTAACCTATTAACAGCTCACTTTTATCACCAGTACCAACAACTATTTTCCCAGTCAAATTAGCATAATAATAGAGAATGCACATTCTAATTCTAGCTCTAAGATTTCCAACTGCAATCTTAGCGCTCCAATCAAAATCTGAAATTGCAGATGCATAAGACCTCAAAATTTTGGAGATATCTACAATCCTATATGTAAACCCCAAATGCCTTGCAACTTGAACTGCATCATCCACATCAGTTTTAGGAGTAACCTCTGGGTCAGGCATTATGAGAGCAGTAACCTTGGCAGGGTCAATGGATCTAGCACATAAATATGCAGTAACCGTCGAATCCACTCCACCGCTCAATCCTATGACAAAGCCATTAGACCTAGCCGCATAGCGCCGCAAAAACCTGACTATTTCATCAACAACGATGCTAGGATTAATATCCAACAAGCCAGCATACTTCACTGCAATTCACCTAAAAAAATTGAAGCATCCAACCTTAAAATGGGTAGCTAGCTATCGAAGAAAGCTCGTCAGCTTAAGCTGCGATTCAAGAGGCAACTTTATCAAAACCACTTTTCCAACTGCAGGTAATGAAACGTTGAAGATTCTGGAGGAACCAATAGTAGTCGATGAAATCCTAGATTTATGTGCATGTCCATGAATTACAACGGAAGGCCCCCTTCGGAGAATAACCCGCTCTAGCATTTTAGAGCCCAATTCAGCCCATATACTCCTACTCTCACCCACTAGAGTCCTGTAAGTTGGAGAGTAATGCAAAAGAAGAACAGTATATTGGCAGTTCGATATATCCCCTAATAGCTCATCTATCCTATCAATTCTCCTACTATATATCTCCTTTATTCCAGGAATATTCTTGAGCTGCCACTTGGTCGGTCTATCTAAGCAGCCCCTGCTGCCGACAATACCTATTCTACATCCCTTAACATCCAATACTAGAGACTCATCATTCAGCCATTTAACATCTCGACCGAAACGCTTGATAAGCAGGGGGATGTATTCATCATACTCCTCATTTCCGAAACAGGCAATTATTGGTCCATCAAATACCTTTCTCAACACTCTCAAGACGCGATCAAACTCGTTCACGCGGCCCCTATAAATGATATCTCCTGCCAGTAGGAAAGCATCAGGCTTCACATTAAGCGATGAAATTGCCTTAACGAAAAGGTCAAAGTACTTCGGTGAATGGACATCTGCAGTTGCCGCGAGCGTAATTTGGGGGCATTCATGGGGAGCCAGAGAAACGCAACCTCCTCAACAACCTATCCAAGGGCTCACGTATGACAATTCCCTCCTCAGGAACTATATCGAAAGTGTACACCGTCATGTCTATTTGAGACCAGCGCATTTTCCTCACATAAATCGTCCTCACATACTTTCCTCCAACCCTTCTCATGCCGAGAACAATTATGCCTGATGCAAGGAACTCCTCGACACCATAGCGGCTCAGCGACTTCGATCCAGTTGGAATATCGCATGTAACCAAAGTCGTACACCCAAGATTCTCCTCTAAATAAGTTACTATTTCCCTTACATACTCCCTAACCCACAGTAAATCACCCACACCTTGAGCTAGCGCTGAAATGGGATCTAAAACCAATCTAGTTATTGGCTCACCCTTAGTGTACCTTGAAATAGTATTTATGAAAGCCTTGGCCTCCTTGCCATGCTTAAGATCAGCAGTTTTCAATCTCATTTCTAAGGGAATTAGGGAGCCCTCATCAACGTAATCGTATAAGTCCCATCCCAGACTGGTGACTCCGCTCAATACGTTCTCTATCCGCTCATCAATAGAAACATACACGCATCGCTCACCATTTCTAAGCCCGTGGAGAATATATTGTAGGGATAATATTGTTTTACCCACACCAGTTTCCCCAGCAACTAGATAAGTTCTCCCCTTAATGAAACCCCCACCAATCATCTCATCTAGCTTCGGAATACCAGTCGATATCCTCTCGAGCAACCCGACACCTCACCAAGCTAAATGAGTAGAGCAATAAAAATTTAACTTGCCGGTTGCTAACTTGAGTTGGCGGATGAGGAATGGACGTAGACATGAGCTAAGCGATGATTCTCGACGGGCGGACTGACGCCATATAACAAGCATTTTTGCACCATCAATTAACATGACGGAAACGTTAAAAGCTCCTCCCTCACATTAAATGAGGGAAGCCCTATGAGTAAAATTGAAGAATTAAAAAAGCGAGGTGAACTAATTGTCGAAGCCCCACTTCAATACATAGCTGAAGCAGCAAGAATTGCCCTGGGAGTTGCAGTTAAAGAGGTGAGGGAGAACAAAGAAATAATATATACATATGAAAGCCCCGTGTGCCCGCCGAGAATAATCGTCAAGGAAATAGAGCCGGGAAAATATCACGTAACCTCTTCGAGCAAATGCACGATACCAGACTGCCCCTACTGGGAAAAATGCGCTAGAGTTGATTCTGAGAGACTAAGAATCTTCGAGATAGCTTTAGACAAGATATTGGGTAGAAAAAGCGCGATAATGTCAGTATACGAATGGCTACCGGAGCGAGTAAGAGAAGAAGAGCTTGAGAAAATAATTGAGAGATTAATTAGAAGACCAAAACCTGAGGAGCTATCATGAGGGATCAAAATTGCCATGCACCGTGATCGTGGGTGGATTCTTTGGCGACGAGGGAAAGGGCAAAATAGCCTCATATCTAGCCCTCAAGGACAGAGTAGATGTAGCTGTAAGAACAGGATCAGTAAATGCAGGGCACACCGTTATATGGAGAGATAAGGAGTATAAGCTTAGAATAATACCAAGCGCATTCGTATATGAAAAATGCAGATTACTTGTTGGGGCAGGTGCAAATATCAACGTCTCAATATTTCTAAAAGAAGTGGAATTAACAAAGTGCCATGGCAGGATCGGCGTAGACTATCATGCCTCAATAATCGAAGAAAAGCACATCAAGGAAGACAGGGGAGACAAGTACTTAGCGAAGAAAATAGGTACAACAGGTCAAGGAGTTGGCCCAGCAATAGCCGATAGAGTTAGAAGAAAAGCTAAGCTGGCAAAAGACATTAATGAACTAAAGCCATACTTAACCGATGTCGCGCTCGAGATCAATAGGGCACTCACTAATGGCAAAAAGGTAATTATAGAGGGAACTCAAGGCACATTCCTCTCACTCTATCACGGAACATATCCATATGTAACGGGAAGAGACACAACTGCATCAGCAATATGCAGTGAGGCAGGTGTAGGGCCGACTCAAGTCGATCAAGTTCTAGTAGTATTCAAAGCCTACGTAACAAGAGTAGGAGCAGGACCACTTCCAGGAGAACTACCACCTGAAGAAGCGGAGAAAAGGGGATGGGCTGAAATAGCTACAGTTACTGGTAGAAGAAGAAGAGCCGCACCATTCAACTTTGACCTAGCAAGAAGAGCCATAATGCTAAATGGAGCAACACAAATTGCAATTACCAAGCTAGACATATTATATCCAGAAATTGCTGGAGCAAGAGAATTCAAGGACCTATCAAGTGAGGCAAGAAAGTTCATAAGCGAAATAGAGGAGAAACTCAAAGTACCCGTCACGCTCATTGGAACAGGTAAGGGAGTATACGATATAATAGATTTAAGAGAGGAGAAGTTAAAGAGAAAGTAAAGGAAATGGTTAGACGAGAATATCCAGACCAACCAGTTGTCGGCGTTGGAGCAGTAATAATTGATAATGGAAAAATCCTGCTAGTCAAAAGAGCACAGCCACCAGGAGAAAACCTATGGTCAATACCCGGCGGAGTAGTAAAGCTTGGAGAGAAATTAAAAGAAGCATTGAAAAGAGAGGTAAAGGAAGAAACTGGACTTGAAATAGAAGTGAAAGACTTAGTTGATGTTTTTGAAGTAATAGAGAAAGATAAAGACGGCCGAATAAGATTTCACTACGTCATAGTGGATTATGAGTGCAGAGTTATAGGGGGAGAGCTGAAGGCAGCATCAGACGCATTAAATGCCAAGTGGTTCAGTAAAGGCGACCTCCCAAAAATTAAAACCACTAGGACAACAAGGCTACTCATACATAAGATGCTAAGAGAGGGAAGAATAAGATGAAATGAGCATAAAGCGTAACTAGAAAGGAGAGAAATGATTACTTGAGGAGGTAAAATTGAAGGTCTTAGAGGGATACAGGGGAGTCTCATTAAAGGTTCTGATGAGCGCAGGAGCTAAAATCGGTGATAGAATAAGAGTGAAGTCCAAAGGAATAATCTATGAAGGGCTTTTAATGCCAAGAGCAGGCGTATGCGATGACAAGCACATAGTGATCAAGCTAGATAACGGATACAACATAGGAGTGAGGGTGAGGGAAGATACAATAATTGAAGTCCTCGAGCGAGGGGAAGTTGAACTCAAATTTAAGGTCGAAACCAAACCCACAGAGAAATCCATTGAAAAACCGAGGGTATCAATAATAAGTACTGGAGGGACCATAGCAAGCAGGGTAGACTATAAAACTGGAGCAGTCTACCCAGCACTTACAGCAGAGGACCTTTATAGTGTAGTGCCAGAACTCGGAAACATAGCATACATAAAAGCAGAAGTCCTCTTCAGCATATTCAGCGAAAACATGACATGTGAGCACTGGACGAAAATTGCTCAGAGAATTGCTGAGCACATTCAAGAAGGTGTTGACGGAGTAGTGGTAGCCCATGGAACAGACACAATGGGTTATACTGCAGCTGCACTAAGCTTTGCGCTTCAAAAGCTGCCAGTCCCAGTGGTACTCGTGGGATCTCAAAGATCATCTGATAGGCCTTCCTCAGATGCAGCAATGAATCTAATATGCGCCGTCAACACTGCTGGAAAAGCACCATTTGCCGAAGTCGTAATCGTAATGCATGGAAGCTCCAGTGACACTTTCTGTCTAGCTCATAGGGGAACGAAAGTTAGGAAATGCCATACCAGCAGGAGAGATGCATTCCAAACAATAAACGATAAGCCACTAGCAATAATAACGCCTTCAGGGGAAATAAAGATGTTAACTCAAAATTACAAGCCGAGAAGAAGTGATAGGGAATTAGAGCTTAAGGCAAACTTCGATCCAAAAGTTGCACTCGTCAAGGTTTATCCGGGAATGACTAGGGATTTAATAGACATTTTAGTCGATAAAGGTTACCACGGAATAGTGCTTGAAGGCACAGGACTTGGACACACACCATACAGCATATTCCCAGCCATAGAACGCGCAATACAGGAGGGCATAGCAGTCGTCATGACATCCCAGTGCTTATGGGGTAGAATTAACATGAACGTCTACAGGACTGGAGTTGAGCTATTAAATATGGGGGTCATACCAGGTGAAGATATGCTACCAGAAACAGCATACGTGAAGCTAATGTGGGTGCTTGCACAGACAAGGGATTTAAAGGAAGTAAAAAGACTAATGCTAACCAACATTGCAGGAGAAATAAATCCCAGATCAGTACACGCACACTTCCTAGCAAACCCATATGAGAAGTGAGGTGATGAAATGGATTATAGTAGGCTCGGCTTAAAAGTGGGATTAGAAATACATCAACAACTCGACACGAAAACCAAGCTATTCTGCAACTGCCCAACAGTTCTAAGAGATGAAAAGCCAGATCTAACGATCGTTAGAAGACTTAGGCCGACACAAAGCGAACTTGGAGAAGTTGATCCAGCAGCACTCTTCGAATTTAAGAGGGGGCGAACATACATTTATGAAACATATAATGACACAGTATGCCTAGTAGAGCACGATGAAGAGCCGCCGCACGACTTGAATCCAGAGGCGCTTGAAATAGCATTAAAAATAGCGTTAATGCTCCACGCTAGGCCCGTTGACGAAGTCCATGTGATGAGGAAAATAGTTATTGATGGCTCAAACACCACAGGCTTTCAGCGAACAGCAATCATAGCATTGGGAGGATACGTTGAGGACGAAGAGGGAACAGTCCACATAAAAACAATATGTCTTGAAGAGGAGGCAGCAAGAAAAATAAAGGAGGAAGGTAATAAAGTCCACTACAGGCTTGATAGACTGGGAATACCTTTAATTGAAATAGCAACAGCACCTGAAATTAAAACCCCAGAACAGGCAAGAAGAGTTGCACTGAAAATAGGAAGAATAATGAGAGCAATCGGGAAAGTCAAAAGGGGCATAGGGACAATAAGGCAAGATCTAAACATATCAATTGAAGGTGGAGCTAGAATAGAAATCAAAGGCGTTCAAGACCTCAATCTGATACCAAAAATAATTGAACTCGAAATTCAAAGGCAGCTCAAGCTGCTCCAAATAAAGGATGAATTAGAGAGGAGAGGAGTTACTGAAGGTGATTTAAGGGAGGAATTCTATGATGTCACTGACTTATTCAAGAACACTAAATCAAAAATTCTCAGAAGAAGCCTCAATAAGGGACATAGGATAATGGCGGTGAAACTGCCGAAATTCAGCGGACTACTCAAAAAGGAACTTCAACCCAATAGGAGATTTGCAACCGAACTAGCTGAGCGAGCCAAATTCTGGGGCGGAGTGGGAGGAATAATTCACACGGATGAATTACCAGCATACGGCATATCAGCAGATGAAGTAGAAGAACTTAGAAGAAGGGTTAAAGCAGACAAGATGGATGCAGTAGTCATAGTTGCAGGACCAGAAGAAAATTGTAGAGAAGCATTAAAGGCAGTTGTCGAAAGAGCTAGGGAAGCCATTAAGGGAGTGCCAGAAGAAACTAGAGCAGCCAATCCAGATGGAACCACCAGGTATAGTAGACCAATGCCTGGAGCAGCTAGAATGTATCCTGAAACCGATGTAAGGCCAATACCAATAACCGAAGAACTCATTGAGAAATTAAGCAAGGAGCTGCCGGAGCCCATTGAAGTTAAAATCGAGAAATTTGTGAAACAATATGGATTAAGTAGAAAACTGGCTGAAGAAATAATAGATTCACCTAAACTTCAACTCTTCGAAAAAATAGTGCATGAAATTAAAGTGCCACCCAAGCTAGTTGCATCAACAATTGAATACACACTTAGAAGCCTTAAGCATGAGGGAGTAAATGTCGAAAGCATAAGAGACGAGCACTTAATCGAACTTTTCAAGCTAGTGGAGGCGGGAAGAGCTTCCAAAGAAGCAATTCCCGAGATTTTAAGGTGGATAGCAAATAATCCAAGTAAAACAGTGGCTGAGGCAATTAAGGAGCTAGGCATAGAGCTAATGTCACTTGAGGAAATAGAAAGGTTAGTTGACGACATAATAAGGAAAAACATGCCGCTAATAAGGCAGAGGGGCATGAGAGCAATGGGTCCAATTATGGGTGAGATAATGAAGGTCGCTAGAGGAAGAGTAGATGGACGTATGGTTAGCGAGCTCGTGAAGAAGAAGATAAGTGAAGTATGTGAGAAGTGAAATGATGATAGCTAGCCACCAACCTCTCTAAGCTTCTCAGGCAAATACTTCTCAACTATATATGATAGGCCATAGCGACTAAAGCTCTGCTGCTCAGCTTTCCGCTTAATCTTCAAAAACTCGCTAATCTCCCTCATCCAGAATGGATCCTGATATCTAGGATCCTTTTGCAGTAGCATTAGCCTCTTTATCTCATCATCAGTCATGGGCTCCGTCGGCAACCTATACCTCGATATATCAGTGGCCCATACACCAAGCCACTTTGCATCAGGAGTTGTCAGCTCAGTTAAATGCGCTGCATTAGCAGATCCAGATATTATGACCATCGCTATATGCATGCCCCATACATCAGCATCAGTCAAAATATACACTGGGAGACCTAGTTCCTGATTAAGCCTCCTCAAAAAGCGGCGAGTAGCTCTTGGAGCCTGCCCAGCCGTATGAACCAGTATGGCATTAAAGCGCTTATGAACTTTCTCAGCAATAAATCTAGTGAATAGCCCCCCGGTCTCTATGGCAATCACCTTATCTGCATTACACTCCACAAACTCCGCGGATAGCAAAGCAGGGCCAATCATCATTCCATCAGGATGTGAAGCCAAATTAACCCTCTTCCCATAATAGTCTGGATCTGGCGTAGTATATTCAATCGTCAAATCACCAAATACTGCACTTCTCTCCTCCGGAAAGATCATGAAATCCTCTCGTGGAACCCCAAGAACTGTTTCTAAGTCAGAAACAATCTTATTTGACTCCTGCTGACTACTAAACTTTATTCCAAAAGCCTCCGAGTTATAGTATAGGTCTCTAAGAGTTGTTGGCTGATTTGCAAGCATCGACTTATATGCGAAGAAGGCCACCCAGACAAGCTGAGTTAGCGATCTAATTTGACGAATATTAGCTGCACTCCTAGTCACATATTGATCGCCCAAAATGTACTGCTTGAGCTTTGGATCATATATTATGTTTGATGTAGTCCTACTCTTAATTCGAACCTTTGGAAACTCACCTCTTACAAGCTGATCATAAATAGACAAGCCAAACTCCCTTAACTTAGCCATTACATGCTCCCTGTGCTCCCTAGCCTTACTCACGACGCATCAACCTCCTCAAAAGCCTATCAACATTTGGAGGATCATTTTTACCAGCAAGCTGAGTTGCAAACTCAGCTATTTTTGGCAGATACTTCTCCATTACGCTCACTCTCCTCTTAATGGCAGCTCTCCTCTCCTTTCTGGTCAAGTACATTCTCAGCTTTCTAGCGCAAGCCTTCAAAGCCCACTCAATTTCATAGGCTATTTCGGGTCTATCTGCAATATACTCCTTACCAACAGTCTTGTAGGGAACCTTGGTTGAAACTATGTGGACGAAAAACGCTATTGGCATGCTTAAATCTATCTTATACCTTGACCACTTAATCGACCTAATTATCTTCATTGATACATCGCTATGAGCATCATATAGTAGAGGAATCTTATTGGCATAGCGATATAGATTGATTTCACCCGGCCTTGATGGTGGAGGCACACCGCCACCATAGGCAATTGCAGCCTCAACAATAAATGGGTGCCCTGAATAAGCAGAGGGCTTACGCTGAATAGCAACAACAAACTCTGGATTAAGCTCCTTCATAATACCCTGCTCTAGAAGCTTGGGGCCTATTGGAGAAAGGCAAGAGGCATCTGGAGGAAGAAAGTCATTAAAGCTCCTCATGGAATTAACAAGCTTAACAAGCTCATCTGAATTTAAGCTTCTCGGATCCCTATATGGATCCATTTTAGCATGCCTTAAGAATTTAAGAGCAATTCTCCTTCCAACCCTATGGAAGCTTGAAGCTATAAACTCTAACAGTGTTTTCGCTCTAGTCCTCTTAATCAACCTCTTCATTAACTCCACATCCACGCCATGTGGATGTGGACGGACCTCCTGTGGTGGTCTCGGCATTTCACTCGTTACCCTCTCAAACTTGTAAATGACTCCGTCAGGATCAATGAATGTGATGTTGGCATATGGAAGTATAATTGCAGTCTGCTTCAAGTACTCTATGATTCTTGATTTCGCCCGCGGATAATCCCCTTGGAAGCTGAATTCAATTACTGTGCCATGCCAGTAAGTTGGATTTGGAAGAGCCTTAATACCTCCCCTCTTAAGAATGGGCTTGTTATGCTGTATATCGATCATCAGCTCACAGAAGTACTTATTTGGACCACCTGTGCTCGTGAGAATTCTAACTGAGCTATGCGTCGTTATTTGACCGTAGAGAATGGCCATTTTACCTCCAAGGCCAAATGTCCCTCTAGTCTGCCTTAAAACATACTTGGAGCCAAAGAGCACTCTACCGAAAGCCGATGGAATATACTCCTTAGGCACGCCGCAGCCATTATCCTCAACTCTTATTGTATAGACATTCCTTCTATCCCCAGAGCTCAACCTAACATGTACGTCCGGAAGTATTCCATGAGTCTCACATGCATCGAGAGAGTTCTCTATTAACTCCCTAACGATAGTGTACGTGGCTCTCACTGGATTATCAAAGCCAGCTATATCCCTATTTCTATAAAAAAATCCGCTGGACTAATAGCTTCATAAACTTCATGAGACAAGCAATCCACCGCTAAACGTTTTGTAAAGAGGGGTTATTTAGTCTCACGCCTTAAAAAATCGATGACTCCACAGCTCAAACTGCCTACGCCTAAGCCTCCTCCGCTCCCTCTGCAAATAATTATAGACAGTTCTATGCTGAGCACCATTAGCTAGCATTTGTATCGCCCGCCTAGCAATCATAACACCCTCATATCCACCAATTATGGCAACAGTATCCTTGTAAACTGAAATATAAGTATCAGTATACTCCTCTATTATCCTCCTCGTCTTCCCCTTTTCACCAATTATTCTCCCCTTAATTCTCACCAAGTCATTCTTAGAGCCTGAGGAGTATTGAGTTAAGTCAATTATGTCTAGAAGCTGATCTTCACCAAAGAGTCTAAAAGCTCGCTCAGGACTGAAGCCGTGAGCAATAGCCATTATCACGTTTTTCGCCTTAAGCAAGTTATCATAGGAGGAAGCTGATGGATCGAGCTCGAGCACGACAGATGAAGATGATGTATCAACCCTAACTTTAATTCCAGTCCTCTCCTCAATTTCCCTCCTAACAGCACCCTTATTACCAATAATGACACCTATTCTATCCGGAGGAACACTCACATAATCCCTAATTATGGGGGGTCCCGTTTTATCCAAGCCAACACCTCCTCTAAGCTTGGAACGGATAATCCTAATTTAGCGAAAAAACGCAGAATATTCCCAACATCCCTCCTCAAGAAGAAGTCAGCCATCGGATGGCTAAGTAGCACTGCTTGACCAATATCTATGAAGACAGGCTTACCCCCCCAAACCATTATATTATACTCGCTCAAGTCAGCGTGAACAAGCTCAGCCTTCGAATATAGTAGCTTAACATACCTCAATACCTCATCGAAAAAGCCCTCGACATCGGATGGCAAATAGTCTTTGAGAAGGGGAGCTGGAACACCATCCTCACCAATAAACTCCATAACTAAAATGTTCTTATTAACAACGATGGGCCGCGGAACTCGAACACCAACAGCATATGCTCTCTGAAGATTTCTAAACTCCTTCCTCGCCCAAGCATATACTAGGGAGCGAGTATCCCTCCTAATTCTCTCAAACCTAGGATCCCCCTCAATATACATCGACATGCTTCTTCTAAATTCCGAGGAGGAAGTCAAGTATATTTTAACAGCCACATCATTACCATTAGAATCCTCAGCCCAATAAACCCTAGCTTCCTTACCAGCATTAACTACTCCATGCATCTTGCTTATATAGCCCCTATTAATCAAGTCATATAGCGCCATTAATGTTGCAGTATCAAATACCTCCTCAACAGTTTCATAAAGATCCTTATCCTTAACCCTTTTAACACGCCTCTTCTCAATTTTCTCGATTTCAAGCTTCTCAAACTTATCTACTCTCTTATCAACCATTACCTTATCTCTCCAAAAGCACTAGTACTCGATCTCCAAGTCATCCGGTATCAATCCCATGCTTCTAAGCCTCTCAACTTCATCTCTAGAGTACCTCCAAACAATATCACCCCTAGTTTCATACTGGAAATCCCATGGCACAACAAGCACTATGTCACCCTCCCTCATCCAAAGCCTCTTCCTATATCTCCCCGGTATTCGGCAAACTCTTGTATGACCATCTGCACACTTCACCTTAGCCCTATCAAATCCTAGGAACTGAATAATAATGCCAACTACTTCACCTTCACCAGGAACCCTAAGCTCCGCAGATTCTTCATCACTCCTCCTTCTTCTTTTACCCACTCTATCACCAACCAGAATTGCAAGCTAAGGTAGGTATTCTAAGTATTTAAAACTAGTTTAAAGCCATATAGCTATTCCGTGCCCGCAATATATATTTCATTACCCACTTCTAGATATCTGACCTCCATGCCGACATTAAGGCTCAATTCATTTGGCTTCGAAACTTCAAAAATCCTGTAAGTGGAGGAATCCATTAGCTGAACAACATCCCTTTGAATGGAAATTACCATTGCACGGGGAAGCTCATTTAGTGAAGCAATCCTAACCACCCTACCAGACCACACATCCTGATAGCTTATGGAAGCCTTCTTCCATGTAGATAGGTCGATGCCCATGAACTTACCACTCCTATAACTCTCAAATCTAATGATAGTATCGCCGGACTTTATCACATCTCCAAATGTGAAAGGCGGTAGCCTAACAGAGATGGTTAATCTAGAAATTCTCTTACCCGAAGCTCTATTAACACCAATAAGCTTAAATGTCTCCTTGACCTGCGCACCAGTAGCATTCTTTATCTTAGATGCTATCAGCCTAGCAATCCTAGTACTAGCAAACTTGTAATTCAAACCCTCATCAAGCTCCTCGATCTCAACGATATATGAATTCCTATCAGTTCTAGCCTCCTCAAAAACCGTGTTCTCAATAAGCCTCGTGAGCAAAGTTAGCTCATTCCTTGTAAGCCTTCTCCCCTCAGCCCTAATCTGTAGAGTTGCAATAAAGTACTTTGAAGCAATTCTCACACAAGTTGGACAACTAACCTTAATGATACGCACCACCACAATTGCCTCCTCTTCATACTCCGGTATCAGTGGATGAACAGTTCCATGCGCAACAACTCTAATCCTAACATTACCCTTCTCGAGAAAAGCCTCCGGAACAACATCAATAACACCGCTACCATTCAACTTAACCTCTCTCCTAACAGCCTCAATAGCAGCCTCAACTTCAGGCCTGCCACGCCCACTTGGATGAAGCCACTTACCGCCAAGCCTATATGAACCACAGCTTGAGCAAACCTCAACCTCCAAAAACCTAGGAGCAACTATAAGCCTATGCCTACTCCGATAACAGCTCCAGCACAAATTTTCAATTAAAGGCTCAGCTTCACTCTCAACCTTACCACATATAGCACAAAACCTCCGAACCAAAGTGCCCACCCAAACCATAACTCAAGCACGGCAACTAGTAGTAATCAAACATTCTAACAAACTGCGCATGAGGCTGACCAGCAATCCATATAACAGCCTCCTCATGAATAATGCCCTCCCTTATCGCACATTCAACAATTTCTCTCCCCACAATGTTTCCAATACTAGCAGTCTTCAATGCTTCAATTGCCTCCTCAAGCGTAACTAAGCGGCCACCATAAAAGCTCTCTTTGACCTCGATTTTAAGTCTACCTTCCCTAAAAGTTTTACCCAATATATCGGCATCACACACTGCCACAACAAATTCCTTTCCATGCGTCCACGTATTCATGTAGAAGCGCTTCTCTCTCCCTCTATTCCCCACAAGAAGTACACCACGCTACTATATTGACAACTGTACTTATTTAGTTTCTTAAGCACCCCTACCGGCCGTTATACTGTTCTTCGCACCACAGGCAGTGCACACCAATATGTAGACTCGCTTCTCCTTCCGAATATATGTGTCTGGAGCACCGCAAATAGGACATATTACGAATATCTTGGCGTATCTGGCTATTATATTGTTAATTGTAGACCTTGAAAATCTGCCCTGAAGTACAAGCCTAGAATCCTCAATATCTCCAGCAGTACCAATTTCCCTCAGCAAAAACCTAGCTACATGCTTTGGCTCTCTATTCAATATTTCACAGATCTCCTTGAAGTTATGTATTATAGTTTTATTGCCAACAATAGTTGTAGTTGCCATTGGAATTTCGAATCTCTCAGCTCTAGAAACCACTTTCGGTACTTGAGATAGAGCTCTATCCAAAAGCTCCTCGTAAGACCAGTCCTTCACGCTCCTCAACTACCATGAACCTCCAGCGCCCATATAGCTTAACGAAGCAAATAAAGCTTTTGCAGTAAGCCAAGCATAATTAGCGCTAGCTAAACAGTAGTTTATTGGTGAAAGCATGAGCTACATCATTTCAGGTAAATCAATAATCACAATGAGCAGTATGGGAATCATAAGGGATGGTGCAATCGTAATTGAAGGAGACACGATAGTAGATGTGGGCAAGCTCGATGACATCAAGAGGAAATACAGCAGATACGACTTCATTGACAGATCGAATTGCATAATCATGCCAGGACTAGTAAATGCACACACTCACGCCGCAATGAGCTTACTAAGAGGATATGCAGACGATCTACCGTTACACGAATGGCTTGAGAAGTGGATTTGGCCCCTCGAAAGCAAAATGGAAAGCAAGGACATCTACATAGGTGCACTACTAGCTTCAGTTGAAGCAGTCAAAATGGGGACAACAACAATAAACACCATGTACCACTACTTCCCCGAGTACAATGAAGCAAAGGCCATAAGTGAAGTAGGCCTCAGAGGAGTAATATCACACGTATGCTTTAGCTGGAGAAAGGATGAGGACTTCAAGCAACTAGAACACCTAATCAAGAACTGGCATGGAAGAAACAATTGGAGAATTAAAGCCGCAATTTCACCCCATTCACCCTACACCGTAGATCCAAAGTACATGGTCGAGCTAAGAAGCTATGCTGACGAAGTAAATGGGGAAATTGAGAGAAAAGGCGAGAAAGTCCTATGGCACATACACTTAGCTGAAACGAAAGAGGAAGCAAAAATCATAGAGAAAAACTTCAATGTTAAAGTTCGGGAAGGAGTCGTAAAATACCTATGGGACTTGGGAGTTCTAAAAGAAGACGTTGTTGCAGCCCACTGCGTATGGCTAACATATCAAGACATAGAAGCTCTAGCCAAGAGCAGAGTTAAAGTTGTTCACAATCCAATTAGCAATTTAAAGCTAGCATCAGGCATAAGCCCAATCAAACGACTAATAGATAAAAACGTAGTTATTGCATTGGGAACAGACAGCGCCTGCTCAAATAATTTACTAGACATGTTTGAGACCATGAAAATAGCCGCTCTACTACAAAAAGGGATAACGCTCGATCCAACAGCAATTCCAGCTGAAAAAGCACTTCAAATGGCAACAATAAATGGAGCAAGAGCATTGGGCTGGGATGAGCAAATAGGCTCAATTGAGCCAGGCAAAAAAGCCGATTTAATCACCATAGAAATAAACAAGCCCCACTTAAAGCCAATGTACAATGAAATAAGCCACGTAGTCTATGCCGCTCGAAGCCTCGATGTGAAAGACACCATAGTTGACGGTAAATTCGTAGTCGAAGACCATGAGCTGAAAACAATAGATGAAGAGTGGATTTTAAGGGAAGCAGAAAAAGTAAAAGATAGATTACTTGAAAGGCTTCGCGGGGAATAAGCTTGAACTATAAGATTAAGGACATAAAATTAGCACCTAAAGGAAGAAAGCAGATCGAATGGGCAGAAAGCAGAATGCCAGTTCTAATGAACATTAGAAGGCGATTTCAAGAAGAAAGGCCACTTAAAGGACTGAAAATAAGCGCATGCATGCATGTGACAAAGGAAACCGCAGTACTCATGAAAACTCTCGCACTTGGAGGAGCTGAAGTAGCATTATCAGCATCAAACCCACTATCAACCCAAGACGAAGTGGCTGCGGCACTAGTTGAAGAGGGAATTAAGGTATATGCATGGAGGGGGCAAACGGAAAAGGAGTACTTCGAGTGCATAGATATGGCATTAAAGATCAATCCCGATATAACAATGGACGATGGAGGAGACCTAACAGTCAGAGCACACAAGACGGGATATGCAGACTCCATAGTTGGAGGAACAGAAGAGACAACTACAGGCATCATAAGGCTAAGAGCCATGGAGAGAGAAGGCGTTCTTAAATACCCAATTATAGCTGTAAACGATGCAGACACAAAATACCTATTTGACAATAGATATGGAACTGGCCAGAGTACAATTGATGGAATAATGAGAGCTACAAACGTTCTGCTAGCTGGCAAAACAGTGGTGGTTGCAGGTTATGGTTGGTGCGGTAGGGGCATAGCCATGAGGGCTAGGGGGATGGGCGCCAGAGTCATAGTGACAGAGGTGAATCCACTAAGAGCCCTAGAGGCAGTAATGGACGGCTTCGCCGTCATGCCAATGATCAAGGCAGCTGAAATAGGAGACATATTCATCACAGCGACTGGCAACATAAACGTCATAAGAAAAGAGCACATGCTAAAAATGAAAAGCGGAGCAATACTGGCGAATAGTGGACACTTCAATGTAGAAATAAACTTGAAGGATCTAGAGGAAATATCAATCTCGAAGAGGAAAATAAGGGACAATGTTGAAGAATATGTGCTGAGGAATGGCAGAAAACTCTATCTATTAGCTGAAGGCAGACTAGTCAACTTAGCAGCTGCAGAAGGTCATCCGAGTGAAGTAATGGACATGTCATTTTCAAACCAAGCACTATCAGTTGAATACATAGTGAAGCATGGAGGGAGCCTCCAGCCAAAAGTATACAAAGTACCAAAGGAAATAGACATGCAAGTCGCAAAACTGAAGCTTAAAACTATGGGCATAGAGATAGATGAGCTAACCAAGGAGCAGGAGGAGTACTTGAAGAAGTGGGAGCTTTAATAAGTAGGAAGTTCAATAAAAACAGGGAAAACGTAGACTTCGGGGGGACTAATGATAGGGAATAAGAAGATAAGGAAGCTAACAGATTTACCAGGAGTAGGGCCGGCAACAGCCGAAAAACTCATATCATCAGGATACAAGTCCCTAGAAGCCATAGCAGTAGCAACACCAACAGAGCTTTCAGCTGCAACCGGCCTATCTGAAAGAGCAGCACAAAAAATAATCATTGCTGCAAGAGAAGCACTAGACATAGGCTTCAAAACAGCTGATGTAATCTACGAGCAGAGACTCAAAGTACATCGAATAACAACTGGGAGCAGAAACCTGGACAAGCTTCTTGGTGGAGGCATTGAAACGCAAACAATAACAGAAGTATTCGGCGAATTCGGCAGTGGAAAAACACAGCTAGCACATCAGCTCTCAGTAAATGTTCAGCTACCAGTAGAAGCAGGAGGACTGAATGGCAAGGCCCTCTACATAGACTGCGAAGGAACATTCAGACCGGAAAGAATAGTTTCAATGGCGAATGCCCTAGGCCTAGACCCCAAGGAAACACTGAAAAACATAATTTTCGCAAGAGCCTACAACTCCGATCACCAAATGCTAATAGCTGAACAAGCAAAGGAAATAATTGAAGAGGAAAACATAAAGCTCATAGTAGTCGACAGCGTAACAGGCCACTTCAGAGCAGAATATCCTGGAAGAGAGAGCTTAGCCGAAAGACAGCAAAAGCTAAACAGACACCTACACACATTAATGAGATTGGCAGATGTATACAACATAGCTGTCTTCATAACAAACCAGGTAATGGCCAGACCCGATGCATTCTTCGGAGACCCCACACAGGCAGTTGGAGGCCACGTACTATTCCACGTCCCCGGAGCTAGAATATACTTGAGAAAAGCTAAAGGAAATAGAAGAATAGCTAGACTAGTCGATAGCCCATATCTACCAGAAAGCGAAGCAGTATTTATGATAACCGAGGAAGGCATAAGAGATCCAGAAGATTAGTAGCAACGGTTAGGAGCAAAAAGAAGTATAAGAGCAATTGCAATTCAGATAAAGTAGGGGTTAGACCCTGCTTAGAAAAACGCATTTACATGACTACTTCATAGAGAAAGGAGCCAGAATGACGGAATTTGCTGGCTGGCACATGCCAGTCTGGTTTGAGAGCATAATAAAAGAGCACTTAGCAGTGAGAAACAGAGTAGGAATATTCGATGTAACACATATGGGTAGATTCATAATATCGGGAGTAGACTCAACTCACCTCCTACAATATATCACCGTGAACAACGTTGAAAAACTAAAGGTCGGAAGACTGCACTACTCACTAATATGCAATGAAGAGGGGGGAATAAAAGACGACATCATGCTACTTAGGCTTGAAGAAGAACGATTCCTTTTAATCTGCAATGCATCAAATAGGGAGAAAATAGAGAACTGGCTAATCAGTAAATCTAAGGATTATAAAGTGAGCATAGAAAATGTTTCAGATGAAGTTCCAATGTTTGCAATTCAAGGACCACTAGCTGAAGAAACCCTGCAGAAAATAGTTGATGTAAACTTAAGAAAGCTCAAGCACTGGAGGCTGGTGAAGACTAAAATTCTCGATGTAGAAGTACTTATCTCCAGATCAGGCTACACAGGTGAAGACGGCTTCGAAATAACCCTATGGAAGATACCGCTAAAGGAAGCAGAAAAAGCAGTGAAAATATGGAAGGAAATACTCAAAGCTGGCTCTGAATTCGGAATTGCCGAATGCGGTTTAGGGGCTAGAGACACCTTGAGACTTGAAGCAGGACTAGTACTATACGGTAATGATATAGACGAGGAAACAACACCCTTGGAAGCAAGACTTGAATGGGTAGTTAAGTTCAATAAAGGAGAGTTCATCGGTAAGGATGCACTGCTTAAGCAGTTAAATGAGGGAGTAAAGAGGCTCAGAGTAGGATTGAAGATGATAGATAGGGGAATACCTAGACCGCATTATGACATCTATGTCGATGAAGAAAAAATAGGATACATCACTAGCGGAACATTCTCACCACTACTAAAAATTGGAATAGGCATGGGCTACGTGAAAGCCAATTATGCAGAAGAGGGTAGGGAAGTGAAGGTCGATATTAGGGGTAGGAAAGCTAAAGCCCAAATAGTAAACTGGCCATTCTATGATACAGCAGTATACGGTAGGAGGAGAAAGCGTGAAAGTAAATGACTATGAAATTAGGGAGGACCTGTATTATACTAAGGAGCATGAATGGGCAAAAATTGAAGGTGAAGTTGTGAGAATTGGAATCACAGACTATGCACAGAAGCAATTGAGAGATATAGTTTACGTGGAGCTACCCGAAGTCGGGAAAAAGGTAAAGTACATGGAGACCATTGGAACTGTAGAGTCGGTGAAAGCAGTTTCAGAAGTCTATAGCCCAGTCAGCGGCGAGGTAATTGAAGTAAATAGTGAACTCGAAAACAGCCCCGAACTCGTAAACCAAGACCCCTACGGTCAGGGATGGATAGCAGTCATTAAGCCCGACAATCTAAATGAAGACATAAAGAAGCTACTCACAGCTGAGAAGTATGCTGAGCTAATAAAAGAAGAACTAGAAAAGGAGCACTAAAAACTACTCCACCTTCACAACTTTTTCTTCACGATAATCGGTAATTACCCTCATATAGCCCCTCAATTCCCTATCAAGCTCGGGATCGCCGGTGTCAACTCTCAAGCAAGGTATTGTCGATAATTTATAGTGAGTAGCAATAACGATAATATTCTCTCTCCCAACCCTTCTTATGACTTCAGGGCTTATTTGCTGATTCCCCCTACCAAATATGAAACCTTGACTACCAATCGGCGTGACCACTATAATGCTTCTCCTACCCTCTATGGCCTTCAAAATTTCCTTCTCATTAACATCAAGTGCAAGCAGATTTCTACCCTTAAGTAGATCCACTCCAAGTAGCGTCTTAGGTAAACCCAGTAGATCAGTAATGGCCTTTACAGTAGTTCCGGGACCCAATATGTACACCACATCATCCTCCATTAGCTCAATAAAATACCTTGCTATAGCCAACTGATTTTCCCTCTCATCCTCAGTGGCAGGGCTCGGTGACTTAGCTCCCTGAATAAAGCCAGGTTCATATGGGACAAGCATATAACCGTAAAGTCTAGCTGAAAGCCTGTTCCTCCTAAAAGCCTCTTCATCCACATCCATGACCTCGCACTCCCTCGTGGGCAACAATCCGAGAAGAAAATCCCTAACCACCCTGGCAGCAGCCGCCGGATTAACTGCGAAAACAGCTGAGTGCATTTTAACTCCAGTTGGAACACCGAGTACTGGAACCTTTAAATCAATAACCTCGCAGACATCCCTAGCAGTACCATCACCACCACAGAATACGAGCAAATCAATGCCCATCTCAAGCATTTCTCTAGCAGCCTTCTTAGTGTCTTCAGCACTAGTTTTCTCTCCAATACTCCCTATAACCAATGGATTAAAACCGCACTCAACAGCTTCATACTCACCCATTAGCTTAGGATAAGTTACAAGCTCAAACCTCAAGTCAAACTTTTTGAGCTCCTTGAGAAACATTTTAGCTCTACTTGGGGCAACCGGTTTTGCCCCAAGCTTTATTGCAAGAGCTAGGGTTTCCTCACCATCAGTACCCTTTAACCCCACACGGCCACCCATACCCGCAATTGGATTTACAATGAAACCAAGCCTCTTCATACTAGCTCACACAGCTTACTACTAAATGGTAAAGGACACCTTAAATATTAGCACTTTACATTAAAAGTTTAAGGGAAAGCATTAGAGGGGAGTTATTCCCATTCTGAACTCTTCACCATCAATTCTCCACAGCTTCTCATAGGCGGCCTTGTACGGTGGTGATGGAGTCAGCAACAGCTCTTTAATTCGCACCTCCCTCAAAATGTACCATTCCATTGTCTTCAGTAAATCGAGCATTTTCTTATTCCCCACTGCAACATAGGCATCAACATAAGCATCAATTGGTAAGTCAAGCTCCTTCCTCATCTCCTGCAATCTCCTAACAACCTCCCTAGCAAGCCCCTCAGCAATAAGCTCCTCAGTCAACTTAACATTCAAGTATACTGTTCCAGCATCAAACTTGGAGCTCGCATATCCCTCCGCTACTTCCCTGATAATTACTAGGTCATCCTTAGACAACTTGACCTTCTCACCGCATACATCAACCTCAAAATACCCCTTCTCATCAATGGAACGCTTGACATCAAGTGGGTTTAGTGAGGATATTACTGATGCAACATCCTTAAGCTTACTCTTCAGCTTTGGCCCAAGAATGGAATAGTTAAGCTCCACCTTCAGCTTGACATAATTGACTTCCTCGCTTAGCGGTACAACCTTAACTCTCTTAACATTTGCCTGCTCGCAAATTATTGATCTAAACACTTCAACAGCCCTCTTAACCTCCGAGCTATTAGAGACCACTACAAGCTCACTCAACGGATATCTCAGCTTTATCCTCGCAGATTGACGTGCACTCATAGCTGCTTCAACAATGGACCTCGCTTCATCCATACACTTCATGAGATCTTCATCAATTAGCTCCTCAATTGGAGAAGGCCAATCACACATATGTATGCTTTCAGGCAATTTCTCATCTGCAGGCCTAAACACGTCTTGATAGAGCTTCTCCGTGATGAAGGGCATTATTGGGGCAGCTAGTTTTAGAAATGTCAACAGCACATGATATAGAGTAGCATATGCAGCGTACTTTGATGGATCTTCACTTTCAATCCATGTCCTCCTCCTTATCAACTTAATATACCACCTACTCACATCCTCAACTATGAACTCCCTCAAAGCCCTCGCAAGCTCATGTATATGCAGATTCTCCATAGCCTCAGTAACCCTCTTTACCAAGGCTTGAGTCTTACTCAAAATCCAGCGATCTTCAGGCTGCAAGTACTCTTTAACAGAGTCCAATGTGTATCTTGATGGAGAAAACCTATCTAAGTTCATGTAGAGACTTGCAAAGTGATATACGCTCCACATGATCTTTAAAGCCCTATAAACCTCCCCTACCTCCTTCATCGAGAACTTCAAGTCCTCCCATGGAGTGCACTGAAGCTCATACCACCTCAAGGCATCCCTACTATACTTGCGAAACACTTCCTCAGGATATACTACGTTTCCAAGGGACTTATGCATCGCCCTACCAGTCTCGTCAAGTGACCATCCATGCATTAAAACCCTCTTATATGGAGATCGGTTAAAACCGATATAGCTGCTGACGAGCAACGTATAGAACCATCCTCTCGTCTGATCTGGGCCCTCAAGTATTAGGTCTGCAGGCCACCACTTATTGAACTCATCAGTTCTCGATGGAAATCCAAGTGAAGCCCATGAAGCGACACTGGAGTCCATCCAGACATCAAGTATGTCTGGAACCCTATGCATTTCACCTCCACACTCGCATCTTAACACGACTTCATCAATCCAAGGTCTATGGAGATCGAAAACCTCGGGAAGCTTAATAGCTTTCTTCTTCAACTCCTCAATGGAACCAATGACCTCTCTACGGCCACACTTCTCGCAAATCCATATTGGAAGCGGTGCACCCCAATACCTCTGCCTAGAAATAACCCAGTTCCTAACATTCAACAACCAATTCCTAAACCTACTCTTACCAGCCCACTCCGGAACCCACCTAATCCTCTCATTTTCCTCTAGAAGCTTATCTCTTATTTCAGGTACCTTGATGAACCACTGCTTAGTTGCCCTAAGTATTAATGGGGTTTTGCATCTCCAGCAGTGAGGATATCTATGGACTATCCAGCCCCTATAAAGCAGTAATCCCTTCTTCCTTAAATCCTCAATGATCTCCTCATTAGCCTCCCAAATAAGCTTACCAGCATACTTACCAGCTTCCCCCGTAAATCTACCCGTATTGTCTACTGGCGATAGAACCGGTAAATTGTACTTCTGACCAACCAAGAAGTCTTCTTCACCATGTCCCGGAGCCGAATGAACACATCCAGTACCTTCAGTTAGAGTAACGAACTCCTCACTTAAAACAACTCTATGAACACCTCTAATCCTCCTTTGAGCATCAACCTCCTCTAGGAGAGGTGGCTTATACTTAAGACCCTCAAGTTCCCTTCCAGGAAAACTCTCAATTATCTCATAATCTAAACCCACTTCCTTGAAAACGGGCTCGCACCTAGCCTCAGCCAAAATATACACTTCATCACCTACCCTAGCCCTAACATACGTGTAGTCGGGATGAACCATAACTGCAACATTTGCAGGTAAAGTCCATGGAGTAGTAGTCCAAATCAATATGTACTCGTTCTCCCTACCCTCAACGGGGAACTTAACGTATATTGATGGATCCCTAACCTCCCTATACTCCTCAGTAACCTCATAGCCCGAAAGAACAGTTTCACATCGAGGACACCAGTGAAACACCATATAGCCCTCGGCTAGAAGACCCCTCTCCGCAGCCTTCTTAACAACCCACCACTCAGCCTCTATGTAGTCCTGAGTTATCGTCATATACGGCTTCTCCCAATCCATCCAAACACCGAGATCCCTAAACTGCTTCTCCAAAATCTTCAAGTGTTCAAGAGCGTACCTCCGGCACTCCTCAATGAACCTCTTTATACCCAAAGTTTCAATGTCCTTCTTAGTTTTCAAGCCCAGCTTCCTCTCCACCATCACCTCTATTGGGAGACCATGCATATCATAGCCGGGCTGATCCCTTACGTCATAGCCTCTCATTCTGAAGTAGCGTATGAAGGCATCCTTCAATATCTTGTTCCAAGCAGTTCCAACGTGTATTGGATTGGTCACATAGGGCGGCCCATCAAGAAAGTAGAACTTCGGCCCACCTCTACGCAGCTTCTTAACCTTCTCATAAATTCGATTTTCCTCCCACCACTTGAATACCTCTTCCTCAACTTCCCTCCCAATATAGTCTCTACTGACAACACCAATTACACCCATAAAATCAACCTCCTTAGAGAAATATTGACACTAATTGCAGTAGCATGAGAAGCAGTATTCATTAACATTGAAACTGAATTTGGCGCTGATACACGCTCCGTCCTCCTTATCATAGGAGAAAAAGCAATAATATTTAAAGTTTTTGAGAAATAGGGTAGGGCTGGAGGATAAGGAATGCCAATTAGAAAGGCAGGGCATGCACTAAAATACCTAAGCAGACTTACCTCCTTAATCGGCTTTAAAGAGGCAATCAGTATCTTGAAAGCACTCGCTGTACTCATGATATTCACTTTAGCTCTCGGAGTAAGGCTATTTCCATTCAAGTGGGGTCCATACTTAACCGCATATGATCCATACTTCCAGTATAGGGCAACCAAGTACATAATTGAAAACGGATTTCAAGCATGGTTCACATGGAAAGACGAAATGAGCTGGTATCCATATGGAAGAGATATAGCAAATAGCGCCTATCCAGGCGTACCATTTACTGGAGCAGTATTCTACATATTGCTGAGAAGCCTAGGCATTCACTGTAGCTTAATGGAGGCATGCACATTCCTACCAGCACTCCTAGGAGCCCTAACATCCATCATGGCATACCTTGTAGCAAGGGAAATTGAAGGAGAAATTGCAGGCTTAATAGCAGGCCTACTATTAGCCACATCCCCAGCATTCATAAGCAGGACAGTAGCTGGATTTTATGATACTGAAAGCGTAGGCCTATTCGCAATGATGATATCACTATACTGCCTAGTCAAAGCCATAAAGACAGGGTCAATGGTAATGGCAATTCTATCCGGATTAGCCCTAGCATACATGAACTTATCTTGGGGAGGAGGACTCTTCCTACTAAACCTATACGCCGTATATGCAGTTTTAGTCCTCATACTTGGGAGATACGATCGAAAGCTACTAACAACATACTCAACAACCATCGGAATAGCACTACTAGTGACAGCTCAAGTACCCATATTTGTCAGGAAATACCTGATCAGTCACGGCACAATACTACCCATTGCAGTGGCAATGCTACTATCCACATTCTCAGCAATAAAAGAACCAGAAGACAAGAGGAGCAAGATTGCAGGGCTCATGCTAATCATACCAATAATAGTTGCTGGACTCGCAATAATTCAATCAAAAGGCTACCTAACTAGGCTATCTGCAAGAATATTCACGGTCATAAATCCAATGGCAAGAGAAGCAATACCGCTAGTAGCATCAGTAGCGGAGCATAGAACACCCACATGGGGATACATATTCCTCCAGTATGGCTGCCTCATAGTTCTAGCCTCAATCGGAATATACTTCATGCTCAAGAGAGCAAGCAGCATAGACATACTCCTGAGCCTAGGGGGACTATTCAGCATATACTTCGCATCCACAATGATTAGATTGCTCACACTTGCAGCACCAATAACATCAGTCCTAGCAGGCATAGGAACATATAGGGTACTCAAACCGCATATAGACATACTAACTGGAAAAATAAAGACAATCAGGAGAGGTAGAAAAGTAGTAGTTCGAATAAGCAGAAGCGGCAGTGCCTTCGTTCTCCTCATAATGATTGCACTACTGGCTTCAACGGTCACTTCATGGAGAGGAATTGCATTCACACCACAAACAATAGTTACATGCGGAGGAATACCCGGCGGAACAAAATATAAAGATTGGATTGAAGCACTCCTATGGATGAGAGTAAACTTACCGAATGACGCTGTCGTAGCTTCATGGTGGGATTACGGCTACTGGATCACAACACTAGGTAACAAGACATCCGTCTGTGATAACGCAACACTAAATAGCACTCAAATACAGAACATAGCGCTCGCATTCATGTCAAACGAGACAACAGCACTCAAAATATTCAGAAAACTCGGAGTAACACATGTATTAGTCTTCGAAGCCTTCGATCCACACACGGGATTTCTACTTCACGGGCGGGGATATGGGGACTTTGCAAAGTCATATTGGATGATTAGAATAGCGGGATTAAATGAATCAGATTACATAAAAGTTTATAGGGAAAGGGGAATCCAGACACCCGAAGGACCGAAGGCAGCCAATGCAACGCTATATAGACTGTTATTTGCAACGAGAAGTGAAACTTGGAGGACCTGGGGAATAAACATTCCTAAACCAGAGCACTTCAAGCTAGTATTCAGATCAACAAACGACTTCGTCTTCATATACAAGGTAATTTACGAGGAAGAAGGTGAAGGCTGAGCTTGAAGAGCAAGCTTCTTCATTAACCTTCTATACCTAGCATACTTATCATCCGGTGAAAACTTAGCTGGATGCGGCACACGCACTACTCCACCGCAGTAAGGGCACCTATCCTTCCTCAAAGTATAGCTGCCACATTGAGTACACTTTCTTAAAAGCCATGGCATGGCAAACACCAGAAATTAAATTCTCGTAAAGCTACCCTCACCATTCAGCTCCTTAATCTTCTTGAGCGCGGCATTGACTGCAGCATCAAGAGCAGATTCAGCCAACTTATAGTCCTTAGCCGTTATATCAATCCTATATCTTGGAGCACCAACAGAATATATTCTGAACTTCACATCATAGTTCTTAAGAGCATTCACTGCGCTCATCAAAGCCTCCTTTACTCTTCGAACACCATCACTTGCCCTCGATGAAAGCTTTAGCACACCACTAACCTTAACTTCAGAGATTTCAATGTAAGCCTTAGCTAGCTCAGCCAGCACCTTAGCCCACTCCCTTGGAACACCAGCCTTTAGCAATGGTGCTTCACCCTCAATGGCAGCAGCCTCAAATCCAGCAAATATCTCGCCAAAGGCATCCTCCATCTTCCATCCAGCTTCCTCGTAAGCTTCATCGAGAGTCTTACCCAACCTCTCAGCTGCAAGCTCTAAAAGCTTCTCAGCCCTCTGAGCCCTCTTCCACTCAAGCAATTTTTCCTTTCTTTCCTTCTCAGTAACCCTCCTAAGAGAGAGATCTACATGACCCTTCCTCTCATCAACTCTAATAACCTTCAAAACAACCTTCCTGCCCTCTCTAAGAAAATCCCTTATATTATGAACCCAGCTAGAAGACACTTCACCTATGGGCACATAGCCTTCAATACCACCATACTCGTCTAACAGTACATATGCACCCCTATCAAACACTGTATCCACGGTTGCCATGACAAGCTCCCCTACTTCAGGAAGAGGTCTGCGCCGCCTAACCAAGGCCGAAGCACCCTCACTCTAAAACCCTAATAATCCTAGCCTCAATAACAGCCTTTCCACCAGTAGGCTTAGCTAAAACCCTATTACAGACAAGGCACCTAACTACAGTTGAAGCTCTATCAAAAATTATCTGCTCATTCCCACAGTCAGGGCAACTAACTAAAACGAATCTGCTTTTAGGCTCGGGAATCAGTATTTTCCTCTTCTTCATTCTAGTAATGGTCATCTAGTCACCTCCACGATCTCCAATCTCTTCAGCCTAATACCCTTCTTATGCAGTACATAGCCGCATTTCTTGCAGATCAACTTTAAAACCTGCTTTTTAGTGACCTTAGCAAACCTCTTCTGTTCAGCCTTTCTCTTACTACCATAACCCTTCTTCTTCGCCCTATACCTCCTTTCTCCAGCAGCTAGAGCCCTCCTCTTACCAGCCTTATATAGAGTGACCGTGTGCTCGGTATGCGACCTGCACCTCGGGCAATAAGTTCTAATCACCTTAGGAACTTTCACGCTCACCCCTCCAATAACTCAACTACATTACGCTTAGCCAAAGCCTCAGCGTTAACTGCAGGTATATACGCCAAGTCCTCAGGTTTGAATGGCCCATACGTCTTCAAATCAACTCCTACAAATGCTGGAACTTCTCGAATGAAACGAACTAATATTTTTTTCGCAAATAAGCTCTCCTCTAAGCTCACATACTTCCTAGCGGTAGATAGTAGCTCATCAATAGCAGACGATATCTTCCTAAAAGCAGTCACCTCAGCCTCGAGAAGCCCAGACTTAATAGTAGCACCGGAGGCTAGCTTTCTAAGCATCTTCCTCATCCTCAAGCATATCAGCACCTCTATGATTTCCGAAATAATTTTCAATTCAGCTTGAGCAAGCTCCGATTCGACTTTAGATCCCTTATCCATCTTCAGCTTAAGCTCCTGAATGTAAGATTGAAGTGATAAATAGAAGTCACTTGGCAAATCAACTAACTCACTACTCTTAAGCTCCTCAAGTAAAATGTCCACTAATTCCCTGTACATGACCACGCACTAAAACAGTTAAGTAACTGGCCAGTTATATTGTTACTCCTCATCAACCAGCCTAGCAGCTCCCTTGCATATGAGATACACGGCAACTGAAATTGGAAGCTCAACTTCAGCACTCCTATACGGACCATAGGCTTGACCGCAAATGAATATTTCAGGGCATCTCTCAACATAAACCTTGACTTCACCCTTAGTAAAAGCAACTGCATCACTTAGCGGATCAAATTTCTCCAACTCGCTATAAGTAAGAGCTTTAACTCTAAATCCCGTCTTACCATGTAGAGACCCGGGAAGGCGCATCAACCTCTTAATATCAGTGGTCACCCTCTCATCAATATGAACAGCCTGAATCTCCACAACATAGCGAATTATCTTCAACCACGTCTTAGATGAAACACCCTTAATCGAGGGCCATAGTGGAGGAGTTCTCTCAAGACCCCTCAATATAAGATTCTTATTTTCAACAAGCTTCCTAGCAACACTCCCCCTTATAGAAAGCCTCCTATAATCCTCAACATCAGCCTTATAAACGAAGTCATATAAGCCCCTAGCCACCCTACCCCTCCAACCGGGATCCGCTAAGTCAGGGGGATTCTCCATTAAAAGCTTACCAGCCAATCCATGCACTTGAGGTGAAAAGCCAATACCCTTAATGTAATCAGTCAATTCCCTCCTAGCATCCTGCGAAAGCTCCCTAACAACATCACTTCTAACATGAACATGATACCCTCTATGACCGGAAAAATTAATGGAAATTTCATCGTGGGAAAAACCAAAATCTGAAACCAAAAACTCATCTATAAGCTTAAAGGCCTCACTCTTAGCAACCTCGAGACACTGCTCGCATAGCCAAGTCTCAGCCTTCACCCTCTTAGAACCACACTTCAAGCAGGATTCAGGAGCCATGCCAGTTGAAGAATAACCGCAGTCCAAGCAAACCCACCTATCATGCTCATCCTTACATGGGGTCGGTATGTGATCAGCATCAATATCAAATACTAGATCAGCACCAATCCACTCTTTAGCATCCATATCCTCAGCCCCAGGAAACCTATAGTATGCAGATGAAAAGTATGAGTGAAGCGGAGCTTTACTCCTCAAAAACATGTTCAGCTCATGCTCACTTTTAAAGGATAAGTGGCGCACCATGCCTTCAACATCAAATAAAACAAAGCCAAACTCCCTGAACTCAATGCCACTAGGTGCAGAAATCCAATTCTTCCTATAGTAACGGGAAAACAAGCCCTTCAAGAAATCAGCTTCGCCTACCACTAGAGAGCTCCCTCATCTTAATCTTATAATATGTCAATGGATGCTTAATCCTACTGCAAATGGGGTCACCCTCAATGCATAGACCAAAAGTCTTCAGCGTACTGCAGCTTGGAGGAGTATATTTAATTCTCGAACCCCTAAGGCCAGCTATGTGTTCAACTTGATATCTAGTAATCTTCTCATCAAAATCAGCTGTCAAGCTAAATAGCGAGACAACCTCATCAACACTCTTGCCGACATTCAAGAGGAAGGATGTCAAGGTGAACCTAGCCATGTGGGGTAAAGTGCTGCCCTTCAGTAAATCGCTTAAAATAGCCTTAATACATGGTGGAAAAGCTTCCTCAACAACAGGACCAGCATACTCCTCCTCTAACTCTATCACCTTCCTCCTACTCTCAAACAGCCCCCTCAGCTCCCCAGCCATCCTAGCTATTTCATCTGGAACCACCATATCAACTGGACTTGGGGAATCAGCTCTACTAGCAATTTTAATTCTAACGGCCTCAGATATGAGGCGGGCAAGATCAAACTTATTAACTTGAACCCAACCCTTAACCATAATCCTATTAACGAGCTTCCAGCTCGGCGCTCTAAATCGGGGAGCAATGCTCAAGTAATCAGCAAAAAACATTTCATACATACCTGGTCTGACTAACCTAACTCTCCAGCCAAACTCGCTTTCAGCAATATACTTCACCTTATAATCCTCATCAACCCTCAACTCCTCCTCAACCCTCTTCGCCTCAGCAACAGCATACCTCCTATATAGGGGAGGTAGAGATATGACGGCCAGTAGAGCTAGGGACGCGGGATAAGAAAGTATCTCCACATCAAGGTCAGTTAAATCAGTTCTAATTCTACCAAAATTAATTGCACTTCTAATTCTCTCAACAGCCCTATTTAATATCACCCTATATCCAGGCTTACACAAATCACTTAGAGTTACGCCTAAATTCTCCACATACTTCAAAGCCTCATTGCAAAAAGGATATTTAGCTAAGTCCTCCTTCGTCAACCTCATTATTAACCACAGCTATTCTCACAACTATCTGTACGCAAGCAATGCAGTAGCTTAAGCCTCCATTCTAGGAGCTAAGTAGTAAGTAATTCTCCCCTCACCTGGAAGCTCAAAGTCCAGTCTAAGCGGCATGTCAGTTGAAAACTGGATCGTAGCTATTTCAGCAGCTGCAACTGCCTTCATCATATCAGATAGGTAGCTCAAGCTATAGGTGCTCGCCGAAGGCTCCTTAACATCCAACTCTATTAGCGACCCCATATCCTCACTAAGCTTAACCTCAACATCACCCCTATCTCCAGAAGCAAGAATAGTCAATACTTCCTGGTCAGCCTTAAACTTAACGTAATCGCTTATCACACTTGCATCCTTAATAGCATCTCTCAGTGCATCAGCAATCACCTTAGCCCTAACATTAAACTCTAAGCTTGGAGAGGGAAGCTCCTCACCAGCAATATCTATTAGGGGCATTCTGAAAGTCCTCAAAGCCTTACCAACAAACTTAACTGTTAAACGAGACCTATCGGAGAGCTCAAGCTCTAAGCGCTCCCTAGCCTTAGCCCTCTTAAGTAGCTTATTGAACTCATCGAAGTTAACGCCGATCACAGTCTCCTCATCACACTCGTACTCGTCAAATGCTGTTGGGGGGAGATCGAGCTCAACCATTGCAACATGTGAGGGATCCATAGCTCTAAGTCTCAATCCATCTGGAGCAATGATGAAGTTAGCCTCATCAACTAGCTCTGAAACCGCTGCTATTATACCCTTCCAGAGCTTAGCGCTCGTCACTACAGCTCTAAACAAATTGGCACCTCCAAGATAGAGAATAATGCGCCTTACTATTTATATACTCCCCTTAACTTCATCTAAAATGCTCTTAGATAAGCTGAGGGCATTTTCAATCATCACCCTCAGCTTATGAGCATAAGCCCTAGCATTCATATAGAATGGAACCCTCTCCTCTACCTCCAATGCCACCTCAACAGCCTTCTCAAGTAGAAGAGCTAATGCTTCAACCTTATCCTCAATACTAGACCTAGCATTAAGCTCTCCATCCCCAACCACTAATCATACTCCCTCCAAGTATAGCCGCACTTAGTGCACCTAAAGAATCGAGTTGGAGCTTCATCACCCCTCCTAGTCTGAACCATCCACCAGTAAGCCTCAGTATTCCCGCATTTAGGGCACTCAGCCCTAGTCACTGGAAGAACCCTTGGAAGCTTGCTCTCATCAACAACAATTATACCCTTATCAGGGGCATGCTTTATCTCCTTAACAAATCTATAACTTGAAGCAGCATCCCCGATACCCTTAACATAGCCGCAGTTAGGACAGTAGAGCTCTACTTTCCCAGCCTCCCTCCTAGGCCTCATCATACTGCCACATTTAGGGCAAAACTCCATTTTCCTTCGCCTCTTAAGCTAGCTAATTAAGATGTCATAGCATCTAATAGGCTTAACGCTAGCATTCTCGAAACCCTAAGAGGCTCCGGAAAGGAAAAACCCCTAAAAGTCAACTTCAAAAGCTTCCTAACCGCATCCAAGCCAACTCCAATAAAAGCCACGTAAACATTAAACTCCCCAAAGAACTTGGAACCGGGAAAAGCCTCATCACCCACTACTATAATAGGCCGCTTCAATGCGTCATAAAGCATCTTAAGATGAGGGGGATGAAAACCCATGCCCCGATAATCCAACATCACGTAATTAACCTGATCATAGTGCGATGAAGACTTGATCAGCGACACCAACTCATCCAACAAATTTTCCCCCACAATTTTAGATAGCACACCATCAAGCCACAAGCCACCCCTATACACCACGCAAATCAAAACCGGCCTCACATAGGAAAAAGCGGCAATTCTAGTCTCAAGCTTCACCAATAATCCTCCCCTTAATAACCCTTACCAGCTCAGCCACTGCATCAACATAGGAATTGAAGGTGCCTGCATCAATAGATAGCCTAGAAGCCAATATATCAATAGCCTCATCTATCGTTATCACCCTCATGAGCCAAGCATAAGCAATTAAGGCTTCAACAGCATTGCTCCTCGCATGAGGCTTAAGCCTCTTAGGAAGAAGATACCTCAAACCAGATTTATCCAAAGCTAAAACCAAAACCTTATTAGGAACTCGCTCACCACAAAACCTTCCCAAAACCCTGGACTTAGCAGCAGAGACAAGAAAGTTCAATAGACAGTCTCCAAGCTCCGCAAGCCCCTTATCAAGCAAAACACTGCTAAGCTCACTCTTCACCTTCATAATTTACCAGCTGACTTAAGTGCTTCAGAAAAAAGCTCCTTAAACTTAAGAGCATTCAACTTAATTCTTTCAGCTGCCTCAATAACTGCTTGAATAGGATCCTTACCATCAGTCTCAACATAAACTCTAGGCTTACCCACAAGTGGATGATCTATATGATAAGCAGCAAAAACTACGTGCTCATCATTAAAGAGCTCCTTGCATAGAGCATTACAGAGAGTATGATCTTCACCCTCAAGCTCCAGTTCAAGGGACTTCTCAGTCAGCTTTAATATCTTAACCCTACTCACCCCAAAACCTCCGCATCGAACTATGATAATAAACTCAGATTAAAACTTTAGGTCTGAATCCTCAATCTCAACATACTCATTTACATCAGCCCTCTTCAAAGCATCAATAAGCACACTTAAAGCTTGCTTCCAGTCTCTAAGAGGAATAAGCATTCCACTATCATTACGTCTAATAAGCCTTAACTCTTCAGCAACACCAATTACCGTCCAAACATCATGACCCGAAGCACTTGAAGCCAAAGCCAGCAACTTCTTCACACTCGACGACCTAGTTTCAAAGCGCAATCCCTCATATGCAGCCCCAATCAGCCTAGCAACCTCAAATACCACATCCTCACCCGCATTCGTCTCAACTCTACTCTCAACAACTCTACAGTTAAAGCCTCTAAGCCTTAAAGCCTCAGCCAAAAGCTCAAGTGAAATTGCCATACCAGCCTCCTTAGAAAGCTCCCTAGCCTCAAAAACGTTTATCCCCATAAGCCTGAGCCTCGACTTCCTCCTCGACATGGAAACTATCTCCTTGATCAGGCCAGCAGCCCTCCTAACATCACTGTGAGAACCCCTAACATGAATCTTAATCACCCTAGCCCTACACGTTATGTTCAAGTCCACGAAGCTCAGCTTATTACAAATGGCGTCAACCAGCTCTAAAAGCTCCTCCTCACTTGAGACGCTCACCTTAAATACCCGCTCAACCGCTCTCCTCAATTAACTTCACACCTCCATAGTCTGAGGCAATCTTCCTTGACTCATAAGCTCTACAATCCCTGCAGAAAAGCTTATCCCTCCTCTTAATTAGAGGTGAAAGACAGCGGCTGCACCTAGCAAATATGACACCTAAATTTGTTCCCTTAGTTGTCAACTGGTATGGATGCCATGAATTCAATATTTTAACTCTCACAATATCCCCATACCTCACGGCCTCGAACATATTATTGAACTTCTTCCTAGCTGAAACCTGAGCTATATGTAGGAAGCCCGTTAAGTGAGATGATGGCCTAGCCTTCCCCTCAATGAGGAAAAGCCGTACCATTGCAATTTCATCCTTAACGTCATAGACAAGCCCAATTGCCACATCTCCAGCTCTAGGTATAGGTAAATCTACTCCGCGATATGGCTTAACGACCACCACTCTACTCCCATAATCGTATATCGCCTCACCAGCAATAGCGGAATATATGTTCCCATTCTCCTCATACGTCCCATCCTCAGGAATGAACTCCTCGATTACACCGAGAAACTCGCCTGGAAGCACAAATCTCCTCTGCACCATTTCCATAGCTCGCACCACTGTTCAATTGCTACACTACCTTCTAACCACTATTCTATACAAATCCACTTTAACCTTGTGCCATCTCTTAGTATGGAAATCAAACATGTGAGGAATTTCAATTACTAAGGGCAATATGTCAGTCACCACTCCACCCAGCTCACTAACATAACTAACTATAAAGCGCCTATTCTGCTCACCAGCCTTATGTATGGAGTAGATGACATTAGCAGCCTCAACCGCAGCCTCCAAAAACACCCTATCAGCACCCCTCTTTTGAACACCAAACGGTGGATTCTGAATAACAGTATCACCCCTAATTGGCACGCATTCAACTGATGCATGGATGAAATTAATTTTATCATCAACGCCAACATTAACTGCATTGAGGCGAGCTACCTCCAAAGCCTTCAAGTCAACATCAACTCCAACCACATAATCTGCACCCAAAAGAGCAGCACCAATACCCAATCTACCAGTTCCACAACCAAAATCAAGCACCAACTTCCCAATTACATCGTCATACCGCTTAGCTGCGAACCATAAAACTTGGGCGGCAGCCCTAGCGGAAATGGTGTACTGTTCTAGTGAGGGGATTGGCGATGGATGGGGTTCAACTAATTCGAGAATTATCTCCAGATGCCTCAGCCGCCTTATCTCCACCAACCATATCACCCAGAAAAATCTTCGAGTAACTAGGCCGCTCACCGCTAAGAGCTATTTTGAGCTCACCAATGGTTAGCACTGGCTTCTTAAAGTTGCGGCCATCATCAATAGCTATTCTGGGGCAAGCAGCTATAACAAAAGCATCAATTCCATGGAAAGGTAGAAGCGATTCGGGATTAATCTCCCTAGCGGCGATCAAATAGCACTTACGCCCCCTACTCAGAATGAAATCTCTAACCCTCAATGCAGCTTCAATTCTAGCCTGACCAGGCTTAACTCCAACAACAATACCAAACACCTCTGCCTCCGAAGCCCTAACTATGTTAAACCACCTCAAGCTCAAAACCTTTCTAACCAAGCCATCAATACATCTACACTCATTCCTATAAGGATCAGCCACAAAAACAGGTTTACCCGTAGCTAATGCCACACCGAGAGCATGAAAATCTCCACCAGCTAAAACCAGGAAAGCTTCAACATCACCCATAACCGAAAGAGCAGCGCAAACATCACAGCCCAAAATCTGCCCATTAAAAAGCCCAGCACCACACCTACCCCCAACAACTACTTTAAAGCCCTCATCCTCCAGCAGAGAACGCACTCTATCCAGTACATGGATATGCTGCAAAACTGCCACCAAGCCAATTTTACGAAAACCCCTATCCCTAAGCATTAATCCAGCTTTCCTAGCAACATCATCAACTGAAATCATAGAATAAGCCGGGACATAAATTACTGGAACACGCAGCTTGGAGGCAATAGGCATTGGATATGGAGTATGTCCAAAGTGAACTATTAAGTCGACGCCTAGCCTCGAAGCCTCATCGACAGCCACATCACAACCACCATAACAAGGATCAGCAGACACTATGAAAATAACACCATTACACATAGCCTGCAAATCATCAACCACTTTTAAGGCATAATTTTTCAATCCATCTGGAAATTGAAGTAAAACGCGCTTCGCACCCCTACGCTTAATCTCAGAAGCTATATGCTCAACTTCAAAATCATACATTTCAGATAACCCAAATCTAACTTAAAGACAAAAATTAATTAATGTAATTTGCAACATCAAAAGCATAATGCTACAGTACAAATGACTTAAAATTAAAATTAACCGTACATTTTCAGTGCTGTACGAGCACTGAAAAGCTCCTTCCTTATAAGCTCCCTCACAGCAACTCTAATAACTTCAGCTCTAGACGAATACCTACCAGTCTTCACCAAAAGATCTATTTCACGAAGAATAGCTTCTGGAACCCTGGCAACCACCACTTTCACCCATCTCCCCCCTAAATAAGTTGTTTGAGAGGACAAACTTAGTAATAGATAGTACTAGCGTAATTCATATGTAATACAAATTTACGGAGACCAAGCTACGAAAGCCCAATCAATCCAAAGTAAAAAGGAAAATGGAAAAAGATGAACCCTAAAAAAGCATTCTTTTAGTTGAATACTTGAAAAAGAGGTCAGAAACAGCTTTTTCCTTAGACCCGACATGAATACTTGACTTGAAGACGGGTATAAAATATTTGAGGGAGCAGTAAATACGTGGTTGAGGATGAAAATGAAAGTATACATTGAGACCTATGGGTGCTCAGCAAATTTAGCAGACACAAATATAATGAAAACCTTGCTTTTAAAGGCAGGGTATCAACTAGTTGACAGTATTCATGAAGCGGGAGCCGTGATACTCAATACATGTATTGTTAGGAGTGAAAGTGAGCGTAAGATGGTTCAAAAGCTAATTGAGCTTGAGAAGCTCAGGAGAAAACTGAAATTTAAATTAATAGTTACGGGGTGCATGGCTAAAGCTAGACCAGCTCTAATAGCTAAAATAGCGCCTGAAGCATCAATGATAGCACCCCAACTCATCGAGGATATAGTGGACGTCATTTCATCGCCGAAGAGGATCGTGAAACTGATCGGTGAAAAGAGAACAATGCTTCCCAAATACATGGATGGAATCAAGTTCACAGTTCCAATAGCAGAGGGCTGCCTAGGAAACTGCAGCTACTGCATAGTTAGAATTGCAAGGGGAAGGCTTAGAAGCTACCCAGTTGAGAAGATAGTTGAAGCCGTAAAATGCGCCGTTAGGGATGGAGCTAAAGAGATTAGGTTAACAGCCCAAGATACCTCAGTTTACGGACTAGATATTGGCAGAACACTGCCAGAACTCGTAAGAGAAGTAGCTGAAATACCGGGAGACTTCATGATAAGAATTGGAATGATGACACCAAATGGTGCACTCAAAATCATAGATGAGCTAATGGAAGTCTACGAGCACCCCAAAGTCTACAAATTCTTCCACATACCAGTCCAGAGCGGTGATGATAGAATACTAAAGCTTATGAGGAGGAAGTATACCTCAAGAGACTTCATAGAGCTCGCAGAAACTTTCAGACGCAAATTCCCAGAGGGATTCATTGCAACAGACATAATTGTGGGATTCCCCACTGAAGATGAAGAAGCATTTCAAAATACAATTGAACTACTCAAGAAAGTCGAACCCGATAAAGTTCACGTCTCAAGATACACTCCAAGACCCCACACCGAGGCTGCATCGATGCCACAGATACCCGAGCACATAAAGAAGAAAAGATCCAGGATTGTGGCAAGCCTATCAATGAAAATAGGATTGAAAAGGAATAAACCATACATTGGAAGGATAGAGAGGGCATTAATCACAGACCCAGGGAGAAGAAACACCGTTAAAGCAAGACTTGAAAACTACAGGCTGGTAGTGTTAAAGGCAGAAGAAAATGCCATTGGAAAATGGGTTAAAGTGAAGATTGTTAATGCAACACCAATACAGCTAATCGGCGAACTAACCACCTGAAGCAGGTGGAAAAATTGCGATCACATCTCCACTCTTAACCTTGTAGCGCCGAACTTCATTCCTTGATATTCGAACCTCATTTACAGCAATCTCAATACCGTCGCTCAGCTCCAGCTCATCTCCGAAAACTCTGCGCCTAAACACTTCGCCCAAAGTCTCAGCGAGCTCCTCGATCGCCTCAATTAATGAAACATCACTAGAGGGCAATTCAATGATAATTCTACTCTTACCAGCAATCTCCCTTAATGAAGAGAAGAGGAGGAAAGTCACTTTCAAGGCTAATCCCTAGACTACCCACCAAACTTCTTCCTATACATCCTCCAGGACAGGCACATGGTTCTCGGATGGCTTGCTTTGACATCATCCAACCTCTCAATCGAAGTATTGGTTGGAGCTGAAGTGACTTTTGATGGATCGCTATATGCCTCATTAGCTATCTTCTTCAATACCTCAGCGTAAAGGTCAATGTTCTCTCTAGACTCAGTGTCGGTGAACTCTATCATGAGAGCCTCCTTGACTATCAATGGGAAGTATATTGTTGGAGCATGCAAACCGTAATCCAGCAATCGCTTAGCCACATCCATGGTCCTTACACCAGTATCTCTGAGAAGAGGCTCTGCACTCAATACGCACTCATGCTTTCTAGGTTTACTTGGAGAATACGGCAGCGAATAGCCTTTAACGCCAGAGATCTTCTTCAAGAAGTAGTTTGTATTGAGAACGGAGAGCTCAGCAGCCTCTTTAAGCCCTCTAGCCCCCATGGAAAGTATGTATGCAGCAGTTTTAACTAGTACCGCAAAGTTTCCATAGAATGACCTAACCTTGCCTATGGAATAAGGTCTATCGTAGTCCAAGTAGTAGCGCTTACCATCAAACTCTATAACTGGGACTGGAAGGAACTTTTCAAGCTCCCTAGTCACCCCAACAGGTCCAGCTCCTGGGCCGCCGCCACCATGAGGAGTTGAAAATGTCTTATGGACATTAATGTGCACTATGTCAAATCCCATATCCCCAGGCCTAACCTTACCCATTATACCATTCAAGTTAGCTCCATCATAGTATAGTAGGCCCCCAACGCCATGGATTATGTCCGCGATCTCCAATATGTGCTCCTCAAAAATTCCAAGTGTATTGGGGTTGGTTAGCATTAAGCCAGCAGTCCTATCGGATACAGCTGCCTTCAAAGCCCCCAAATCAACACAGCCATCTGGAGCCGAAGGTATCTCAATAACTTTGAAGCCAGCCATAGCAGCACTAGCAGGATTCGTTCCATGAGCACTATCGGGAATGATCATTTCATCTCTCTGCTTCTCCCCCTTAAATCTGTGGTAAGCCCTTATGATGAGGCACCCAACATACTCACCATGAGCTCCAGCTGCGGGCTGAAGAGTTACTCGATGCATTCCAGTTATCTCTGCAAGCCACTTCTCAACCTTATAGAGGAGCTCCAATGCACCCTGAATAGTACTCTCATCCTGATATGGATGAATCCAGGCAACATCATCTAGGGCTGCAAGCTCCTCATTAATCTTCGGATTATACTTCATGGTGCAAGAGCCGAGGGGATATGGACCTGAATCAACTCCATAATTCATTTGCGAAAGCCTAATAAAGTGCCTAGCCACATCAACCTCCGAGAGCTCGGGGAGTGGAAGCTCCTTCCTCCTCAACTTTTCAGGTATAGTGCTTAGAACATCCCCAGCAACCCTCTTAACCTCATCATCAGCTTCAGGAACCAAATGCCCAATCCTACCCGGACGGGAAAGCTCGAACACTAATGGCTCATACCACCTAGCCTGCCTAAACATGACAAATCACCTCCCGCAAATCATCTTCCTCAATGCTTCAGCAAGCCCATCAATATCACTCCTCTTATGCATCTCAGTCACGCAGTATAATGCAGATTCACCGAGCTCTGGAAACTCCTTTTTAATAGGCTTACCGCCATGGAAGCCACGCTCCAAAAGCTTCCTATGAATCTCCTCAACTCCAATACCAGTATCATCAAAATTGACCACAAACTCCTTGAAGTGCGGGGCCTTAAACAGTGGAGCCCTAACACCATCAATTTCAGATATCCTCTTCATAGCGTAGTGCGAATTGTACATTATAGTTTCACAGAGCTTCCTCAACCCCCTTGGACCAAGTAGAGAGAGATAAACTGCAGCTGCAACTGCACATAGAGCCTCATTAGTGCAAATATTAGATGTAGCCCTCTCCCTCCTAATATGCTGCTCCCTAGTTTGAAGGGCCATTACAAAGCCCCTGTGAGAACCATCTAGAGTAGTGGTCATACCAATTATTCTGCCAGGCATTTGCCTAATGAGCTTCATTTCACCCCTACATGCAAATATTCCGATCATTGGACCACCAAAATTCATGGGATTACCTAGGGGCTGCCCTTCTCCAACAACAATGTCAGCACCATAATTGCCGGGGGCCTCCAATATTCCTAGAGAAATCGGATCAACGCCTACAATGTAGAGGGAACCATATTTATGGGCTACCTCACCTATCTCCTCAACATTGACCTCTATAAATCCTAAATACGATGGATTCTCAACATAAACCGCCGCAACCTCATTAGATGCATGCTCCTCGAGAGAATGTAGGTTCATGAAGCCAGTCTCCCTGTCATAATCAACTTCGATCACCTCGATTCCATGTGGAGCAGTATAAGTTTTGAGCACTAGCTTCCTCTCCGGATGAATGGTCCTCGGCACTAAAACCTTCCGTCTCCTAGTAACCCTAACAGACATGAGCACAGCTTCAGCTAGCGCAGTGGCCCAGTCATACATGGAGGCATTGGCAACGTCCATACCAGTCAACTCGCATATCAAGCTCTGATACTCAAAAAGCGCCTGAAGCATACCCTGCGAAATCTCGGGTTGATATGGCGTATAGGAGGTTAGGAACTCAGACCTCCTAACGATCTCCTTGACCAGCGCCGGCACATAGTGGGGCCAGCATCCACCACCAAGAAACATGGGCATCTCAAAGAAATTGACATTTTTCGACAGCAATCCCCTAATGTAGCGGTACACTTCATACTCGGACATTGGCCCCGGCACATTAAGCTCACGCTTCAACCTAACCTTCTCAGGAACATCCGAGTATAGCTCATCAATGCTCTCAATATTGAGCTCCCTCATCATCTCCTCCTTAATTTTGGGCGAGGAGTTCGGCAGATATGGATGGACAAAGGGCTCCCCAGCCATTTAGACACCACTATTCTAATCTCTAAATAAACCAAATAGAGTTTTTGAAGCATTCACTCAATATGGAAGAAAGGCAAAAGATCATTAACCATAGCATTAGCCAATAAAACTATGAGCAAGGCATCATAGTTATAAGTCTTAATCCAACACTTACTTTTGACTAGGTGAAGCAGCGATGAATAGACACCCACACTTAATTGCATCAGCCCTGATACTTACATCAATACTTACAATAGCACTAAGCGGAGTAATATGCCAAAGGCAATTAAACATCAAGATTCTCAGAACAATAGATGCAAAGTCAAGCTACACCCTTATAGTAGATGAAATTGAAATTGAAAGCGGATACATAAGTAATTTCACCTACTACATTCCCCTCATTTACCTACAGAAAATGTATAGCATTTCAGCATTTACAGAGCGCGGCGAAGAATTGCCAATAACATTGCACAAGACAACTAACTTCACATATAAAATGATTGTAAAACTCCCCAACTACACTACACCATTCAAGTTCAAAGTGAAAATGTGCATGATAAAAGTGATAACTCCAACAGGGCCAACTGAAGTAAAGTTGGCAGTACCCCTATACCCGTCAACCGACATCAATATAACACAATGCAAAGCAATAGTGAAGTTACCGCCAGACATGATAACTCTAACCCTAATAGTACCTAACACGACAACTACAAAGATCGATGGAAGGGATGTAGCCGAGTACATGAAGACACCACTACCAGCAAAAACGAACACTACATTTATAGCATCATTCTCAATAGCTGGGCACCAAATACGCTTCAGCAAGCTCAATAGGAAAGTTGAATTTAACGGTGCAGTCAAGATTCTCGATGAACTCATAATCACCAATGAGGGACTAAGAGACATAGCTTCAAACACAGGCTTCAAGCTAACACTACCATTAAGCACCAAAATCACATCAGTGAGAGATGATTTTGGATCAATAGGATATGAAGTCAAAACCGAAAATGAAAGCACAATTCTAACAATTAAACCTAGAATAAACATTAAAAAAGACTGGAAATACAGGGTGTTCATTGAATACGAGCTTATGAGAGAAGAGTGGATCACAAATGGAAAAGTGATCAGCGTACCAATAGACCCATTCTATGACTACCCAATCGACCAGTACATAATCACCATGAAAATCGAAGAGGGAGGAGAAATCCTATCATACTCAGGAGTCAAACCAAAGTACTTCAGTAAGCAATACGCAACATATGAATTCACGAACTTCACTAGAACATACTACAGCGGCTTAAAAGCGAAATTAGAATTTAAGGCACCGCCAAGCAGATTTGAAATACCAACATACATAATAACGTACACCATAATTGGAGCAATAATTGGAGCAACAATATACTTAAGAAGAACAATTAAAAGGGCACCACCAGTACTAGTTGAAGAGAAAGTGCTCATTTCAAACATAAAAGATCTCCAAGAAACATATGCTGAAAAAATTGGAATACTATTAGATACCATTCGAATAGAGGAAAGCTGGAGAAGGAAGAAGATATCGAGAAAAATCTATAGAGCAAGGAGCAGAGAGCTCTCAATAGAGCTAAGCAGATGCAATAGCAAGCTTAGTGAACTAAAAAGCAAAATTTCTGAGAAAAGCAACAAGCTTAAAAAAGCAATTCTCGAGCTGGAGAAAACAGAAAAGGAGTTGGAGGAAGCAGCTAAGGGTTTAATTTATTTGGAAAGGGAGTATTCGGCCAGAAGAATTACTAGAAGAACATATGAGGACATGAAGAGGAGAAGAGAGAAGGAACTTCGAAAAGCAAGAGCAAAGCTGGAAAGAAAACTAGCCGAACTCTCAGAAATAATTTAGGGCATTGAAAAAACTTAAAAGGAAAGTGAGTTTAAAGCTCTAAGGTGATATTAATGCCCAAGCCAGTGGTGGACACAGAAAAGTGCGTTGGATGCGGCACATGTGCTCAAGTATGCCCAGTAGGAGTTTACGAAATTAAGGAGGGCAAAGCAGTACCAGTTAATGCTGATCAATGCATAGGATGCAAGGCATGCGAAGTTCAGTGTCCAAGCCAAGCAATAACCGTTATTGAAGAGTAAGTTTAAGCAACAATATTTCTCCTTTTTCTAAGCAAGCTAAAGCTAAAATTAGTGGACATAAAGGAATTTATGGGAAGTGCCCGATGACATTCAAATGCATTAAATGCGGAAAGTGCTGCTGGAATACCGAAATGCCCTTAACGAGAGATGACTTGAAGCGCATAACTTCACTCGGCTATAAGATAACCGAGTTTGCAGTGTACAATGGTCAATACTGGCAGCTCAAGAACATTAATGGACACTGCTTCTTCCTAAACCCAGAAACCAATGAATGCACAATATATCCAAATAGACCTCTGGGCTGCAGAATTTACCCAATAATATATATTGAGGGGGTTGGAGCCGCTCCTGATCCCGAGTGCCCAATGTCGCATACTGTAGCTAGAGAGGATATTGAGAGAGTTAAACCAATATTGCTGAAAATCGTTATGGAAATTGAGGGAAATCAATGAGAAAGCTACTCGACTTCATGAGAAAGCTTGTACTGGACTATGCTTATTGCCCCTACTGCAAGGACTACGTAAAGGTTGAGAGCATTATTGAGCGAAGAAATGAAGTTGAAATAGAAGTTAAAAAGTGCATTAAGTGCGGGAATATAGTGGAGCAAGTAGTCAGGCACATTGAGAAAAAGTAAAACTAAAATCTAAACTTAAATGGCCAAGTGGGCTTGACGTTTGAATCAAATTCAAAATGCAAATTAACTATATCGCCGCATTTAAAATCCAAGCTTGATAACATTACAACCTTCAATAAAGCATTATTAACATAGCTACCAACACCCCTAACCTCAACGCCATTAACAGTAACTTTACAGTTCGCATCAAATATGGAGAAGCTGCGGCCCGTTCTCCGTACAAATCCGACCACGCCATTCCAAGGATACTCAACCCTGCAATTAACACTTGCCTCCAAATTTAGTAGCGCACCATAACCATAATGAGGCACGCCCCCATCAACATAGGCAAGCTTACCATTAACCGACAAGCACAAACCAGACGTGCCGCTCACATTCTTTACGGGCTTCAACCAAATATAATGGTCGAACACATCATAAACAATAAATTCACCACTAAACTTGGGCTCACCAATTAGATTTAATAGTGGCTTCAAGTTGAGCTCATAGGCACCCAAAGCCCTATATGCATCCGAAATAGGCCTAAACTCAACATGCATATGGAGATCAGACCAAGGAAAGAAGTAACCCGAAACAATTAGATCACCCAAATAATCTCCCAAATAAACTCTATCTCCAACTCGGACCTTAGGCTTCACATGAAGCATCTTCAGAGCAGTACCGCCACCTAGCCCCACAACAATTACATAGTCAAATTTACTGCCATCACTCCTATACCTCGGACACTCAAACTCATCTATATCAACTATCAAGCCCTCATCAACGGGCAGAAGCGCTTCATGAGACTGGAAGTAAATGTCAATTGCAGATACAAGTCTATGAGCTGGATAAGGGCTATTGAAAAAGCTAAAATAGCTATCTTCAGGAACACGCACACCAAATCCACGGCACTCAGCTATAGTAATGAAACTCCCCATATCACCACCGAGAACAAATCTATAATATAGAAACCCTAAAACCGCTATCGCAAACTTTTTAAGCGAATATTGGACATATGCTATTTTCGACTATCAGTCTAGGAGGATTCGATTATTGACGATAAAACCGGTGATAATAGGTGCTGGTAGAACCAAGTTCGGCGAGCACTACGATAAGAATCCCGAGGAGCTAATTGAAGAAGCGGGATTAAAAGCACTCGAAAGTGCCGGAATAGAGAGGAAAGATTTGGATGCAGTATTTATATCAGACTACTTCCTTCAAGTCACAAATAAAATCGGTATAGAGGAGGGATTCATCTCAGAGCTACTAGAGGTAAACATACCAATGGAAACCCTGAGATCATTCAGCTCCGCACTGAACTGCGCATGCAATGCTATTGAAGCAGGGAGACATGAAGTTGTCCTGGTAGGCGGAATAGAGAAAATGACTGATAGACTCGACAAGATAAGAGATGACCTTATGATGCTCGGAGACCCATGGAGCTACTACGCTGGAGGAACACCAGAAGCATTCCACGAATTAATGCTTAGAAACTACGTCAAAAAATATGAAATAGCAGATGAGCATTACGATAAGCTAATGAAGGCACTAGCATATATATCATTTAAGAACCACGAGTATGGAGCTAGAAATCCACTAGCACACTTTTATGGCAGGAGAATTAGTGTGGAAGATGTAGTTAGAGCCAGGAAAGCATCGAGGACAATTCTAGGATTATATGACTTCGCCCCAATATCCGATGGTGCATCAGCAATAGTAGTTGTAAGCTCAAAAGCAGCTGGGAAGTATGCAGATGAGGGAGTATGCATTACTGGAAGAGGGAGTGCAACAGACTACATATCATACTTCTCGAGAAGCATTAAGTGCGGATTTAAAGCTACAAGAGAAGCATCATTCAAGGCATTTAGTGAAGCAGGTATAGAACCAAGCAAAATTGAACTCGCAGAACTATATGACCAGTCAACACTTATGGAACTAGTAACCCTAGAGGACCTAGGAATTTACAAGCCTGGGACAGCATGGGAACACGTATATGCAAGCTATGAAAATGGAAAACTAACCTACACCGTAAATGGACTAGAAAACTACGTAAACACTAATGGAGGGCTAAAAGCCGATGGAAATCCGCTTGGAGCAACGGGTGGAGCTCAATTCCACGAAATATTTAATCAACTACTTGAAAGAGCAGGCGATAGGCAAGTTGAATTTAGGAGTAAGAACCCTTATGCACTCGTAGTTGAAATTGAAGGTTTCGGCACTAAATCATATGTCTACATATTAGAGAGGTGGAAGCCTTGAGTTCTGAACCTATTGAAAGGAGAGTAAGCTATATAGCTGACAAGTTGAGGGGAAGCGAGTGCACTTTATGCGGTAGAAAGTACTTTAAACCAAGAGACTACTGCGGAACGTGCGGTAGATCGAGCTTTGGAAAAATGAGGAACATAAACTTCTTCTATGAAAAGGGAGTACTTGAAGTATGCACCATAATTAGGAGAGCAACCAACAAGTTTAAAATGCTTGAGCCATTTATATACGGAATTATTTCATTTGGAGACATAAGAGTTCCAGGTAGATTAACAGACCTAATAGTTAGAGATGAAGAAGAGTTCAATCCATCAAAGTTTGAGGGGAGAGAAGTCGTAGCAAGATTTAGGAGGAGATGCTCAACTGGACCAGTAGACATTGTTCCAACATCATCACTTACATTTACATTTGCAGATGAATACTACCCATACATGGAATATAAAGTGTTCAAGCCCAATAGGTATGCGGATAAGCCGGGAATAGTAGCATATGGCCTATACACGTCTAAGTTTAGAATTAGAGAGGGAAGAATGGAGAGATCAGTACCATTCCTAGATGAAGACGCGATAACAGCTGCAGTTGAAGCAGGCAAAATAGCGCTAATTCAAGCTGCAATTGAAGGAGAGCTAATCAAGAAAATATACGTTGGATCAGAATCTAATCCATATGCAGTAAAGCCAATAGCATCCAAGGTAGCTCAAGTACTGGACTTAGGTGAAGACATTGGTGATGGAGTTAGGGGAGTAGATGCAATAGACACCGAATTCGCATGCAAAGCTGCAACGAGCATGCTTAAAGATGCAGTTGCACTAGCAAAGTACATGAATGATGAGGGCGAAGACTTCTACGCAATGGTTATTGGAGCAGACAACTCACAGGCAGCACCAAGATGGGCACCAGGAGGAGAGCTAGACTTCTTCGTTGGATTTGGAGCAACAGCATTCATCATAGGGAATAGGGACGTCATAGCTGAAATCGAGGGCTGGTACTCATGCACATCCGATACACCAGACTTCTGGAGGAGAGATGGACAAAAATACCCAATGCATGGAGGTAGATTCACAGGTGAACCAGCATACTTCAAGCACATAATTAAGGCAGCCAGAAAGTTAATGGATAAAATGAGGTTGCAGCCAAAAGACATAGATTACTTCGTACCCCATCAACCCAACGTTAGGTTCCCATTAAAGGTGGCTAAAAGGCTTGGATTCAAGACTGAGCAATGTCTACCGGGACTAAAAGTAGGTAATTTTGGAAATCTCTACTCCGGATCATCACCAGCAGGACTAATAGCAGTCCTTGACATGGCAAAGCCATACGAGAAGATACTTTTAGTGAGCTATGGATCTGGAGCCGGAAGCGATGCATACCTACTAACAGTAACACCTCAAATAATTGAGAAGAGGAGGAGAACTGAGAAATTTAATGTTGAATGGCAAGTTAAAAACCCATATCTAGAATACATAGACTATAACACGTATAGAAAGTTTAAAGAAGGAATTTAGTGGAGCTCACCCTGCTTAAGAATTAAGTCAACCGATGGATAAGGCTCTCCAGCAAGTCCATGTAGAAAAGCTCCACCACTAAGACACATTATACCCCCAGTACTCAAAATTATTTTATCCAACCCATACTTCACTATTTCAGCAGTCGTATCTCCACCCAGAAATATTAGGCCGCTTCCAGCAATTCTCTTAGTCAAAACAATACCATTACAATAACCTTTCTCGTAAACACCAAGTGGGCCGGCCCTAATTCTAACAGCTTTTTCCTGAAGCTTCTCAGCATAAATATCCACTGTTTCCATTCCAATATCCATTATAACGCCATTGCACTTGCTCATCTCTTTAATTGAAACCTCCCTATTCTCACCATTCTCCCAAACAACGAAGTCCACTGGATGATGAAGCTTAAACTTCCTAGCAAGCATTCTAGCAGTCTCAAATACTTCTGGAGAAAACTTCCTCTCCAAAAAGGCATTGTTCCTCGGACCCAAGTCATAACCCATAGCCCTGGCAATGAGCTGACCAGGCAAACCACCCGTGAAGCCCTCCATTCTAGAGAGAATTGAGATTAAGTACTTGGTCTTAGCAAGCTTAGCTCCACCCATAATTATTCCACACTCATTACCGGGCTCAGACAATACTTCACTCAAAGCCTTCAACTCATAAACTGAGCGAACACCAATCCAAGTTGAAGCAATATATGGGAGAGCCATCAAGCTAGTATGAGCCCTATGCCAAACAGGCATAGCATCATTAACACAGCTCTTAATAATGCCCTTAAAGAACTCTATGTAGCTTGAAGTTGAAGGATCAAACTTATACTCCTCATCAAACATCCTAACATTATCAAGCAAAATAATCTGCTTCTCCCTCAACTCCATAATTTTACGCCTAGTCTCTTCAGTAAACACCTCCCCTTTAGGAATGAATTCTATGTCAATGCTGGAGGGCAAAAGCTTTCTAAGAACAATCCAATGTTGCTTCAAACTTATGAAGTCCTCTTGACCCGGCCTCCCCTGATGCGCCGTCACAACCAAGCCAGCATACTCAGACATCAACTCCAATACATGAGCATAAGCAATTATCCTCATATTATCCTCCATAATTCTACCGCCAACCACAGGCACATTAATATCAATCCTAACAAGCGTAGGAGACTTCAATTGTGCAGCCAAATTGACAAGCCAATACTTCCTAGTCTCCTTATAATAATCACGCCGCATACAAAACACCAAATCTAAGTCAGTAAACACAACTTAAAAGCCTTTACATTTATCAAGGAAAGAGATAATTTTAACTGAAAGGCGGGGCAAATAAATTTAGAGTGACCAATCATGGGTAGATTCGAAGTCATGGCCCTACTCCAAGCAGCAAGATACTACGTACTATCAGGAGACATACAAAAAGCATTCTCATTCGGACTAAACAGAGCAATATTCTATGCATGGGCAAAGCACAGAGGAAAATTCCAAGTTAAAGCAAAGAGGCATAGAATGGGAAAGCCAATCCAGCAATTAAGAGAGGGAGACAAGATAATGGTATACGTTGGAGATGAAGGAGCATTCATATCGTCAAGAGGGTGGTTTACCATAGGGAATATTGAGCAAAGACCGGAGGACTTCAAAAGACAGATAATTTACAAGATAAATGCTGAAGTACCCTTTGAAAAAGCTTGGGAAGCAGCAATAAATTATGTTAAGCAGTTTAGCAAAAGTACTTTGCTAAGTCAGCAGAAATTTTATGAGAAAGTTTACAAGCCAGTTAGAGACAACTTTCTTCAAATAGTGAAGAAAAGCCTAAAAGAGAAAAAGTCAGAGAAACTAGTTTACTTATCAGATTTCATTAAGCAAAAGAAGCAACGTGACAATTAGTTGGAAATTGGT
>CAYWZQ010000007.1:0-83893 GCA_964462875.1 uncultured Nitrososphaerota archaeon | reverse complement strand
GCGGGAAGCCCTCCCCGAAAAGAGGCGGCCATTCCTCAGCACGGGGGCAGGCGACTGCCCCCTAGCTGAGGACGAGGGCTGGGGTAAAAGACCCCGTTGATGGGGTGGGGGTGTACGCGCCAAGACCTTCGGGTCGAGGCGCTCAGCCCGCCACTCCCAATCGCCCGAGGTGTCGGGCTGTAGCTACACCCAGGCGAAAACTTCAGGGGGCTATGCGCGGCGAATCACATAACATTAATTACGCATTTTCTGAACTATTACTTGGGAGGGGCAAGTCGGTAAGCGGGCTTCGGGCACTTACGGCAACGGGGTGCCTGAGGAAGCTCACCCCCACCGCGGGACCGCAGCCCCGTGAGGGGCAGGGCGAGAGCCCTGGCAACGGCTCAGAAACGAGACCCCTCCCAGCAGATGTGGATGAGGCGGCTGAGGCCCAAGTACTTGGGCCGAGAAGGCGCTCAGTAATGGGTGCCAAGCTAACCCGCTGACCATGCTGGGAGAATGGATGCAACGGCCGACCTGCGGGGGTAAGGCCGAATAGGAGCCAATGAAGCCCGCGTGAGGCTCGGGTAGGCCGCCTAGCCGAATCCCGCAAAACAGAAGGTGAGCTATGCCGACATGCCCCTCCCCAAAATCCAATTCAAAAACTCCCTCTCAAACTCGACAACCTCGTCTTTACTCTTCGCGGAAGCATATTTTTCGAGCAGCTCCCTATTCATTTCAATGAAGTGGGGCCCCCACTTAAATAGGGAGAGCAGCTTCAGGGCATGCTCCTTTAAGCCGAAAATATAGAGGGCTGAGGCGAAAGCTTCAACAGTGCTGAGCTTACCTGGAACAGCATAGTTAATTGGATTGGCAGCATAGAGCAGCGGCAACCTCCTATCAAAACCCCTCAACCTAATCCTCTCAAACACCTCAATTCTATTCCAAGAACAGTCAATAGCAACCAAACCCCTACTAGCAGCATAAACCCTATCAATTGGACACAGAACCCTCTCAGCAAAGGGATTTAAAATAACTGCTCCACGCGGAACCCCCCTAACACTACCAGTTAAAGTGACGTAGCCAAACCTCTTGAGCTTAAGAGAAGTACACTTGTGGGGATCGCAATGATGTAAATGTAAAACATACAGTTTAAAACTCAATAGGAACACCAAAAACCAATAAAAACCCTAACTCTTAAAAGTAACTGAGAAAACAAGTAAACGGAGACGTGAAAAATTGACACTTGCATTCGTCCTAATAAATGCAGAAATAGGTGCAGAAGAAGAAGTGGTAAATGAGCTAATGAAAGTCGAGGGAGTAGAGGAAGCATATATAGTCTACGGAGTATATGACGTAATAGTGAAAGTGAAGGCAGACGACCTAGACAAGCTAAAGGAAATCATAACCTGGAAAATAAGGAGACTAGACAAGGTCAGATCAACCCTAACAATGATAGTAGTTGAGGGGAGAAAGAAAACCTAATCCAAATAAATTAAACATCAACTTTTTCCTAGGAGCATAGCATTGAAGCAATATAAAGTTCACATAGGAATAGATGATACCGATTCACCGAGAAGAGGATGCACAACCTACACCGGAGCCCTCATAGTAGAAGAGCTATTAAAGCTAAACATCAAGTTCATTGACTATCCAAACCTAATAAGATTAAATCCAAACATACCATGGAAGACTAGGGGGAATGGAGCAGTAAGTATAAGAGTCCAAGTAAGTGAAGAACTCAAAGAAAAAGTGATCGATAAAGCCATAAGAAAAGTAATTGAATCAGCAGACCTACACCACTCCAAAACAAGCCCAGCCATAGCAGTACTAATAGGAGAAGTACCCAAAAAACTCAGAAAATTCTCGGAAAAAGCCCAACAAACCCTAGTAACGACGAGTGAAGCAAGGAGGTTAGTTGGGGAGCTCGGCATTAAGGCTTGGACATTTAAAAGCGAAATTGGACTAGTAGGGGCACTAGCAGCAATAGGTGAAACACTGGAAAACAAGGACTACACCTATGAGCTACTAGCCTATAGAAAACCGGAAAACTGGGGTAAACCGAGAAAAGTAGATCCTAAATCAGTAATAGAAATGGACAAGGCCTTTCGGGGAGAAACATTCAATAACATAGACCCAGAAACAGGAAGAATACTAATAACGCCGAGGGGGCCAGACCCAGTACTACTGGGAATTAGAGGTGAAAACCCGGAAATTCTAGTTAAAGCATTTAAAATGCTTAGAATAGGTGAGCCAGTAGACCGATGGATAATATATAGGACGAATCAGGGGACAGATGCACACCTAAAGAGGATAAGCAAGATCTCACAAGTAAAGCCATACGACTCAGTAATCGTGAGGGGAACAGTAGTAGAGAAGCCAATAATTCTCACTGGGGGACACGTAATACTGAAAATATCCGATGAAACATCAACCATAGACTGCGCAGTATACAAGCCAACAGGACAGCTCACCAAAATAGCGAGACAGCTCGAGCCAGGAGATTTAATAGAAGTTTATGGGGGAGCCAAAATAACTGTAAACAGCAAATTAACAATAAATGTGGAGAAACTTGCAATCATCAAGCTTACAACCATAATAGAGCAGAGAAACCCGAAATGCCCAAAATGCGGTAAAACAATGAAGTCAGCTGGGAGAAATAAGGGGTATAAGTGTCCAAAATGCAAGTATCAATCAAAAAACTTGACAAAGCAAATAGCAGTTAAGCCGAGGAAAATTCTGGAAGCAATATACCTGCCACCCCCAAGAGCACATAGGCACCTCACCAAGCCCCTAATGAGAATTGGAAGAGAAAAAGTAAAGCCTCCAAAGAAAATGATCGATCAATGGTACTGGAGCCCAACAATAAGCACAACTGCAATAATGGACAGTTAAATTTAATAGCCAATAACCTGCATAGGTGAGTGGACGTGATTAATTGATGGAATTAAGCCAAATAGTTGAGCAGTCGAGAACCATATATATTTTCGGAGTAACAGATGAAGGATTACCATTCATAATTCTGCCATCAAAATCCAAGTTCAATGTAGACCTACCAGTAGAAGCACACGTAAAAGTAGAAGTTAAGCAGCTAATAGCAGTGCTAATCATAAGGTTAAAGCAGGGCAGAATGCGGGAAAACATAAGAGCCCTAATCTACCCAAACACCGATCAACTACTAAACTTCACAGAGGCAATCGGGGAGAAAGCCCAAATCCTAATAAGCCTAATGCCACCCAGCCACTTCAGAGACCTATACATTAAAATTGCAAATGAAGAAGACGTGGACACTGAAAAATATAAGGCAATAACATTTCAAATTCCAGTAGATAGAGCGGAATCAGCAAAAACACTAGCCACCCTAATAAGCTACATAGACCCCCAAAAAGCAGCTGAAATAGAGGAAATTGTGAGGGAAAAGCAGGAGAGAGAGCTAAGATACATGAACCTCACCAGCTAAGCAGTACATGAAATTGCAGATCAAATTGAAATCCACAATCCCTCAACATTAAAGCTCAGCAGAGCATTTTAACTCCACAAACCATAATCTACTCTAGATGGATCATGAAATCCTATGCCCTCCACATGGAGTGCACTAAGTGCAGAAGAAAGTTCCCATTAAATAGCCATGCCTTCAGATGCATGAGCTGCAATGAACCAATCCACGTAACCTACAATTATGAAGAGCTGAAAAACAAGATTTCAAGGGAGCTATTTTCAAAGAGGGAGCGGAGCTTGTGGAGATATAGGGAGCTCCTACCAGTCACAGATGAATCGAAAACAATTAGTTTAGGTGAAGGTGGAACACCCCTAATTAAAAGCAGCAATTTAGCAGCTGAACTCAATATGGAAAACCTATACTTCAAGGATGAAAGTAGAAATCCAACAGGATCATTCAAGGATAGAGGTTCAAGCATAGGTGTGAGCATGGCACTAGAAATTGGAGCCAAAATAGTTGGATGCACATCCACAGGTAACATGGCAGCCTCACTAGCTGCCTATGCAGCCAAAGCAAACTTAAAATGCATAATACTAATACCACATGGCACACCAATAGGGAAGATACTGCAAACACTAATTTATGAGCCAACAGTACTATCAGTCAAGCTACCATATCCAGAGCTCTACAAAATGATGTTTGAAATGGCATTAAACCATAAAGTCTACCTAGTACACTCAGACAGCCCAATGAGAATTGAAGGGCAAAAAACAATTGCATACGAAATCTGCGAGCAATTAAACTGGAATCCACCAGACACAGTAATAGTTCCAGTTAGCAGTGGAGGAAACATAACAGCAATATGGAAGGGATTCAAGGAGCTACACCTACTGGGATTAATAGATGAGCTTCCAAGGCTAGTATGCGTCCAAAGCAGTGGATGTGCACCAATAGTAAAGGCATTCAAGGAAAAGCAGCCAATAAAGCCATGGCCAAAACCAGAAACCATAGCCCACTCAATATCAAATCCAAACCCGCTCCTAGCAAGCGGAAACCAGGCACTAAAAGCAATAAATGAAAGCAAAGGCCTAGCAGTAGAAGTATCAGATGAAGAAATAATTGAAGCACAAAAACTACTAGCCAAAAAAGAGGGCCTACTCGTCCAACCAGCATCAGCAACAACCATAGCAGCACTTAGAAAGCTAATAGAATTGAATGAAGTTGATAGGCGGGAAATTGTAGTATGCATTTTAACTGGATCCGGCCTAAAAAACATGGAAGTGTTTGGGAGGAAAATATCTAGACCATTAACAGTGGCCTCATGGAATGAGTTCAGAGAGAAGTTAAATGCATTAATCAGTGGAATTACTTAAATTCCTCTAGGCCTCTGATGCTCAGAGTAATTCTCTCAATTCATAAATATTGAGCTCTCCCACACTACTATTACTTGGGAGCAATTTCTCAGTGGTGTATGTCTAGGTGATCTATGTTTAAGTGGTGTTTGAATAGAGTAGCAATTTATCTCTATACTTGTCGATTTAAGCTTGATTCATTAGTGCTCTCATTTAATCTGGTCCATATTAAGCCCAGTGCTATGCCATAGAGAATGCTTCCAATGAAATTTAGTATTGTGAGCAGAAGTTCTGGGTTATTGAGAGCTGAAATTAAATTTATGACCCATATTATTAGGCCTAGAAATGCTCCCTTTACTATTGGTTTTTCACTTGGCAGTTTCCTGTATAGTGCTGTGAAAATTAGTCCTATAGCTATGTGAATGGCAGCTATAATTGTGATTGAGAATGCTGTTAGAATTATTGCTTCAGTTGAACTGTATATGAGAAATATTGGTGGAGTTAAAGTTGCAGCTAAAAGTATTATGGATGGCAGTCCCGCAATTAATCCTAGTTTAACTCCAATCTTCCACTGAACATGTCTTAGGGCTGGAATGGATGGAATTGTGAGGAAGGCAATTGCTGGAGCTAGTGCTGGTGCAAATTTTAGTAGTGATGCAAGCCATGCTATAAGCTCTGGAATTAATGAAACAACTAGTACTACTGCTAAAGCTGCTTTAGCTATCCATCCAGCAGCAGAAGCAATTTTCGCTAAAAGCTTCGTTCCCCATCCACCAATTTGATCTGCAACCTTCTTGATATATCTAAAAATGTTTTTTGCATTATCTAGCATTTTAATGACATTATCCTTTATTTTATTAACCTCATTTTCAAAGGAATTTAAGGTATCTTCAATTTCACTTAGTGATTTTTGAATTGCTTCAGCAGCTTTATTCAATTCATTAACCTTATTCACCATTTTCTCTACAAGTTTCTCTATCTCCAAAGACTTCTCCTCTACTCTTTGGGCAGCTTTCCTAGCTTTTTCTAGAGCTTTTAGGGCAGCTTCAACATCATGCTTCTCCGCCGCCAATCCCGCTTCCTCTGCAGCTTTTTCTGCATTCTCAGTTTCCTTCTCTGCATCTAAGAGGGTTTTCTTGGCGGATTTTAATACTGTATCTTTTAATTCATTGATTTCTTCGAGGAATTTCTTGGCTTTACTAATCGAGTTTTTCAATGTTTCAATTAATTCTTTAGCCTTACTAGCTATTTCATCAGCTTTCTCTATTGCTTTTGATGCGCTTTTAAGATAATATTGAATGGCTTTTAAAGAGCTCTCCATGTTCTTGAGGGCTGCTTCTAATGTTTTGAGGGCGGAGGAGAGGGGTTTTCTTAAAAGGAAGTTGGCTGCTTCCGTGGATCCCCTTACACTTCTTACAGTATCTCTAGCTCTATTAACTGCCTTTTTAGCTTCCTCAACTACTTTCTCGAGTTCCCTAAACTTGCTTTTAACTTCACTAATTATGCTGAGAAGCTTCTCTATATCTCCTATTGTTTTCTCTAGTTTTTCTATTAGTTTCTGAAGGTTTGCACTGAAATTATTTAATGTTTCCTCGGCTCCCACCAATTTTTGTCTAGCTCTATTAACTATTTCCCGTGCTTTCTCAGCTATTGCCTTTGCTTCCTTAGCAATCTCTTTTGCCTTATGACATTTTTCAACAACTTTAAATCCATCCTCAAGCTTATCGCTTTTACCATCGGGATTAGTTACCTTTACATCTCTAGGCCCTATGGTTGCATTTTCACTAATAGTTATGTTCACTCTAAGCTCGCTATCATTAATGAAAGTTATTGAGTTTATTGTAATGCCATTTACGGGTTCAAAACTTACATTACATCCTTTAGTGAAATTTCCACCTAAAATCGTCACATTTAGAGTTTCACCCTGCTCTCCATAGGCTGGGAAAATTTTGGTGATGGAGGGGGGCGGTATTATGAATGTGTGGTTTAGGGAGATTATTTGCGTCTGCCCCTTAACATCAGTAACTTCAAATATCCAAGTATATGTCCCCTCCAATACTGGTTCACTAACATGAAATGTTATTAAGCAGCTCTCACCGGGATTAATAGTATCATTTATGGTTTCAGCAGTAAAAACATAGTAGTCGGGATAGCCATCATCAGCCTCATCATATCCTTCATGAACAATCCAACCCTCCCGCCCAATCCACACCCAATCAATAAAATAAACGTTTACACCATGCTCATCCAAAGGTATGAAGACAACTATCTCCCTCACTCCATAAAGAAACTCACTACCAACATGAAAGCAAACCGTCATATTATTAGGAAACCTACTAGGAAGAACAACCCACTCAAAACCAACACCAACATCACCCACCGACACCCCAATCTCAACAGGAACAAAAATTAATGAAAAACTCAAGAAAACCACATAAATTAAAACCAAACACTTACTTATATTAAAAAGAGCTAATTTCATCCAATAACCTACCCTTACATTACTACCCCCAATATCAATACCAACACTTAAAACCTTTTCCCCAAATAACACCAAAACAACAAATTACACAACCCAAATTACACCCCCAAAATATCAACTTAAATAATAGTTAATAAGTTTGAGAAGCATAAAGCAGGCATCCAAGCAAATGCATCTATCTCAAGAAACAATTGAAAGTTATAAAGAAAGTAGGTAAAAATTCCAAAACTCTTAAATCGTGATAAGATCAATCACTAAATGAAGCTTGAAAAACTACTGAACTTAATTGGTGAAATTTTGCATTAGAAGAGTTAATTGAAAACCTGGGAGACCATAGAGTATCAGTGAGATTACCACTCCATAGACAGTGGATAATGATTTTCGAGAAAGCATTAACAGTACTCTACGATTTAGGTAATGACTATTACCAGTTAATAACGGTTCCACCAATAGAAGAAATATACATACCAATAAAGAAGTATAATGACATTCAATGCCCAAAATGCAAAAGTAACAACCTAAAGCCACTAAACAATCAAGCACCAATGGGATGGATAAACTGCAACCACTGGTATGAAACATGGCAATGCAAAAACTGCAAAGCAAAAACTAAAAGTAATCTACCAACTCACACCAATCCATATAGAGGAGTTAAGATATAAAAACGAATTTTAATAAACAATATCTCCTAGATAAGTTAATGACATCAATAAAATCAGTTCAATATCTTTAGGTCCCACAATGATTAAGTCAACAATTCTCTTGAGCGGTTCTTTAATAGGTTCCAAATAATCCTCCCCCTCAACAACTTTAAGTCCTACAACCTTTCAACATGATAGCTAAGTAAAATTATTCAACTTCAAAGATTATCATGAAAATACAAATATAATTTAATCTACGTAGCTTGTAAATCATATCAAAGTTTAATTTGTAGTATCATAAGTAAGAGTAATTACCACGACTGAACTTTAAAGCTCGACCCCAAGCCTTAACGATCATACCATTCCTAATGGCCATGGAGCTGCAATCAGTTAAAGCAATAACATTAAATTTATAGCTCAAAGACAATAATTGATTAAACCATTCATTAACATAATAAGTAACAAGACAAAAGTCAACTAAACCCAATCCCATGCAAATTCTATTGAAATTTCCACTGCTAATAAAGTATTTAGATAAAATTAGTGCACCAGCACTATTGCCAATGATAACACCATTAAAATTGATAATGAGGTCATCAACATGCCTCCTCCTAATTTCATGAAGTAAAGTAAATGGATTACCGCCAGGAAGATAAACTACATTAACGGAATTGAATTTCCCTTTAATATTAGGTAGAGAATCACTTCTATCAAGAAACAATACCTCCCTAGCACCTAAATCCCTAAAATAATTATTCAGCAAATTCCTGTAATGCAATTCTTTCTTCAAATCACTAGTAGTCCAAGGAATAATCAAAACCCTACAATCATCAATACCACCCAAAACATACTGCTTACCCTCAAAACAACACCTAACATTAACATCCTCACACTCAAAGACTAAGAACAAATCAAACCACCAAATCAAAAGTTTAAGTATTCATTAGATATTTAAAGCATACACTCAGTACCAATCAATTACTTCACATGAAAATTATACGGCATCAACAACTTCTAGCAATATTTAAGTTCTAGCATTGGCTTGAAATTTGGTGGTGATGCAGGTTAACTAAAATTAACCTTTATAAATCTTTTCCTACTATCTAAATAGTAGGTGATAATGTTGAGTGCTTTAGAGAAGCTGCTTGCAAGAGTTAATGAAATCGCCAAAGAAAGCATGGCTTTAGCTAATCCAATAAGACTACTAATTTTAACGATAATCGCATCAAGGAAGAGTACATCTTGGCTAGAATTAAAACAGACTTTAGAAAAACTAATTGGTCCAGTAAATCCCAATACTATGGCATTTCACATAAACAAGTTAGTTGAAGTTGAATACATTAGTAGAGAGGGGCCTCAAAGAAGTCCCAGATATACTGCTAAGAAAATTCCAGGTGAAGTAGAAGAACTTTTAAAGAATCTTGATGAAGCATTGAGGGAAGTTGAAGAACATGGTTGAAATATAGAAGTTTCCAATCATTATTACGGTAGGCGATAAAATTAAGGCAGTACTGCTAAAAAAGGTGTAAAATTTGGAATCATCAATTATGGAATACCTACTAACTGAGGATAATAAAAGGAAATTGTTTAGATTACAAGCATTATTAGAAGACATAATTGATACCATAAACATCCTGTTAAGTGACGAAGCTGTGAAAAAGTTGGAAGAGGCTGAGGAAGATTTAAAAGGAAAATAAAGTGAGGAGTTGAAATGATTTTATAAAGGAGGATATAAATCTAAGTTAATTCAGAAGCTCTTAAAATAAGAATACTTGATTAATCTTGATCTATTTATGTATTTTTGCAGTGTCATTTGAGCATCTTAGTAAATAAAATTAGACGTGAAATGTTACATGACTATCTCTACATAATCTTTAATCAAATCTGGTTAAATCATGAATTTCTGAGCATGTAATGCTGTGTGGTCAACCACTTAATTCATGATCTAACCAAAAATGTGTCATACTATATTTTGTTAAAATATATAGCAGTATTGCTTTCTAGATTGAATTGGGGTTATTGATTATGGTTAAGATCAAGTTTTTTGGCTTTAACTCATTTGATGAGTTTATGAATTACTTTTTTGATACGCTTCTTCCAACGAATCAAACGTATGACTACTTCATTGATTGGAGGAAGGTAAGAGAGAACGTGTTGAAATATGTGAAGGAAATAAGTTTGCTGAGCTCCCTATCTAAAGTTAGTCGTGAAGAACGTGAGTTTCTACTTCGTGATTTGCTATCGAAGTATCCTGAAATCATTCCCGTTATTCCACTCATAATAGCTGTTAGAGAGCAGGAAATTACCGTGTTAGAATTAAGTGATGAAGTTCTCACCTACAATACGTACATTTTCAAAAAGAGAAAATTGTCAAGTGAAGAAATCGAGCTGATGGTGGATTTCTGTAGGAAGATTGGGATAATTGATTTATTTGATGAAATAAATGACCTCTATGCCTACCTGCTTGGTGTGGAAGTTGGTCTAGATAGTAATGCTAGGAAGAATAGGTCTGGACGGATTTATGAAGATATGGTGGACTTCATAATTAGGGATGTCGTACGTCAATTGAGATTAAATGTATCTATTAAGAGGAATAAGCGTTTATTTGGAAAGGTGGTGGATTTCACAATTTACGCTAATAACAAGCCTAGAATTGCCATTGAATGCAACTTTTATAATGTATCTGGAAGTAAACCATTGGAAATAGTTCGCTCATACCTCAATCTAAATGAGAGGCTTAAAGAGCATAACATTGCCTTCATATGGATCACTGATGGTCCTGCGTGGAGACTAATGAAGGAACCATTGATGGATGCCGCTAAGGAACTGGATTTCATATTAAACACTAAAATGGCAAGAAAATATTTAGGTAAACTTTTTGAGGTCATACTAACTGGGCAAGCTTAAAATCATAACATTTAAATCGACTAATGGTGAGATCTTGATTCTGGTGAAGTAATTGCCCAAGTATCCTTATGGTCGACCAGCTAAAGAAATAATTCTACAAGTTTTAGAGAAGTCAGATAAACCACTTACAGTCAAAGAAATATCACAAAAGACTGGCATTAAATATAACACTGTTAGAGGCTGTCTCCAAAGGTTAAGACGTGAAGGATTAGTCAAAAATGTAGGTCAAGGATGGACAATAGCAGGAGGCTAAAAGGGAGATCAAATTTGCCTCGAAGAAAAGTTATTGAAGAACAGCTCCTAATTGGCGTTTGCGAGGAAATCAATAAAGGAAATTTCAATCAAATAAGTATGCCTAATAGTGAAAATGCACATGAACTAGTTTCTAACTTGGAAAATGGAATATACAGAGTTGAACAGATAGCTGGTTTTGGAGACATATACATTCAGAAACCAGATACAAAAACTGAAAGAGATTTCAATGTATGGCTAATAGTAGACCATACCAACTACATTGGATGGAGACCTGAGCACCCGGAGATCTTCGAAGCATTCTGGTGGTTAATAAATGAATATCCTGAACTTCAAAGCGAGATCTTCAATGCCTTTAGAAGTGTGATAGTAGGCTATAAAGAGCCAGATGAGATACTTCAGGAGAAAAGTGAATTGAAAAATTTGACTGTTCAGCTAAGTGGTAAGCCAGCTAGAAAATTTAATATTTCATTAGCACCATTCGAATACTTACTTAAAGCAGAAAAATGGTTGGCAATTGAGGAAGATGCAAATTATCCACCACCTAAAAAGCTTGGTAGGCGATATCCATATGCTTGCCTCATACTCTTAAATTCAAAGGATTTCACTCCAAAGGAAGTTACAACTGTTTTCTTAAGAGCTTTTCAATGGAGAAGGAAGTGATAGAATTATTTCTAGAAAAGTAGTTATGTAGAAAAGTTTAAAAGTGGATATGCTGAACTTTCTCCAGGTGAATTTATGGGGCAAATAAATGTTAGAATACCGGATGATTTAGAGGAGAAAGTAAGGCAGTTAGCAGCTAAGAAATTTGGCTTCAGGAAAGGTGCATTAACGAAAGCGGTAGTGGAGGCTTTAAAAATTTGGGTGGAACTAAATGAAGGGAGCAATTAGTATGCGTGAAGTAACCTATGAAGAGTATCTAAAATTTGTGGAGCAAAATAAAGTGATCAAAATCGAGGATCAAGAGATAAGTTTAGAGCCAATTGAAGTAAGAAGACTGGAGCCTATTAGCAGTGAGTTAACAGATGTTTCAACAACAGTATGGTCATTTCCAGAGCGAGGAGCATGGGCAACGCACAAGGGAGATTACAGAGGAAATTGGGCTCCCCAAATACCTCGAGCACTAATGCTAATGTACACTAAGCCAGGAGACATAGTATTGGATCCAATGGTAGGTAGTGGAACAACACTAATTGAAGCAAAACTTCTAGGAAGAAATTCTATTGGTATAGACATAAACTACAACGCAGTAATGCTAACACTACACAGACTCTACTATTTAAAAAAGGCGCTAAAGTCACTCGAGGAAAAGCGCTTCGAAAAACTAGAAGCCTACCTCTACACGGATACTCATGACATGAAAATTGGCGATGTAAATTTAGAATACATAGACAAAGCTTGGTTCAAAGTATACCATGGCGATGCAAGAAACCTAGACAAAATTGAAGATGAAAGCATAGACCTAATCGCCACACACCCACCATACTTCAACATAATAAAGTACGGAGGTCAAGAAAGAATTGAAGGAGACCTCTCCAAAGCCAAAAGCCTAGAAGAATACCTAAAATGGATCCACCAAATAGCAAAAGAACTATACAGAGTACTCAAACCAGGAAAATACTGCGCAATACTAATAGGAGACACAAGAATACACAAACACTACGTACCAATATCACACCACGTACTCAACACATTCCTAGATGCAGGCTTCATACTAAAAGAAGAAGTAATAAAAATACAACATAAAATGAAAACAACAAGAGAAATATGGAAAAAACTAGAGAAAAGAGACTTCCTACTAATATATCATGAGAAACTATTTATATTTAGAAAACCGCATTCCAACGATGATTTTCATAAGTATAAGTATAGTATGAGATTATTACTTAAGAATCTTAGAAATGGTATCCGAGACCAAAACTCTCATTGCTTTGTCTACTAGTATTTCAGTTCTATCTTTAATTGTTTTTGAAACATTCTTTGGATCCCACTGGTCTATTTCATACTTTTCCGCTAGCTCTTTTGTTATTGGAATAGCTGATCTTTTATAGTATTTAACCTTATCTTTAAAGCTTTTACTGCTTAATTTTTGGTTCCGTGTCAAATCCATTAAGGTTAGGTTACCTAACTTTTCCTTAATATGGTCGGGAACGCTTTTCTCTGCACTCGGAATTATGTGCTCTAGAGATAGCGTTCTCAACTCTAGCTTTTCTTGCATGTCTCTTCTAATAATTTCGTAAAGTAGTGCTTTTGCAAGTTCACGCCTCTTGCCGCCTTTAAAACGCATATTTAGCAACTTGTCTCTGACCTCTTGGTCACTACCATATACTTCTGCAATCCTTTTCTTTTCATTCTTAAGTGCATCTATAAAATCATCATATGATAATTTACCTTTACTCTTGAATACTCCCTTGAGGTGTTTCGTTATCTTCATGAATAATGATGTGAGCATATTTGGATTGCCTCCTCTGCATAGAAATCTGAGAAACATTATATGTGTGTCTTTTATGATATCGTTCAAATCCTTTGCTTCAATTCTACCTATTTCGTTCAAATACTTAACATAAAGTATCAAGTATAAGTACTGCTTCCCTAATTTACTCAACGCATATAGAATATTTAAAATTTGGTAATCTTTCCAATCTTTCATGCGAGGACTAAGTATGCTTCTATAACATTCGGAATATTGCCTCATTTCATTCAATATTTCAAGTAATTTATTGACGTTTCTAATTTCTTTATCGAAGAACTCTCGCATGTATCTATATAATTCTCTCTTACTTATGCTTTCTTCTTCTTTAATTGCGTAGTAGTATCTGAGAAAATCATCAAATTGCTCTTCAATTCTCATTGCTTTTCTTTCAGCTTCAATTTGTTCTATGTTGCTACGAATATCTCTCCATATACTAACAATTTGTTGTTCAATCTTTTTGTTGAATCTTCTTGCTAATTGTATTAAATAATTGTTTACCATGTGGTTAACATTCAGCTGTGTTCCTCTCTCATTTAATGTCTCGAATACTGTCTGAGCATCTTCTTCAGTTGGCAATTCCACATATAAGATATAGAAGTCGTTCGTAACAATATTGTGAAGTTTTATAAGCTTTTCTATTTTCTTATGCACATCTGCACCTGATAAGATGTCTTCATCAATGGCATTATAGAAAAACATATATGCGCTTGCAATCCTTTTATGGGATTGTTTTGCTCTCTTTTTATCTTTTTGGATAAGATCAAGATATGATATCCTCTTTTTGATATGATCCATTGATTCGTTGAAACTTTGGATGTACTGTTTGCAGAAGCTTACGTCAACATCATGTGGTGTGAAAATCGGAAACTCTCCTTTTCCTATAACATACTTTGCGATATAATCATTTTGAATTGCTTGAGCATCTTTTTTATCTCCTAAAAGTATGAGATAATCTCTAATGACAGACAACAATATTGTAATTGAGAGCAGTCTTTGATGACCATCCACAACTTTATATGAGCGTTCCTCCTGTTTATGAAAGATCATTGCGCCAAAGAAGTGATATGGTCTCTTGCCTAAATAAACACGCTTTATATCATCCCATAATTCCTGTATATGCTTTATGTCCCAAACAAATGGTCTTTGATATATGGGTACATTTAGCATTCCCATCGAGAATATTTCGCCTAGAGGACGTGACCCAGCATTGACAGGAAAACCTTTATGAATTGACATGGTCAGAAAATATTTTTAACAGAAGGCGTATTTATTTTAATTGCTGAAAAAATTTCACATCTATAAGATTGGTGATGTACTAGAATAACTTTGGTTAAATGAGCTAAGTCGATTTAGTGATTGATTAGTTGTTCTATTGAGTTTGAGGTGTCGGACTTATTTCGAGCTTATTTTGAGCATGTAGATATAAAAGGTTAATCAATGAGTGTTATTACTTCAATATTATTATTCATTTAATGGGCAAGTATTAAGTAATTTGGTAGCGGGGGGTGGATTTGAACCACCGACCTCGGGGTTATGAGCCCCGCGGCATAACCTGGCTAGCCCACCCCGCTTCGCCGTTGGTAGGGGCGTTGTTTTCTCCAGTTAGTTTGTTGTTGGAGGGGTGCCGGATAAATTTTTCTGTCTTGAGCTTGTAGGTGTGTTGGTTTTATATATTATTCTTTCATCTCAGATTGTGGGATTTGTATAACTCTATTGAGTTTTATCGGCTGTTTTTTGGTGTTTAGTGGTTTGGAGGAGAAGTTTGAGCGTGTATTGGAGTTTGCTAGATTGATTGGTGATTTGCTAGTTTTGTGTCGTAATATGCTTCCTTTTGTGATTGCTGGTGTTTTGTTTGTTGTTTTTGTTTGGAGGTTTGTTGTTCCTTGCCGCTTATCTCTAAGTAAGTATGTTTGTTTGAGGGTTGTTGGTGGTGTTGATGTTGATTTGTTGTTGAGGCGTGTTTTGGATTTTGGTTTTCTTAGGGGTGGCCGCTTGATTGTTTTGGTTAGGAATGGTGATGTCTACTTTTTCGTTGAGAGAGGTCTTAGTGATGTGTTTATTGATGTTTTAAGTAGTGTTTTTGGTGTTAGACTCGAATATTCCAATTCTCCTTTTGGTTGTGTTTGGTTTTTGCCTTTTGGTGTTAGGATTAATGGTAGGTGGTTGAAGAGTAAGATGTACTCCGTTACTTTTAGGGATCGGCTTTTTGGTAGGTTTCCTAGGTTTAGGCTTTTGTGGAATATCCGTAGGCTTCGTGGTTCTAGCTTTTTAGTTATTAGTGTTAGACCCCTTGGCTGGTTTAGTCGTTTACGTGTTGGTAGTGAGGTTAAGCAGCGTAAGTTAGATATTGATGTTAATGATTTGGTTGCTGTTTCTATTGTTCTTGTTGATTGTGATGGGCGTGGCCGTGGTCTGCTTGAGGGTGGTTTGCGCTCTAATTTGGCTGGTGATATGAGTGTTTCTGGTAGGATTGTTGCTGCAAATTTCGTTGTTAAGCAGGTTGTTCCTAGTCAAGCATTTAAGAACTATATTGCTGTTCCCATTAGTGATTTAGGTTTTTTGATTTATCCTTATCCTGATCATTATTTGGTTTATAGGTTCGCTTCTTGTAGGTATGATGGTTTTGATGGTGAGGATGTTTTTGTTGGTTATGTTTTGAGTGAGAGTGGTGAGGAGGTTGGTGAATACTATATTGATGTTCACGAACCTTTCCACGGTTATGTTGTTGGTGTTACTGGTAGTGGTAAGACTAGTTTTGTTTGTGAGTTGATTGGCCGCTTGAAGGATAAATTTAATGTTTTGGTTTTGGATTGGAGTGGTCAGTTTGCCCGTGCATATCCACTTAATGTTGTTTATGTTGAGGATTTGAATTTGAATCTCTTTGGTTTTCCGGGTAATGTTGTTAGGGAGCTCTTTAACGATTTTTACTATGCTGTTTATCGTTCTGCTCCTACACCTATAATTTACCATTTAATTTCAACTATTATTGATGCTGTTGGTGATTTGAGTTTTAGTAAGATTTGTTTGTTGCTTGGTAGGGTTAGGAATTTTGTTAAGCGTGATCATAGGGATGCTTGTGATGCTTTGAGGCGTAGGCTTGAGGTTTTTGTTGGTTCTTCTCTTGACTGTAGTGGTAGGCCTAGGGTTCCTGTTGAGGGTTTTCATGTGGTTGATTTGTCTGTTTTGCCTGGTGATCATTTTAGGGTTCTTGCTGCCTACATTATTCTCTGCGCTATCTATCATTTCGCCGTGAGCAGCTCTAAGAGTTTGAATTTAATTGTGGTTGTTGATGAAGCTCATAGATTGTTTCCTGAAGTTAGAGTTAAGGTTGAGGGTGAGCGCACGTTTATGGGTGAGAATGTTGTTTTGAGGTTTTATCGTGAGGCTAGGAAGCATGGTGTTGGCATGATATGTATTTCACCGGTTCCCCTTCACCCTGATGTTGCTGGCATGAGCTTATTGAAGGTTGTTATGAAGATTGAGGATGATGATTTTAGGGTTAGGGTTGCCCGTGACTTCGGCTTTTCCAAGAGGGATTTGGACCGCGTTAAGCATATTATTGGCGATTTACCTGTTGGTTCCTGCATAATTAAATATGCTAATGATAAGCCTACCTTAGTCAGATTTACGGTTTCCCATAGAACTTTATCTGCTACTTCCGCAAAGACTTTGCATGGAGTTTTCAAGTATGGGGTTAAGTCTGGAGTTGAGCCTGTTAGGGTTTCTGTTTCTGGTAGGGAGGTTTTGGCTGTTGTTGAGAGGCTTGAGCCTAAAGTCAAGTTGAGGGTGCCTGTGCTGGCTGATGGAGATGAAATTGTTAGTGTTGATTGGAGTGTTATTAGTGTTCCAAGTGAAGTTTCCAGTTATGGTCCTCCACGCCCTGGGGAGAAGTCTTATGGTGAATTAATCAGGTTTTTGATTTCAAGTAATGCTTTAAATACTCTTTACTTGGCTGCGGCTGGTAAGCTATCTCAAAATAATGATGGCTGGAATTTGCTCGCCAAATATGGTTTGGCTAGGAGGAGTGGTGAAAATTGGATTTTAACTGTTAAGGGTTGGAGGTTTGTTTTAGCTCTTAAATGTGCGCAGCAATCCCCTGGATTGCTGCGTGAAGTCCGAGCTTAAGCAATGAGGACACCACAAGCCTATTCAACCAAGTATCCTACTCCCCATCACTCTCACCAAATAATACTGTGCAAGTAGCTTTCAGCAAACAACTATACAGCCATGCAAAGTGTACTAGTGATTTCAGTGTGGGGTGAGTGGGGTATAGAGGGATTTGCCGCCCTCTAACCCCCACTGGCAAGTATACGAGCATACAAGCAACATTCCCCCTCCCCCACCCTTTTTTGCTATACATTGATGTGCGGCCTCCAGCTCAAGCACCTAATTTGAAGGGTGCGAGTGGGCTGGAGGTCTGGGGCTTTTCGGGGTTGATCGGGGCTTCCAAGTGATGGCTAGTAATTGTTGAGGTACCCCTCTCCAGGCTAGTTGGGAGGGAGGAGGGGTACTCGATGAAACGGGTTTTCCTCGGCTCAGCCAGGTGGCTGCATGATGATGGGGTCTAGTTTAAGGGTGCTATTTGCCCTTCTCAACCTCTCCCATTAAGTTAAGGTGGAATTATGGGTCAGCTAGTTCTTAGAACTATAATTTTGAAGTGTAAACCAGCATCTCCAGTGGATGAGCAGTTGCTTTCCGAGCTCTGTATGTACTGGTGTTTGTGGATTAGAAATTATAAGCGTAATAAGCCTCTCAATGCACCTGGACAGTATGCTAGGACTATTAGGGGTTATAGTCCAAGTATTGTTCCACTCCACCCCTGCTTGAAGAGGAATCAGTATGAATTAGACTTTGAAACTGGTGTGCTGGAGCTTAAAGTTGTCAGTGGTATAGCTAGAATGCTGATTCACCATAGATCGCTGAGATATCTAAGTAAGGTTGTCAATGAGTATCCTAATGTTGGTTTGGGACAGGTAATGATTATTCCACCAAGTAAGCGGCGTGGTAAGAATTGGCGAGTAAACATATTGGTTTACAGGAAAGTTGAATTGCCGAGCTATAGGGATATCATTGATAGCCCAAAATTCATTATTATCGGTTTAGACAGGAATGCTTGCTACAGAGATTTTCTTTCGGCACTGCTGTTCAATAATGTTAATGGTACTTTTAGTATTGTTTATAGTGGACCATTGCCGGCCAAGCCTTCCCATAAATATCAGTTTAAGCGTTTGAGGAAGGCCCGAATTACCGGTAATACTTCGATTCGCACTTGGAGGAGAATTAGAAATCAAAATAGAGGATACAGCCAAACAGTACGCTACCTAGTAACAAGACTAGCTAGAGAATTAAGGGGAAAGTATAATTGTCCAGTTGTAATTGCCTGTGAGAAATTGAATCTTAAGAGGCCTCCAAGAAACTTGCCCTGGTATTTAAGGAGACTTATCAATGTCATGTGTAGATCTGCTAAGCCATTCAAGAACTTAGCGAAGTGGCATGGAATAAGAGTTGTTGAAGTGAATTCTAAAGGAACATCAATTGTATGCTGGAAGTGCGGTGGACTAGGAGTAAAGCTCATAGAGAAAAGACTGTTTTACTGTCCAAACTGCGGCTACTCAAATAGGGATTCAAATGCAGCTAAAGTCATAGCAATTAAAGCATTAATTCAAATGTTCAAGTACGCTGACAAGGCTAATTGTGGAGGGGTTGGGAGGGCGGCACCCTAAACTAGGCCCCTGATAAATGATGGCGGCGCGGGATTGCGGGCCCGAAACCTCGGCTCGGTACCCGAAAAAGGGAGATGTAGGGTACCGCGAGGGACGATGAGGGCCTACCCGACGCCCCAATGAGCAGCCACCCGGCTGAGCCGAGGAAACCCGTCAAGGCTAGCCGGCGACGACAGCACCTAAGCCCCCAGCTCAGCCAGGGACTGCTCATCGAAGCGTCACTGGGCCATTAATTATTTCAGCAAAACAACCATAAAAACCCTTTTCCCACAATTTTCGAGTTATCTTGCTGAAAAATGAGCGGATATTCGTTTTACACCTATTAATTAACATACTCACAACCCCGAGGTCAGTGGTTCTAACTTACCTGCTACCACCACTAGTTATGGTTGGTGGATTTTAGCTTCAAATTCTTGAGGTCATTTATTCGAAAGCATATTCAAACCTTTGGAGGAATTTTCATTTAAATTCTCATTATAAAATTAGAGCTACATCTTTTGGTGGGATGGATGCGATGAAAACTAAGTCGAGGTCAATACCTTTTTCTTTAAGAGTGGCTAGTAACTTCTCTAGATTCTCTTCAGCAGCGATAACTTTTTGATCTTTGATTGCTAAGAACTTGCCTCTATATTTTGGCTCAAGCTCTTTTAGGTGAGCGCTGAACCATTCCTCGTTTTTCTCGTGGACTTCAAATAGCACTTTAAGATTCATTTATTCTCCCTCCAATGGCTAAGATACTTGTTTTACACTTCAGTGTTGAATGAGTGTTGTCTTTTATATGCCTATAATGTGGATTGGTCTTTATGTGATTTTTGTTTCAATTTTCTTTATTTCTTCTGGTATGTGTAAGAGTAGCCATGATACTTTGCCTGTTTCAATTAATTCTTTTATTGCTTTTTCTGTTTTGGTGAGGGTAGTTGTTTTTCCGCTTTTGACTTCGATGAATATTACTTGTTCTAATTCGCCTTTATGTAGGCCTTTGAATGCTATGAAGTCTATTGGTGTTCCGAGGAATCTGATGTCTTTAGGTTCAATTCCGTAATTTGAGAATAGAATTATTGGGGCTAGTTGTTCACCGATGCGTCCCAGTATTGTAGCCATGGATCTTTTTATTGCGTCTTCTCTAATTTCCTTCTCGACTTCGAGCTTCCACTTTTCAAGGAGAATTCTAGCTCTCTCATTGGCTTCGCGCTCAAGTTCTCTAGTACGCCAAGTATTAAATAGAATTCTGGCTCTATATTCGATTTCCCCTTTAATTCTTATGTAATTCCATAGTAGTACTAATAGGGCAATAACGAGAATTAGAGTTACTAGCTCAAGCAAACTTATCCTCTCCATTAATTTATAAAAATTGAAGTAATAATTTGCTTTAACTAACTAAAATGAATTCTCGCTTGTGGTTAGTCGTTGATTTGTTATTGATGTCATGTTTATTTTGTTGTTTGTGGGTTTTTGTTTTGGTGGTGTGTTTTATGGGTTTTGATGTTAGGGGTTTTGTTGCTAGGTATTTGTCTTGGTTGTTTTTGGTTGTTGTTTTGTTGTTGGGGGTGTGTGTTGGTGCTTATTTTTATAGGTGGTGGGTTGAGGAGGAGAGGAGGAGGTTTTTGATTTATAGTGTTTATGCGTTTGCGGATGTTCCGCTTGGTGAGCTTGGTGATTTGGATTCTACTTTGGGTTTCTTGCTTAGTACTAATGCTTCTAGTGATGTTTTGAGGTTGCAGGTTTCAGTTTATTTTCATGATGTGAGGTTTTTATCGTATTTGTCGATTATGCTTCATGCTTTGACTGGTGATAGGAAGTATGAGGTTTTTGGGTTGGCGATGAATAATTTGAAGCTTTTTCTTGTGAAGATTAAGGGTAGCTCTGATGTTAGGAGTGTTCTTGAGGTTAACTTTAGGGTTTTATGTGAGATTGCTGGGGTGTTTAGAGTTATTGGTAGGATGAAGTATTTAACGCTTGCTGAAGCTGAGAGGCTTCTTGAATTATCGAAAATGTTGAGGTATGCATAGTTTACTTGTGTGCTGCTGATCTTTGGAGTAGCTTGGATGTCTGAGGTTTAAGTTTATTGTCTTCTCCATGATGTCTCCATTATTTATATTTTATCTATACGTTCTTGTTCATGGAGTGGAATCTTAATTTGTAATTGAATTGCTTTGCTGTTTAAGCTGTCTCTCCACATATTGTTTCATCTCTTTTTGATGGGCTTTTTGAGTTAGGGTGTCCCAGTCATTGGTTTCCATTTTGAGGTTTAGAATTTGTCCTGTTTTGATCCATTGGGTTACTAGTGTTTTTATTAGTTTCTTTGTTGTTTTCAGTCTGGTATGTGATGCTTGAAGTACTCCTTGGGTTGCTATGCCATGTAGTATTTTTATTGCTATGTTTTTGGTTGTTTTGAGCTGTTTTGTTTCTGCTTTTAATATTTGCTTCCAATTTACCTGAGCATATCTTATGTTTGCTGTGTAGAGGTTTGATGTTATGGTTAGTAGCTGTTTTATGTTTGCTGCATTTTTGATTATATATTCCGTATATTTTGTGGTTTCCATGTATCCATGGATTGCTAATTCATTGATTAGCTTGTTTTCAATTGTAATTGCATGGTAAAGTACTATTGCTAGGTCTATTATGAGTGGTAGACTTACTTGCCTATACTTTTTTAGTATTCTTTCTTTAATGGTATTGGCAATTGTAAGCTCCGGGTTTTTCCATCCTTTGGTTGTGTGATTTATTGATGCTTTGGCTGCTAGATTTAGTTCAATCATTTTATTTATTAGCTTATCATATTCTTGAAGTACTTCTCCTGGCAATACTTCTTCTAGTATGTTTGTGTTTTCATAGTGTTTATGATAGTTGATTGCTGGGTTTAGTTGTGCTGTTAGCATATATAGGACTATCATTCTGAGTCTTGATGGTTTATTGTCTAGGTAATTACTTAGCCTAGTGAGTTTGCTGTCTAATTTCTTTAGGATCAATCTTCTAGACTTAGCCAATCCCCTTTTTGTAAGCCATGCAATTTTTACTTTGCAAGATTTTGCTTTATGTGGGGATCTGGAGTCTCTATTGCATGCAATTACTTTAACGTATTTCTTTTCAATTAACTTTTTTAATTGTTCTAATTCATTTGGATTGAATGGTTTTTGCCCTTCATTGCTTGCATGAAATGCATGTATAAGATTGTCTTCAATGCTTTTAATCACGGACTTAACTCTCCAATGAAAGTTTTGAACGTGATATCAAGGTGTTTTTTGTATTTAAGTGTTTAGTGTCTTTTGTTTCATGGTACTTTGATTCTACCTTGCCATGCTTGAGTTGTTAAACTTTAAGTGTGGTAGGTTAATGTTTTTCCCTGCTTTATTGGTTTGGTTGGTATTGTTGGTAGTGGTATTGGTGGTGGTGCACCTATTGTTTTGGCTAATATTACTGCTTCAGTTATCACAGTGTTTATGAGTGGCTGAATAAAGGTTGGTGGCATCTGCTTCTTTTGGTGTTTCTCTACTAATTTTGTTATTTCATCTTTGCTTCCTGCCATTTTAATGGTTCCCTTCATTGTTATTTGAGCTATTGGTGGACTATAATTTGCTGTATATATGAATTCTGCTTCTACTATTGTTTCACTTATTGCTTTTAAATTTACAATATTCAAATTTGTGCTTATCTGTAGTTTTGGTGGATATGGCTTATCTAATGGCCATAAACGCTCGGCTGATACACTTGTTATTAAAATTTTTATTTGCAATTTCTTTTCCCTCTAATTTCCCTCGTGATTTAAATAGTAGCTTTTGAATTTAAGGCTTTACTCAAGTTTAATTCCATGTTTAGCCATATTCATAAGCCTTGGGTAGCTAGCAACTCTCGGTGATGCGCTAACTTTATTTTCCGCTTTTCTCTACTTTCCACTAGCTGATGATGATAAGAGGGTCAATGAGGTAAAAACCAATGAATTGAGCTGGAAATTCTGAAGCTATAACCATGCTTTTTCATAGATTTTCTTTTCAAGTTCATATGCGTGAATTACTAGTGATGCTACTACCCATGTGTCTAGTGGTTTTGGATATATGCATGCCTTGATATCTGCTAGTTGCAGTGTTTCTTCTCTAAATGTTCCATGCGGGAATCCACCTATAATTAAAATTGGCTTCTCCTCGTTCGCTAATATTCTTGCTAATTTCCGTGGAGTATACTGTTCTCCTTCTGTTGTCAATAGCACTGTTTTGCTTGACCTAATTTCGCTTATTAGTTGACTCAGCTTCTTCTCTTCCACCCACATTAATGGGTTCTCTGATTTCGGTGGAACTTTCCCTTCAACTAGTAGCTGTTCCATTAATCCTGTAAATCTCAAGTAGTTTCTTGGCAATCTGGTTTCGGGCTTAATGTAAATCACTTTATCATTTATGGTATGTATGTAGGTTTCCAAGTGTCCTTCGAGATTTGCAGGTGAACCGAGTATTTGTAGAAGAGTTGTGTGAATAATGTCTGGTCTTCCTCTCTTCCATTTCTCATCTAGATTTTTCATTGCGTAATAGTGGTATGATACATCTAACAGTATTTCTCCAGGCTTTTTCTTCCTCTTCTTTGCATGCTTAATTACTGATGGATGCCCTCTAATCTCTTTCGGTATGAGCTCTAGTGCTGCCTCAGCGATTACTATGTGTAAATGGGTCATGGTCGACTAACTTTTTAGCTCTAAACCCTTAATTATTTCGGTGTTCTTTGTGTCGCGCTTGGTGAGGGATATTGCGCGTCAGAGAATTGATAGGCTATTTCAGCTAGCTGAACAAGTTTTTCTTGAAAATCCCGCTTTAGCCAATAGATACGTTGAGCTGGCCCGCAAAATCAGTATGAGGTGTAAAGTTAGGATACCGAGAAAGTGGCGGAGAAGATTTTGTCATCACTGCTATTCTTTTCTCTGGCCGGGAGTTAATTGTAGAGTTCGAGTTCGCTCTAATAGAATGCCCCATGTAGTCGTTACCTGTCTCAATTGCGGCAGGCAAATGCGTTATCCATATAAGAGATAAGATAAATTTAAGTCTCAGTTCACACAGCTTTTAAGAGAGGCCTGTGTTCACCTTGAAACTACCACCCAAGGAGAAGCGTAGAATTGCTGATTTAATTCAGCAAATGAAGCCGCACGTGCACATTGGTAAAAAGGGATTATCAGCTGAAGTTATAAGTGAAGTTGATCGGCAATTGGAAGAGCACGAGGTGATCAAGGTTAGATTCTTGAAGAGTGCACTTCAAGTTGAAAAGTGCAGTAGAAAAGAGCTTGCTAGAAAGCTTGCTGAGGCAGTAAATGCCGAGCTAATAGACATTAGAGGCTATACTGCAGTACTGTATAGGAGGAGGCGAAGACTTTATAAGGAGTAGGCGTACTTTCAAGCTCAGATTCAGCTTTCAATTTATTTAAGGTGGAAGACCATGGCAACACCATATAGCGTGCCCCCACAGCTACTAATTAATGTACTGGCAAAGTACTTGAAGGAAAACTATCCGCAAATAAAGCCTCCTCCATGGGCTACCTTTGTCAAGACAGGCGTCCACAAGGAAAGGCCTCCTCAAAACCCTGATTGGTGGTATATTAGGTGCGCATCTATCCTAAGGAAGCTCTACATTTATGGGCCAGTTGGAGTTTCAAGGCTGAGAACGGCCTATGGCGGTAGAAAGCGTAGAGGAACTAGAAAAGAACACTTCAGAAAAGGTAGTGGTGCAGTTGTCAGGAAAGCTCTCCAGCAGCTGGAGGCTGCAGGCTTGGTAATTAAAATTGAGGGTAAAGGTAGAGTGCTCACACCTGAGGGTAAATCGCTTCTAGATAGGCTATCACATAGAGTTTTTAGGGAGCTGCAAAAGAAAATGCCTGAGTTAAAGAAATATGTTGCCCCAACCTAAATTTCACGGCTGAGGTGTAGTTAATGGTTGAAGTTGAAGACGAGGAGCTTGAAGCCATTAGACGCAGAAAACTACTGGAGCTCCAGAGGAGAATAGAGGAGGCTAGAAGGAGAGAGCAGCTTGAAGCTGAAAAGCAAGCAATTCTCCGCGCAATTCTCACGCCTAAAGCTAGAAGTAGACTTATGAACTTAAAGATGGTCCGCCCAGAGTTTGCTGAGCAACTTGAAATTCAATTAATAAATTTGGCTCGTGCAGGTAGAATACCAACTCCTATAACTGATGAGCAGTTGAAAGCTATTTTAGTCAGGTTATCAGGTCGGCATAGGCCTACTCGAATAATATTTAAGAGAAAGTAGCTTTGGGAGGTGGCTTAATGGCTAGGAACAAACCTGCAGCTAAAAAACGCAGGCTTGCAAGAGCATTAAAGCAAAATTCACCCGTACCCTTCTGGGTGATAATTAAGACTAGAGGGAAATTTAGAAGGCATCCGAAGCAGAGACATTGGCGTAGAAGTCGATTACAGCTTTAAGGGGGATTTATGTTGAGTGAGGAGAAAGCTAGGATAATTGAAGAAAGGATCTACACTATTCCATTCAGAATAGCTTTCCAAGTACCTAGACCTAAGAGAGTACCCAGAGCAATAAGGTTTCTGAGGAGTTTCATTGAGAGGCATATGAAAGCTGAGCGGGTGTGGATTTCACCTGAGGTAAACGAGGCTATTTGGAGTAGGGGTAAAAAGAAGCCTCCAAGGCGAATTAGAGTGAGGGCTGTTAAGGAGGAAAATGGAACCGTTAAAGTTTACTTAGCAGAGAAAGAGGAGTAGGTCTTGAGAGTTGATTGAGCGTTTAACGATTTATGGTAGCCATTGTATAGGAGTATTCTGCTTAGCAACAGATTCTTATGTGCTTCTACCACCAGATGTAATGGACAAAACAGTAAGAGTAGTTGAGGAAGTTCTTAAAGTACCTGTAGTTAAAACTAGGATTGGGGAGTCCGTTCTTATAGGTGCACTAGCAGTTGGAAATTCTAATGGCATTCTATTACCATACTATGCAACTAGTGATGAAATAGCGCTTCTGAAATCGGCTCTCAAAGTGAATGTTGATGTGCTTCCAAGCAAGAAGACTGCCCTAGGAAACATAGTTCTAGTAAATAATAGAGCTGCATTAGTACATCCAGAATTGGAGGTTAAAGCTAAAAAGGTAATTGAAGACGTGCTGGGAGTAGAGGTAGTTGAGTTTTTAATCGCTGGAATGCCAATTGTTGGTGCAGCAGCATTAGTGACAAATAAAGGTGGACTAGTACATCCACTAGCCAGTGAGGAAGAGCTAAAAAGTATGAGCGAAATATTTAAAGTGAACTTTGACGTTGGAACAGTTAATGCAGGCTACCCATTTGTTGGAATAGGCGCCGTGGCAAACTCGCACGGCGCTTTAGTTGGGGAAGCCACAACTGGACCTGAGCTGGCACATATAGAGAGGTCTCTTGGACTGGTGGAGGGTTGATACGTATTGGCGGGAGAAGTTAAGGTTTATAGAATTGAAGGGAGAATTCTCCTAAGAACTGGTGAGTGGCAGAGATTTGTAATTGATATTCCAGCTCTCAAAGCGGAACATGCAATCGAGAGAGTATACTCCACTCTCAGCGGACTACACAAAGTTAAACGCGCTCACATACACATTAAGAGCATAAGCATAATACCGCCAGAGGAAACGAAAAACTTGTTAATTAAAAGCATTATGGAGCTGAAGTCCCATGAGTAGCCAATCAAGATCTGAGCTGAATGAAAAGATAAGTAGACTCTACGCTGAGCTCAACATGTTAAATTCGGTTGCAGAAGCCCTTCAAAGGCACCAAGAAAATCTAGTTAAAATGATAACTGACGCACAGCTAACTCTGGATACCCTGAAGACAATTAAGGAAGTCGAAACGGGATCAAGCATATTAATACCCTTAGGCTCACTTGTCATGATAAACGTTCAAATAGTAGACAATGAAAATGCCCTTTTAAATGTGGGCTCGGGAGTCATGGTCAAAAAGCCCATTTCAAATATTGAAGACTACCTTGAGAATCACATACTCCAACTTCAAAGAGAGCAACTGGCCACCCAAAAGAAACTTGAAGAAATAGCAAACAGGATTTCCATATTACAAGCTGAGCTCAATAGATTGGCTAGGAGCTATCAGGAGCAAAGGTGAAGGACTTGTTTCAAAAATTCAAAGAAGCGCTAAAGCACTTAATAGAAGCAGTTTCATATAAAACTTTGAGTGAATCCGAGCTAGAAGAAGAACTATTTAATTGGCAATTAAAGCTTATTGAATGCGATGTTTCATACCCCGTTGCCGAGTATATAGCCCGCGAAGTTGGAAAAGAGCTCATAGGTGCTAAAGTTAAGCGTTTCAGCGAAAACATAGAGCTACTAGTTAAGAGAGCTATTGAAAATGCAATTCTTAAAATAATTAGTGAAGCTGGAGATCTTGACCTGATAAATCTCATTGAGCATCGAATAAAGAGCGGAGAAATACCCGTCAAAATGGTTTTCGTTGGAGTTAACGGCAGTGGCAAAACAACCACAATCGCAAAGATAGCCTACATGCTAAAGAAAAGAGGAATACTCAGCATTTTAGCTTGCAGTGATACGTTTAGAGCTGGAGCCGAAGAGCAGTTGGCATATCATGCTAGAAAACTTGGGCTTAAAATGATTAAACATAAATATGGAGCTGACCCAGCAGCAGTAGCATATGACGCAGCTCATCACGCTGAAGCTCATCGCATACCAGTAGTGCTAATTGATACTGCTGGTAGAATGCAAACTGATCGAGATCTAATGGATGAGCTCAAGAAAATAGTCAGAGTAATAAGCTCAGACCTAGTGGTCTTTGTTGGCGATGCACTTGCAGGTAATGATGCTCTCTTTCAAGCAGAGAAGTTTAATGAAGAGGTAGGTGTTAATGCTTCAATACTCACTAAAGTTGACGCCGATGTTAAAGGTGGAACCGCAATATCTGTCCTATATGCAACTAAGAAGCCCATAATATATTTGGGTGTCGGACCGAACTATGAAGACCTAGTTCGCTTCACCCCTCAATGGCTAATATCTCAATTATTGAGTGAATGAAAAGTCAAGTTCCTAATATTCAAACATTTATTAGACCTGTACTCCCTTATTTCACATGGGTGCATGTAATGGTGAATTTAAAGGGGAAAGACTTCTTAACGCTACAAGACTTCACCCCCCAAGAACTAAAGTTCATAATTGAGTATGCTAAGCAGTTAAAAGCGAGATTCTATGCTGGTGAAAGAATAATCCCCCTTCTATCCGGAAAGACACTTGCAATGATTTTTCAAAAACCCTCAACTAGAACTAGAATATCATTTGAAGTTGCAATGCACCAGCTTGGTGGGAAAGCCCTATACTTAAACTGGAATGACTTGCAGTTAAGGAGAGGTGAGACAATTGAGGATACCGCTAGAGTCCTAAGTAGGTATGTTGATGGAATAATGGCTAGAGTTTACTCACACAAAGATTTAATTGACATGGCGAGTGCGGCTACAATTCCAGTGATCAATGGGTTAAGTGACATGTACCATCCATGCCAAATACTATCCGACATGCTCACCATATGGGAGAAGAAGGATAAACTCGAAGGTGTAAATGTAGCCTATGTGGGTGATGGATGCAATAATGTGTGCCATTCGCTACTCATTGGCTGCACAAAACTAGGCCTTAACATTAAAGTTGCCTGCCCAAAGGGCTACGAGCCTAAAAAAGAGGTCCTCAATTATGCAATGGGAAACGCTGAGTCCTCAGGATCTATAGTTGAAGTACTTCACTCACCAATTGAAGCAGTCAAGGATGCTGACGTAATATATACTGATGTCTGGATTAGCATGGGTCAGGAAGCTGAAGCTGAAGTTAGATTAAAAATTTTCCCGCCTTACCAAGTAAACTTGAAGCTACTTGAGCATGCACCTAAAGACGTTATAGTAATGCACTGTTTACCCGCTCATAGAGGTCAAGAAATAACTAATGAAGTAATTGATGGTCCTAAATCGGTTGTTTGGGATCAAGCCGAGAATAGGCTTCATGCTCAGAAAGCCTTATTAGCTCTATTACTTTAGTACTCTTCACGCATCACTGCTTGAACGTTGAATTTGAAGGTGGGAGGGGAGTTGAATAGCTTTATTGAATCTGTTAAGAGAGTTATCAGGCTATCCCGCAAGCCATCAAAGGAGGAATTCATGTTATCACTGAAGATATGTCTACTAGGCTTACTGCTGCTCGGCTCCTATGCTTTCATAATTCAGCTATTATCAACAGTAATTCAAGCCCTACCCCCATGAAGGTGATGAAGTTGGCCCCATACTTCGCCGTGAGAACTACTGCTGGTCAAGAAAAAAGCACTGCGCTTCTAATATTCGCCAGATGCCTCTCCAGATCCCTACCTATTAAAGCAATAATTTCACCTGATGAAGTTAGAGGCTTCATATTCGTCGAAGCTGATAGTCCTCATTTTGTTGAGCAGGCCGTTATAGGCATAAAGCATGCCAAGGGATATGTCCCGGGCAAGGTAAACCCAGATGAAATAGAGAGCTTCCTGGTTCCCAAATCCCCCCTTGAGGGACTGAACATCGGGGATATAGTGGAAATTATTAGCGGCCCATTTAGAGGTATGAAGGGAAAGGTCACACGCATAGACTATGCTAAAGAGGAAGTAACTTTAGAATTGCTCGAAGCCGCTTACACCTTACCAATAACTGTTCACGGAGACTCCGTTAGGAAGGCCACTAAGTAGGTAACGGAAAATATATGTGGCACTCCATCTATTTCACTTTAGCAAACAAATAGACGGAGGCCAGCAGCCATGGGTGCCAAGAAGACATTTAATTTCCTCGTTGAAGGAGGAAAGGCGACAGGAGGCCCTCCAATAGGTCCAGCCCTCGGTCCACTCGGAATCAATGTAATGCAAGTAGTGAATAGAATAAATGAGCTCACTAAAGAGTTCTCCGGCATGAGAGTGCCAGTGAAGGTAACAGTTGATGTTGAAACCAAGGAGTTCGAAGTAGAAGTAGGCATTCCAACTACAACTGCACTGATAATTAGGGAGGTTAAAGCGGAAAAAGGATCGGGACTACCACATGAAAAGAAGATTGGAGATTTAACCATGGAGCAAGTAATTAAAATAGCTCAAATCAAAAGACCTCAGCTACTAGCCAAAACACTTAAGGGTGCAATTAAAGAGATTCTTGGGACATGCCTTAGCATGGGCGTTACAGTTGAAGGTAAAGACCCAAGAGTAGTTCAAAGAGAAATTGATGAGGGTAAATATGATGAGCTAATATCTAGATATGAGGGTGAAAGTGAGAGGTAATAAAAATGTCCGTGCCACGGGAGAAGCTAGTTGAAGCAATTGAATCAGCCTTAAAAAACTCTAAGAAGAGGCGTTTCGTTCAATCAGTTGACCTAATAATTGTTCTAAGAGACTTAGATATGAGAAAGCCTGAAAATAGAATCGATGCCAAGATCATCCTTCCAAATCCAGTAGATAAGCCTGTCAAAGTTTGCGTCTTCGCCGAGGGAGATTTCGCTCTTAAAGCGAAGGAGGCCGGTGCTGATCTAGTTTTGGGTAAAGCCGATATTGAACGATTAGGTGCCGACAAAAAAACAGCCAAAAAACTTGCAAAACAATATGATGTGTTCATAGCTAGGGCAGATCTCATGCCACTTATAGGTCGATGCTTAGGTCCAGTTTTGGGTCCAAGAGGTAAAATGCCTGAACCAGTTCCCCCAACAGGAGATGTTGCGGCTGCAATTAAGCGGGTTAAGGCTACTGTTAGAGTAAGAACTCGAGCCCAACCCCTCGTTCAATGTAGAATTGGTACTGAAACGATGCCCATTGAAAAGATCGCGGAAAATGCTGAAGCAGTTATATCTGCTATTGAGCGCAGATTAAAGGGCCCCTATAATATAGGAACCATATACGTTAAAACAACCATGGGCCCACCCGTCAAGGTTGAATTTAGAAGGAGGTGAAGATCATGTTAATTGCTAAGCGTAGAGTGAAAGTAAAGCCCGAAAAAATAGCTAGAGTTAAGGAGCTATGCCAGCTAATTCTAGGCCATGAAGTAATTGCTATTGCAGATCTTTATGGCTTAGGAGCAAGGCAGATGCAGGAACTGAGAAAGGCTCTTAGGGGTATTGCATTGATCAAGGTCGCTAAGAACACCTTAATGAAAAAGGCAGTTGAGCTTTGTAGCAATGAAAAAGTTGGGCTTGAAAAATTAGCAGAACACTTGAAAGGCCAAAATGCATTTATATTTTCAAATGAGAATCCATTTACGCTCGCATTCATATTAGATAAGTATAAGGTAATGACTGAAGCAAAGCCTGGGGATGTAGCTCCAGATGATATAGTGATTCCAGCTGGCAATACTGGAATTGCACCCGGCCCAATCATGAGCAAGTTCAGCATGTTCAAGATACCGGTCAAAATCGAGGAGGGCTCCATATGGATAACAAAGGATACTGTCGTCGTCAAAAAGGGTGATACCATATCTGCTGAATTGGCAGATCTCTTGAAGCGGCTGGGAATTAAGCCAATAGAAGTAAAGCTAAAACTTAAAGTTGCATATTTCAAGGGGAATGTACTATCAGCCGATGAGTTACACCTAGATCTTGAAGAATATAGAAGGAGAATCACTGAAGCATATCAGGCTGCCCTAAACGTTTGTGCTGAAACATCATTCATTACAAGTGAAAGTGCCCCAATAATATTCAGGAAAGCAGTTTCGGCAGCTAGACTTCTATCGGCTCTCTCCGCCATCCCCGTACCGGAAAGCCTAGTTGAGTCTATTAGACTTGCCACTGCTAGAGCCTTAATCCTAGCAAACCTAATAATGCAGATAAAACCGGAAGCAAAGCTACTCGAAATAACCCCGCAGCAAGTACCAGAGAAAATCGAGAAAGAAAAAGAAGAGAAGAAAGAGAAAGAAGAGAAGGAAACTGAGGAAGAAGAGATCGCTGAGGGACTAGCCGCGCTATTCGGCTAGCAGTTAAATTAAAATTTAAATATTGGAATGTATTTCCGTAGTAACGCGGCGGAGGTGGTTGAAATAGAGTACGTGTATGCCAGTCTCCTACTCCATCATGCTGGTAGAGAGATAACTGAAGACACATTAAAGAAAGTTCTTGAAGCAGCAGGCGTAAAAGTAGATGAAGTCAGGTTGAAGGCCATGATAGCAGCATTGAAGGAAATAAATATTGATGAAGTTATAAGTGCAGCAGCTACCGTTGCTCCAGTAGCAGCTCCATCTGCTGCTCCAACAGCTGCAGCCCCCTCAGCTGAAGCAAAAGAGGAGAAGAAGAAAGAAGAAAAGGAAGAGAAGAAAGAGGAGGCCAGCGAGGAAGAGATTGCTGAGGGACTAGCGGCTCTATTCGGCTAGTTTCAAACTATTCTATAAGCGATTACTCTTAAGAGCAGGCTATTGTTGATATAAATTTGAGAAGTGCTTAATAGGTTAGCTGAGACCAGATGTGGTGATTTAATGATTAACCCCAAAGAGTTTGAAATAAATTTCTTAATAGAAAATTCATTTCACAGAAAAAAATGTGTTAAATGTGGTTCTTATTTTTGGACATTAGATGAGAACAGAACTACGTGTGGAGAGTCTCCATGTGACCCTTATACTTTCTTAAGAAAGCATGTTTTTAAGGGAAGATATAGTCTGAGTGACATGAGAAACGCTTTTCTCAAATTCTTTGAGGATCATGGTCATAAAGTTTTAAATCCACGACCAGTAGTTGCACGTTGGCGTGACGACTTATATTTGACAATTGCGAGCATAGCTCTTTTTCAGCCCTTTGTAACTGATGGCATAATTCCTCCTCCCGCAAATCCCCTCGTGATTTCTCAACCTTGCATTCGACTCGTTGACATAGATAATGTTGGCGTAACCATGGGTCGACATTTAACTATTTTCGAAATGGGAGGACATCACGCCTTTAACTATCCAAATAAAGAGATCTACTGGAAAAGTAGAACCGTTGAATATTGTCATCAATTCCTAACTGAAGTCTTAGGTGCAGATCCGAAAGCAATAACCTATAAAGAGAGCTTTTGGGAGGGAGGAGGCAACGCGGGCCCATCATTTGAAGTATGCATAGGTGGCCTTGAGGTTGCTACGCTCGTTTTCATGTGCTATAAGACAGTTAATGATAAGTATGTTGAAATGCCACTAAAAGTGGTTGATACCGGTTATGGTATTGAGCGTCTTTCATGGGTTTCACGTGGAGAGCCAACAGCTTTCCATGTAATATTCCCAAATTTGCTGCCCAAATTCTCTAGAATACTTGGAGTTAAAGTATCTGACTCTTTCCTATCAGAATATGTCTACAGCATGAGCCTATTTAAGGGCGATTATAGCTCTATCAAACATAGAATCGCAGAGCACTTGGAATTAGGTTATGATGAACTAATTGAACATGTAGCTCCACTAGAGCACCTCTTTGCGATATTAGATCACACGAAGTGCCTAGCTTTTATGTTGGCTGATGGCGTGGTTCCATCAAATAGTGGAGAAGGATACTTGGCTCGACTAGTCATAAGAAGAGCTCTAAAGATAATAAAGCTATTAAATGTCGAGTATCCATTAAGCGAGCTAGTTGCCTTGCAAATAGATTTCTGGAGCAAGTTCTTCCCTAGACTTGCTGAAATGAGGGATGTAATAATTGACATGGTGGAAAATGAGGAGAGGAAGTATAAGCAAACGATTGATAAAGGCGTAAAGATAGTGGAAAGAGTATGTAAACGCTTGATCAAGGCTGGTAAAAGAACGTTATCATTAGATGCTCTCATAGAGCTGTATGATTCTCATGGAATCCCACCCGAAATAATTGAAAAGGAAGCTTCCAAACTAGATGTGAAAGTTGAAGTACCAGAAAACTTCTATACCATTGTCGCTGAAAGACATCAAAGAAAAATCAAACAAAAAATTAGCCGATTTAAGATAGAAATCGACGTATCGAAATATCCTAAGACGAAGCTTTTATTTTACGATGATCCATATTTATTTGAATTCAAAGCGAAAGTACTTGATGCAATAAAAAACTACGTAGTGCTTGATCAAACAGCTTTCTATCCTGAAGGCGGTGGACAACCACCTGATGAAGGAGTAATTGTTTGGGATTCCGGGAAGACTGATGTTATTGATGTTAAGAAGGTTGATGGAGTAGTAGTTCATGTAGTTAGGGGGCCTCTTCCACCAATAGGCATAGTGGTCACTGGCATTATTGATCGAAGAAGAAGACTTGCCCTAATGAGAAGTCATACTGCCACCCACATAGTATTGGCTGCAGCAACCAAAATTTTGGGCAAACACGTATGGCAAGCTGGTGCTCAGAAGGATGTTGATAAAAGTAGGCTTGATATAACTCATTACAAAGCAATAAGCCCAGATGAATTAAAGGCCATAGAAATCGCAGCCAATAGATATGTTATGTCCAACATTAACGTTAAAACACTATTTATGAATAGAACAGATGCTGAGCAAAAATACGGTTTTAGGTTATATCAGGGAGGCGTTGTTCCTGGAAGAGAAATTCGGGTAGTTGAAATAGAGGGTGTAGATGTTCAGGCATGCGGAGGAACACATTGCCGATCAACGGGTGAGGTTGGTCTAATTAAAATATTGAGGGCAAGTAAAATTCAGGATGGAGTAATAAGACTAGAGTTTACTTGTGGAGAGTCGGCAGTTAAATATGTCCAGAGTAGAGAGGAGCTTCTATCGAAAATTGCCAATGAATTAAATGCGCAAGTAGAAAGGGCTCCTGAAGCAATATACAATATTAAAGCTGAGCTAAAGGAGTTAAAGCAAAGATATAGGTGGCTCTGGAAGAGCTACGTTAATTTAATCAAAAGCAAGTTAATTGAAAAAGCTAAGGTTGTTAATGGAATCTACTTAATAACTGAATTATTTGAGCAACTATCTACCAGGGATCTAATAGATATTGCAACAAGTATAATTAGAGATAACAGCAACTGTGTAATTCTACTCTTCACGCCAAGGGGGAAGGAGCGAGTGGAATTCATTATTGTAGCCGGAGAACCAGTTGTATCTTTAGGCTTCAACGCCAATCAAATAGCTAAAGAAATTTCAAACTTTATTGGCGGTAAGGGAGGAGGTAAAGTAGATTTTGCGCAGGGAAGTGGAAGGAGACCCGATAATCTCGAGGAAGTCGGGAGGATTATTGAGAAGGCTATAGCAGAAATAGCTGCAAAAGGCAGAGAACAGCAGGGTTAATCCAATTCAGCCGAGAACATTATATAGCTGACTTATAAAGCTAGTTTAAGCGGGTGCAGTTAAGAACGGAGGTAAATGAATTGAAGGAATTCGAGCAAGTAGATTTACATGAAATAGAGGAAAAGTGGCTCAAACTATGGGAAGAGAATAAAATCTTCGAAGCAGATCCCAATGAAAGACCAAAAGTCTTCGTGACTTTCCCATTTCCATATATGAATGGTCCTCTACATCTAGGTCATGCTTTTACTGCCTTAAGAGTAGACGTTTATGCAAGATTTAAGAGAATGCAGGGCTACAATGTGCTCTTTCCATGGGCTTGGCATTGGACTGGAGCCACCATTGCTGGTGCGGCAAAGAGAATTGAAGAAGGTGATGAGAGAATAATAAGAGTGTTACGTGAAATAGATGGAGTGCCACCGGAAGAAATAAAGAAGTTTACCGATCCAATCTACATGGCGAGGTACTATACTAATGAGAACAGAACAGTAGTTAAACGCATGGGCTTTTCTGTTGATTGGAGAAGAGAATTCCATACAACCAGTTATCATAAGGCCTTTAGCCGCTTCATAGAATGGCAGTACCTAAAGTTAAGGGAGAAGGGATATGTTGTAAGAGGCACGTATCCAATAGTTTGGTGTCCTAGATGTAAAAGTCCAACAGGTGACCACGATAGACTTGAAGGAGTAGGTGTCTCTCCTGAACGCTATGTACTCATGAAGTTCAAACTCGAAGACACTTATCTCCCTGCCGCTACTTTCAGGCCCGAAACTATATATGGTGTAACGAATTTCTGGGTAAATCCAGAGGCAATATATGTTCTGGCAGAAGTTGATGGCGAGAAGTGGATTATTAGTGAACAGGCCGCATACAAGCTATCACATCAGCTCAAAAAAGTCAGAATACTGAGAAAAATAATGGGAAAAGAGCTTATTGGCAGAATATGCAAGGATCCAGTTAATAACCGAGATATTATAATTCTACCTGCTCCATTTGTTGATCCCGATAATGGAACGGGCCTCGTATATAGCGTTCCTGCTCATGCACCATATGATTGGCTTGCTCTTAAGGACTTAATGAAGAAGCCCGAATTACTTTCAAAATATGGTTTAAGTCCAGATCTTATTAAAACTATTAAGCCTATATCAATAATCTCAGTTGAAGGCTTTGGAGACTATCCCGCAATAGAAATAGTTGAAAAGCTTGGCGTTAAAGATCAGCTTGATCCTAAAGCTGAAGAAGCAACTCAAATAGTGTATAAAAGAGAGTTTCACAAGGGAGTTTTAAAAAGTAATTGTGGTGAATATGCTGGATTGAGGGTGCATGAAGTTAAGGAGAGGATCATCAGCGACTTTGTAGATAAGGGATATGCAGATATAATGTATGAGCTCCCACAGCGGGTAGTCTGTAGATGTGGAACTAAGTGCATAGTTAAGGTACTTAAGAATCAATGGTTTTTAAAGTACTCGGATCCCTCATGGAAGGAGCTTGCAAGAAAGTCACTACGTAAAATGAAAATATATCCACCAGAAGCTAGAAAAAGCTTCGAAGAAGTAATCGAATGGTTAGAAGATAAACCATGTGCACGCTTCTCCGGCCTCGGCACTCCATTACCGTGGGATAAGAAGTGGCTTGTTGAAACTTTAAGCGATTCAACCATATATATGGCCTTCTACACCATTAGTAAATACATCAATTTAGGTTTCATTGAAGCCGAAAAATTAACCTATGAAGTTTTAAACTACGTATTCCTAGGCGAAGGGGATCCAAGCTATCTCTCTCAAAAATATGATGTTCCAATTGAAGTATTGAAGTCTATGAGGAGAGAATTTGATTACTGGTATCCCGTGGATTTAAGGGTTTCAGCTAAGGAGCTACTGCCAAATCATCTAACGTTCTTTATATTTCACCACGTGGCGATTTTCCCAGAAGATAAGTGGCCAAGAGCTATTGGGGTTAATGGTATGCTAATGATCGAGGGTAAACCAATGTCTAAGTCCAAGGGTATCTTCGTAACGCTAAAGGATGCAATAAGGCGGTATGGAGCTGATGTAATAAGAGCTACTCTATTGCTCAGCGCTGAGGACCTTGATGACCCTGATTGGAGAAATAAAAATGCTGAAGACATGTACAAGAATCTTCAATCATTTTATAGATTTGTGCTACAACTATACTCCTCAGCTCTAAGCAGCAAAAGGAAAGATGTTGATGTTGTTGATAAGTGGCTAATTAGCAGCATTAATAGATCGATATCCAAGGTAACCGATAACCTAGAGAAGCTGAAGACAAGAACTGCTTTTAACGAAGCTTTCTTCAATATATGGAATTTATTCCGATGGTACTTGAGGAGAGTAGATGAAGTTAACGGCGCCCTACTACTGAAAGCTCTTGAGATATGGCTAAAGCTTCTCTCCCCCTTCATACCCTTTATATGTGAGGAGCTATGGATTAAAACTAATCATAAACCATTCATATCGCTAGCCAAGTGGCCTGAACTAGACATTAATGCGCTATCACCTGAAGCTGAGTTTTCAGAGCAGCTAATTAAAGAAACATTGGATGACATTTTTGAAATAATGCGTATATTCAAAGGTAGACCTGTTAAACTAGTAATTTATACTGCTCCTCAGTGGAAGTGGAAAGTATTTAGAGAAGTAGCTAAGCTACTTAACTCAGGACTATCATCGCTCAGCGATATAATGCGCGAAATAATGAAGAAACCATATGTTAAGGGAAGAGAGAGGGAAGCAGTTAAAGTAGTGAAGTATGCTTATGATAAGCTTTTGAATCTAACGATTGAGGAGCGTGAGACTAGAATTAGTATTAAGCTGGATGAAAAGAGTATTTTCGAGAGAGCAAGGCTTTTCTTTGAGAAGGAGCTGAACTTAAAAGTTCAAGTATATGGTGCAGACGACCCAGAGAGGTATGATCCTAAAAACAGAGCTGTAAATGCACTGCCGCTCAGACCCGCTATTTACCTGGAGTAGGCGGTAAAAACAAATTGGTAGAGGGAAACACGTTTCTCCCAATCTCCATTAACCTCATAGAAGCGATAAGGGATATGCGATATCTATTGAGTAGGGGGTATAAAAGAGAGCTTGCAGTGAATTTCATAGCAAATAGATACATGCTCTCGAAAGATGAGAAAGCTATTCTTTATAGAGCGGTATACAGTAAGCTACAAGCCGCTGAGCATAAGAGAAAAATCGTTAGTCCTACTCACATAAAAGGAAAAAAGGTTGCAGTTGATGGGTTTAATGTGCTAATAACCATTGAAAGCGCGCTTATGGGTAAAAAAATATTTCTATGTGATGATGGATTTATACGTGATACATCTGCTATTTTCGGTAAATATAAGTTTTCGAACTTAACGAAGCTTTCATTAGAGCTCACTTTAAACTTCCTAAAGAAATATAAACCTAAATTTATTGCTTTCTTCTTTGATAGTCCAATAAGCAAGAGCGGTGAAATAGCTGGATTAACTAGATTTCTGCTAAAGAAGCACGGTATACCTGGAGACGCTAAAGCCATCAAACAAGTTGATAAAGCCGTAATAGAACAAGGTGAAATAGTGGCCTCAAGTGATCACATAATAATTGAACGCGCAAAACACGTACTCGATCTAGCGGGAGAAATAATTAAGGAGAAATATCCTCAACTAATAATAGACTTAAATAAGGTAAAGTGAATTAATTCAATAATTACTATTATTAATTTTTATTTTAATAACATAATTAAAATAAAAACTAAATTACATTAATTTCTCTTATTGATTATGGAGTTCATCATTAATTTGATGGTTGTGGCGGGCCCGGTGGGATTCGAACCCACGACCCCCGGCTTAGAAGGCCGGCTCGAGCCTCACCATCTATGGTGAGGTTGCTCTATCCAGGCTGAGCTACGGGCCCCTCAACAACGTGTTAGACTAGAGAGTTTATAAGTATTTGTGCTTTCTATCTCTATGCTTTACTCGAATACTGCTATTTCTGCTAGTTTCTTAAGTAACTCTTCATCATGTAGTACTTCCCCCAACTCACTTAAGTCTTTGAAGGGTCTCCTTGAAGCTATCTTAGTAGCTCTCTTAGCACCAATTCCAGGTATTTTCATAAGTGCACTGAGAGGCATCTTATTTATATTAAGAGGTAATGGTAACCCTGTTACTGATCTATATCCATGATCAACAATCACTACATCCATGTACTTATTTAGCTGCACTTTCATGGGCATATATATTAATAGGGGATAAGAGCCCACTTGACGTGCTAAAGTTGCTTGATTTCCCTCGTATTTTTCGGTAAATACTTCTCTTAAGATAGTCCATTTAGGCACTATTCTTCTAAGCATCGGTAAATCAATTTCTCTCCTCATTCGTTCCTTGTATATTTTAAAGAGTTGCTTGTGCTTTCTCATAATCTTATCCCCTACACTCCACATTCTTGTTCCTGGAAGTGGTATGCATTGCCTTATGTTTATCCTCCTTACGAGCAACTTTCTTCTCAGAACTTCTTTCATGAACTCTAGGTTCAGTTCGTATGTTTGCTTGGTTTCTCCAATTAATCCATAGACAAAATTTATTCCTGGAAGGAGCTCTGGTAACCCATTAATACCTCTTCTCGCCCCTACTTCATTTATTATTTCAATGGCTTTCATCGACTCCTCGGGTGTTGCTTTGAGATTGTTCAACTTAATTACTACTGGATCTGCTGATTCAATACCGAATGCTGCAACATCTCCTGGCGTGTGATATTTTACTATTATTTTCGCTATCTCTCTAGCCTCTTCTGGGTGATGTGCTATTGCCCCCGGATTCGCATTGTCAATATGTAGTACCTTAAGGGATGGTGCGGCTCTTCTAATTGCTGCAAAAAGCTTGTTCAAAGCTTGTGGATTTAATTTCGGAAACTCTTTTTCACCAACTCCAATGGCCATGTAACTGAATATGTCCGGTTGCCTTCCAAGCCTAAAACATCTAACACCCAGCATATAGAGTGCACGTATTTCTTCAACTATATCCTCTACTGGCCTAAAATCTGGAAGTCCATGAAGTACTTCAGCACAAAATGAGCATCCTCCAACAACCGCTCTTGGGCATCCTCTATATGTTTCAATTTCACATATAAGGTTTAAACCATAATTTGGATGATCGAGTACTATCCTAGCTCCCCTGATTGCAAACTCCCTTATCATGTGTGCACTTTCTCTTTTCTCGTTAGGATCTATAGCCTCAATTCTAAGCTTCTCTTCAAGTAACCTATAAACAACTACTTCAACATCACCTTTCACAATTAAGTCATAACAGTCCTTCAATTCCTTCAATAATACAGGTTTCTTTCCACCTTCTGTTCCAAATCCGAATCTGGCCATGGGTCCTCCAAGAACCTTAATTGGCTTAGTAGCTACTTTTCCAATCTTCAATACTTCATGCGGTCTAATTGGTTCTCCCCCAAGGTACTTTCCCGGAACAACCGTTCCACCTAAAACTATCAGCAGCTCTGAATTATTTACTTTTTTCATTATTTTATCAAAATTCTGTCTAACTTCATCAATTGTGAAATATAATACTTCAATGCTTCCATCATATGTCCATATAGCTCCAGCAGTGTACCTAGCATATATGTCTAAATATGGTGGAACACCTAATCCAGCTGGTTCATCATTATATCCGTCTATTATCACTGTCCGCTTAATCTTCATATTCAATTGCACCAATGTTTACGTGAAATGTTCCCATCCTCTATTTTCAATTTTCACTTCCCTTCCCCTCTCTACATATATTACTTTCTTTTCTTCGACAACCTCCCCTATGACTATAAGCTTTCCTCCGACATTGCTCACTGCTTCGATGGCCTTATTTAACATGTCTCTTTTAATGGTAATTACTAGATTGTACTCTTCTCCACCATAAAATACTAGCTCGATAGGGTCAATTCCTGTTAATACAGAAAACTCTCTTGCCGCTTTAGATATCGGTAACTTATATATCTTGAATCCAATATTGTTCTGCTTAACGAGTTCATGAAGTGAAATTGCAAGTCCATCACTACTATCTATGGCTGATGTTACCGCCCCGCTATTGGCTAAAGCTATCCCCTCTTTTACATGTGCTCTTGGCATATAAACTGCATTCACGAGCTTTTTCTTTAAATGCTCTTCGACCTTTAATTCATGAAGTAAAATTTTGAGACCAGCTGCCGTATCTCCAAAGAACCCTGTAACTGCCAGGAAATCACCTGCTCTAGCTCCCTTTCTTGAAATGATTTTTTTGCTGAAACCTATTGCAGTACCAGAAATTATCAAGTCACATGCTTCATTCAAATCACCGCCAATAATATATGAGTCATATTCTCTTGCGCCATTATTAAGCCCCCTTATTAGCTCTTGAAACTCGTTCATCCTCATATCTCTCTTCAGTCCAAGTGAAAACATTAAAAAAGCTGGTTTAGCGCCCTTGGCCGCCAAATCACTAATACACATAACAACTGCTTTTCTTCCAACTTGCCAATAGTTCATTCCAGGAGGTATGTCCGTGGAGCCTACGAGCATATCCGTATTTATAACAACGAGGTCTCCAGCCCCTGAAACCCTGAAGGCTGATGCATCGTCACCGTAGGGAAGCATTAGGTTTTCATGCTTAGTTATGCTATTAAGTATCCACTCTATGAGCTTCCACTCGCCTAACTGAGCAATTTTCATATTTATCCCCCAAGTTCCAAGCTTTCAACCAGTTCTTCAGTGGCAAAATCTAGTACCATTTCAACTTTTCTTCTACTTAAACTGACGACAACTGCCTTGCCCGGGTTAGGTTTAATGCCCATAGCTTTCATATAGCCTGTCTGCCTTTGCCATGTACCTGAATTCACGATCAACACTCCCCTGTACCTTAAATAGCCAAAAGTATGGACGTGCCCTGCATGGAAAACTTCTGGAACTTTATCTATGACCAAATAGTCTTCGGGTTCCGGTGCTATTTGCGTCTTTCCTCCATAAATTGGAGCTAAATGCCTTCTTTTCAAGAGCTCAACCATTGCCTCAGCGGGATTATCATAATGCGTGCCCGGGATAGATGACAAGATATCATCTAAGCTTCTACCATGAGTTACTAGAAATAGAACATTGTGCAATTTAATGTAGGCAGGATCACCTAAAATAGTGATATTAGGCAATTCATAGAGGGGTTTAGCGTATTCCTTGAATATTGCTGGTGATGGAAGTGCCTGTCTCGTTGCATCATGATTTCCCGGTATTATAATTATTCTTTTCCTCACTGATATTTGAGACAGATATTTTGCTGCTACTTCATATTGCTTCTTAATATCCTTAATTAATAGCTCCTCTTCCTGATTCGGATAAATACCTATTCCATCAACAATGTCGCCAGCGATAATCAGGTATTTTACCCTTTTCGCTATTCTCCTAATCTTGCCTCTCCCTAGCTTCCCGTTAATCCACAATACAAACCTGTTGAATGCTGAACGCATGAAATACTTACTTCCAATATGCAGGTCGGATATGAGCACTGCATAGATATCATTCTCTACTCTTCCATTTCTGCGGTATACCTTATTATTTAGATCAATTCTCGGAACCTCGGGTTGAGATATATCGCTTAGAATGATATAATCTCTAGTCACTTTCCCCTCCAAATATATAACCTCATCCTTCACGATTTTCTCAACTTTGTCTGTTAAATCCTTCTCTTGGGGAACAATTACCCTTATAGCTCCAGTGGGATCCTCAACTTCGAGAATTATTTTTCCATCATTTATTTTCTTCTTACCGATTATCATGACAATTAGCTTAACTTTTTCATTTTCTCTCGCATATTTCTTTATATCAATTATACTTCTTGTTCCTCTTATGTCGTAACGCTCTTTCATGAATATTTGTCTTATCTTATTGAATCTACTCATGAAATATGCCACGAAGTCCTCTATTCTCCCCCTAGCTCCTATTAAATTCGATGCATCGAATACTATGTCAATGTTCTCCTCAATTTCTTCTTCCTCATTTTCCTCTTCTTCACCAAGTATTTTCAATATTACATCTAATGTTAATATTAATGGTCGCGGCTTCATGACTCTAATTCCAGCAATTAGGTTATTGATTATCTTGTCGGGTTCCTTTATGCGGGCTAGAAACTCTATGGCTTCTGGACTTAACTGTAGTCCCTCTTTAATGAGTTTAGCTACAATCTGTCTTAACTCTAGGCTTTCCATTTCCACTACTTTCTTATCCTCCACTGCTAAACACGGGAATTAGCTTACAATAAAGTATTTACTTCTCCGTCCTCATAACCTCTTTGCGAATTGGATTAAACATTACATTAATAACTCTGAGTATCCATTATTTGTTCCGGCGATGCAATATGGCGACTATTGGCGCGACAGCTGCTGGTATTGTATGTAAAAACGGTGTAGTTTTGGGATCTGAAAAGCGTATTGCATATGGATATACCATTCTGAGCAAAGCTGGTAAGAAAGTGTTTAAGATAACCAACTATCTCGGGATTGCTTGCGCTGGACTTGTTTCGGACATGCAACTAATAGCTCGCTCGCTTATGGCTGAAGCAAATCTCTACGAACTTGATTATAAAAGACCAATGCCAGTTAAAAGCTTAGCCAAACTACTCTCCGTAATTCTCTATAACAGAAAGCAAATGCCATATATCACAGAGACAATAGTTGCCGGAATAGATTCATCAGGCCCACACCTCTTCGTACTGGACCCTCTAGGCTCATTAATTGAGGATAAGTATGCCGCCGTTGGTTCTGGTTCAACACTAGCCATAAGCATTATTGAGGCCGGGTATCGAGCAGACATGAGTGTAGAGGAGGGTGAGGAATTAATCATTAGGGCCATTAAAGCTGCCATAGAAAGAGATGCGATTTCGGGTGATGGTATAGATATTCTATCCATAACTAGCAAAGGTGCAAATGAGAAGTTTATCCCCGTTGAAGGTTAATAGCCTCTTTAAATCAATTTTATTGGTTTATCTAATCTGCTCAATAAGACTATTCTTGAACTAAATGCGCTATCAATCACTTTATACCCCGTTAATTCAGCAAGCTTCTTGCCGAATTCCTCCACTTCCTTATACTTTGGCATTGAAGTAATAGGAAGTCTATATCTAAATCCGCCTAAACTCATGGCTGCCTTCGGTTCAACATATGTCGGTTCCGCTTTACATATTATTTTGGCGTATTCTTCTAAGTTTTTCATGTTGAATCCCTTGACCAATGTGATTCTAATGACTGTTGGACAGGAAAAGCTTTTAAGGAGCTCTAGAGTTTCCATGACTCTCTCCCATCCATCATCAAGCTTCGGCCTACATAGCTTCTTATAAGTTTCCTTGTTTGGTGCGGATAAACTGACATAAAGCTGGCTTGGCTCGTTGTCTAGCTTACCAAGTACATTAGGCATAGTTCCATTTGTAACTAGAAAAACTGTTTTAAATCCATGGTTGAAGAATGCACCTATTAGTTCATCTATTTCTGGGTAAAGGGTCGGTTCACCGACCAAGCTTATTGCGGCATGTATTGGTCGAAATGCCTCTTCAAGCATCCTTTTATCAACACGCTCACTGCTTTTATAACCGGATAATATCTGTCTTTGCTTTATCATAGCGTTAATTACTATTTCCTCTGGATCATCGTAATCAGGCAACACCATTTCATTCCACTCAACATTTAAGTCTGAGGCTTGCACTCTCCAGCAATATAAACACTGCTGTGTACATGCTATTGTTGGAGAGATTTGGAGGCATCTATGTGAAGGTATTCCATAGAACTTTTGCTTATAGCAATACTTTGCTCCCTTGGTTGTTAAGGAAGTCTTTAACCAGTGGCATGGCTTAATTAAGGCGTATTTCCCCACAAAATGATAACCCTGCTTCCTATAGGTTTCTATTATCTTTGTAAGCGCTTCCATACCGATAATCCAAATTCAAATGCATTAACTTAAAATTATCGCTAAGATAAATTTCTTTCTTGTGAATAGGAGAAGCAAATCTTTATCAAACTTTAGTGCTAAAAGAGCATTTCTCATGCAGAAAGTTCTGTCTTTAAGGGTTATTGAGCATGACTGCTTCAATTATCCGCCAAAGTACATATGCGGAATTGATGTTTCTTACCGTAAGGGAAATGCGATTGCTGCCGCTTCCCTTCTCAATTTTCCAGAATTAAAATTAGTCGAGTACTCAATTGCCCACTGTATTGTTGACATTCCATACATTCCCGGCCTACTTGCATTTAGAGAATTGCGTCCATGCATATTGGCTTTTAAGAAGCTGAAAACTGCTCCAGATGTTGTTCTAATAGATGCTCATGGCAGAGCTCATCCCAGATTATTTGGATTGGCATGTCATTTCGGCGTAGTCATGGATGTGCCAACCATTGGAGTTGCAAAAAAGAAGTTGTGCGGCCAAGTAATGTATGATACGCGGATATGTGAATCACTCAATGCATATCCCATAATCTATAGAGGTAAGGTTGTTGGCGCAGCTTTGAAGGTTGGTAAAAATAAATATTTATATGTAAGCATTGGACACAAAGTTAGTCTCAATACAGCTCTCAAGTTAGTGTCAATGACCGTTAAACACCCATTGATGCCTGAACCTATACTTATTTCTCATAATATCTGCAAATCGAGGAGATATCAGCTCCAGTAGGCTTTTCGCTTTATTTCCCTTACGATATCCGATGTCTTATAAAATTTGCATTTATTGAATTGTTCTCTTAACTTCACGACTTCGGTCTTCAAACCCCGCTCTCTTAATTTTCTTTTCAGCTCTTCTTCTGGAATAAAATTTTGATCTGGTCCTAAAACCAGTATATCTGGTTTCAACTTCTCAATTATCTTTAGCAGATCATCATTTTCAAATCCAAGGACTGCCTCATCAACGTACTTAAGCCCCTGTACTACGAGTAATCTTTGATCTTCAGGAATTACGGGCGGATGACCCTTAATTTTCTTAACTGTTTTATCTCTGGCAACAATGACTGTTAGTCTGCCATATTCACTAGCCTTTCTTAAAAACCATAAATGACCTGGATGTATTAGATCAAATGTGCCTGCCGCAACAACCTTCTTCCCAGATGCTTTAGGAACTTCAAACTTCCATAAATAGTCAATTTCACCCATAAATCTCAAAGAATCTATTAATCCCTCAGCATAAACCACGCAGATCAAACTAGTGAAGTAATCCCCTTTTTTGAGATAATATTTGGCATCCTCAAAATATTTCTCAGCTAGGTCAACTATTTTTCTGACTTCTTCTTTTTCAATTCTCTTATCACGTATTTGATCAAGCACATACTTAAGTCCATCTATGTATTTTGCTATCTTACTTTCAATGTCTTTATTGCTCATTTTCTTCCTCCAAATTACATATCATGTAATATGCTTTCGGGGGCTTTAGCCAATACTATCAGAGCTTCAGCTTCTATAAAGTGTAGCTTTCCAGGGACAATTAATGTATGAGGTGGCTCCCCAAAATCGTAATTGATGAGCTTTCCCAATAAATCTGCTTTTATCACAGAATCCTCTCCTCCTATTCTTGCTAATCCAACAATTAGCGTATCTTCGGTTATTACGTTTTCTCTCCTTTTTTCCTCTATATCCAGTAGTATATTCAATGCTTCTTTAATGTTCATGAACCTCCTTTTCTCAACATCCATGTCCAGAAATAGTAGCGTATGAAGACCTCTGCTAAGATTTTCTTTAACAACATCATATGCAGTTTCAGAAACTCTACCCTTAAATGGAAATGTAATGGTAACTGAGCGACCAAATTTGTAGCTAAATAATCCCGTTTCACCTGCAATGGCTGATACTATTGATGCTGCATGAATGACTTTAGTTTTTATTCCTTTTTTCTCAGCCTCGATTCTCAGATGTATATGTGTTGTTGCGACAAATGGATCTCCAGGAACTAGCAGTGCAACGTCCAATTTATAGGCCTCATCAATTAGATCGTAACTTTTCTTTCCCTCTAAGTCTGCTCTTCTTAGCACTATGATTTTTTTCCCTATCATCTCTTCGAGTTTCTTAATGGATAAATTGGGCATTAAGCTGGTGTATGTTTCAATATAAACTTTATCTGCACTTCTGGCTACTTCCAATCCCTCTACCGAGATTCCTTTCTCACTATAGAGTCCAAGTCCTATGAAAAATAGCATGGCTAGTTCTCCACCAGCTTTTGATGATTCAATGACCTATTAAATCTAACCGAGGATCTCATGCATTTCTCTTCAGCGAAACATTAATTATACTCCCTCCTTCTATTAGTTGGTGAGGGCCCGTAGCTCAGCCAGGAAGAGCGGCGGATGGAAAGCCGAAGCTCTTAACCCGTCGGTCGCGGGTTCAAATCCCGCCGGGCCCGCCATCCATATGTATTCTAAATGCGTGAATTATTAATGGTAATTTTCTAAGCTCTATTTTGATGACACAAGCAATTAAAGTAAGCAAAATGATGGGTGATAAAGCAATTGCTTTACTTAGAAGACTTGAGCTATTAGATAAAAAGAAGAAAATTAAATTGGCTGATAGCAATGCGCTTTTAATACCCTTAATTAGAGCTCCAGATGAATACGAGAAAAATTTAATAAGAAAACAGCTAGGAGATGTAGACTTCATAACTTCATCGTTCGAAGAAAGGCACGTGAGACCGAAAAGTTTAATTGAAGCTTTAGAAAACGCTTTAACGCCTTCGGAATTGGCTTGTCTTCCAAGATCCTTCGATATAATAGGTGACATCGCAATAATTGAAATCCCCCCTGAGCTTTCTAAATATGAGCGGTTAATAGGTGAAGCCATCATCAAAGTTCATCCAAGAGTTAAAGCGGTTTTTAGTAAAGCTGGGCCAGTGAGCGGCCTCTTCAGAGTTAGAGAGTTAAAGCATATTTATGGTGAGCATAGGACCGTAACCATACATAAAGAATTTGGTTGCCTTTTCAAAGTTGATATTGCGAGAACATATTTTAGTCCCCGTCTATCAACAGAGCATAATAGAGTTTCGAATCAAGCTAGGAGCGGTGAATTAATAGTCGATATGTTTGCTGGTGTCGGCCCCTTCTCAATAATGATTGCAAAAAAGGTCAATGCAACGGTCATTGCCTGTGATATAAACCGATATGCGATTCATCTCTTAAATGAAAATATTAAGTTAAACAAGCTGAAAGGGGAAGTATATCCCATTTTGGGTGATTCTAAAGCCATATTTATGTCATGCAAGCTCGAGAACATGGTTGATAGAGTAATAATGAATTTACCCGAGAAAGCCATCGAGTACTTGGATGTCGCATGCAAACTTATCAAGCCTGGGGGTGTAGTACACTACTATGCTTTTGCTGGAGGTGAAGAGCCCATAGAAGAGGCCGTGAATAAAGTAAAAGAAGCTCTCTCAAGCTATTGGAGGGGGACATTTAGTATAATTAATTGGAGGATGATTAGGGCAATTGCTCCTAAAAAATGGCAAGTAGTGCTTGATATTAAATTCGGTAATTGATGGGCTTCAAACATCGCAATGACTCATCTCTCATTAAGCTTGGCTGTTATGGTGATCACTACTTCTTTCCAATATTCTTTTTTGATTTTATTTATTAACCTTCTATCAATGTCTGAGGCAGCCTTATTTGCTTTTATCATGAGTGTTCTTGGGCAAATGTAGCTGCTTTTTCTCACCACTATGCTTATAGGATCATTTAGCTCTATCTTAGGATGTCCATACCCTATGATTTCATCTTTCAAATTGTCAACTTCAATTGTTACTCTAATCATAGCCCCCATTCTAATTGCTTTCTTAAGATTGTCTGATAATTGCAATGCCCCCTTATCTGCGCCGATAACCACTATGCAATTCCCCCTCAGCGTTAGGTACTCTTCCCTAGAAACTTCTAATGTTGTTTTATGCGTGGCAGTTATGTTTGGATGTCCATGTCCCTTAATTATGTCAATGATCTCCTCCACATATCTTTATACCTCTCGAGCTCGATTATAAATTGTGATGAGCGTAAGCAATTTCAAAAAGAGGAGGGAACAGCTAATTAGCAAATTAATTAGTGAAGGTGTTCTAAAAAATCCACGAGTAATTAAAGCCATGCTCAGAGTTCCCCGAGAAGAATTTGTTCCTCCAAGATATCGGGAATATGCTTATGTTGATTCTCCATTACCGACTATGAGTGGTCAGACAATTTCAGCTCCCCATATGGTTGCAATAATGTGTGAATTACTGGAGTTAGATGTTGGAATGAAAGTTTTGGAAGTAGGTACTGGTTCCGGATATCATGCAGCTGTATGCGCAGAAATAGTTGCGCCCTCCGATGAAGATCCTGAAAAGTGGGGTCACATATTTACGATTGAAAGATTACCGGAGCTAGTCGATTTTGCTAGGAGAAATTTGGAAAAGACCGGTTACATAAATAGGGTGACTGTTATCTTGGGAGATGGAAGTTTAGGATATCCCGAAGCAGCTCCATACGATAGAATTTTAGTTACTGCTGCTTCACCTAAAATTCCTGATCCATTAGTGAATCAATTAACTATTGGTGGTAAAATAGTAATTCCTGTTGGCGGAAGCTACTACCAAGAGTTAATAGTGGGCGTAAAAAATGCTGATGGTTCACTTAAAACAGTTAGTGCAGGAGGATGCATGTTTGTGCCATTAATAGGTAGGTATGGATGGAAGTTGAATTTCAATAGTTAAATTTAAACCATCTTTCCAGGCTAACTTGCTTAACTAATTCCTCATAGGCTTTCAATGCTCTATCTACGGCTCTTTGAACTCTGTCAAGTGAGAAATCATGCTCATCGCATAGCACCTTCACTATTTTATCTCTATCCGGCTCATTCCATGAGAGCTTGTAATTGCTTGTAACTCTTGGTTCAAGAAATATCTTCTTTATTTCATCTGGATCAACAGGAAAATGCGCTTCTCTTATCTCCTTCAATGCCTTCTTTAATGAACCGTGAAATCTTATGAGTTTTAGCGCTGTTTTGGGGCCTACCCCCTTCACACCATCCGGATTGTAGTCCGTTCCTATTAATATTGCTATGTCAATTAGTTGTTCTCGCGTGATTTTAAGTTTTTTCAGCACTTTGTCTAAATATATCACTTCAGGACTTATTTCAATGTATTCTCTCTTCTTAGGGAGCTTTCTCCTACCGGATATTGTCAAATTTCTAACTAGTCTGGGTGTTCCGAATAGTAGTGAGTCGTAGTCTTGGCTTGCTGTTGCCCATACATCTCCTTTTATTGCCATGTATGCTGCTTGGGCTTCTCCTTCAGATGGAGCCTGCACCCATGGAATACCGAGAGCATCCAGTAGTCTTTTCGCATCATTAACCATTTCCTCCGTAAGTGTAGCCGTTTGCTGAGCATATGTCCGTGCTGCCTCTAAATCTCCTTTCTTTAACGCTTCTTCGTACCTTTTTGCCGCCTCTTTTTTAATTTTCTTTCTCCGCTCTATTTCCAACTCCTTTATCTCTGGCGGAGTGCCATCAAATACATATACTGGTTTAATTCCTGCTTCAAGAAAATTAACTGTCCTATAGAATAAACCGCTTAAGTGACTAGTTATTCTGCCTTTCGAATCCTTTAGCGGTGTACCATTTGGTTGGCGTATTATCGATAGAAATTGGTAAAGTGCATTGTAAGCATCAATTGCTAAAGTCTTTCCTCTTAACTGATTTAATTCAATGGTTTCTACAGCTTCTTCAGGTATTAAGTCTCTGAGATTAACGCCCATGTTCTCCCTCTATTAAACTTATATTCCTAAAATCTCTTCGAGTCGTTGTTACAAGAATTTTTCCCCAGATCTCTAATCTCATAAGAGCCTTATTGAACTCCTTATAGGATAGATTTTCATATTGTTGTCTTAAGTTTTCAAAGAGTTCCATGTCTCTCATGGCCTTTCTTCTTCTTAAAATAGATAGTATTGTTGTCTCTAAAGGCTCGGAAGGCCATAAAGTGTTTTTAGGCATGGTTCATCACGACTTTAAGTAAATGTTAATAGCTTGGTATAAGCTGGGCTCACTTGTCTATATTTCTCCATCCATCGCTTGTAATAATCGACCATTTCCTTTGTTATTGATGGCCGAATCTTTCTAAGTGCATATTCAAAATGTCTTCTCGTTACATACTTGGCGCTTATATCCTCTCTAAGAGCTGCCATAGCAGCTTCTCTGCAAACTGCTTCGAGGTCAGACCCAGAGTAGCCTTCGGTTAACCTAGCAATTTCCTCTAGACTTACATCATCTGATAACGGCATGCTTCTGGTATGTATTCTCAATATCTCAATCCTAGCCTTGTAATCTGGCGGGGGTATGTATATTAGTCTATCAAACCTACCAGGCCTCAACAACGCTGGGTCCAAGATATCTGGCCTATTAGTGGCTCCTATTACAACGACATTTTCCAGTGTTATAAGCCCATCCATTTCAGTTAACAACTGGCTTATTACTCTCTCAGTTACTCGAGAATCTCCATATCCAAGCCCTCTCATCGGTGCAATAGCATCTATCTCATCTAAAAATATAATTGCTGGTGCCGCCATCCTGGCTTTTCTAAATATTTCCCTTACTGCCTTTTCTGATTCACCCACCCACTTGCTTAAGAGCTCTGGTCCCTTAACGCTGATGAAGTTTGCTTCACTTTCAGTTGCAACGGCCCTAGCCAGCAATGTTTTCCCGCATCCTGGGGGTCCAAAAAGCAGTATGCCTCTTGGCGGTCTAATTCCCATGCGCTTAAATGCATCGGGATACTTAATTGGCCACTCGACTGCTTCGCGGAGCTCGCGTTTAGCTTCCTCTAGATTTCCAATATCACTCCATCTCACGTTAGGTGTTTCTATGTAAACTTCTCTCATGGCAGACGGCGTTATTTCTTTGAATGCCTCCATAAAGTCTCGCATGGTAACTTGAAGCTTTTCGAGAACTTCTTCCGGAATTCTTTCTTGTTGTAGATCTATCTGAGGTAAATATCTTCTCAGGGCTTTCATGGCTGCTTCTCTACAGAGCGCTGCAAGGTCAGCACCAACAAATCCGTGAGTTATCTCTGCTAACTTCTTTAAATCAACATCGCTTGCAAGCGGCATATTTCTGGTATGTATTAGCAGTATTTCATATCTGCCTTGCTTATCGGGGACGCCAATTTCAATTTCCCTATCGAATCTACCAGGCCTTCTAAGAGCTGGATCAAGTGCGTTTGGCCTATTTGTAGCCCCAATAACTATGACATCGCCCCTAGCCTCCAACCCATCCATTAATGCTAGGAGCTGAGCAACAACTCTCTTCTCAACTTCACCCGTAACCTCCTCCCTCTTAGGCGCAATAGCATCTATCTCATCAATAAATATTATTGATGGTGCGTGCTGCTTTGCTTCTTCAAATACCTCTCTAAGTCTTTGCTCTGATTCACCGTAAAACTTGCTCATTATTTCAGGGCCATTTATCGATATGAAGTGTGCGTCCGTCTCATTGGCTACTGCCTTTGCTAATAACGTTTTTCCGCAGCCGGGCGGTCCATAGAGAAGAACTCCTTTAGGCGGATCTATTCCCAGCCTCTTAAAGAGCTCCGGATGTTTAAGTGGAAGCTCGACCATCTCCCTAATCTTCTGAATTGCTTCATGCAGCCCACCTATATCTTCATATGTTACTCTTGGAACCCTTATTTCCTCTGCCGGCTTTTCTAGAATCACAATGTTTGTATCTTCAGTTACCAAAACAATGCCAGATGGTTTTGTAAGGACTACCGTAAATGGAATGGCCTGTCCAAGAACTGGTATTAGCACGGTATCTCCCTGCGTGAGAGGATAATCATATAGTCTTTTCTTAACAAAGTTAACGAATGCGCTATCCACGGTTATTGAAAACGATGAGGGTGCTAGTTTAACTAGTGTTGCGGGTCTAGCATTTGCTTTTCTAACAATAACTTTCTCTCCTATGCTTACACCAGCATTTTTACGGATTAATCCATCCATCCTTATTATACTCTCATCCTGATCCTCAGGATATGCCGGCCATACGATTGCAGCTGTTTTCCGTTTCCCCTCAATCTCAACTATGTCACCTGGATTAACGCCTAACTTTCTCATAATTCTCTGATCAATTCTCACCTTTCCCCTACCCACATCTCTTTGCCTAGCCTCCGCTACCCGTAATTGGACTTCAGGTCTTCTGGTTGAGCCAATAGAAGCCATAGGCTCCTCTCCTCTACATAATTAAGCGAGTTACTATTGCAGTCTTAGGTGTATATAGTTTGTGCTTTCCCTTTCATCACACTCTCGTAACATATTCGACTTCTACTTGACTAACCTGCGGTAGCTTTAATATGGTATCTTCAATTGTAGATGTTCCGCCCTCCAAATCCTCTGGCATAATCATTGCCACTTTTAGAACTTTAAGACCGAATGCTATTGGCTCTTCTTCGGTTCTCGCAATCTTAATGTTTTCCGGCAGCGCCTTCTTCAGTTCATCAATTATTTTATTTAAGTCAATATTTATGTCCTTTGGATATATTTTAAATATTGCAAGTACTTCACCCATTTAAATCACCTTATGGCCCCTCAAATCCGCATTTAGGACACTTATATGGATTTGCCGTGGACCTGCACTTTTGGCATCTCCAAATAATTACTTCTCCGCAATTGGGACATGGAAAGCAAACTCCCTTCTCACCTGGTATGATTGGTGTCTTGCATGATATGCATGTAGGTAACTTAAGTTCCTCTCCACTAACCATACTATGTATTCCTCCACCTTTAAAGGCAATTTGAGCAATTAAAATAAAAATTTTCCTATTCAATCGCTGAGCTTTTATTTTAGGTTTCTACTAGCTTGATAGGGTGTCCAATGACGTTGCGTGAAGTTAAGCAAGTCATAGTAGTCAGAGCTGACTTAAAAATGAGCAAGGGTAAGCTAGCCGTACAAGTTGCTCATGCTGCAGTCGCAGCTGCTGAGAAGGCAAGGGTTGAAAATGAGTTATGGTGGAAGGTATGGATGATTTCAGGTCAGAAGAAAGTAGTTGTAAAGGTTAATGATGAGAAGTATTTGATGGAAATTTATGAAAAGGCAAAGACCATGGGTATTCCCTCTGCAATAATTGTTGACAGAGGTTTAACTGAACTCCCCCCGGGCACAATTACCTGTGCAGGATTAGGACCTGCTCCCTCCTATTTAATCGACAAAGTTACTGGTTCCTTGCCATTGCTCTAAAACATAGGCTGATGGAAATGCTTAGTCCAACGAGGTCGAAGATAGATGTCGCTCTCGGCATGCACTACTACACCACTTCATCACAAAGGTTTTTTAATGCTAAAATAAGGGTGAAAATTGAAGATTTCATAGTTGAGGAGATTTTGAGAGGAAAGTTTATCGTTCCTGCAAGTTTTAATGCAAGGAAAATAATAATACCATTGTCAAGCAGTGAGGGAAATTATGTAAGAGCAGTCATGGTGAAGCGAGGATACGATACTATTTCCGCTATACTAAAGCTTGCTCAAAACCTTAAATTACCGATTGATGCTTTTTCATATCTGGGACTTAAGGATGCAAGAGCAGTTTCAGCTCAATTAATTAGCATTAAGACTCAAAAAGACATTCCTATGCTACAATGGCCTAGACTATCATTAACCTACTACTCGCGTTCTAAAGTCCCCCTCAAATTACATGAGTTATATGGAAATAGATTTACCATAACCATAAGGGATATTGACATGCCAATAAATGTAGCTCTTAAAAGGATGGAGGAAGTAATCATGGAGATAAAGGAAACAGGTGGGGTTCTAGCATATTTTGGATACCAAAGATTTGGAACTACAAGACCGATAACCCACATAGTTGGAAGATACATAGTTAAGCGTGATTTCGAATCCGCAATAAAATGCCTACTTAACTTAGCAGAAAATGAACATAAAATCGAGAATAAAAAAGTGATAAGTGGTTATGAGCGTATACTGGCAAAGCACTTTAAAGGAGGCGTCGAGAGCGCAATCAAATCATTAAGAAAAATATTTTTACCGATACGTCGACTTTTTGTGCACGCATATCAATCTTATTTATTCAATAAAATATTAAGTAAGCGCATAGAAATGAATATTCCATTAAATCGCGCGGTTATAGGAGACTTAGTTGGATTACCCGCATATGGTAGTGTTCCCCCCGAGTACGTATTCAAAGTCGATAGAACCAACATAGACAGAGTAAATAGACTGATAAAGCAGAGGATATTATCGATAGTACTGCCTGTTCCCGGATATAAAATTAAAAAGCTGCCATGCGGCTTGGCGAGAGAACCGATAGATGCAGTAATGGATGATGAGAATGTTTCATTTAATGATTTCTTGATTGAGCAGTTGCCGAGCTTAAGCAGTCCTGGAATGTATAGGCCGGCTCTTTTTGAAATTGAAGACTTGAGAATTAAAGAGGTCGTTTTAGATAATGTGCAGAAACCCGCCATAACTATCCAGTTCATATTGAGAAGAGGATTTTACGCAACTGTTGTGTTAAGGGAGTTTATTAAGCCAATTGATGTTGTAAATTCAGGCTTCTAATATGCTATGGTGCTAGTCTATATCGATCTCTCGGGAATAATGTAACTTCTCTGATGTTCTTTCTTCCAGTGACTATCATTAAGAAGCGCTGAAAACCTATTGCCCAACCCGCATGTGGCGGCATACCATATTCATAGAATGATAAGAACGGCTCAAAGTGCTCGGGTATTAAATTCTGTTCTCTAAGTCTTTCAATAAGCATTTCTTTTTCATGAATTCTAGTACCTCCACTTGCTAATTCAAGCCAAGACCAATTTAAATCAAATGATTCCGTTATTCTAGGATCATCTCGTTTGGGCTTTATGTAAAACGGTTTGAGCTTTCTAGGCCAATCTACTATAAAGTACGGTTCCCTGTATATTTTACCCAGTATCCTGTTTGCGGCTGTTGGTAAATCCTCTCCCCACTCAAGTTTTAAGTTGTGCTCCTTAAGTAGTTCAAGTGCTTCTGTATAAGTTATTCTTCTAAATGGTTTGCCCGGCACCTTGAGCTCCACGCCCATAAGTCTCAGCTCTTTATCGCACTTCTTTCTTATTATATTCACGGTGTGGATTATTAAGTCTTCAAGAATTTGCATAACATCTTCAGCTTCCATGAATGCTGCTTCTATATCAACTGAGATGAATTCATTTAAGTGATATGTAGTATTCATTTCCTCAGCTCTATAGAACTGTGCAATTTCAAATACCTTTTCAAATACTGATGTTAGAATTTCTTTGTACAATTGCGGGCTCTGTGCTAGATATGCTTTTTTCTCGAAGTACTTAACTTCAAAGAGAGCGGCTCCTCCCTCGGTTGCGGTCACTAGTATTTTGGGTGTGAAGACTTCTATGAATCCTTCATCTATTAAAAATTGCCTCATAGCATTTAGCGCTACGTGATGTATCTTAAATATTGCAAGGTTCTCTGGTATTCTCAAGTCCAGTATGCGTGCATTAAGCCTGGTGTCTAGGTCAGCAGGTGTACGCCCTGTTGTGTCAAGTGGAAGAGGAGCTTTTGTAGTATTAAGTATCTTGATTTCTTCAGGTACTACTTCTACTCCTCTACGAGCTAGCTTGGTTGCTTTTACAATACCCTTAACTCCTATAACCGTCTCCCTTTTCAGCTGTCTTATCTTATCAAGTACAGCTGATGATACCTTCCTTTTGGGGGCTGTTATTTGAATAGTTCCCTCCCGATCTCTTAGTATGATAAATTTTATTCCCCCTAAATCTCTAACATCTACAACCCAACCGAGCAGAATTACTTCTTGTCCTTCTAGTTCAGGGGTTATTTCATTCGTATAATGTGTTTTCCTCCAATTCTTCAATTCATCTAATTTCATGGCCCACCACTATTCAGCTACTATCTTAATTGTTTCTTTCGTAAATTCTGAAATTACTCTTTCTGCTAAATTCAATTCGAAGGGCAATCTCTTAAGATCTAGCTTCGAAATTTTAATGTAATTTTCTCTACTACCATCCGGAAGCCATACAATATTTACGCCCAAAATTCTCACAGGTGAAAGAACCTGCTCAGCTATTTGCCTTATACTTGCTGTCTTCTCAATTATTCTCACTGGCTTCTTCATCATATTGCTTAGCATTCTTGAGATTTTGTTCCATATTGGTCGCATAACCCTACCATTACTTTTAACTAAAACTATGAGCATTCTACCAGCATCTATTGCCTTAAAGAAAGTTGCATCCTTTAATATTGGAAATTTCTTTTCTATTTCAAGTAAACGCTTGGCTACTTCAATATCCAATTGAGAAATCTCTCCTCTATCCATTTTCTCCTGGCAGCTTGGACATAGGATCCCACTTTTTAGACATACAGAGCATACTGGCAATTTCACACGTCTTCCCCCAATGAAAGAAATTAGGGGATAGTTGTATGCTGGTTTATTTAGCTCCCCTAGTAAGCACAATTGAAATAGTGCTCGTATTTATTGTTCTTCCGTCCTGTGTTGTAATTTGCTCAGTTCCTATGTCAACCTTCTTAACTTCGACGTCTGTTAGAAAGCGGTTTCTAACGATTTCAGCTACATCGACTGCTTTGCTTATTGCTCTCCCTCTAGCTTTAATGCTTATTTCTTTAGCTCCCTGATGAAATAGTGTTAGGCATGCTAGAACATAGTTCATTATTGGCTTGCTACCCACGAGCACAGCGTTTTCTTGAGACATTTTTCTCTCTCCCTCCCTTAGACTTGTGGGTGTAAGCTTAAAGATAATATTACAGCGACATTTATAAGATTTAGGTTTTCCAGGCTTTGCTCATGAATGGGAAGAAATATATTGGCGTTTTTTACATATGTCGGTGGTGATGCAATGTCTAAAAGTGAACAGTTGAGCATTAGCTTAACTGAGCGTCAGCGCTCACTTCTTCTCAAGCTGTATCAGAGCTCTAAAAGCTTGACTGTTTATACGGTTAATAAATCTCAAAGTGAAATAGCCCGAGAACTCGGCATAACACGTCAAGCACTGAGCATTCATCTAAGAAAATTTAAGGATGAGGGGCTGGTGCGTACTGGTAGGGGTTTCATAGATTTAACGGAAAAAGCACTTAGAGTGTTAAATGTCAAATCCGCTGATGCATTTGTTTTCATAAGAGTTCAACCACAAATGAGAACCGTTGCATATGAGCGAATAAGGAGAATTCCATCAGTAAATAAGCTTCTCAGAGTGACGGGAGATGTTGATCTAATTGCCGTTGTAGATCAAACTGCTCTTGACAGTTTCTTGAGAAGTGTTTCCCAGATAGAGGGCGTGCTATCTACATCTGCACACATAGTTATCGAGAAACTTAAGGAATGAGTTGGAGGTACAAGTAAGTTGAAGCTATACGAATATCAAGCGAAGAGAATATTCAAAGCTTATGGTATTCGAGTACCTGAAGGAGATGTTGCTACCTCACCGAAGGAAGCGAGGGAGATAGCTGAGAAATTGAATAAGCCCGTAGCTATTAAGGTGCAAGTTCTAGTGGGTGGAAGGGGAAAGGCAGGCGGGATAAGATTCGCTGATTCGCCTGATGAAGCTGAAAAAATTGCTAGCACACTTCTTGGAATGTCATTTAAAGGCTTTAAAGTGAACAGAGTGCTTGTAGAAGAGAAGTTGAAGATCAGAGAAGAGTACTACTTAGGCTTAACTATTGATAGATCTGCTAAAAGGCTTGTTGCAATTGCCAGTTCTAAGGGAGGAATTGATATTGAAGAAATTGCTAGATCACATCCCCATCTGATAGTTAAAAAACATATTGATCCATTGATAGGTTTTCAACCATTTATGGCCAGGCAAATGCTGAAGAAAATAGGCTTTAAAGGCCCATTATTGAATAGGATGTCCCAAATGCTGTATTCTCTGTATAAAATCGCAATTGATTATGATGCTGAGCTTGTGGAAATAAATCCTCTTGTTTTAACAGAGGATGGCTTATTAATCGCCGCCGATGCGCGCTTAAATATTGACTCGGATGCCCTTTTCAGACATCCTGAGGTGAGAGACTTAAAAGACATCTCACAGTACTCTAAATATGAGCTTGAAGCTGTAGAGTCTGGTCTTTCATATGTAGAGTTAGATGGGGATATCGGTATTATCGGCAATGGTGCTGGGCTAGTCATGGCAACTCTTGACTTGGTAAAGCTTTATGGTGGAAATCCGGCAAACTTTCTTGATGTAGGTGGAGGGGCTTCTTCTGAGGCGATAGCTACTGCACTAAGAATACTGCTTGATCATCCGAGAGTTAAAGTTATTTTAATAAATATTCTGGGTGGAATAACTAGATGCGATGAGGTTGCCAAGGGGATTTTAAAGGCACTAAAAGCTATTAGCTTAAAGAAACCTCTAGTAATTAGGCTTACTGGAACGAATGAAGCTGAAGGAAGAAAAATACTGGAAAGCGCCGGATTGATAGCTCTTACATCAATGGAGGAGGCTGTTAAAAAGGCAGTTGAACTTGCCAGGGGCGCATAGCATATGGGAATCATTGTCAATAAAAATACAAAAGTAATAGTTCAAGGAATAACTGGTAGACAGGGAAGTTTTCATACAAAATTAATGCTTGAATATGGTACAAAAATAGTCGCGGGTGTTACTCCCGGTAAAGGTGGTCAAGAAGTTCATGGTATTCCAGTCTATGACACTGTCAATGAGGCATTGGAACACCATAGCGCTGACACTTCAATAGTATTTGTACCGGCACCTTATGCTTATGATGCAGTTGTAGAGGCTGTACTTTCAGGAATTAAAAATGTAGTAGTTATAACGGAGCACATACCTGTTCATGACACAATCAAAATGGTGGCTTTAGCCAAGTTTAAGGGTTCGATTATCATAGGACCAAATACTCCTGGAATAATAACGCCGGGTGAATGTAAAGTGGGCATTATGCCTGGGTCTCTATTTAAGCCGGGCATTATAGGTTTGGTCTCTAGAAGCGGTACCTTAACTTATGAGATTGCTATGAATCTATCTCATAGCGGCTTCGGTCAATCCACGTGTATTGGCATAGGTGGAGATCCAGTAGTTGGATTGAGTTTTATAGATGTTTTAGAGCTATTTAGAGAGGATTCTCAAACGAAGGCAATTGTAATTATAGGTGAAATTGGAGGTGATGCTGAGGAACAGGTCGCTAAGTACATTGAGGAAACCAATTATCCGAAACCAGTAGTAGCCTTTATAGCTGGTAGGACAGCTCCACCTGGAAAAAGAATGGGTCATGCTGGTGCAATAATTTCTGGGTCATATGGCACGGCTGAAAGCAAAATTAAGGCTTTTAATAGAGCTGGTGTTCCAGTAGCCAACAAGCCATCTGATGTACCGAAATTAATAGGGCAATTGATCTAGTCATGCTCATGGCGCATGTCGTTTTTATGAATTATCTCTCCATACCTTTAGATTATCTAATTAGATAAGCGTCAAAAATTTATAGAGCTAACGTTAACTAAGTGGAGAGGGAGTTCATCATGCCAATAAGTGACCCTGAAAAGCTAAGAATTGCGCAGCAACGTAGGCTCATGGTAAAAATTTGTAGAAAATGCGGTGCACGCAATCCTGCTTCTGCAGAGAAGTGTAGGCGCTGTAGAAGTAAAAATTTAAGATGGAAGCGGAGAGAACGAACGCGATAAAGGCTCTTATTTCATACAAGGCAAAAGTCTACTTGATTATTTCCATAGCATTCCACAGATAACTTTATAGAGTTTTTCAATAGACTTCAACTTGGGGGCGGGTGGTCCAGCTGGTTAGGATGCCGCCCTCACACGGCGGTGATCGTGGGTTCGAATCCCACCCCGCCCACCATTATTATCAAATTGGCTGTACTTTATGGTCAAACTAAATTATTAGCTCCTCTCCAGTTGATGGTAGTGTTATGCTTATTCCTAATTCGTCCTTAATGCTTTCGGCTAATATTTTTGCGCTATCCTTTTCGCAGTGAATCATTGCTATTTCAGCCCCTTTCTCTCTAGCTCTTTTAATGAATTCTATTAGTTCTGATCTACCACAATGTGATGAAAAATCAAACCATTCAACCTTTGCTTTAACCTTTTCTATTCTATCCCCAAAATTAAATACTCCTTTTTCTAGCAGTATGTGTCCTGGTGTGCCTGGTATTTGATATGAGACAAGAAATACCGCGTTTTTCTCGTCCATTGCAAGCTTTTTCATATAGAAAACTGCAGTTCCTCCCTTAAGCATGCCTGCTGGCGAAATTATGATTCCCGGATTTTTACATGCTTTCTTTCTATGACTTTTACCAGAAATCCAAATAGCTTTCTCAAGTGCTTTCACAAGTAACTTATAGCTTCTAAAATACCCTGGGTGCCTTAACATTATTCTGCTTGCTTTTCTAGCCATTCCATCAAGGTAAACTTTATGCTTGACTTTATATGCAGTCAATATGCATAGTACCTCCTGAGATCTGCCTACTGAAAACGCTGGTATCAAAACGATTCCTCCATTACTTACCACCTCATTCACTTCGGCTACAAACTTCTTCTCCAACTCTTTTCTGTTAGGGTGATCTGTTGTTGCATATGTCCCCTCAATTATCACTAAATCAACTTTAGGGAGTTTTCGTGGCGCCCCTTTGAGTAGCCTAGTGTTAATGATGTTAATATCACCCGTATATAAAATGCGTTTACCACTAACTTCTATTAACGTCATCATGCTGCCGGGTATATGTCCAGCATTAAAAAATCTCAAACCAATTTTTCCCAACTTTAATTCCTGTCCATAGAAGACTGGTTCTACATTCTTGAGCATTAAATTGAGCTCTAGGCTTTCATAAGGCAAGTAGTATCCGGAGATCTTTATAAAGTCCTGAATTAATAGCTCAGTCATCTCCGCAGTTAGCTTGGTAGTTATCAATTTTGGTTCTTCACTCACATATAAGAGTGGAATTCCACCTGAATGATCTAAATGGGCATGGCTTAAAACAATAGCCTTCAGTTCTCTTGGAGACACGTGTAATGGAAACTCTGGCTCTCCGTCAGTTAACATCACTCCATAGTCGAGTAGTAACTTCTTATCATGCTCATTGCATTTTAGTAGGATTCCTATTCTACCTATTTCTCCTCCACCGCCAAGTACTTCGATTTTCATTATTCTCCACTCAACATAAGATAACTTTAAACGCTGTTTATCAAACTTGTGTATGGGAAGTGTCATGAAAATGAGGATCGTCCTAAAAGGCAGCCCAGATTTAAGAAACTGCATTTTCATATCGGGTTTTCATGGTGTAGGGTTAACTGGTTTTATTGCAGTTAAGCACTTGGTAAAATGCTTAAATGCGGAGAGAATAGGTTTCATAGAATCGCGTTTTCTCCCTCCATTTATATCCGTTGGAGATAGCTATATTATAGCTACTCCATTTGAGCTATTCAAGCACGATAAGTACGTTTTCTTTATAACAGAATTTCCCCCACACGATAAGGAAGTCTATCAGCTATCCCAGGTTATAGCTGATTGGGTTGTTAGGAGTGGATTTTCGCAAGCAATTTTAATAGGGGGATTGGATAAGAGATTTAAATGTAGCGATAATGTATTATGCAAGTTTCTCGTAACATCTGCCTTTAAAAGATTGGTGAGCAAGGAGCTACCACTATTGGATAAGGGTTTACACGCCTATGGCTTACTTGCACTTCTACTGGCAAGATTTGAAATTAGAGATTTTCCAGCAATAGCAGTTTTACCATATGCTGATGCTTCCAGGCCCGACCCTCTAGCTGCAGCCAATGCAATTAACTTTTTAAACAGTTTTCTAGGTTTAAGCATAGATGTTTCCGAGCTAATAAGAGACGCAGAGAGAATTGAAAGTGAAATTAAGATGCTTCAACAGCTAGCAAAGAGGGCTAAAACTTCTCATGGGAAGACTCTTTACATGTAAACTTCCCAATCTCTCGTTTTAATGCCAACTTCAGTTCCTCAATGTTCCTCGCAATTACAGCTTCTATTCCAAATCTATTACATATTTTGCTCAATTTCTTCTCTGCAAGTCCCGCTAAGTAATTCTCCCCTTCCTCATATATTATGACACTCACATAGTTATTATTTCGCATTAAGTTGTGAAGTGCTTTTGCAATAATATTAAAGGCGCGGATATCCTTGCAACAAGCTTTTTCATGCTGTGAAAGCGGATACATTTCATCTATTTCAAGCGGAATAATTCCAAAGGGAATACAATAAACGCATTCGTGAACAATGCTTTTATTATCACCAGCAATTTCCTCAACTATGCTGATTATCTCCTTAATTTTTGGATTCCTACTGTATGGCTTCTCATTAGGATCAGCAATTAATAACAATAGCTTTTTACCCGGAAAGCGCATGTTCTTCAACCTGCTAATATGCCTTAAAATTTCAGGTCTAGTAAGCCCTTCATTAGTCGTGTAAAATATTCCTCTAACCTTACTTTTAAGTATTGGATCAAGCCTCTCGATATACTTCTTGTATTTCGATAGCTTAACTAGCGCTTGATAGAGTAATGGATGCGCCTTTGCCTTTAATTCCACCAGTTCCCATAGCGTTCCCTCATGTATTGCCTGCTTTATATTCTCAATTTCTCTGAGTATGACTGACAAATTATGTTCAGCCAATTTTTGAATCCTTTCTTCCCTGCTCATCTCTTTAATTTCATCTACAGAATACTTCCTGCATACTTCGCATTCGCATGGAAATGTGTAGAGCTCATTTAATTTTCTTGTTCCAAATGGAGTCATGTATCTTTCATCTCTTGCATAAATTGCATAAGATGCTGAATCAAATGTGTCGCATCCTAAGGCTACGAGTAATGGTAAAATTAGGGGGTGGCCAGCCCCAAATAGGTGCACTGGCTTATTGATTGGTAATTCAATCTTCGCATTAACCACTAATTCAACTAAGTTGTCAAATCTGTAGTTTTCCATTAACTGTGTAGGTCCTCCAATAGCATGCATTTGAAAATTCATTTTTCCAATTCTTCGCGCGCAATATCTGACTAGATCAGGATAGGTACCTCCCTGGACTGGACCCACCCATATTATATCATTCCTACTAACTTCCTGTAGGCTTCTCACCGCATTTTCAAGGGTTCTGTTTACTGTCTCTTTAGCTTGCTCGTATGTTGCGCCACCGGGTGTTGGAATGTCTAGAATTACTGCTATATCGGAATTAAGCTTCTCTTGAATTTTTACTATTTCTATTGGATCGATAGGTACATCTCCATATATGAGAATTTGATATGCTCCTGAATCAGTCATTATAATGCCGTCGAATTCTAGTATTTCATGTATATCTCTTAATGGCAGTCCAGCATGTGCAAGCTGTTTACTTAAAATGTACGCATTCGTTATTAGGGCTTTAAGCTTGAATTTTTCCTTCAAATGTTTGATTGAGATTATTTCTTTTTGAGGATTAATCACTGGAAAAAATGCTGGGGTCTCAATTACTCCACGCTTAGTAATTAATTTACCTATCCTGCCGGCTAAATCTTTATCTATTATTTCGAATATCATTGAACTTCTCATTCATTTTTCTCTCTTCTTTTCTGCTACAAACTGTTCATAAATTCTCCTCACACGCTCAGCTACAGGTCCACTTCCCTCTATGACCCCCTCCTCCGTAACTCTGATTTTATTCATTACAACTATTACCCCTGCATCTTCGTAAAGTTCAATCATATCAGGCGGAAATACTTTCTTAAGCCTTTCAGCTAATCCCCTTAAATCAAAGGGCTCTTCATGCCTTATGATTTCTGAAATCACGTCCCCACGTATAAATACTCTCGCATATACCGAACCTTGCTCATCTTTTGCCTCTGAGAGGCATAGGCTCAGCGTATTTGGATCATATCCAATTAATTTACCAAAGTATGTCCTTCCATGAACGGTTTTTACACTCACTGTTTTGTCAAGCAATGAAGCTAGTTCTCTAAGAAACCTCGCGCTTCCAGGCGCAGTTAAGCTACTTGCCATAAACCAGCCTCCAATCCAATTGGCGCAAAAGAATTTATTTGTTTTCTTATTCAATAAACTTTCGGCGAGCAATAATGAGCAACTGCATTCCCTTAACTATTAGCAAGATAGAGAAATCAGAAATCAAGGGAATTCTAATACTGCACCTAACGGGAGCAAATGGCTCTCACGTACTAGGCGAATTACCCGAAAAGCTCATTGGAGGGAAAATCTCTCCAAACGATAAGGTGGCTCTAGTACTATCGAGCAGTCCGCTATCAATTGATGAGCTAAGCAAGCGTGGGCAACCACTAATTCTATGCGAGGGAATTGTTTACAAAAAAGTACCATTAAATGACAAGGTTAGGTACTGGATATCCATTCATGGACTACAGTTTAGAATTGAAACTAAAACTGAAGTGGCTAAGGGCATAGAGAAGGTGTGGATTGGTATAGTTAAGCAAGCATAATTCCAATACTTTCACTCTTCTCTCTCCCCTATTTAACCAATCAATTAAGTACATAATATATATGTTTTATAGTATAACAATAGAAATTAATCGAATAAAGTTGTAAGAAAAAGTTAATATTTATTATTTTTATAATTGCTTTTTAGGGGGTGTAGGATTTGAACGACGGTATAAAATGTAAAGAGTGCGGCGGTAGATTAGTGATCTCAGATCATGGAGAGCTAGTATGCTCCAATTGCGGCTTAGTCAACGATAAAATATATCTTCCACCTTTATTTGAAATAGAACCTCTCTCGGACTTCTCTGCTCCAAATAGGGTTTATGTAAGCCCTGACGGTAAGCCCATTAAGGATGGTTGGCTTGGAAGCGTAATAATTGGGTTTAGAGATTTATCTAATAGAGTGGAAGATAGTGAGAAAATACTGAAATTTATGAGGTTAAGCTCACTACATCACCTGTCCTCCATAGCGCCATACAAGTCTTTATTAGGTGCACTCTGTTCTCTTAGAAGAGCTTGTTCAAATCTCGGAGTTCCGAAGCATGTTTTTCATCGTGCATCATATATTTACTTGAAAGCCATGAAACAAGCAAAGAAGTTTGGTTCAAGCTATAGAATTGCTGCTGCATCTCTATTGTTAGCTGTTCGCGAATTAGGTTATCCAGTGACATTAAAGGAGATTGTTGATGCTTTTTCAAAAATGGGTCATAGAGTTGTCGCGAGAACTCTATTGAAAACTGCTTTCTTAATATCTAGAAAGTTAAATATAGATTGGAAGTTTAGTGCGATAGGAAATTATATACCTAGAGTAATAAACGAATTAAAAAATAATGAAAGAATAATTGAAAAACTAAGAGAGAATAAAATAAACCAAGAACACTACTTCAATGAATTAATTAAATTATCATATAAAATATCTAATATTCTCAGTAAACATATAAAAATGGGGAAAAATCCATATCTAATGGCTGTTTCAATAGTCTATACAGCTGATAAAGTAATTGCACAACAGCATGGTTATAAACCTGTACTATCCCAAAAAGCGCTTGCCATGAGTCTCAAAACAACCGAGTACACCATAAGACAGCATTTCAAGATAATTTCAAAAGAGCTTGGAATTAAATGCTCCTCGTTGCTAAACTAATGTCACACTATTTATTGTCAAGGTGAAAGCCCGTGGTTCCAAAGGGTATTATCTGCTTTCTTTCCCCCCTAGTTCGCTTTAAAACTCAAAATTCAATAGTTTTGAGATTTGGTTGCCCACGAAATTGCGAAGCAAAACTTTTTTTAGGAGACAACTACTGCGTTGCCTCATTAGCCTTCGCAATCGCTTCATGCAAATTTTTTATTCAAAAACTTTACAACTCAAATTCAAGAATAAAAATTAATTTCCCCTGTAAAGATCTTAATGAAGAGCTGATAACTGCCTTAGCCGATCTAATATATGATTTAAGATTTAAGAGCCGAAAAACCATAAGTCAATTACTCAAGAGAGAAACTTCAAGTAGAGTAGAACGTTTTACTAATGTATCTAGCAACTGCACACATAACAATGAACTCGTACGTCTCATATCCATTGGCAATAAATCTATTTACTATAATTTAGAGAAAGTAAATCGATTAAAAGAAATAATTGATAAATATTATTATAAATATTTTGATAAAAGAATTAGAAAGAGTATTCAAAGAATTCTTCATTTAATTGATAATTCATCTTCCATACTTGAATTTATAGATTTAAACAAATTATCTAAAAATAGTGAAATTAATGCGAAATCAAGCATCTTGAGCTATACAATAGGTGATCTCTTCAGGATTTCAATAGCATCGAGCTCTCAGCGAGAAGGCCCAATATATATAGTGAGCTATATTGATGATGTCATATTTCTGCTTCCAGTGGTTTGGTCTCTAAGTCTAATTGCGCAGTTAAAAAATATTGGGCACATTAAAGCTGGCCATGGATTTATCTCGAGAATTATGACTGCTCGTATCAAGTATGCACTCAAGGCCTTGAAAGAGTTATACCCTGAAGTCCCAAGTAAGCAAAGAAAGACACTTTCCCTAATAGCTAGCCTTGATTCCATAGGTTTTGCAAAGCTAATTCCATTTCTTCTCGATGATAATGTAGAGGAAATTTTTATTGACTCTCCAAATTCAGTTATATATCTAGATCATGCAAAATTAGGTCGATGCAAAAGTAATGTCATTGTAACGCGTTATGATGTGGAGAGGCTAATTACTCAACTCAAGGCAGAAAGCGGTCTTAGACTTGACGTAACTTCTCCCTCTCTTAAAACAGATGTAAGGACAAAATTCTTTCACATAAGGGCTTCAATTGATATCCCTCCGCTAGCCGTTGATGGTCCTGCATTGATTTTTAGGCGTTTCAAAAGAAAGCCGCTGACAATAATAGATTTAATTAAAAACAACACTTTATCTCTGAAAGCTGCCTCATATTTAATATTCTGCCTTTTCCATAAGAGAAGCATAATTGCAGTAGGTGAACCTGCATCTGGAAAAACTACTTTAATTAATGCATTGGACATGGTAACTCCACCCCATTGGAGAAAAGTATCTATTGAATCAGCCATTGAAACAGTTGAAGAATTTAATTCAAACCAGTTTCAGGTAAGATATAGAGTTGATCCGTTCGAACATCTCTCGCCCATGAGGCGTAAATACTATGAGGTCATAAAGCTTCTCCATAGATCACCAAACTATCTGTTCATAGGTGAGGTGCTTACGCGAGAGCATGTTCATGCTCTATTCTACGCTTTAATGTCTGGACTCAAATGCCTAGGGACATGTCATGCTTCCTCTCCGGATGCTCTACTTAACAAATGGTTATTCCACTATAGAGTGCCTAAAGCGTTCCTCTCTGAGTTAGACATCATAGTATGTATGAAGAGAGTATTAGAGCCTTTCCTCAATAAGCGTATTGTTTGGAGAATTTGTGAAATCAGCTGTCAAGAATCAAATTGCGCTGAGTTGCGAATTATTGATATATTTAGACGAGATGCTCATAATAGGCTCATTCCAGTCATTGACGATCTATTTAATACTCCAGTTTTAAAGAAGCTTAAGAATGAAGAGCTAATGAATGAGTGTTCATTTTATGAGGAACTACATTTCATTGAAAAGCTAATTGAGAAATTAATAAGAAAAAACTTCACAGAGCCGAAAAAGGTGAGGAAAATATTTTCCAAGGCCTACTTTCTGTTACGATCAAATACCCAAGATTCAAGGAGGCTTATGAGCTATGTTTCGTCTATATAGAAGTGCTAATATTCCCAGTATAAATAAAATATTTGCTCGCTTTGTTTCAAGCAATTTAAGAGAAGCTGTAAAATACTTGTCATTAAAGTATGGAGTAAAGCTAACGCCGGAAGGGGTAATAGCATGTTCAATATTGCTTTCAGTCCTAGCATCTTCATTAATAGCGGTGTTAATTCAAATGGTATCAGCTAATTCACTGCTCTCAATACTTGTCTCCATATTGACCATTTTCGCTCTATACACGTACTTGTCATCATACATTATTAACATATATGAGGTTGACCGGCTAACTTATTCGAGATATGCATATTTAGTATTAAGGGAAGTTGGAATAACTTTATCGGCTACAAAGTCGCTTCATGATGCGCTTCTCTTTCTTGCTCAAGGAAGCTATCCCGAAATATCGCATGATGCTCGTTTTCTAATATTAAACATAGTGAACGGTCTTCCTCCCCAAAAAGTGCTGCGAAAATACGCTCATTATCAACCGTCTAGTACATTAAGGTCCGGGCTAGTCTTGCTTTCATACTATCCAGAGCGCTCTATTAATCTCTCTTCAATATGCTTTAAACCATTATCAGAAGTAAAAGAGCAAATTAAGAAATTGAACTCCAAGCTTGAGCTATACTGTCTAATAATAATTGTTCAAAGTTTCTTAGTGCCAATAACATACTTTCTAACCTCACTGCTATTAATTAGGCAGTATACTTTAATTGACCCATCATTATTACCCCTCTTTTTTGTGCTTTCTCAATTAATTGTGCTTTCCATTTTAATGAGAAGCTTCATTAGTAGGTTGGCGAGGGTGATAGGTTAATGCATAGTGAATGTTTCAATAGTGTATTCATGCCTATCTTTAGCAGGAATGAAATTTATTTCAGAATAGTATTAACTGCATTAACAATATTAATTGCTATAATCTCTCTTCTGCTAGCTAGGAAATTCATCAAGAAAAGAAAATTCGAGATTAAATATTTACAAAATGAGCTAATAGAAGTAGAAAGCTTCATATCAATACTTGCCTCATATTTAAAGCTCGACTTCAGTCCAGAATTTGCCCTTGCAAGAGCTTGCAATGAATATAATGGCTCTCTAAAGAAGAAAATAAAATTGCTTATAGAAAATCAACTTTATTCGGGTGCTAAAGCCTCACATCTACTACATGCTTTAAGTACACATTTACTGTATCCAGAAAGCAAGAGAATATTGAAGTTATTTGCAAAATTAGTTGAGAAGGAACCCAAGAGAGCTGGTAGGATGTGGGATGAAGTAATTAGAAACTTAAGAGAAATAAGAGACCTTAAACTGGAGCTAGAAATCATGATGTCTCAAATGAGAGTGCGCGCACTCTTACTTGCAATGATTTCCTCTCTCGTGTATGCGCTTATGGTTCGTCTCTCCTCTATTATGACAATAGGTTTCTCACTTCAGAACTATACTTTTCATTCAGTCTCAATTATCACAGGACTCAGTAAGGAATTCTCAGCTTCTCTTTTCATTGCTTTCGCTATACTAGTGCTTGTTAACAGCTATTATGTGTCACTTATTACGGGAATCAGATCCTCACTTCTACTCTCAATCACTGCACTAACCATATATTTCCTGGCATATATCCTTGCTTCGGCGCTGCTAGCCTTTAAATAATATACTTGAAAAGTAAATTTGGGGGCAATATATGAAGCAAATGCTACGTACTATGATTTCTCTATTTAAGTGTAAAAAGGCTTCTCCTCTTTTAGAAGAGGGGCTTTTAATAGGTTTGGCAATTATGACTCTCACTGTAGTGTTCTCCATGGTAGTAGGTATTCTAAGTGGTGTACAAGATATAGTCAGAAATCTGGGCTTTGTAACGGAAGATTTCATGAATGCACTAAACGATTTATGGAATAAAATAATGAGCTTTCTAGGCCTTGGAGGATAACCAGCTTAAGTACTCATCCATCACACCTTCATGCTCTAGCTTTTTCAGCCAATTAACTTTTCCAGGTTTATATTCATCGCCGTCCTCCACTGCCTTAACGATCTCGGCCACGATCTCATCTATTTGTTTTCCAGTAACGTCAATTTCCCTTACAACTTCCTCTCCATAAGCATTCACTGCCTCTATTAAGCATTCATCAAGTATTTCAGCTAAAACATTTTCAGCAATCTTCTTCTCCGGCCATCCCCTTTTAATGAGCCTTTTTTCCAGCTCTCGAGGATCTAATCTTAGGACAATTACCTTTTTCACGTATTCTCTCGGCACAATATCGGCGAAGTGTCCTTCAATTACAAAATATTTATCATCATCTGATTTTATTAAGTCAACTAGTCTTTTAGTTAGCTTTTCGATATCTGCTATTAACGTACAGTATCTTCTTTCATCAACCCCCACATAGAGCCTCTCATCTCTGACAATCTTTGAAATGTTAATGTGTATTGCTCCAATTCTCTTACACAAATATCTTGATATGGTAGTTTTACCTGTTCCAGGCGTACCATGGATGACTATTACCTTCTTTTTCACAGAGCCCACAACCCAAGTTACTTTATATACTTCGTAAGCTATAATTGATTTGCAAATGAGCGAAATTAGAAGAGTACTAAATAGAATAATTTGGCATCCAAAGGAAGACCCAAGAAAGTACGAGATAGTGTTTATCCACAGAGGTGCGCCAAATAATTTAAAGGTAATACCCATGTGGTGCGTCACTAAGATAAATCCGGGAAGTTTCGAATACTCCCTTGGAAATGAGCGCGCTAGAATACCTTTCCATAGAATAGTCGAGATAAGAACTATTGATTCAAAGCAAGTGGTATGGAGGTCGAGAAAATATGGCTCAGCAACCATTTTCAAGAATACCAAAAATTCATGATGCAGCCGAGCTTATTCAAATAGCCTATCAAAGAAGCATGAAAGTATCTCCACCAATACCGCTACGTGTATCCAGAACGATTAAAACAAAGCGATTAGCTGAAGCCAGGATTAGAGCTCTAAGTGACATTATATGTAGCAAGCTAATTAGCGTATATAAATTCCTTCCCCCATCAAATGCTCTTCATCCATTTTATAAAGCTCTTTTAGAGCTAATAGTGCCCCTAAGCAATTACGATGCATCTAGGAGAAAGCTCAGATACTCCGTGAAAATAATTCGAAGACTCACGAGAGACTACATACGAAGAATAAGACAGGCAACTACTCCTGAAGAAGTTACTAAATTGAGAAGGGAAGCTTATGGACGAATTCTCTCAGTAGTAAAGAGAATAAAGAGAAATTTAAACTTACTAGAAGATGTGAGAATCAAGCTCGGTAAAGTACCTTCAGTAGATCCCGATGAACTTGTAATTGTAGTTGCGGGTTATCCCAACGTCGGGAAATCAACGTTTGTAAGTAAAGTATCAACTGCAAAACCCAGGATAGCTGAATACCCATTTACTACAACTGAAATAGTAGTTGGCCATTTAATGCTAAATGACAAGAGAGTTCAAATAATTGATACCCCGGGATTGCTTGACAGGCCTCTATCAGAGAGAAACAGAATTGAGAGGATGGCCATAGCAGCTATTCAATATCTTGCGGACTCAATAATTTTCATGATCGATCCCTCGGAGTCGAGCGGATACACTATTGAGGAGCAACTTTCACTCTTAAAGGAGATAAAGAGTGCTTTTCCTAAAATACCTGTCTTGCCCGTTCTCAATAAAGTGGATATTGCTTCATCAATTCAAATAAAGAGATGTGAAAGCTCCCTTAAAGCTTCTATTCCAAAGATGATTGCTAAGGACGATGTCGGTGTTGATGATGTTCTAGCTGAAGCTGTAAAGTTAGCCCTGCATTTTAGAGCGAAGAAAAGCTATGCTAAAGACTAACAAGCTAACCGCTGATTAATTAACCCTAATCCCCTAACCCTAATCTTGGCCTTATTGCCTTTCTCCCTTTCAATTGTGAATTTGACATCGAGAATTTTGCTCACTATTTCAATATTAGTTTCAGCGTGAAGCGTTAGATTAGTTATATAGATTTCTGAGACACCGTCTGCTACAGCCATGTATGGAGGTAGCATATCTCCAATATGCCTATCCACGGGAGCTCCTCTATCTATTTCATCAACTAGTTTCTCAGCCGCTTCTTCACCCACTTTCTCAGCTCTCTTGCCGGGCTCTCCAAGAGAATCTGCGCCCAAAATGGCTTTTGCAGAGCATTTTGCCCATAGAACTATGCCACTTCCAGGACCTAAATGACGATTTCTCTTTGGCTCATGCCATTCCACTGCTATTCTCACATTACTAAACCCTCTATCCTCAAGATAAGCTTTCGCTGCTTTTGCTTGTCTTTCAGCAACATGTCTAGGCAACTTTACGCAGTGCGATATTCCCTCAATGCAATTAACATTTCCTCTTTCAATAAGTCTTATGGGTTTAAGCTTCCTTACTGGCTCTACTATTACTCTAACACTTCCTCCTCCTTTAGGGTAATGACCTCTTTTAAGAATCTGAACCTCAACTTCGTACCCCATCATCTTTAAGTGGGGTAGGAAAACATATTTCACATAGTCTATTGGAGGGCTCCACTTAACATCCGTCCCACCAGTGATTTCAATTACACTCTTGGAGGGGGCAAATGCTAGAACAGGCAAAATTGCCTGTAAAACAAGTGAAATGCTTCCAGCAGTTCCAACGCTAATTCGTAAATTGCCTGATCGACGTGTTTTAGGTTTAAATAGCACTTCTGTTGAACCAACTCTCATTCCGTCAACTTCAGCCTTTGTTAGTGTAGCTAGGATTTTCAAGCCTACTAAGTGTTGAGGTCTAAGACCTGGATTAGGTCTCTTGGCTCTGATGTTATATATCCTTACTGGCTTTAAGCTCAGAGCTGATAGTGCTAGTGCTGTTCTAAGCACTTGACCACCACCCTCCCCTATTGATCCGTCTATCTCAATTACCTCAACCATGCACTTTCACCACGCTTCTTCATGTTTAAAGGTGAAATTTAGCATGAACATTAAAATGGTGGCATAGAGAATTTCTCTTCGGGGCTTATAAGCGTGACTGCTTGGAGTAGAGGGGCATATGTCGGCCGCTTTCAACCATTTCACAATGGTCATTTAAAGTGTATCGAATACATACTGTCAAGGGTTAATGAGCTAATAATCATTTTAGGAAGCGCCCAGTATAGTCACACACTGAAAAACCCATTTACAGCTGGCGAGCGTATCGAAATGATTAGGTTAGCGTTAAGAGAAGCTGGAATCTCCTGTGAGAAATATATAATTGTGCCAGTACCCGACACCAATGGAGTACATGCTGAGTGGGTTTCAAGAGTACTCAGCTATACTCCCAAATTCGAAGTTGTTTTTTCAAATGATCCTCTTACAAGAAGACTATTCATAGAGGCCGGCTTTGAAGTTAAGGGAATACCGTACTTTAATAGAGAGACTTTCTCAGCAACAGAAGTTAGACGACGCATCATAGCTGGTGAGAACTGGGAAAAACTTGTCCCTCCATCCGTAGCTTCCTACATTAAGTCTATTGGGGGAGTCGAGCGCCTAAAAACTCTATCCCTAAAAGACCGTGTGAAAGCGTGATCATTGAACTTCAATACAAACTTCGTCTCCAACATTTATCTTCAATCTCTTAGCAGCATTACCCATGTTGACTGCTATTTCAAGCATATTATAGCTATCTATTAAGGCAAGAAGCTCTCCCTTTTGCACATAACCATAAGATTTATAGAAGGGCAGTCTAAGAACATGTTCTCCAATTTTTACGTGAATTATGTCTCCTTTTTTAATTCCCAGTTCATTAATTATTTCCCTGCAAATATTAGTGACTATGTTTCCAAAACCGTCGATATAAATGACCCTACCGCTTACTTGATATTCGCGTACCTTAGGTTCTGGAAATGGTAATTTAACATAGTCCTCCACTTTTTTCCCAATCTCCTCAGGTTGCACCCCATTTGCCAAGTGTGCCGCTACTGGTGCGAAGATATCTCGACCGTGAAATGTTGATGATATGTCTCTGAGCATGTATTTCGGATTTACTATTTCATAAACACCTAATAATTCCTCATTATTTGCAGCAAGCATGAGTAAGCCATTATCTGGGCCCACGAACAAATAGCTCTTTGTAGATACGATTATGGCTCTTCTCTTCGTTCCAACACCGGGATCAACTACCCCCACATGAATTGTACCTTTAGGAAAATACTTGGCTGCTGATGCCAGCACAAATGCTCCCTCAATGACATTGAACTTGCTGATTTCATGAGTTATATCAACTAACCTAACATGCGGTGCAATGCTTATTATAACCCCTTTCATTGCGGCAACATAAGGGTCTTTGCTTCCAAAATCTGTTAATAAGGTTATTACATTGGCTCTCATCGGCAACACCTGCAATAAGTTTTAATGATTTAACTCACATAAACATGATGTCGAGGTGAATGCTGCTATGCTAATAATGCTCCCTGGCCCAACAAATGTTCCAAATGAAGTGATTGAGGCCATGACCAAGCCGATAATAGGTCATAGGGGCGAGGAATTTCATAGGCTATATTCAAGAATTTCCGAGAACTTAAAGTACGTTTTCCAAACTGAAAATGATGTTTTCGTACTTACATCATCTGGTACAGGTGGCGTTGAATGTGCAATAAGCAATTTAATTTCACGTGGTGATAAAGTCATAGTACCTGTTGGCGGGGTTTTCTCTGAAAGGCTTTGCGAGTGCATCGAAATATATGGGGGCAAACCAATCAAGGTAGTTGTTGATTGGGGCTCTGCTGCTTCATATGAGCAAATCGAGGAAGCCGTTAACGAGCATAAGGATGCCAAGGCAGTAGCATTAGTATATAACGAGACTTCAACAGGAGCCAAAGTTAGAAGCGAGGATATGGAGAAAATTGGGAAGCTTACCTCTATGAAAGACATGCTCTTCATAGTTGATGCTATTTCCATTCTAGGCGGAGATTTATTACCCGTTGATAAATGGAATATTGATGTGTGCATTACTGGAAGCCAAAAGTGCCTGGCCTGTCCGCCTGGCCTAGCTTTAATATCAGTTAGTAATAAAGCTCTCAAAGTGGCAAGCGAAAGACCGAGGCGTGGCAGCTTCTACTTTGATTTCATTAAATTGAAGCAATTCCATGAGAAAAGGGAAACTCCATTCACGCCGGCAATTCCATTGTTCTACGCGCTCGATGCTGCTCTTGAATTGATAAAAAAGGAGGGCTTAGAAAATAGGATAGAGAGACACAGAAAGTGCGCTAGGGCAATGTATTCAGGTCTCGAAGAGCTGGGGTTTAAAATTTACCCAAGAGAGGATTTCAGATCGAACACTGTGATAGTGTCTATCCCACCGAACAACCTTCAACCAGACCAAATAAGAAAGTTTGTGAGAGAAAAGCATGAAATCATAATTGCGGGTGGAATGGGCAGATTGAAGGGAAAGGTAATACGGATAGGTTGCATGGGAATAGTATCGCTAGACATTGTTTCAAGAACTCTATCGGCTATTGAAGATGCGGTTTCACATTTCAGCCATACAGTTAAGTAATTGATGCGTGTCAGAGCTTTTAACTTTCGTCATACTTAATCGTAAGCGCTCAGCCAGCTCATCATCCACGCAAAACAAATATTTTTTAAGTTAAAAATTAAATTTTCGAGATATGAGTATCCTAGTGATAGGCGATTTTCACATACCAACTAGAGCCAGAAATATTCCCGAAAAATTAAGGGAAATCATTATGAAAACTGATATAGAGCTGATACTATGTACCGGAGACTTTGTTGAGGAAAGAGTACTGAGAAAGTTAGAGGGAATAGCTAGGACAATTTGGGTTGTTGGTAATATGGACTTCTTTGCCTCATCCCCTCTTAAACGGAAACTGAAAGTCAATGGTTTTAAAATAGGGCTTATTCATGGTCATCAAGTTTATCCGCGAGGCGACAGGGAGAAATTACTGAAAATAGCTCGAAGCTTAAATGTCAATATTCTAATTTCAGGTCATACTCATGCTCCATTTATAGATTTGAAAGAAGGAGTGCTGCTATTGAACCCTGGTAGTGCAACTGGTTGCTGGGGTGGTGGAGGAGGCTCTCTAATTCCCAGCCTCATGATAATGCACTTTAGGGAGCAAAATGTGCTCATTGAACTTTATGAGCTTAGGGCTTCTAAGCTAATTAGACATACTGAATGCTTTAGGCTTCATGAAAACAAGGTTATACACATATAGCAGTTAATCCGATACTCCTCTAATAATTAACCTTGAATTGCTGAAGTATCTAGTATTTCCCGCCAAAGCTCTAATATGCTTAATGCAGTTTTTTCATCTATCTTTTCTATTGCAAAGCCAGCATGAACCATAACATAGTCTCCTGGCTTCAAGTCATTCTCTATTAATGCTATAACAACCTCTCTCTGAATTCCTCCAAAATCCACTTTGGCTGTATCTCCGCTAACTGATATTACCTTGGCTGGAACTGCTAAGCACATGGCAAGTAGAGTTTGCGAATGCGAAAAAATTAATTTAACTCTCAAATTAAGTTCTGGTGCATAAGGTGATCAGCATGCCTTTCGCTAAAGGAGACTTTATACTGATAGACTTCGTTGCAAGAGTGAAGGAAACTGGAGAGATTTTTGATTTGACAATCGAAGAGGTGGCCAAGAAGGAAAACATTTATCGTGAAGATGAAATTTACGAACCAATGCTTGTTGTATTTGGAGAGGGATGGATTCTAGATGGCTTAGAAGAGGAGCTAATGAAAATGAATCCAGGAGAGCAGAAAACTATAGAGCTTCCACCTGAAAAAGCATTTGGACCTAGAGATCCATCAAAAGTGAAGATCATACCTGCAAGAGAGCTTACTAGAAGAGGAATAACTCCAAGACCTGGAGCCAGAATTGAGCTGGACGGTCGACCAGCTGTGATTAGAAGCGTTGGAGGGGGTAGAGTAGTAGTTGATTTCAATCACCCATTGGCCGGAAAAACCCTAGTGTATAACGTCAAAATAGTGAGGAAGCTAGAGAGTAGTAAGGAGAAAATTTTAGCTCTGATACATAGGCGCATACCTAGAGTTCCAGTGGAAAAATTTGATGTAAGGATTAGAAGTGGCGTCGTAACGATAGAAGTGCCGGAGGAAGCATATTTCATTGAGGGCCTCCAGTATGCTAAGAGAGGTATAGCTAGGGATATAGAGAAGTTCTTCCCCGAAATTAGGTCCGTTAGATTTGTGGAAAAATACGAGTTTAAGAGGGAGGAGGCTAGTCGGGCAGAAGGATAAGTTTAGCTCTAATGAGCTTCAACTTCCTTGGGCAATCAATTTTTCCCATTAGTTTTTCAATTTTCACTCTATCTCCATCATACAGCCCCTCAGGCTGGCACAAACTTTTGAACTTGCATTCTTCATTACATTTAACTGGACTAAATCTCACTATCATGTTTTCAATGGCAAATCTCGATTTAATTGCTGCTTCAATACTCGTATACCTAACTTCAACAACCACAACTTTCCCATGCACCGGACATAAATGCTTTTTTCTTCTAACATTAACTATTTCATATGCTCTCCCTTTCTTAAGTTTTTCAACGCAAATTTTTCTAAGCATGCATTTCACGCATTCCTCAGCTCCTCCTTCATGAATAAATTTTAATCCTTTCTTCGCGAGCTTTTCACCAATCAAAGTCACTATGCTAGTCGATGACCCCTGTAATCTTTGCAAGTTTCTCAGCAGCCTCCCATGATAAGCCGTTTGCTCCGAGTATCGTATATCTCTCAGGTCTAATTTTATGAGCTATAGTTAGAGCTTTAATTACTTCATAATCGCTTACTCCCAGCTCCTTAGCTGTTACTGGAGCACCAATGGTTTTTAGGGTTTTCTTTACTTTCTTCCAGTTCCCTCCATGAAGGTACATCATCATTATTGTACCCACACCGCATTGCTCGCCATGTAGTGCTGGTTTCTTAGCTACAATGTCCAGGGCATGACTGAAGAGATGTTCGGAACCACTGCATGGTCTACTTGTACCTGCAATGCACATTGCAATGCCGCAACTTATCAATGCCTCAATCACTGTTCTAATGCTTTCCGGCATTAATTGCGGTATATACTCGGCATGCCTCGATACGAGATTGGCTGACATTAGAGCAAGAGATGCAGAATACTCTCCATAGTACTCTCCCTTCAGCTTATGCGCTAATCTCCAATCCTTGACTGCAGTTAGCTTGGCAATAATATCGCCACATCCACTAGCTATTAGCCTATAAGGTGCTTTCATTATTACATCTACATCAGCTACCACTGCCACTGGTGGGTGCGCCGAGATTGATGTCGGCCTACTTAATCCCTTAAGTGAAGCTCTTGGTGAAGCTATTCCATCATGGCTTGCAGCTGTTGGCACGCTTATAAAGGGAATTCCTTCCTCATAAGATGATAGCTTGGCCACATCTATTGCCTTCCCTCCTCCGACACCTATCACCGCCCTAGCTTTAACCTCTTTAATTACTTTCCTGACATCCTCAACCTCATCCAATGAGGGTTTTTTGGCAGTATAAACTACTGGGTTCAATTTTTCTTCTTCAATTCCCCCCATGATTCTGCTCTTCACTACTCCCCAAATATTTGGGCCGGACACTATTACAACTGAACCTTCAATGCCCAGCTTCTTACATGTGCTTCCAACTAGTTCTAGTACTCCATGGCCTACAAGTATGTATTGAGGGAGTTCTATCTCATGCACTTTCAAGATATCACTACCCAAAAACATTAGTTAGTAATAAGTTGAATTTTAAAGTAACACTTAAATAGTTGATGCTCTTCTCTTTAAGCGAAGCTTCTGGAAAACCAACTTCTGCGGAGGAATTCAAATGCATCATGCTCCTCATAGGTACTTGGAATCCCAACCAGGAATATATGTTACTGGAACCACTACCATTGGGGTGGTCTGTAAGGATGGTGTTATTCTTGGAGCTGATAGAAGGGTGACATCGGGGCACATAATTGTGCATAAAAGGACGAAGAAAATATATAGGCTAGATGACCATCTGGCCGCTACCATTGCTGGTGTTGTTGCAGATGCCCAGCAAATAATGGATATAGTGAGTACTAATGCCCGCCTCTACAAGTACTATACTGGGCTACCCATGAAGGTTAAATCAGCTGCAACCCTATTGTCAAACATACTGGCGGGTTCAAGACTTCTCCCATATATAGTGCAGGTGCTAGTTGGAGGAGTCGACATGACTGGTCCAAGACTTTATGCTATAGATCCATTTGGATCGCTAACCGAGGAGAAATACGTGGCAACTGGTTCTGGTTCGCCGACGGCTATAGGCATATTAGAAGACTTGTTTAGAAGTGATATGCCCATTGAGGAAGCATTACCTGTAGTAGCGAGGGCATTACAAGCTGCAATGAAACGAGATCCGGCAAGCGGTGGGGGTTTCGATATAGTGATGATATCGCGTGGCAAGTATGTGGAGCTTCCATGCGAGAAACTGCCATTCAAGCTCCCCTAGCTCTACACATCGTGTGAGGGAAAGGGATTGGTGTTTGAGGATTCGCTGGTAATGATAAGAGAGGTAATATTCAAGACTGTGCCACTGGAGGCCAGAGTTACTAGAATTGAATTTGAAGGACCCGAAATAGCAATTTATTCAGCCAATCCCAAGATACTAATCGAAGATGAGTCTATAGTTAAGAAGATAGCTAAGGTAATCAAGAAGAGAATAGTTGTTAGAGGTGATCCATCAATTAGAAAGAAGAAGGAGTTAACTGAAGAAGCGATAAAAGCCAATATGCCGGAGGAAATAAAGCTAAGCAACATATTTTTCGATGACTCGTTCGGTGAGGTTATTATTGAGGTAGACAAGCCTGGGTTAATGATAAGCAAGTATGGCGGTATTCTTAGGAAATTAATGATAGAAACAGGTTGGAGGCCTAGAGTTACGCGGACATGTCCAATGAAGTCGACGACTCTTGATTGGGTTAGAAGATTAACTATAGCTGAGAGTGAAAGTAGGAAGAGAATATTGAGGAGTGTTGGCGCCAGAATTCATAGGCCACTAATATTCTCGTCCGGAAGCATAAGAATTACTTGCCTCGGCGGATTTAGAGAGGTTGGTAGATCAGCTATATTAGTGGAAACACCTGAAAGCATGATACTGCTGGATTGCGGAATCAAGACTGGCGTGGGCTACTCAATAAATGAATTTCCAAGGCTCGATATTCCGGAGTTCGACATAGAAAAGCTTGATGCAGTTGTCATATCGCATGCACATCTGGATCACTGCGGCTTTTTACCATTCCTATTTAAGTACGGCTATGATGGACCAGTATACTGCACAAAGCCGACTAGAGACCTTATGGCTCTCCTCCAAATAGATTATCTAGAGGTAGCGGCAAGGGAGGGCGGCCTAACCCCATATACTATGAAGGAAGTTAGAGAAGCACTTTTACATACGATTCCACTGGATTATGGTGAGGTAACCGACATCGCACCTGATGTGAGATTAACATTCCATAATGCAGGCCACATTTTGGGTTCAGCAATGGTTCATCTCCACATAGGTGAAGGTGAGCACAATCTAGTTTACACGAGCGACTTTAAATTTGGTAGAACACGCCTACTCGAGCCTGCTTCATATGTCTTTCCAAGAGTTGAAACGCTAATTATAGAAAGCACTTACGGTGCCCCCTCTGACGTGCTTCCACAGAGAATTGAAGCTGAACACCAGCTCATAGAAATCGTTAGTCAGACAATTAGTCGAGGAGGCAAGGTACTAATACCTGTGCTATCAGTTGGTCGTGCACAAGAGATCATGATAGTTTTAAACGAGGCCCTTAAGATGAAGTATCTGCCAAAGGTTCCAGTATATATTGAGGGTATGGTTCAGGAGGCAACTGCGATCCACATGGCTTATCCGGAAAATCTATCTAGACAGTTGAAGGAGAAGATATTCCATGAAGATGAGAACCCTTTTATCGGTGAATCATTTCGAATGCTTCCACCGAAAGTTAATCGCGAAGAAATAGTTGAGGGAGATCCATGCATTATCCTAGCTACTTCAGGCATGTTAACTGGTGGACCAGCATTAGAATACTTCAAGCTAATGGCCTCAGATGAGCGGAACTCCATAATATTCGTATCATATCAAATTGCGGGAACTCTTGGTAGAAGGGTTTTGAGTGGAGTTAAGGAAATACCAATAGTGAGTAGGGCTGGTAAAAGCGAAATAATACAAGTGAAAATGAGGGTTCATTCAATTCAAGGGTTCTCTGGTCATAGCGATAGGAGGCAGCTGCTTGGTTTCATGAAGAGGGTTACTCCCAGACCTGAGAGAGTTATTGTCTGTCATGGAGAGGAGGCGAAGGCCGTTAATCTAGCTGAAACACTTAAGCAAATATTTAAAGTTGATGCTTATGCTCCTAGAAATCTTGAAACCATTAGATTAAAGTAGCCAAATAAATTAATTAACCATAAATTTCGCGTAGCAGCCTCCACAATCTATCTCCAACGTAATGCAGGTTCTCAACAACCTTACCCCTACTACCTATTTCATTTGAGGATACAAGTGCTCTTCCAATGGCAATAACTCTTCCATAGGTCTCTTCAGCTATCAGCACGATATCTCCCGCACTGAACGCTCCATCAACCCTAACTATTCCCGGTGCCATTACATCAGCGCCATTTGCAATGTGGGGAACCGCTCCTCTATCGACAACTACTCGGGGTAGTCTTTTAGAATATTGATTAGCCACCTCAATTGTTGGATAAAATATCTCGGAGTATTTAATTATCACTGGCTTACCATCAAGCACGTAAACTTCATGTTCTTTATCTGTTATTAGTAGTTCCACTTTCGCATGCCTAATACCTTCAATTTCCACTACTTCAAGTAGTTCGGGGAATTTATTTGATAATTCCTCAATCAAATTTTTTACATCTCTCCTCCTCAAGGCATGTCTATGCTTAACTCTCATAGCGTTCCTCTCCAGGGTTAATCGCATTCTTTAACTGTCAAACCGCTACTTTTAAATTATAGCTTTTGCTTTACCATGACAGCAGGGCTGGTGATGGTTAATGGCAGAGGCGACCACGACAGAGGTTTTATCCAAAGCTTTGGGAGGATTAGTATTAGTTAAATTGAAAGGTGGAAGATCAATTAGAGGCATCCTTAAAAGCTTTGATCAGCACTTAAACTTAGTCTTGGAGGAGGCGGAGGAAATAGTTGAGGGGCAAGAACCTAAGAAGCTTGGCATCCTAATAATTAGAGGAGATAATGTTGTATTAATATCCCCAACAGAAGCATGAGGAGGGAAATAAATGGGTAAAGGCACACCATCATTTGGTAAGAGAGGTAGAGGAAAAACTCACATCAGATGTAGGCGCTGCGGTAGGCATGCCTATCATGTAAGAAAGAAGTACTGTGCAGCTTGCGGTTTCGGTAGATCTAAGCGCTTAAGACGATATTCTTGGGCCAATAAGAAAGTGAACAAGGTTAGAATTCGGTGATCCCAGAGCTAGAGAGTGGTGGACCGGGCGGGACTTGAACCCGCGCCCTCCCGCATGCCAAGCGGGCGCTCTTCCAGGCTGAGCTACCGGCCCATAACTCCATGCTACACTTTCAAATTTAAATTTTGCTCGCTCTATAGCTAAACACCCAGTTAAATAATATTCGCCTACAGAAGTCCTTAAGATGGAGCATTGTGCCTTGAATTATGTTTAGAATTTGGAAATTTGGAGCCCCGGGCGGGATTTGAACCCGCGACCAACGGCTTACAAGGCCGCCGCTC
>CAYWZQ010000006.1:0-90432 GCA_964462875.1 uncultured Nitrososphaerota archaeon | reverse complement strand
CTGCAATTAGCACATAGCGGAGAGGAAAATTTCAATTCTCTTTTCATGAGATTCCCCTCAACTCTGCGGAGGAAGTCTTTGTGTATGTATTATTTCAATTCTCTTTTCATGAGATTCTTAATAACTCCTTATGCATCAAATATAACTGAGATAACATTTCAATTCTCTTTTCATGAGATTCAATTCCTCTCCCAAGATACCTTCCCTTCATGACAATTAATTTCAATTCTCTTTTCATGAGATTCTGTAAGTATATGTGTTGGGAGTTTTGGTGTGCTGAGTAAATTTCAATTCTCTTTTCATGAGATTCACACGAATGATGTTAAGAGGTACTCCGAGAGCCTCTCCATTTCAATTCTCTTTTCATGAGATTCAATCAACCCCGGGGATTGAGAGCCAAACGCTATTTCAATTTCAATTCTCTTTTCATGAGATTCAGAAAAAGAGGCGATAAGCAATACTGCCTTCAAAATCATATTTCAATTCTCTTTTCATGAGATTCTAAAGGCTTATATACTTCTTATTTGAGTAGCTTTTCACCGTTTATGTATGTGCTTTTCCCCACATATAGCTTTTCAATAATTGATTTGTGGGGAGTAAAGTGGCTATCATTAAGTTATGGAGTTTTCTCCGCGCTTCAATATATGAGCTCTTGAGTGTTTTCTCTAGTTTATTTGATTATTGTCCTTCCTTTTTTGACATATTGGTGTGAATGGGTAATTAAATATGGATTTAGCTGTTTAATTGCTTTGAGGGTTTCCGATATGGTGTTGAGGTCTAGGATTTATTTGGGTGTTGCATTGGCTGTATTTTTGTGTTCAATGTTGGTGGCTGTTCTAGTTTGTCAGCCTCCGACATGTAGGATTGTTGTGGGTTATTATGTGCCGAATGTTCCTTATATTAGGCAGGGAGATCCGTATTGGTGTGGTCCGGCTTGTTTGACTATGGTATTGAATTATTGGGATGTGCAGATTTCTCAGGAAGAGGTTGCTGCTGAAATTTATGATCCAAGGCATCATTTAACTTATATTCGAGATATGGTGGTTTTTCCTAGAAGGTATAATTTGACATCGATGGAATTGGCTTCAAGTATAGTTGAATTGAAAGATTTCATAAGGAGGGGATACCCGATAATTGTGCTCCAAAAGTTCAGCTTAATGAATCCATACGGGCATTATCGAGTGGTTATAGGGTATAATGATGAGCTCAAAGTAATTATCGTCCACGATCCTCTAGCTGGGGATAATTACGAAATAAATTACAGTGAATTTGCTGAATTATGGAAACCTGATTCAACATTTACTGTAGCGAATTGGACCCTAATAATATATAGTAAGGGTGTAAATCCACCCCAAATACCTAAACCGATATATGGGTCGAGAACGAAGGTGTTCGATTTAAATCGAATATTGCTCATAGTTCTAATTACTGCAATGGTTGTATTGTCTTTAAGGGCTGCGGATATTGTTAGAGATAGGCTAGGGGTTCGCTAGTACTTCCAAATATACCTGCGCTTTGAGTTTCATGAACTATGATTTACTTATTCATGAGCTTCTTAACTGGTACTCACTTGATATTCTTGCTTTCATTCTTAAGTGTTTCTAAATAAGTACTGTTTTCTCATGATTTCTATTTACAATATTTTTAGATTAGAGTTACATTTTTACTTTAAATTTATCTTAGAAATCTGTGGTGTTCTGGCTTGTTTTTATCGTTTGATGATGTTGTGAGGTTGTGTAGGATTTTTAGGAGTATGCCGTGTGAGGTTAGTGATGAGCTTAGGGGTTGGAATTGGAGTGAGCCTCCCCTCCTATATCCTTATGATAAGCTTCTCTCGGTTGCTGATATTGCTAGTGGTTTTTGTGATTCTGGTAGGCATGTTTATTTGAGATATGTTTTGAGGGAGAGGGAGAAGCCTAATTGGAGGTTGAGGCGTGGAATTTTAATTCACTACATTTTATCTGAAGCTGTTAGGATCGGTAAATCTCTTGTTTTGAGTTATAATTAGAATTGCTAGGACAATCAAATTGGGAAGGCACTTCATAAATTGGCAGTAGCAAAAACTTTTATTTTAGATTATCAGCTCCTACCTATCTCGAATTTGCACCGTTAACATTAGCAAGTCTTCCTTTCATCTTTAGAAGTACTCTATTTGTGCTTGCTTACTTATTAGTAGCATGATTTCAATATTAAATTGGTGTTAATGAGTAATCAAAATTAATACAAAGCTTTTTAAGTTTATATTGAGAAAGCTTTTCTCGATGAAAGAAAAGAAGTCGATATATAGCTGGGCTTTTGTAGCTGGAATGAGGTTGCTTGAAGAATTCGAGAAGGTATACGGTGGAGAAAGAGCTGAAAAGAAGATGGAGACGTTACTTTTAACATTAAGGTCCGAAATTATACCGGATAGATTTAGACGTGCTTTAATTGATGCTCTTATAGAGATGACTCCTCAAGTTGGAATACCTGAAGAAATTAAAATTGAACGGCCATGGAGAATTAACGAATTCTACAGATATAGCACCGCGATATTGGCTGGATTATTTGACTCTCTTAACTCATGGAAGGAGCGTAAGAGGAAGAGGGAGGGATAAGATTGCCTAGACGTGCTTTCATAACCCTTATCCTTAAGGTTACTGGAAACGTTAATGCTGATATGGGTATAGGTACTCGTATTCCATTGAAGAAAATAATTACGTGGGATAATCAAATAAAACCATTCGTCTCTGCACGCTGTATAAGGAGATGTATAAGAGAGAGACTTTACGAGAAGGGTTTCAAAATAGATCCTCTCCAAATAATTGGTCCTGCTGAAAGGGAGCAACTTGGTGATATAGGTAACCCGGTCGAGTACATTGATGATGATCTATTCGGTTTTCTTAGACCAGAGGAGCCACCAGTTAAGCGAAGTAGTCCAGTCAAAATATCCCATTTAATATCACTAACACATGCAGAAATTAAAGTAGAGTTTGCAGCAAGATTTCCAAGAGATTTTCTTGAGCAGTTTACATCTGGTTATCCTGTTCCCTTTGAAATAGAGCTAGCTGAGTGGCTGGGTAAACTTAATGTAATAGTATCGGATAGAATTGGAGTTTTTAGTGATGATGAGCTAACAGATGAAGCTAGAAAGATGTTGAAAGAAAAATATTCTCAATCTAACGCCCTACCACTGGATGAAAGGAAGAGAAGATTAAAAGCCCTATTAGAAGTACTTCTTTGGGAAGGATGGTCTTTTCCACGTGCTGCTCAAGGCCCGAGCATTCCAGAGTTTCACTATGGGATAATTGCTTTAACTGATCGATTCATTCCAATATCAAGTTACGTCGATATTGCTGAAGATGGCAAATTAGATAAAGATAAAATATCAGTTATGAAGGAACTTTACAATCCCCTACTCCATGAACTTTACGTTATAGACTATAGGAATGGTGAACTTGAAAAAGTTAAGAGTAGAGAAACAATCAAACTTGACGCTGCAGCCATTGGTACTATGATAGAGGAAATTTGCAATTACATAGTGTCTGCTTGAACCATGAAGGCCATCACATTCACTGTACGTTTCATCACGGCTCAATTTAAAGAGCATACACAGAAACTAGTTAGAAGAACTTATTTAATACCCCCTCCTTCGACAGTAGCTGGTTTCTTTGGGGCTATCTTGGGTTTACCATTAAAGGAATTGCGGAAGAAAAGTGATATGTTACTAGCAGGTGCTGAACTTCTTAGCTTTAAAGGGAGATTGATAAGTTTAAGTCGAATGTTTAAAATAGATAGATCAATAGCTGGCTTGAAAAAGTTACTAGATGAATACCGCAAGCTTGCTGAGTTACCGAGAAGGAAAAGAGTTGAAGTAATGAAGGATATTCAGGGGCTCCTCACGATAAAGGAAAGTGAAGAACTATATATGCCTGAATACAAGTTCGCTATAGCCTCTAGCGATGAAATATTGATAGATGAAGGTTTTAGAAGAATAAAGAGTTTAGATTTTGAATATGAAGTTTTTGGCGGCAATGACTACCACTTCGTCGACTTCATAGGTAATGTGAAGTTTGCAAAAGTTGTTAAAACTACTCGTGGTAGGGGATATTGTAGACGCATCGATCTAGATAGAGTTGAAGCTTCATCATTTAGCATAGTTCTTGATATCAATTCAGCGTCACGGCAACCCATAGTAATGCCTGTTATTTTTAACGAGGCTGGTTCATTTGTTGAGTTTGTCCAAATTTATGGTGCTGACATCATCACACGTAGAAGTTTGCTTGCAGTTGATGATGGTGAAAGCAGAATATTTGTTTATAATGTAAAACCATTCTTGGTGGTGAGAATATAGTAAGCGGTGAAGATGTACTAATAGAGAGTTTGGGCAAGGTAATTGAACCAATATCAGGTGAGAATATTAAGAAGGCCTTAAGCTCAATGCGTGAAAGAATTAGACGGGGTAAGAAAGTTAGCATTGATTTGTTCCTCAACGAAGTGGGTTTTGGAAGTTCAAGTTGCAAGCATCCAATAGTGAGGAAATGTGTGGATTGGGGTAATTTAACCAGAGATTATAAAAAGACAAATATTTATAAAGAGCTTACTGCAATGGTCAGTAAAGTAGTGACTACTGATGTTCCAACACCAGCTGATATCATAAGGATAAGAGGGCTCTTAGAGAAGCTGCGTTTTCATATTATACATCGTATTGCGAGGCTTCATGGAGAGCATAGCAAGGGCTTAAGACCTCTCCATGCTCCCGGGTCCGTAACGTATGGCGAGGCTCGTAACTTATATTTTGGAGAGCAATATGATCAAGCTGAGCTTTATCGTTTGGCAAGTCGACTATGCAAATCAATTGCCATTGGTAACACATTAAGTGTATATTCAGACGATGAAGAGCTCATGTCTTCACTAAGAGAAATTCTAGCATCATATCTTCAAAGTGGAATTAGTATGGAGCCAGCAATAATAGGAGCTTCAACGCTTGAAGTGGACAAACCATTCGCAGTTACCATGAAGTTCCTATTATGGATTAAAGAAAAATCATTAAGCGAGCAAGATTCTGAAAAGAGAAGAGTGTTGAATAAAATAGTAGATCGCTTAAAGCGAGCTTCAGTAACTATCTTTTTTGCTCCCGGACGTGAAAAGGCTAAATGGCGTACTTTATTCATTCCAAGATTGGATTTATTTTTCACGTCTTGGCTTGACAACGATAAACGTCGACAACTGCTAAGAAACTTAATAGACTCGATAATTAACTCTTCAGAAAGAATAGTCAGAGCTGCAAGTAGAAGAGGTCAAAGAGCGAAAGTTAGAAGGCAAATCGAATTAGTAATGCACTACTATGAAATGCTCTGTGAGCGCTTACTAGAATTTGGAGTAATCGACTATCAATCTGCTAGAAACATTGTTAATTTACTAACCGAACTTGCTATGCAATATGATGTAAAATTATCTCTAACGCCTTGGAAATGGTTGACTTAATCGATCAAATTCTTCAATTTCTTAGAGATGAAAAACTGAATGTAACAAAGGAGACGCATCCAGGTAAGACCTTCATTGATCACGTAAAAGAGTGTGCTCACATTTCAACTGAGCTATTGGAGAGAATATTCAAGTCTGATATCGATAAAGAGCAGTTGAAGCGTTTCACTATAGCGTTATGTGCTTTACATGATGTTGGAAAGCTGGATCCTAAGTGGCAACTTAACCTTGAAAAGCTTCCCCCTCATTCGCCTAAATCCGCTGAATGGATCTTAAGGAAGTGCCGAGGACGATGGCTTAGCGGCTTTTATGATGATTTGCTAGCTTATTTCGCATACGTTCATCACTCATCGCTCTTACTTCCCATTAAAATTAGGAACAAGGAGCTATGTAAGTTACTTGTTAAAGCAATGAAGTTAATGAGTAGAGAGAAGAAGATAAAGTTAGTTGATGCATTTGGCACATTCAAATTAGCTGATTTCGCATCTGTTGCTGGCATACCATGTAGTGAAATCGTGAAGCAATATGAATGGTATAGCGAATTTGATGAGAGGATAAAGTTTGGCGTAATTATGAGAGCCAAGAAGAAAGTTAAGAAAGTAGATAACCATAAATTCAAAATCCAAATGAAGATTGCATGTTCCAATAGTAAACACTTACTAATTGCAGCTCCTACTGGCTGGGGCAAAACTGCCGTAGCACTATTTAGAATTGCCCATCTCAAGCCATACAAGATATTCTATGTTCTTCCAACAATAACGGCCATTAAAGATCTTTACAGCTACCTACGCAGGTTAATGCCTGAGGACTATATTGGCGAATACTTTTATTTCGCTGATGTAGAATTGTTAAGAAGAGATTATCTAGATGAAGATTATGCTCTTGACCTCTATCGTTTTTTCATTCCGAAATTCATAATAACAACAGCTGATCAACTATTTCTTACAATGCTACAAGTAGGCAAGTATTATCTTAGAAGGTTTAATTTGAAAAATTCATTACTCATCTTTGATGAATTTCACCTTTTAACACCTCAAATGATTGGAGCTCTCAGAGCTCTTCTGAAATCACTTAGCAAGATATACAACTTCTCATGCCTATTCATGTCTGCTACACCAAGTCCCCTCTATTGTAGAAAGATATCAGAGGCTATAGCTGATCTCACATCCTACATACTTAAATCTGAATACGAGAAGCTCCAACGACATAGGATTGAATTGATTAATCAAACATCTATTAAATTTATTAGCGACTCACTACAACTTTTAGAAAATAATCGTACATTAATCATAGTTAACACTATAAGAGATGCTCAAAAAATCTATAAAATATTAGAAGAATACTTTAATGGTAAAAGAAAAATTATTTTGTTACATAGTGAGTTTTCGTATAAAGATAGAAGTAGGCGTGAAAGTGAAATTGATAATGCGGATATTCTTGTTTCAACCCAAGTTGCTGAAGTTTCCCTTGATGTATCTTTCGATATTCTGATAACTGAGCTTGCTCCACTACCATCATTAATTCAGCGTTTTGGACGAGTCAATAGATATGGAGAGCGTGTTGGAAAGACAAATGTATATATCTGCGAACCTAAAACTAGTGAACCCTACGATTCTCTTGAAATGGACTGGTCAAGGAAAAAAATAAGAGAGTTGAAAGTGGAAGTTGAGCAAAGAGGTGAAGTTGCATATCTAAGTAATGAATTATGGAGTTTTGAAGAGCTTTTTGATAGTGATATAGATATTAGTGAAAGTTTCTTTAGAGAATGTCTGGAGAATTTAAACTACTTCTATAGTGTTCAAGCTAAATATAATGAGATTTCCGTTAAACTTGGGAGGACAGAATCGTGGCTAGCACTACCTGAGATATATGCGGATTACGTTCGTGAACTTAAAAGGCAACTATCAAAAACCAAGAATTACATCGAGAGAAGAAATATTTATGCCAAAATAAAGGAGTACTATGTACCGATTTCGCGGAATCATCTCAAGAAATATAAATGGGATGATGAGCTTCAATTACCAATAATTGAAAATTACGATGAGAAATTAGGCGTTCTCTTAACCTAAAGAGTTACACGTTAATAAGTTATCAAGGTGAAAGCTAAAAATCTTTAGTTGTACCCAATAATAGTAGCTGAAAATAAATGAGTTATTGCATACAAATATTAATTTGAATGCTTTGGGGGTTTACATGAGAAATATAGTTCAGATAGAAGTTAGATCAGTAGTGGTCAATGGTAAAATACCTAAAAATTACTTCACAGGTTTCAAGGTTCGCGGCTTTCTATATGAATTACTGAAAAATGTTGATGAAGATCTCGCTTTTAAACTTCATCAAGCTAAGAGACTTGCACCCATATCCGTTACTCCGCTAATTTGGGAATCTAAAAACACTAAGAATGTAATGTTGAGATTCACATTTCTTAGAGAAGATTTATCGAGGAGGGTAATTAATTACTTAATGGGATTATCAAGAGATTTCATAATTGATTTAGATATCGTAAAAATTCGACCACTCGAATTTTTAGTTAAAACTATTGATCCAAAGAGAATAGCCAACAAGGCTACTGAAGTTCAAAGCTTTGCTATACGCTTCAAGACTCCTACTCTTCTTAGACAAAGCTTTCTTAGAGCTTGCTGTCCATACTGTCCAGTTACTAAGACTGAGTGTCCATATGTTAAGAGAGCTAAGCGTTATAGGTATGTTCCAGTTCCAGATCCCTACCTGATAATGAGGAATCTGCTTAGATTATGGAAGGCATTTACTGGTGTACCCTTAAAGTATAAGGAGTATATTCAGTGGCTTCTTTTGGGCGGAATTGCAATAGCGGGTATACCTAAATTAAGGACTGTGAGAGTTTATGAGCATAAAACTATACCGAAGTGGAGTGTAGGTTTCATAGGTGAAGTATACTTTAACTTACCAGAAGACACTTATGATTCTGAGATGGCTAGGATAACTGATGCATTGCTCAAGTTTGGAGAGTATAGTAATGTTGGTGGGAATAGGACGGCTGGCTTTGGTGTAATAGAGTACATACCAAAGTACTCAATAAATAATGAAAGCATTGCTCTAAAAACTTAAACTAAAATCTCTAAACTTCACTATTAGTTGTGTCAGGAAACGTCATTGTTCTTGAGCAGAAATTTATTCTAGCTAGCCTCTCCAATGGCTTTCAATTTTCATTTGAGAATAGCGGTTAAGACTTTTCGGTAACTCTTACTCTGTAATCATCAACAAATAATTCTCCATCTTAGAAAACTTAGTAGCAATCGTAGAGCTGCCAAATAGATATGTCAATTACTAAGTGTGTAGCTTTACTTCAAGTAATCACGGAAAATCATGTTAAAACTTTAATTTTCTAGACCAAGTTCCCGGACATGAACGTTAGTATTGATGTAAATATGATTTTTCAAAAGATCTTTCAATATGCTTTAGCACATCAATTTTTTAGGAGCATCAAGAAATATATTAGCAAATTTTATTGTGTAATGGTAATAGATCGTTGATTGTCTACAGGTTACATGGTAAATTTTATATATACATAATTGTGTATACAATTTTTGGTGGCATCATTGAGTACAACTACTTTAAGTATTAGAATTAGAAGGGAGCTTAAGGAGAAGATGAGGGAGTTAAAGGAAGTTGATTGGAGAGTTGAAATTGAAAAATTTATTGAGGAAAAAATTAGGGAGATTGAATTGTCAAAGACTTTAAAATTAATAGAAGAGGCCTTAGCTAATGTTTCTATATCATCTGAACCTGCATGGAAGACTATTAAGAAGTTTAGAGTTGAGAGGTAGAGCAGCTCAATGTATGTTGTAGATTCGAGCATATTTGCTAGCATTATAATAAGGGATGAATTCTACAGTAAAGCTATCAATTTCATTGAGAAGTACTCCAAATTAAATCTCATAACCATCGACTTAGTCTTCATAGAAGTCGCCAATACTCTATGGAAACATACTCACTTAATGAAAAGAATACCCCTGAAAAGCTATTCCATATTGAGGGACAGCATCAAATCATTAGTAATTAACTCGGTATCGAAAATCTATAATTCAACAGATATCTTAGAGGATGCAATAGATAATGCACTAAAATTTAACATTACAGTTTATGACTCACTATACGTAACACTAGCCTTAAATAAAAAGTACAAAGTAGCAAGCTTCGATGAAGAATTAAAAAGAAAACTTGAACAAAAAGGCTTAGGCATAGTGATCATGCCATAAATTAACAACGAATAACAAGCTACTTCTCACATCTAGAAGACCTTAACAATAACTGTAAAATTCAATTTAAGCATTAAAGTCGATGAAAGCGATCTTAAAATGATAAAGCTTTAGGAGAGTATATAGCGATTATGTGGGAAGTGAGGTAGATGTTCTATTGAGGCTCTATGAAATTAGTTCCTTTTTGAAAGGGCATTTCTATACTAGTAAAAGGGATTTGGTTTAAAGTTTGCAGTTAAGGTTTATGGTTATTAGTCTACTGGATATATTATGTGCTATCCATAGTATTCTACTGAACTGTAGTGGTTCTGGGTTGTAGAGGGATACATAGTACTGTCATCTGTCCCTGCATACATGTTTAATATGGCACATTCATTATGAACTTTATATTACCTATTTTCTCATGTATCTAGGTTGGTTGAGCTTATCCATATTGGCTGATAGTTTAGTGATCGCCAAGTTTCAATATCTATTCGTTGTAAGTATAGTGGTAATTATGGTTCATAATCATCTCACTCACCTATAAATAGTATTCCTTCATGAGGATAGTTTCTGATTATAACTTTGAAGTTTTTACTATTTGAAATGAATACATTTTTCCCTTTGGGTAGAATATCTGGTACTGAACTTTTTAGCACTCTACAAATGATGTATGTTTTAGTCATTTTGCTGGTTCAAATTTTACTATGATTAATTTAGTTATTTTATCTCATTTATATAGATCTATATTGGATTTAAATGGAATTACTTGATTAGGTGTTAGATAAGCTTGAGGTTTTTGTTTATTAACTACGCTTGAAATTGGCTTGTTTTACGTATGTTGACTCGGATTATTAAGAGAGTATTCAAAGACTACAAATTAAACTTAGCATTAAGTTAATTGCATTTTCAAACGTAAACTATATCCAATTACAATTAAAATCTAAAATCTGGATTCAACTAGAATCACATATGAATTAGTGTTGTAGAGTGGAAAGGCTATAGTTGGTAATTTTTCTTTTGGTGAGTTTCTCAATTATAGTAGGTATTGGGAAGTTTTATTCCTATAAGAACTGGGCTAGATGTATTATGAATGTAATTTAGGTTAGACAATTATTAGATAAGTTCCATAAATATTTGGCTTATGAGGTTTTGAGGTATTCTCTTAATTTTTTCATAAGCCTTATTACGTGTTCTCTATGGTGTTCGAAGGTGATTTTTCTTATGAAGTTGTGATAGTAGTTGGCGTGGAGTCTTTCTGCATGGGCGAAGTCTCCTGCTATTTCTGGTTCTTTAAGTTTATCTGCTAGGTATTCTATTATTTCTACTAAGTCTCTATGGGTGTAGTGGGGAAGTCCTTCTTTCTCCCCTATCGCATTTAATAATGCTGTTACTGCTCCCCAATACTTTTCGCCTGCCTGAGCTAAATCTTCCTTTCTATAATATCCTTCAGCTTCCCTCAAGAATTTTTCATGCAATTTAACGTATACCTCTACTCTCTCTTTAGGATTCATTTCGTTTCCCAGTATGGTAAGCAAATACTCCTCTACTTGTAATCCTCGTTCTCTCGCCTTCCTCTTAAGTAGGGATGCTATGGGTTCCTCTATTACTAAGCTCACTTTAAGCATCCTCCCAAGATACACCATACCATTTATCACATATAAGTGCAAACTCTTCATGTAAGCATTTTACATGATTTAGCATGCCCTCTTTAATGTCTAGAGATGGCTGATGCTTACCTCCTCTAATTATCCATGGGTTAATTCAGTATTTTTCTCATCGTAGAATGAAAGTCAAATGGCATCACGAACTTACACATTCAACTTTTTAGCTAATCAAATCAGATAGCTATAAAATTTTAGAGTAATAACTTCAAGAACTCATGTATTGGAGTGCGGAGAAGCCCTCATCAATTAATGGTCTCCACAGCTCTCCCCACAAGTAAATTAATGGTAAACTATATGAGTTTGAAAGTGAACAAAGTAAATTGAGAGCTTCATACTTAAATAGGGGGTATATAAGCTTTCAGAATCTCTTTAAAAGAGAATTGAAAGATTTTATATTGATTGCGAGGGGTTTAGGTTGTGGCTTAAGAATCTCTTTAAAAGAGAATTGAAAGATTATCACAACTATGCACTCAGTTGGAAACTACGGTGCTGAATCTCTTTAAAAGAGAATTGAAAGCCCACTTGTACCAGATAAGATGGTATTGGAGAAGGTTTACTGAATCTCTTTAAAAGAGAATTGAAAGTCGCCACATTCATAACGAACTTTGCATCCTCAATCACACTGAATCTCTTTAAAAGAGAATTGAAAGCTCTTCCTCAGCCTCGAGAAAGCCTCGAGCGCTACGTCATGAATCTCTTTAAAAGAGAATTGAAAGAGAAATATGACAGAAATATGACAGAAACGAAATTAGGTAGAATCTCTTTAAAAGAGAATTGAAAGAAAGTGATTACTGTTATTTCACTCACCTCTCTCAAGACTTCTAGAATCTCTTTAAAAGAGAATTGAAAGAAATAAACGAGCCGTAGATAGCATTAACCTAGCTTCAAGAATCTCTTTAAAAGAGAATTGAAAGATGAAACCAGTCTCCACTTAAACACGTTTCTCCCCTCCTGGGAATCTCTTTAAAAGAGAATTGAAAGTGCAAGCTTCGCTCTCACGCTTGGAGGCCTAGCTATTTCACTGAATCTCTTTAAAAGAGAATTGAAAGTATTTTCTTGCGATTTCAACTGCATCAGTTCTGTTCGCGAATCTCTTTAAAAGAGAATTGAAAGATAACACAGAGTCAAGTCAATCAATTCAGAGTGTTGGCTGGAATCTCTTTAAAAGAGAATTGAAAGAGCGGTGTAACACCTAAAATGAATCCGAAGAGCAAGTGGTCTAGAATCTCTTTAAAAGAGAATTGAAAGGTGAATTATGCTGGTTCTATACCCATACAGCTTCAGAATCCGAATCTCTTTAAAAGAGAATTGAAAGCACATGCCTACCCTTATCACTACCCCGAAGAGGCAACCAAAGAATCTCTTTAAAAGAGAATTGAAAGATAGTTCTTCTAAAGTCAAATTCACCGTAGACTCTGTCTATTGAATCTCTTTAAAAGAGAATTGAAAGACCGGTTGCCCAGACGTCGGCCCAGGAGAAGCATTTTGAGAATCTCTTTAAAAGAGAATTGAAAGGTAAAGCTCCAGGACACGTTATAGATGAAACTGGATCAGCGAATCTCTTTAAAAGAGAATTGAAAGAACCGCCTACTTGCTCATCAGCTCTCAAAGTCATTGAGCTGAATCTCTTTAAAAGAGAATTGAAAGAAAAACCAGCAACCAAATAACACAACCAAAAATTCACACAGAATCTCTTTAAAAGAGAATTGAAAGTTGTCTTGGTAAAGGATTGTTCGATACTGCTACGATTTCAGAATCTCTTTAAAAGAGAATTGAAAGCGCACAAGTATCAGCTATGATACTTATGATATTGCTCGTGAATCTCTTTAAAAGAGAATTGAAAGGTTGAAGGGGAAGTGCAGGTCAAGCTGCTTGAAAAGTGCGAATCTCTTTAAAAGAGAATTGAAAGTTCAACCACTAACAGCAAAAGCAGGTTTTCCGGGAAGAATCTCTTTAAAAGAGAATTGAAAGACAAATCCAACAATGCTTGAAGGTGCAATTACAAGAAAGAATCTCTTTAAAAGAGAATTGAAAGTTATTTCTTGAAGTTTTCTGTCGACTTCAACTCTTATTTTTAGAATCTCTTTAAAAGAGAATTGAAAGCTACTTCAACGACCTCCTCTCCCCCAATCATGCTCACCAGAATCTCTTTAAAAGAGAATTGAAAGGAAACATAAATCACATCTTTGAGCGGTCTATCAAATGTATGAATCTCTTTAAAAGAGAATTGAAAGTATAAATTTCACGTTCAAGCTTCATTGTTGAAAGCAAAGTTTTGAATCTCTTTAAAAGAGAATTGAAAGAGAATCCAAAGCGATACTTCAACTTCCTAGATAAGATCCCGAATCTCTTTAAAAGAGAATTGAAAGAAGAATTTCGGCAGACACTACTTAATAATATGCAAGTATGAATCTCTTTAAAAGAGAATTGAAAGAAAAACCCACTCATAATAGTTTGTGGTAATCCAGACACGGGAAAAACTGAGAATCTCTTTAAAAGAGAATTGAAAGCTTTTCACCAAGTAATTCTAACTTTGTTTTCTTTCCAAGGAATCTCTTTAAAAGAGAATTGAAAGAAAACAGCTTCCTTTAAACCGTCAAAGGCAGGTAAAATATGTGAATCTCTTTAAAAGAGAATTGAAAGACCTTATAGCCTGCTAGGAAACTGAAAACCATTCCCAGAGAATCTCTTTAAAAGAGAATTGAAAGAGCAAAAAACAAGCTAGTACAAAAACCACCACTAATAGCAATTGAATCTCTTTAAAAGAGAATTGAAAGTATTAAAGTGAGTAGTTGAAAGCAGTAAACCTTAAGCTTAGAATCTCTTTAAAAGAGAATTGAAAGATCAGTACTTTACCCTCAAGATTCACATCCCTAAAGTCAGAATCTCTTTAAAAGAGAATTGAAAGTAAGATCAATACTTGAATGGTGTGAAAAGAGTCGTATTGAATCTCTTTAAAAGAGAATTGAAAGCCTATCTTCAATCCCCGCTCCAGCTCCGCCAACTTGAAGAATCTCTTTAAAAGAGAATTGAGAGCATATTAATCTGATCATGCCTAGGTCCAGTTTACTTTGTTAATTTTCGTTTAAAAAGTGGGCTGGTGCTCTTAGGTTGTCATGTGCTCTTGTATTATTGGTCTATCGATGAAAGTGGCTTTGAGAATAGTTATCTTTAGCTTCACTTAGTGGAGAAGCTTCATTTAATAAAGTTTAAATAGTTGGAGATTGTCTTTATCATGTGATTAGGATTCTTGATTATACTAAAGAGGGTTTAATAATTAGGGCGTTAATGAGGGGGCCGATGAGTTATAAGGAGTTGAAGAATGAAACGGGGATGAGTGATGCTTGGCTTTCAAGGAAGTTGAAGGAATTGATGGCTTTGAGGGTAGTGTTGAAGGATGATGGTACTTATAAGTTGAGTCCAGCTGGTTTAATGAAGGTTTTGAGTCAAAGTAAAGAGGTTATTGCGAGGGCTATGGCATTTGAATTGGTGCGTAATCGGGATGTGATGGCTGTTATTCTTTTTGGAAGTTTAGCTAGGGGTGATGTTGAGGGGGATATAGATTTACTGGTTATAACGAGGAGAAAAGAGTTGGATGAAGTTAAGGTGTCATTAGAGTTGTTTAAGAAGTTTGGTGTTGCAGTTGATATTGTTAGTGTTACGTTGAGAGATTTCTTGAAGTGGCTTGATGAGAAGCCACCACTACTATTTCAAGTAGCTATTGAAGGTGTAGTACTTTATGATAGAGCATGTATAGGAGAGCTATTAAGTGAAATTGCAAGTGAAATCGCTAAAAATTACACTTATTTAGGGGAGGTTAAGTTGTGGGTGAAGAAGTTATCAAAGCACACTTGAGAGCAGCTGAGGAGTACTTTGAAGCTGCAATCAAGTTAATGGACTTAAAATTGTATTTTGCAGCAGTACTATGTGCAGCAGTAGGATTGGAGAGAAGTTGTATGGCTCTCATACTAAAATTAGGAGCAAGACCAGCAGCAAAACATAGACACCATGAAGTTCTGAATGCACTTAGAACACTAATACCTCCAAGCATGTTGGAGAGTTATGATGAAGTAGTCGAGATCGTAGCTGAGCTCATGGGACACTTAACAATGGTTAGGTATAAAACGTTATTAGCAGGGAAAATAGTGACTCCCAAACAGTTATATGATGAGAAAGTTGCAAGGCAATTAGTGAGTAAGGCATTAAGAGCTCATAGCATCATTAAAGAAATAGTGATAGGAATGTAAAAGTAACATTAATTTTATGAGGAGCAGGAAATTCATGAATTCAAGAAATCTAAAATTACTTATACATCTTTAGGATTTTCCATTAATTACAATTGAAGGTTAGGCTTAGGTGTAATGCTATAATCAATTGTTTAATAAACTAAGAGAGATAATAATTGGCGGCAAAGTTATAGGTCCATTTATATTCCCTGAGTAAGATTTAAATTACTTATCTTCATTCATGTATGATAATCCTTGGCTAGTTGAGGAGCTGTGCTAAAATTAATATTTATTATGGTGACGGCCAAATTTAAGCTGTTTCATCAATTATGTGGTATGAAGATATTATATGGCTGTAACTACTTATATCAAAAGTGAAATAATGGGTATTTGTGAGAGTTAAGATGGGTGTATTTGGGTGATGCGTGTTTGTAATCCTGAATGTTTGAGAGCTTGTTGTGTATCATGGCTATAGGCTTGGAGCTTTGAAGGTGGGTATTGCATCAGCATATGAGGGTTGGGGTCAGGCTTTATCTGGTTATAGGCCAACTGACCTAATGCTTGAATATGAATCTGTAGTGGTTGTGGCTATTAAAGCTGGCCTTAAATGGTATAATACATTTGACTTTGGAGGTATGTCAGTTGATGTTGATGGAAGAACTTATAGGCCAATATTTCTCTTTGCTTAATGGTTAACTCTTAGATTAGCTGAAATACTTTTAAAGATGGGTTATAGAGTTATGCTTCCATTCGAGCTTAGTGGTGATGAGAGGTGGTTGGATAAGAATAGGCGAATATATCGATTTTCATTTAAGTTGGCTGCATATGAAGCTGGGATAGGAGTTTTTGGTAAGTGTGGATTAATAGTGACTCCTGAATTTTGACTGAGAGTAAGAATTGATGTATTACTTACTAATGCGAGAATTGAACCAACAGGTGAATTGTTGGATTTCAAACCATGTAAGAACTGCAGTATTTGTGCTGATATTTGTCCTGTTAAGGCTATAGATCCTAGAAAGCCCTCTCCAACTGGCTTTAATAGGGATGCTTGTATTAACTTTGTGTACTTCTTGAGGGAAAGGGGCTATGCATATTAATGTGGCTTATGCTATGAAAACTGTCCAATTGGAAAGAATAAAGACATACAGATATCAAGTTTAAAGAGATTAGCTGAACTTAGCAGTAAACTTCAAGAGAAAGCCATTATGGAGTGGCTCTCTAGCCAATAGCTCTACCTAAAATAATAAATTTCAAATATAACCACACATGATCTTTTACAGATTCTCAACATTCTTGTATTGACCACGCATTTCAGAGAGATAGTTAATAGAGGTTTTCACCGCATAAGTTGGCTGAGATCTCTATAAGATTGATTGACAGTCCTATTGGAAAATCCGTTACTATGTAGCAGTTGTCAATATAGCTCTTTGAATTTGAGCTTCTATGAACTATATAAGTTTAGTTGCAACATAGTTTTGTTGAGCTTTAAGTGCTGTCTTGGAGGGGTATTGCTTGGTGGATATTGAAAGAATAATTTCTTTAGCTGAGAAGATGGGTGCAGAGTATGTTGATGTGCGCTTTCAAAATGCAGTATATGAGCTATTAGTTGTGGATAATGGTGTGCTTCGTGAATATCGTGTTAGTGAGAGGAGGGGGGTTGGCTTAAGGGTATTGGTTGATGGCTATATTGGGTTTGCTGCTACTAATGATGTTTCAAGTGGGGGTATTAGGGCACTTGTTAATAGGGCTTTATCAATTGCTAGGGCTATGAAGCTAACAGGTAAGCGTATGGGTTTCTGTGAAAGGGAGACTAGTCGCTGCAAAGTTTCAAGTATGTTTAAAGTTGATCCATTAGATGTTGATCCTGAGGAGAAGATAGGTGTTGTTATGGATGCATATAAGTCTGCTAGAGAGGTTGATGGTATTGTCAGCGTATATGTGCGGTTGGGTGTTGAGCATGAGCATAGAGAGTTCTATTCTAGTTGGGGTGATCGAGTAGAAGTTACTGTTAAGCTTGTGGGTTTGGGTGTTACTAGTATAGCGAGATTTGGTGGAGTTATGGAGAGGGTTGGAGATTCTGAAAGCATGGTTGCTGGATGGGAGTTCATTGAGAATAGGGATTGGCATTCATTTGCTAGAGATGTATCCATGCTTGCGAGTAAAGCTGTTAGAGCTAAGGCCATTAAGCCAGGTAAGTACGTGACTGTTCTTGACAATGAAATAGTTGGCTTAATGCTTCACGAGGCATTTGGCCATGCAACTGAGGGAGATATAGTTGAGGCTCGTGGAAGTGTTTTATGTGGGAAAATTGGTGAGCAAGTTGCTAGTCCACTTGTAACCATAGTTGATGATGGAGTGATTGAAGGTGGATACTATGTTCCATATGATGATGAGGGCACACCTAAAATGCGTGTTGCAACAGTTGAAAATGGCGTCCTAAAAGCTTTCCTACAAAGCTTATCTACAGCTAAATCACTTAACTCTAAGCCAACTGGTAATGCACGTGCAATGGATTATTCGCGACCAGTGCTTGTAAGGCAGACCAACACGTTCATGGAGCCAGGGGACTTTAAAGTTGAGGAGCTATTTGAGGGAGTAGATCACGGTGTATATATTAAAGGAAGGGGTGCGCTTGGGGGTCAAGTAAACTCTGCAGTTGGTTCATTTACTTTCACTGCTGGTCCAAGCTACTTAATAGAGAGAAGTGAGGTTAAGGAGTTGGTTAGGGGAGTAATGCTTTCGGGCAATATACTTGAAACACTTAAGAATGTGGATGCTGTAGCTAATGACTTAAAGGTGAGGACAAGTGTTTTTGGTGGATGCGGGAAAATGGGGCAGAGAGTTAGAACTGGTTTGGGCGGCCCGCATGTACGTGTAAGGGAAATTACTATTGGAGCTGGGAGGTGAGTTAATTGTCTATTCTACATGAAGTTGCTGAAAAATTAATTTCTAAGGCCACTGCAAAAGGTGCTGATGAAGTTGAGTTCTATGGATTGGAGAGGAGGTTAATAGAGCTCAGCATATCAAATAACAAGGTAGATAAGATAACTGAAAGAACAATCATCACATATGGTGTTAGAGCAGCCATCAACAAGAGGATTGGTTCATGTAGCTCTGAAGATTTAAGCTCCGGCGGTATTGATAGGATTGTAGAAAGAGTAATAAGTTTAGCCAAGGTTTCTCGTGAAGATAGGTTTTGGAGTGGATTTGCAAGAGGATATTCGAGGGGTTTGGAAGTACGGGTTTTCGATGAAAAGCTAGCTGAAATAAGCCATGAAGAGCTAGTTGAGCTAGTAGATAGTGCAATGAAGCTATCGATAAGTTCAGCGGAAAAGCATGGAGCAAGTGAATCAACTGTAGTTAGAGGTGGTATTAGCATTGCAATTAATGAAATTTTAATAGCAAATAGCTATAACGAGGAAATTTCAGGTAAAACAACAGCCTTTAATCTATATTACAGCGTCAAGTCAATTAGAAATGGACGTGAATCAACATTTAATGCCATACTAACTAGGAGAAATCTAAATGAAAAAGAATTAATGAAGGAGGCAGAAAGGGTAGGACAACTATCAGTTAAATTTATGAATGTCAAGCCCATTAAAAGCGGCAAATATCAAGTACTCTTCATGCCCAGAGTTATTGGATCAATAATAGAAGTAGCTTTAGCACCCGCCTTCTCAGCACTTAATATTCAGGAAAATAGAAGCCCATTAAAGGGCAAAATCGAAGAAGAAGTACTTTCACCAGAAATATCAGTAATTGATGATCCTCAGATACCATGGGGATATGGTTCAAGAAACTTTGACGACGAAGGAATAGCTACAACAAGGAAGAAAACAGTAGATAAAGGTATACTAAAATCAATATTATATGACTACTACACGGCAACACGCGAAAAAAGATCGTCAACAGGTAACGGCCTAAGAAGAACGCCAGCTTCACCACCACGACCAGCCTACATAAACCTAGTATTGGAAGCCAAAAATACATCTAGTATAGATGAATTAATAAATAACATAAAAAGCGGAATAATAGTCTACGACACCATAGGAGAATGGATGTCAAATCCCGTTAATGGAGGAGTACAAGCAACAATAACCCACGGACTATACGTAGAAAATGGAAAAACAATTCATGCAATCAAAAGTGCAGTGCTATGCGGAAACATATACAAAATGCTAAGAGAAAACTACATAGAAGCAAGCAAGGAAAAAGAAAGCATAAGAAACATCTACACACCAGCAATCCTAATAGATCAAGTAGAAATAGCAGGAGAATAACTAAACACGTCAAAAACGCCATCAATAGAAATAACTTCACAAACAAGCCATAATAAGTACAACAACATCAACTACAAAAATTAACTACAAAATTTTAGATAAAAATCTCCAATAACCCATGTATTGAATGCAGGGAAGAATTCATCAACCAATGATTACCATCTCTCTCCCCACAATTAAAATAATGAAAAACTATATGAGGAAAAACTAACAACATAATTTGAACATCACATACAATAGTAGAGGTATATAAGCTTTATGAATCTCATGAAAAGAGAATTGAAAGATTTACCCATCATCACATCCCTCTCAGAAAACTCATTAGAATCTCATGAAAAGAGAATTGAAAGGAAGAATTCATTGAATTATGGAATAGATATGGTGGAAGAGAATCTCATGAAAAGAGAATTGAAAGGAAGCTCGTGTAAGAGTGCAAGTAAAAGATCCAGTTACTGGGAATCTCATGAAAAGAGAATTGAAAGATGCCTAGAACAGCCGTTAGGAGCACCATTGTCTGCATCTCTTGAGAATCTCATGAAAAGAGAATTGAAAGATGATCACACGGTTATAGGTGATTGGCAGTGGAAGGAAAGGAATCTCATGAAAAGAGAATTGAAAGAGGAGCTTCAAACGAGATACCAACAGAGCCAGAACTTGAGAATCTCATGAAAAGAGAATTGAAAGGGATATTACTACTCAAGGTGTTTCATCGATGATTTTCAGAATCTCATGAAAAGAGAATTGAAAGATCAACTTTGACTTGGAAAATCGGAAAATCTATGTTCCAGAGACATATGTAAAGTGTAAGCTAGTTAACTACATTTTGATGAGAACGCTTGAAGCACTAGGCTTAACTAGAACGCAGTACGTGAAGATAGTTAGGAGAGGGTGCTGAAAAATGAGATGCGGTAAGAAATTCAAATTAAGCATGGAAAACGAGTATGTTCGAAATGCAATTTGGTTTCTAGCCTTCGGAAAGCATAAACGTGGGAAGCGAGTTAGGAAGGTGAGCAAGTAACTGCTATATGCACTACCTTGATTGTTTTCTCATTTATTTTACTTCATCCACTTTAGAATGGGAACGTCCTCTAAATCTCATTAAAAGAGAATTGAAGATTTGATTAGTGTTGATTGAAATTTGAATTAGCTTTAATTGATTGTTATGCACTATTTTAATGATTTTTCACTAATTTAGTGTAGCCTTAATATATGTTTCCTAATAATGGTCTGGCTGTTTAGAAATAGTTTTATTTTCATTTTTACTTAGTAACTTGGACTGATGGGTGGTGTTATGGTCTCAAATACATTAATGAGTAAAGTTGATGATTTGCTAAGTGAGTTTAATAGTACTGTGTTAAATACTGTTAGAAGTATTGTGGATGAAACAAGTAGATTTCTTTTTCTTATGGCTTGGCTTAATACTCGAATTGAAAATTGGGGTTTTGGTAGAATTATTATTGGCGGTTTTGCAGTTGAATTCTATACTGGTTCAACTTATAGAACATTGGATGTTGATCTCATAGTTGAAGGGGGAGATGCTATGAAAATTATCCAGTGCTTTTTCGATAGAATTTCCGAGAAGCCTTGTAAAGCATATTTACCGTATTTTGATGCTATTTCTAGCAAGGGTATTGATATTGTTGGATTTGTCTATGACAAGACTAAGAACTCTGTCAAGGTTAATATTAATGGGTACTATGTGTATGTTGAAGCTCCAGAGGAGTTAATTGTGAAGTACTTGTATGCATGGAAGTACTGGAGGAGTGAAGTTGATAGAGATAAAGTGTTAGCATTAATAGCTGTTTTATGGGATAAAGTTGATAGAAACTACGTTTTAATGAGAGCTGAAGAGGAGAGGGTTAAGGATAAGTTAGAGGAGGCATTAAGTCTTCTAGAAGTGGGTTGATGAAATTATCTAAGGATAAATTGAGGAAAGCTATTAAGGTTTCATTGAAGCTACGTGAAGAGAGTAGGCTTAGAGGTAGTAAGCGTTCAATTGAAGATGCAGTTAAATTAGCAATATTAGCGAAGACAGTAGTGAATAATATGGAGAAGAGCGGGTTAATTAAGTTCAATTCAATTGATGGTCAATTAGTAATTGTAGTTAGACCAAGGAGACTCTCAATGAAGTAATTGAAATCGAAGAAGAGTTTAGCTATGTTCTAGTTGCAATCATGAGTTTATGTAGTTATTGGAGTAGCTATGGGGATGGTTTTAAGTTGCTGGATGCTTTTTACTATGAAGTTTTTCTATTGATGATGCTTATAGAGTTTGGGGGAGGAGAAGAGTAGGGTTAGAGTTGTTCTTTCGGAGCTTTCTAGGTTAGGATGGATTTTTAGGTTGAAGAGGGGTTGGTATGCTTCTTTTGATCCTTACATTGCTTTGGTTAGAGGGGATTGGAAGAACCTTGTTAAGCAACATGTTTACTTGCCCTTAATATTATCTGTTTCTACTAGGCTTTTGGAGTGTTTTAATGGTGACTTAATTTCAATTGCTATTTTTGGGTCTGTTGCTAGGGGTATCACGCTGATGTTGGAGGTGTTTTGGAGATCTGTGCCGATAGATTTTCAGATTGGTTTAAAAGCCATATTTCTAAGTTGAGGAGAATTTCAAGTGAATTGGCTCAGAAGAGAGGTTCAAGTCTTTATGGTATTGAGAGACTTGGTAGGCTTCCAAGTGAGCTTTTAGTGAAGATGATGCTAGGAGTGCCTTGGAGAAGGCTAAGTTTGTTTATGAGCTCTGTCTTAAATTCTTTGAGTACTTCTATGGTGCTACCATCAATATAGCTTAAATCTGCTTATTTTCGTATTTATTTTGGTGTCAGCCTATGTATGATGTTGTGATTAAAAATGGTTTGATAATAAATGGCTGTGGTAATCCCTGGTTTAGGGCTGATATTGCTGTTAAGGATGGTAGGATTGCTGTTATTGGTGAGATTCCAGCTTCTAAGGGTGATGTGGTTATTGATGCTACTGGTAAAATTGTTTGTCCAGGATTCATTGATATGCATAGTCATTCAGACCTATTTCTGCTAATTAATCCTAGGGCTGAGAGTAAGATTAGGCAGGGTGTTACAACTGAAGTTATAGGTAATTGCGGTGGAAGTATTTCACCAATAAAACCAGATAAAATTCCGATTTTCAAGAGGAGAATTGGTGTTTTGGCTGAGGAAGTTGCTTGGGATTGGCGTACATTTGATGAATATGCTTCTAAGCTTGAGAGTCAAGGTATTGCTGTTAATGTCGCACCTCTCATTGGTCATGGTACTCTCAGAATTAATGTCATGGGGTTCGAGGCTAGAGCTCCAACGAGAGATGAGCTTGATGAAATGAAGGCATTATTAGAGGAGTCTATGAAGGCTGGTGCATTTGGATTGTCAACTGGCCTAATTTATACTCCTGGCTGCTATGCTGAAACTGATGAAATAATTGAATTAGCTAAAGTGGCCGCTAAGTATGGTGGAATATATTCTACCCACATGAGGAGTGAGAGCGATAGATTGCTTGAAGCTATTTGGGAGGCTATTAGGATTGGTAGGGAAGCTAATATTCCAGTTGAAATAAGCCACATGAAGGCTGCTGGTAGGAGGAATTGGGGTAAGATTATTGGTGCTCTCAAGCTAATTGAGGAGGCTAGGATGAATGGTATTGATGTTACGTGCGACTTTTATCCATATACTGCTGGTAGTACTGGATTGGCTGCATGCCTACCTCCATGGGTTCATGAGGGCGGATTAGAGGAGATGTTGAAGAGAATTCAAGACCCGGCAATTAGGAGTAAGATTAGGGAGGATATGGAGCGTGGAACTGTTGGCTGGGAGAATCTTGCTGGATTGGCTGGATGGGAGAATGTTGTCGTAGTTTATTGCGAGAGGAATAAGCAGTTTGAGGGTAAAAGTATAGCTGAAATTGCTAGGGAGAGAAATGTTGATCCACTTGATGCTGCACTAGACTTGCTCATTGATGAGGAGGGTGTTGTAGGAATAGTTTTGCATATGATGCATGAGGATGACATGAAGCTGGTGATGAGGAGTCCATACTCGATGGTTGGAACTGATGGCTCATCATATGCACCCTACGGTCCACTGGCTAGAGGTAAACCTCATCCAAGAAACTATGGTACTTTTCCGAGAATACTTGGAAAGTATGTTAGGGAGGAGAGGGTGCTTACAATTCAAGATGCAATTAGGAAAATGACTTCATTACCGGCTCAAAAGCTGGGCTTATATAATAGAGGGGTAATTGCACCTGGATATTGGGCTGACATAGTAGTTTTCGATGCAATGAAGGTAATCGATACAGCTACATTCACTGACCCACATAAATATCCAATTGGGATAGAGTATGTTTTAGTTAACGGCGTTGTAGTAATTGATAAGGGTGAGCATACAGGTAAGCTTCCAGGTAAAGTTCTTAGAAAGAAGCATTAACTTCAATTATACCTTTATAATCCATTAAACTACTTCTCAACTAAACTTGGCAGTTTCAAGCTAGATCACTAGCACTTTAACCTGCTCATCCAGTAGCTCCTTAAGTAAACTGATCTTGCTAAGCACTCTTTCAATTACTACTTCGCGTAGTTGCTTAGCATTTTCTTTAAGAATTACTTGAATGGTCAGCTCGCCTCTCTTTCTATCACACTTCACTGTTTCTACTGCTTGGTTTAGTGTTTCATCGAGTGCATCTGCTAGTCTTAGTATTGATGTTAGCTTGACAACTTCACTTCTAATCTCACTCGGTATATCCTCATTTTCTCTTGGATCTCCAGCTTCATGGTGATATGCTGTAAATTTCGCTTTCAATAGGGCTTTTTCACTTATGTTTTCTGCTAGCTCTTCAAAGTGATCTTCAATTACCTTGCTTGTCCAGTAGTGGTGTTCTTTTCCACTTAATGCTTTTCCCACATCGTGGAGTATTGCTGCTATGATTAGTGCAGTTCCACTGCTTGTGGTGAGCTTTAAGTTGCTCTTCAAGTAGCTCCATAGTGTTATTGCTAGTTGCAGTACCTTTGATGAGTGCTCTAACCTCCTACCAAAACCATATTTCCCACCTATGCTTATTACCTTGTTCAGTGCAGTTTTGCTCATGCAGTTTAATGTTAGGTTTAATGCTCTAATAATTGCCTCTTGACCTAGAGTTTCTATTGCTCCCTTCCTACGCTCCCTAACATAGTTGATTGCCCTAATCCACCTGTAGTTTTCTCCGTAAACTAGATATGATGCTGCAATTGTGCCGCTTCGACCGAGCCCGCCTACGCAGTGAACTAGAACTTTCAATTCACTTGCAATTCTACCTTCAATCCATTCCATCAACTTTATTAGATTAATCAGGTGTGGAGCACTGTAATTTGGTATTGGATGGTAAATATATTCTACATCAAATTTCTTCCATAAACTTAAATCGTACTTTAATTCAGACTTTGAAGCTAAGACAACCACGCAGTCAAAGGTACTGGCTAGTCTCTCTATGTCTCTTCTACTTGGCATGGGCGAGATGGCGAGTTTACCAGTAATAATCCATGTGTAATTCAACATTTACCCCCATTCAAGAAAGTGCTGAACTTATCGGAAACTTTTAGTGCTGCTTTCTGTAGATTGGTGTGTTAATTATTGCATTCCAAGTTTTTCCACTGAAAAATACTGTTTCCACATTTCTCTCCTTTAATCTCTCATCTACATCATTTGGCGTTAGTGTTTTTGGATCATATTTTTTAGATGCCAAAATGAAATTGCATGCATAGGCGAATGATGGTATCCAAACATTATACTCTAATACTATTGGAAATACTTGTTTAACTGCTTTTACTGCTTCTAAGTATTCTTTTTCATAGAAAAATGAGTTTCCTGCCTGTGTAACCATTACTCCGCCACTTGACGTTTTGCCATAAATTTTTCGATAGAATTGCTCAGTATAGAGTTTTCTTGCAATTACTGATGCATAGGGGTCTGTTAAATCCAATATTACTACATCGAATAATTCATGTACTTCATCTACATATTTCAATCCATCTGAAATAACAATTTTAGCTCTTGGATCCTCAAATGCCCCCTTATGCATGCACTCTAAATGTTTCTTACACAGCTCTATTACTACTTCATCTATGTCAACCATTACCGCTAGTTCGACAGTATTATGCTTTAATACTTCTCTTAGTGTTGCTCCTTCGCCTCCACCGATAATTAGGATCTTTCTAGGCTTTGGATGTAATATCATTGCTGGGTGAACTAGACTTTCATGATAATACACTTCATCTGATTCGGTGCTTTGAATTAATCCGTCAATAATTAGAGCTCTACCAAATTCCTCTAATTCAACGATCTCAATTTTCTGAAATTTAGACTTTCTAGTTTCAATAACTCTCTTAACTCTAGCTACCATATACGACCTAGGACCCATGTGTTGTACTACCAGTATTCCACCAAGCTCCATGCCCATTATCCTTACTCCTACCTAAAAAAGCCAGTTCTAAATATAAAAATCTTAATAATCAAAATGCTAATTTAACAAGGAATTAAAGAGCATTAATAGTTTTAATGGTTTAGCTATTTCATGTGGCGTGAGCCAATCATCCAATTAGCAATTTCCTTAATCTAGCTAAATCAACTATATTGTTGATTGGATAATTGTTTTGCTTTAGAAATGTAATTAGTTCTTCATCCATTGTTAAGAAGAGTGCATTAAGACTTTGAGAGCAAGCATATGCAATATTATCTAGAAGATCTCTATGTCCTTCCAACCAAATTTTAGATGCAAGTGTAAGCGCCCTAATGTCGGGACTAATAATTTTAATGAAGACACCTGATAGAATGATCTCTAAACCTTTAATAGCTTCAATTGGTAAGCCTTTAAAACCTAATTCTCTAGCTTTCTTTAAAGATTTACCTAGCAATTCAATAATCATTGGTGATGGATATAGTAGTTCTGCTTTCTCTGATACTTCTCTAAGAAGGGTAATGTAACTTGAATTTATTTCTTCAACTTCAATACCTAAAATGGGTAGTAGAAATGATGTGTCGATTATGATCCTATTTTTCTTCAATGATCTCAGCCTGCATTTCTAATGAGAAGCTTTCTAAATCTTTTAAACCAATTTTAGCCCACTTCCTAACTTTTAAAGCGTAGTCAAAGGGATTAATTAGTGGTTCAATTATCAATTTACCGTTTTCAATTCGATAGATTACTAGGTCACCTTCCTTAAGTCCAATTGCCTCAAGAAGTTCTTTAGGTGGATATAGCGTATTTCTTTTCCCAACTCTACCAGTAATCAACTGTATTCACCTGAATGAATCATGTTTTACCTGAAATATAAGGTTTAGCTTTGTCGTATACTGAGCGGATTAGTATGGAAATATTTGTGGTTTCTAGTTTACTTGGTGTAATTTGATGAGGTAAGTTTTATCGCCTTTTCTAGTTCACTGAGTAGTTCATAAATATTTTTGTACTGTTTATCTGGTATTCTATTTAGTAGTTGACTTAATTTTACTTCTTTCTCTTTACTTACTGGTATTACTTTCCATCCCTGATGCTTAATTAATTCATTTTTAGTTGCCGGGAATTTTGCATCTTCCATTAATACTTCTTCAATGGCTTTTAGTCCAATATTTCTAGTTGGTTTTGGTATTGCTCCCTTTTCAACGTAACTTTTAATTCTGGCTGCATCAATATACATTTTCTTTGTATGAGCTATGACATATGCTCTATTAGCATTTAGCCCTATAATTCTACTTACAATGTCTATTATTTCATCTCTAGTGAACTGATAGATGTTGTGTTCTCCCTTACCAAATAGCCTTGAGTATACTATATTTTTAACTTCAAATGGTTTTTCACGTGAAATATCGGTGCAGTGTATTACATCATGTTTCTCAACTGCTTTCTTAATGAATTCTCTTCCGGTTGCTGTTCTCCATTGATCTCCTCTGGGCTCCCAAGCTATTCTCATGTTATTGCTTTCAGCTATTTCAGCTATTCTCGATAAGTTTTCCACTACTTTACTTAGTGGTTTTAGCGTTGGTGGAGTTTGTAGTACTAGTATTTTTGCATTTAAAACCCTACCTATTTCCAATAGCTTCTCTAGTGTTTGTGTTGTTTGTGGATTTAATTTGAGTTTGGATTGATGAGTTATTGATTTATGACATTTAATTGTGAATTCGAAGTTTTTTGGCACTCTCTTCCTCCAACTCAATACTTGCTCTATTGATGGCATGTGGTAGAATGTTGAGTTGACTTCAACTACATTGAATGCTTTGGCATACCATTTTAGGGGGTCTCCTAAACTTGGTGGCACATTAAAGTACATCCATCCACCAGTTCCAATTAGCCATTCCAATCTAGTGCACCCACAGCATTTTACTTTAATACTTTACCCGTATTCATGTACCACATGTATAAGTCTAGAACTCCAGGTTCAATATCTAGCTTCTCCGCTATTCTCTTAATTAGGTTCTCAATTTCAATGTACTTTCTAGGCGTCAATGTTTTCCCTTTAATATTCGGGTCTACGAGGTTATATGCCATTAGTATTCCCAGTATATGCCTATCAATTATTGCAACATTTAGGTGGCCAGTGTTTCTTAGGAAGTGGCTTGCTTCCTTCATTCCAATGCCCTTAATGTTCTTTATTAGCCACTTCCTTTTACCTTGAATACTACTGATGTTGTTGAGTGCTTCTTTCAATTTTATGCTCCAACTTCTAGCTTCAATAATATATCTTGCTCTTGTTCTAGCAAATCTATGTCCGCATCTCCTAAGTACTATTTCTACTTCACTTAAACTTCCATTTAAAATTAAATTTCTCTTCTCAAGTTCCTCAACGCATTTTAAAGCTAATTCTGCACGTGAATTTGCGGTTAGGATGCAGAAAACTAGCTCTTTAAACCAGCTTAAGCTATCTTTTTTACGCATTTTAGTGAACTCTTCAATTCTGCTTTGAACTAACTTTTTAACTTCGCTTTTCCGCATTAATTTCTTTAAGTCTTCTATTAGTTCTTCCATGGTCAAGGATGCTTGCTCCTCAACTTTAACTTTAAGTAGAGCTTTAATTTTAATAGCATTAATGAGTGGGTGTTAGGTGATGAGTCTTAGTCAATGGAAGATTAGGATTGGAACTTCAGGTTGGGATTATGCTGATTGGGTTGGAGTATTTTATCCATCTGATAAGGGGAAGTTTAATTATTATTGTAGAGTTTTTAATACTGTTGAGATAGACTCAACCTTCTACAGCTTACCCTCACCTAAAATGGTGAATTTATGGGTTAAGCGTTCACCTAGAGGATTCGTTTTTGCAGCTAAAATTCCAAAGACAATTACCCATAAGAAGGAGTTGAAAGTTAGACTTGGTATTGAGAAGGATTTAGACTTATTCCTCAACTTAATGGAGCCACTAAAAGATTCGGGTAAGCTTGGCCCCCTACTTTTCCAGCTTCCCCCGTCGCTTGAATGTGATTTGGGTTTACTTGAAAATTTGCTTGAAATTCTACCTAGAGACTACATGTTTGCTATAGAGTTTAGGCATGAATCTTGGCTTAGAGGTGAGGTTTTCAACTTGCTTAGAAAGTACAATGTTGCATATGTTATTGTTGATGAACCGCTTCTACCACCGATATGTGAGGTCACAGCTGATTTCGCCTACATTAGATGGCATGGTAGAGGGAGGAGGCCGTGGTACTACTATAGATATAAACCTGAAGAACTGGAGGAGTGGATTCCAAGGATTAAGGATGTATCAAGTAAGGTTAAGGTTGTCTATGGATACTTCAACAATCACTTCCATGGATTTGCATGTGAATCAGCATTAATAGTATTGGAGATGCTTGGAATTCTTACTCCAGAGCAAGCTGAGGCTAAAAAGAGAGTTGATGAGCACTTTAAGACTGGTAGGGCTCTTGTTCCAGCTCCCGCCGTTAAGGGCGGATTGAAGGTTTACTCCATTCTCTCCAGTAACGATCCATCAAAGCTGGTTCAACTATTCACTGATAGGAAAAGGCTTGAGCGTGCAATGCAAATTAGTGATGGTGAAGTTAGAATTGAGGAGCTGACCGACGATTTGATTAAAGCTAGAATTAAAGATTATATTGCAGTGATAGACTTGGAAAACAAGATTCTAATGCATAACTGCGCTGACTTCGCTAGAGTTTCAGTTGTAAAGCAGTTTTGCAAGCATTTAGCTAAGCTTTTTCAAGTATTACCTAGAGATCGCTCGGCAAGCATTTTAAAGAAAATGTATAATGAAATTAGTGAGTGGACATTTAGGCCCTTGACTGAAGATGTCTAGTTAACTTGTCTTCAGCAAGCAATGTTTATATTACGACATTTTTTCATAGAATAATAGCTCCGTGAGGGCTCATCATGGTGAGGGCTGTAGAGGTCATTGACCTAGTGAAGTACTATGGTAAGATTAAGGCTTTGGATGGAATTTCATTTCACATTGAAGAGGGTGAGATTTACGGTTTAATTGGGCCCAATGGTGCTGGTAAAACTACTACTTTAAGAATAATAGCTACGCTTCTTAAGCCAACTTCTGGTACTGTGAAGGTTTTCGGTTATGATGTTGTTAGGGATGCTGATGAAGTTAGGAGGATAATTAGCTATTTACCTGAGGAAGCTGGTGCATATAAAAACTTGTCTGGTGAGGAGTACTTGAGATTCATGGCTGGCTTCTACGCATCGAGTAGAAATGAAGTGGAGAGCATGGTGCGTGAAGCCATGGAAATATCTGGCTTAGGTGAGCGGTTAAAGGATAAAGTTAAAACTTATAGTCGAGGTATGAAGAGGCGGTTGCTTTTATCCAGAGCTTTAATGGTTAAACCTAGGCTTGCAATTTTAGATGAGCCAACTGCTGGTTTAGACGTGCTTCATGCCTATCATGTTAGAAGAATTATTAAGGAGTATGCTGAGAGGTATGGTACTACTATTTTGCTTTCAAGCCATAATATGCTTGAAGTAGAATTTCTATGTGATAGAGTTGCACTAATTCATAGGGGTAAAATATTAATTGAGGGTAGGCCTGAGGAGCTAAAAGGCAAATTTAATGCTTCAAACTTAGAGGAGGTTTTCGCGAGGGCGGCTAAAATTGCCTAGCCATTTCAAAATACTGCTTGAAAAGGAGATTAAGGAGATCTTGAGGGATCCAAAGCTTATAATAGGCATGATTGTGATGCCAGTTGTTATGTTTGGAGTTATGGGTTATGCCATGAGGATATCTTTTTCCGCAATTAAGGAGGCTGCTTTAAAGCCGAAGATTGCAGTACTCGACTATGATGGTGGAAGCATGTCTAAAACACTAATTGAGCTATTAGAGTCTACTCCTGGAGCTAAAGTTGAATTGCTTAGTTCCCCCACTATTAGTGATGCTATTGGTAGGGCTATTGAGCTAAATTTACCTGTGCTCGTAGTTATTCCTAGAGGTTTTACTGAGAACATTACTTTAGGTGTTAAGGCTAGAGTTGAACTATACACTATTTTTAGGGCTCTCAGCATGGCGGAGATTGGAACTTCATCTGCACCCGCATCTATTGTTGAATTCTTTAATGACTACTTGGTTAACAAAGTTATTAGAGAAGCTTTCCCCAATAGGGATCCAAGTGTAATTCTCAATCCAATAGAGGCAGTTAAGTATTCTGTTGTTAAGGGTAGGATTATTGAGGTTTCACCTGAATCAATTATTGGTGTGATTCAATCTCAATCAATAACTATGCCCGTAACTGTTATGATGGTTCTGGTATTTGCAATGCAGATTGCTGCTACTTCAATTGCAATTGAGAAGGAGGAAAAGACTCTTGAAACTCTACTTTCTCTTCCCGTTAATAGGCTGTCTATATTGGCTAGCAAGCTTGTGAGTTCAATAATTATTGCTGCTATTGGTTCAAGTGTTTATATGCTCGGCTATACTCACTACATATCCACGTTTACTGAGTCTTCATTTACTGAGCTAGCTGGACAAATGGAGGCTTTAGGTGCCGAGGCGCTTGGATTAACTATTACTCCACTTGGATTCATGTTATTGGGCATATCTCTATTTTTGGCAATAATTTCTGCTTTAGCAATGTCCATTGCAATAGCTGTTTTTGCTGAAGATGTTAGGAGTGCTCAGACAATTGTTGGCTATCTCTACTTACCCATATTTATTCCATCATTTATTCTCATGTTCACTGACATAAAAACTCTGCCATTTCACATTCAATTACTACTATATGCCATTCCATTTACCCATCCAATAATTGCCTCTAAAGCAGCTTTACTTGAAGACTACTATGTAATTGCTATTGGCATAATATACACAGCTTTGCTGACTATAGCAATTCTATATGTAACTGCCAAGCTATTTACTACAGAAAAAATACTTACTGCTAAAATTTCATTTAAGAAATTGAGGTTTAAGGGGAAGTTGCGTTAAGCTATTTTGATGTAAACTTTTTTAGAAGTGCTATTATGTCTTCTTTAAGTATTGTTCCTAGAACTTCATTGCTTTCACTAATGACGAACACTTTATCGGTACTTCTCTCATTCATTATATCTAGTACTTCTGTGAGTTTTGCATTTGGATTTACTGAAATGAATTCTTTTGAAGCAATTTATCCAGCTTTTGTATTGATATTCTTACATAGCCTAATTTCATGCATTAGCTTTCTAGTTGAAATGACTCCTTTAATTCTCCTTCCATCAACTGTTACTGGTATTGTTTCGTGCTCAACTCCTATTAATGCAACTTCAAGTAGGGGTATCGGCGTGTCAGCTCTTATGGTAACCATGCTTCTTCTCATAACATCACATGCTCTTAGAGTGGTAAATATTGGTGGACTTAGTAACTTAATGTTTAGCCCTCTTTTCTCGAGCTTTAGTGTGTATATTGATGATCCTTTAAGTAGCAGCCATGTTGTGAAGTAGCTTATTGGGCTTACAATTAGTAGTGGTGGAAGCAGTTCATAATACTTGGTGATTTCAGTCAACAAGATTATGACTGTTAATGGTGCTTGAAGTGCTCCTGCCAGCATTGCAGCCATTTCATTTACTGGGTATACTTCATATTGAGTCACTATGGTTGGAAGTGCTTCCTGAATTATTAGTCCAATTCCAATCATACATCCAATGTATAGGGTTGGAGCAAATATTCCTCCACATCCTCCTGATCCGAGCGTTAAGCTTGTAGTTGCAATTTTCGCTTGTCCAAGAGCTATTGGAGTTAGGATAGTTGCTATTTCCCCGCTTATGACTGCTTCTATGGCTTCATAGCCTAAACCCACAATACCTAGCTCTGGAGCTATCATGCCAATTGCACCTGCAAGTAGTCCTCCAATTGCAGGCTGAATTGTTCTTGGAATTCTAGACTTAGTAAATAGTTCTTCAATTAAGTGAAGTGTTTTAATCCAAAGTGTTGCTATTAATCCGATTACTAAGCTTAAAGCTATTAGGAGCAGTAATTCTAGCGGTGAATTAGCATTACTTCTTCGACGTAAAATGGGCTTTTATTTTCAATGATCACTGATGACACTATTGATCCAGTAAATGACGCAATTAGTATTGGTATGATGTCTAGTGGTTCTAGTCTTCTATAAAGAACTTCTACTCCAAAAATTGCTCCAGCAATTGGTGCACTGAAGAGTGAAGCTACTCCAGCTGATAATCCGCAGATTACGAGTAGCTTAGTATCCTTAGCAGATAACTTTAATAGCCTGCTTATAATGGAGCTTATGGATGCTCCAATTTGTATTGATGACCCAACTTTACCAGCACTTCCACCTGAACCAATGGTTAGTATTGAGGTTATAATTCTAGTAATTGAGTTTCTAATTTTCACTACTCCGCTTCTCAAGTGAATTGCCTCAATTATATCTGGTAATCCATGCCCCCTAATTTCAGGGTTAACTTTGGAGGTTATTAGTCCAACAATTAGTCCACCAGTGAAAAGCGTTATTGGAATTGCTGGATTGAAACTTAAAATTTCAAATTGAAAAATGCTATTCAAATTATTGAAGAGTTCTTTCATGCTATGTACTGCTAGCTTAAATAGATTTACAATTAACCCACTAATAGCTCCAATTAAGGTGCTTAGGATATCGATATAAGTCCAGTTTCAATGTATTCCGGTTTTCTTTTCACCTTGAACTTTAAGTTTCCCTCCCCAAATTAGTTGGTGGCCTATTTTTATCGCGTAAATTAGCATTTAATTTTGGCTTCTTAGAAATTGGCTGTTTCCATAAGGCTCAATTAAATTATTTTTTAATTGCTCTAACTACTATGATCACAGTTAAGTATAGTGCTGATAGCATTAGGCCTATTAGTCCGCTTGGCGCCATGTTTAGTATTAGTGATAGGTAGAGCCCTGCAATGCCGCATGTAATTGATATTATTAGGGAAACTATCATTATTGATGGCACACTTCCAGCTATTTCACTGGCAATTGCTGATGGAGCAATCATGAATGCGTAAACTAGAATTGAGCCTACAGTTTTTGTTGTTGTTACAATTGCTAATGCTGCTAGAAGCAGCATTAAATAGCTGTATAGCTTGACATTTAGTCCCATGGACTCGGCTCCCTCGATGTCAAATGATATGTATGCAAATTCTCTGCAAAATATGGTTGTCAGAGTGACGACGATTAGGGTGACTGCTAGGAGCATTGTGATGTCGTTGTAGGTTAGTAGTAGTACATCGCCTATGAGGTATCCCCATATTTTAGGTATTTTTTCTGATGGAATCATTCCCATTAAGGTTACTGCTAATGACATGCTAATGGCAAATGCAACTCCAATTGCAGTTTCCATTCTAATAGCTTCCTTTTCACCTGCATAGCCTGTGAATAGTGCTGTTGCAATTGAGAATAGGAGTGCTATGTAAAATGGATCTAAATCTCCAATTAATCCAATGCTTTGCAGGAATATTCCTAGTGCTGCTCCACCAAGTGCTGCATGTGCTACTTCTGCTGTTAGGAAGGATATTCCCCTGAGCATGGTGAATGTGCCCATGGTTGCGGATGCGAATGATGCTAGAACGATTCCTATTATTGCTCTTAGCAGGAATGGGTTTTTAATTAGAATGTCTAACATGGATGTCACCTGTTATTGCATAGCATATTCCTTCGTGGGCTACAACCTTAACTTTCGGTCCATATGCTTTCTTCAAGTTTTCTTCAGTTAGGACATCTGTGAGGCTTCCATATGCAATTAGCCTTCTATTTAGTAGCATGACTTCATCAGTATACTCTACTACTGGATTTATGTCGTGTGTAACTAGAATTATGCCTATACCCTCATCTCTCTCAAGCTTCTTTAATGTTTCAAGTATTTCCCATTGGCTTGTTACATCTATTGCAGTTAATGGCTCATCTAGTAAGAGTAGTTTTGGATTTGAAATTAGGGCTCTTGCAATTAGAACTCTTTGTTGCTGTCCTCCAGATAGCCTTGAGAAGGGTTTATCCCATAGGTCTTCAGCTCCAACTTTTGCAAGTGCCTCTTTAGCCATTTTAATGTCCTCCTTGGATGGTATTCTAGGCACTTTCCTCCTGCAGAGCCTTCCCATTAAAACAACGCTTTTAACTTTGAAGGGAACTGATGCTTCAATTCTCTCTCTTTGCGGAACATAGCCTACTAGTCTTCTAAGCTTTAGTGCTTCTCTTAATGGATTGAAGCCTAGCACGCTTATATTTCCCCTCACGGGTTTAATGAGTCCTATTAGTGCTCTCAATAAGGTCGTTTTGCCAGCACCATTCGGCCCCATTATGGTCAGGAATTTCGGTAGCTTCATTTTGAAGCTCAATTCTTCCAGAGCTCTATAACCATCATACTCAACAACTAGATCTTCAACTATAATTTCATTTATCATATTATATCCTCCAAACTATTATCCATGTTTCAATTGCTAGTGCAATTGAAAGTGCTATGACCACTATTATGAGCAAGGTTTCTAGCCAAGTTAATTCACCTCTATACCTCTCGGTTCTGGGAGGAGCTATTTCTCCTGCCTTCAATGCCCCAACTATTACTCCCACATTATGCATTAATAGTTCCATGTATGAGTTCATGCCTCCTCCCCCAACAGTCTTTACATAAGCTATTGGTGCTCCCGTTTCCCTTGCTATTTGCTCAATGTATTTTCCAATTTGTGTTTCAGCTATTATGTCTGGTGCAATAATTAATTTGTACTCTCCACTTCGCAGCTTCTCTTCTATTGCTATTAAATCACTTCCACCAATGAGTGCTTCTCCTCCCCTACTCAAGAATGCTGCGCTCTTCATTCCAAGCGCATTTGCAATGTATTGTGCTGCTGGGAATGCAATAACTACTTTAACGTATTTTAAGCCCAAGTTTTTGATGATACTTGTATTTAGGTATTCCATGAGCTTCCCCATTTTAATTTCAAATGCCCTAAAGTTCTTCTCATAGTACTCTCCAAAGGATGGGTCTATGGCTTTGAGCTTTTCAGCTACTGCCCTAGCTATTGCAATTGCATTTTGGGGATGAAGCCAGTAACCGTGAATGTTTAGCCCTGAACCTGGAATTTCCAGTAATTTGAGTCCGGTCTTCAAGTAGTCTTCGAGCGTAGTATATGGTGTGTTGATTTGCTCAATTAAGTTTTCTTCAAATGCGAAGTGCCCGGTTAAAACGAGGAGCATGGCCTTCCTTGCTTTATTGAGCATTTCACTTGTAAACTGTAGTGCGTGGGGCTCAATGTCTTCAGGTACTAGTACTTCAACTCTAACTCTATCTCCACCGACTTCCCTAACTATTAATGCTAGAGTTTCAATTGAAACTACCACTAACCTATCCCCTTCACAGAGTGCTCTGCTTGGAAGTAGTATTAACCCTAATAATAGGAGTAAAATTAGTGGTTTAGCAGCTGCTTTCCTCAAAATTACACCTCTGGAATTTCATATCCATGGGGGCAGTGCTTAGGCTTTCCAAGTGCATTCAAGAATAGCTCTGCTAGCTCATCACTAATTGCTGATTCTAGACCCTTAACCATTAAGCATGCCCTATCAACTTCGATCCCTGCAATTTTAACAACTAGGACTTCTAGAATTCTATGTTTTCTCAATAGCTTTTTCGCTGTTTTCAGTCCTTTAGCTGTTAGCTGAACTCCCTTACGCTTTACATAGTGTAGGTAGCCTTTGTCTGCAAGCTTCTTTAATGCTTCAACTGCCGTTGGAGGTGTTACTTTCATTCTCTCAGCTATTTTAACGCTACTAACATAATTTCCGGAGTATGCTTCTAGCTTAAGTAGCGTGATGAGGTACTCTGCCTCTCTCCTAGTTATGGTCTTCATCAGTTCAAGAATTTAGGTTCAACCTAAAAAATTTTACTTTCAAATTTTAGGTATACCTTTAGAATTGCTAATTGATAGTATGCATAGGTCTAGTTTTACATGCTGAAAGGTAGAATTTAAGTTTGAGAGTATGAATTGCTGATTGAGTAGGGAGATTTGCATGCATGGGTTCACTATTGGTGTTTCTCATGAAGTTTTGTGGGACTTGGGATTGGTTAGAGCCTTAAATGAGGCTTCTAGAATTGGGTATTCTGCATTTGAGCTATGGGCTGAGCCACCAATTATAGACCCGCTTTCCATGAATGTGGATGTGATTGAGAATTTAAGGAATTTCATTGAAAATTTGAATTTAAAGCTCTCAGTTCATGCTGCTCATTGGGACATGAATATTGCGAGTTTCAATCCAATAGCCAGGAGACTGGCTATTCAGTATGCGAAGGGTGCAGTTTTAATCGCAACCTTACTAAATGCTAAACTAGTAGTACTCCATCCCGGCTCCTCCTCCCTGAGGAGAGCTTCAAGAAGTCAAGTGTTTAGACTTGCAGTTAATGGTTTAAGTGAAGTTATTCATTATGCACTTGATAAAGGAGTTAGAATTGCCATCGAAAATATGGAGCGAGATTCTAAAAGCATTTTTTCAACGCCAAGTGAAGTGAGCGAGTTAATTGAGGAATTAAATTCCCTAACTGGGGCTAGAATTGGCTTGGCTTTAAATGTTGCTCATGCAAGCACAGTTATGGATCCCGTGAAGTATATTGAGCAATTAAGGGATAAGATCATTCACGTCTATATAAGTGATGTGAGTCGAAATGAGCTTTACTTGCCAATAGGTGAAGGTACATTGGATGTTGAGTCTATTATAAGGAAGCTTCTGAATCTAAATTATAGTAATATGATAGTTGTCGAGGGCTATGTGCCGAATAGAAATATTCAAGTGGCGAGGAATAGCTTTGCTAGGTTGAGGGAAGTAATTCTTAAAGTGGCTGGTGAGCTTCCTTCAATTTAACTATTTCAATTTTATTTGTTGAAAGCTTTAGTTGCTTGTTATCATGTTGTTTTTACTTCATATATGTTTTAATGCTTGATCTAAATCCGCTATTAAATCTTCAACATCCTCGATTCCAACTGAGAATCTAATGAAGTTCTCGGTTATTCCAAGTTTTGCTACTTCCTCTTTTGGCACATGTCTATAGATTCCAGTTACTGGTGCGTGAATTAGTGATTCAACTCCACCTAGGCTGACTGCTAGAGTTATTATTTTTAGGCTTTCTAGGAACTTGGTTGCCTCCTTCAATCCTCCTTTAACTTTGAATGATATCATGCCTCCGAATCCCGGCTCACCTTTCGGTGTTATCATTTGCCTTCTAGCTATTTCATGTCCTGGATGCTCTTTTAATCCCGGATAATAAACTTTCTCTATTTTATTGTGTTCATTTAGATATTCCGCTATTTTCATGGCGTTATAATTGTGCTTCTCCATTCTCACATGTAAAGTTCTTATGCCCCTCAATGTTAGCCATGAATCGAATGGGCTTAGAACTGCCCCCGTAGCTGTTCTAGTGAATTTTAGCTTTTCATATAGCTCTTCATTATTAACTACGACTGCTCCGCCAATAATATCGCTGTGTCCAGCTAGATACTTGGTTAGGCTGTGTATTACTATGTCTGCTCCAAGTGTTAGTGGTCTTTGATTGTACGGTGTTGCAAATGTGTTATCTACAGTCACTATTAAGTTGTGTTGATGGGCAATTTCGCTGATAACTTTAATATCAACTATTTTCAGCAGTGGATTTGATGGTGATTCCAAGTATACCATTCTGGTGTTTGGCCTAATATTCTTCTCTAAGTTTTCTGGGATGGTTAAGTCGACATATGAGACTTGAATTCCAAATCTACTATAAACTTTATTTAATATTCTATAGGTGCCTCCATAGAGATTATCTAGCGCAATTATGTGTTCACCTGGATTCAGTAGTCTTAATACTGCGTCTATGGCTGCCATTCCGGATGAAAATGCCAATGCATATTTTCCCTCTTCAAGTGATGCAATTGATTTTTCAAGTCTATCTATGGTTGGATTTGAAATTCTAGTGTAAATCCATTTACCACCCATGTATGCATCTGGTTGCTTAAAAGTTGAGGCCATGTATATGGGTGGTGAAACTGCACCAGTATAGTCTGGTTCAAATCCTGCGTGGACTGATTTAGTTCCAAAGCCGATATTCATCCCCATAAAGTACACCTTCTCTAGCTATTGCCTATTGAGTATTAATAGTGTTGTGAATGATTTTATCAGCAATCTTTATGTTAGCTCGCTAATTTACTTTAAAACGCTATGAGCATTAGAGGTGTAGTGTTTGACTTAGATGGCACATTAACGCACTATTCGATAGATTTAGCTTCACTTAGGAGTGAATTGATTAGTAAGATTAGAGAGATTGGTTTGCCAATCAACATAGTTTCATTTCGAGATTACCCTATAAGTATGGTTAGGAAAGTTATGGTTTACATGGAAAATGAGGGGTATCCTAGAAGTCAAATTAAAAGCATTGCTTCAGCTCTATTTAAAGTCATCGAGAAATATGAGTTAATTGCGGCAAATACTACTACTTTAATTCCCGGTGCTATAGATGCATTGAGGTATGTGCATTCACTAAACTTGAAGTGCAGTCTATACACTTTATGCGGTAGGAGGCCCACCATGAGAATTCTCGAGAGATTTAATTTAACAAGGTACTTTGATGCAATAGTTACTAGAGATGATGTCGAGCACTTTAAGCCGCATCCAGAGCATTTGCTTAAGGCTATAGTTGCACTTGAACTAAAGCCGAGTCAAGTAGTGGTTATTGGGGATAGTGTCATAGATGTTGATTGCGCTAAGGCTGTTGGTTCAATTTCAATTGCAGTTTTAAGTGGTGTTAGAACTTTAAATGAATTGAGATCAAGGGGGGCAGATTACATTATTAGTAGCGTAGCTGAGTTACCCAAAATTTTAGGTAAAATAGTTCAGTGTCAAGTTTCAGCGGAATAAGCTTCATTATCTCCATTTGACATAAAATCATTATTAAAGCTTTATTGATGTTTCGTTTCCAATTTAAAGTTCAATGTTAAATTCAAGTTGTTTAGTAGTAAAGATTTTTAATTTATGCTTCTAAATATTTAATCCCTAATGAGGCTCTGTGGGGGTGGCTTGTTTGAGTGAAGTTGAGAGGTTGAAGGCTAAGGTTTGTGGGATAATTGATTCTATGAGGAGTAGGCTCATTGAGATAAGCGATACTATTCATGCAAATCCCGAGCTCGGCTTTCAGGAGTACAGGGCTTCAAAGCTCTTGGCTTCAGAGCTTGAGCTTCACGGCTTCAAAGTTGAGCTTGGCATATGCAATTTACCTACAGCATTTAGAGCCTCATATGGTAAGGGAAAGCCTAGAATCGCCTTTCTAGCTGAATATGATGCCCTGCCGAAGCTTGGTCATGCATGTGGACATAATATTATTGGTACTGCTGCTATTGGAGCTGCCATAGCATTAAGGAGAATTGTTGAGGAGGAGGGTTTGAGCGGTGAGATCATTGTCTTCGGAACTCCGGCTGAGGAAGGTGTTGTTGAGAATGCTGGTGGAAAAGTCATCATGCTTGATGAGATATCTAAGGCTGATGTAGCTTTAATGATCCATCCAAGCGACACCAATACCATTGGATACTCCTCTCTTGCTCGTGAAGCTTTTAGAATAGAATTCTTCGGTAAAGCTGCTCATGCAGCTGCCGCACCACATAAGGGTATTAATGCTCTCGAAGCACTTATACTGACATTTGTCTCCATTAATGCTCTAAGACAGCATTTAAAGAGGGATGCTATGATTCACGGCATAATTGAGCATGGAGGTGTGGCACCAAATATTGTTCCAGACTATGCTTCTGGAAGATTCTATGCTAGAGCTGAAACGGTCGAGTATTTAATGGAGGTTGTTGAGAAAATTAAAAGATGTGCTGAAGGAGCGGCTTTGCAGACTGGTGCTAAAATGAAGTTCACTAAAACAGCAAATACTTATGCTAATGTCATACCAAATGAAACATTAATTAAACTTGCAATTGAAAACTTCAAATATCTAGGTGTAGAGTGCGAACCACTTGAGGAAATAGTTAAGCGTAAAGGTAGGGGTTCAACTGATTTTGGAAATGTCAGTCAAGTAATACCCTCACTTGAAATGTACATTAAAATATGCCCCAAAGGTACTCCTGGTCATTCAGAGGAGTTTGCTAAAGCAGCTGGATCCGAAAGTGGCCATAGGGGGTTGATCATAGGAGCTAAAATGCTTGCTCTCACAGGACTAGACTTGCTATTAAATCCAAGTTTAATTGATGAGGCGAAAAGAGAGCTCAAGGAGAGAAAGAGAAAGCTAGCTGAACTAGCTAAAGCTTAAATTCATCAGCAAACTTTATTATCAAAACCTTTAAAGTAAACTTAGATGATGAGCGCTGGAACGCCGATTAATGAGGAAGGCCAGGACAGCTGAAACTACTAAAGCTTAAGCCACTCAGGAGTGATCATGTATTTGCTTTTTAACTCTAATTTCCTTATAAAATCAATCGGTCCACTACCTGTATTCGAGAACTTCAAGTTTTTGATTTAGCTATCGAGTAAGGAAAGCCATTCATTAAATCCCCCATGTCTTCTCTCATACTATTTCAACCGTAAATGTTTTTGAAGTGCTGGATTTCATTTTCAGCTTGCTTTCTTCACTATTATGCTACCATAACCTACGTAGAGTATTTTGTCTGGTGCTAGTGCTTTGAGTACTTCAGGTCTATTTGTTGCTACTATTAGTGTTATTTTGTTTTTCCTTGCTATTGATGAGAGTTTTCTAGCTACTCTTTGAGCTGTTAATACATCTAGGTGAGCTGTGAATTCATCTATTATTAGTACGTTTGGTTTCTCAGCTAGTAATGATGCTATTTTTGCTCTCTCTTTCTGTCCAGTTGATAGTTCTCTAAATCGAGCTCGGTAGAATACTGCATCTGTTAATCCACTTATATTGAGTACTTCTATTGCAGCTACTATGTCTCCAATTTTATTGTACATGTGCTCTAATAGTGATTCCTCTTCGAATTTCGGTTCAATTTCTCCTGGTAGGAGTGCGGCTACTCTAATATTTCTAGGTATAATGACTTTCCCTGATGTGGGCATGTATCTTTCACTTCTAATTTTCATTGCTTCACCCAGTATCATTCTTAGAAATGTTGTTTTGCCTGCACCGGAAATACCTACTACTGCGACTACTTCTCCAGGGTTAATTTCTAGGTTTACATCTCTTAGTACGTATCTTTGAACTACTCTCCTAATTACGCCGAATGCTCTTAATACTTCCTGTAGGTTTTCGTGTAGTGCTGATATGTCTAGTTCACTTGAATACATTTTGGATACATCTTTGAATACTATTGGGCTCTCAATTGCCTCTTCAACCTTATATCTTGGCCTATAGAGTCTTCCGCCATGCTTTCTTGCGTGGGGGTCTTTCTTTAGGAAGTTATCTATTGTTTTCTCAGCTTCTCTGGTTAGTGGGTAGTATAGTACTGGTCTGCCACCTGCAGTATCCCATAAGTATTTGAATCCAACTCTCTCGAAGAATGGGTGGTATCTTGCCATCATAGCTATCGTTTCTACTAAATGCTTCCTCTTCCTCATTTCGGGAATTCTCCTCTCCCTAATCCATTCTATTGCTGCTTTAACTGCAAACATTCCGAGGCCATCACCTCTATAGTCTGGGTGAATTACTACTCTTGCAATTCTAGCTGCTGCGGTATTGCAGGTTCTCATTGCTTCCTCCTTCACTCTTTCACTTAGCATGTAGTATGCCATTCTCCTACCATGAACTTCCGAGAGTTCCTTGAACTGCTCAGCCAGCTTCTTCATCAGCTTTTCGGGCCAAAATGTTGGGTAAATCCAGTTTCTTGGAAATACTTTGCTCCTAATATCTCTTTCAATAACTGTTTTCTTGTTCTCAACTATTCTCCTATGCATTGCTGGTACTGGTGGATCCACTCTTACATAACCGACTATTCTAGGTTCAAATGCCTCTCTAGTAGCTAATTCGAGTACTAGAAATCTTGATGCTGGAAGTGAACCCTTAATTGCAACTAGCTCAGCCTTACCCTCTTTACTTTCAGGCTGAATATTGCTTTCAACAATTCTCCCATCCGGCAATTTCCATATTGCAACGAGCTCCTTCTTAGATGCATAGTGATACTGCTCGAGCTCAACTATATCCATATAATCTCTCTCAGTCCTCGCTTCACGTGCAATTATCCTATAAGTATAAAGTACTTCACCTCTCACCGGGTCTAGCCTTGGATACTCATACTTCTTCTCATAGAGCGGCCATATCTGAACCTCACCAACTTCATCAGGTGACTTGGGATTCTCATCTGGATAAATCTTGTAAACTCTAAAGTTTTCACCCGAAATTTCACCAGTAATTTTCTCAGCTTCAATTCTAACTCTATCACCAACATTAAGCCACTGAACAACTGTCCCAAGTATCCAAACCCTAATTAACCTACCATCCTCACTCCTAACCTCAATAAAACCATTCTCCCATCGAAACTCTCTACCAGGAACACTTCTATCAACAATATAGCCAACGACTTTCTCCATAACATTCACACCCATAACAAGCCTAAATATTATTAAAATAATAACTATTTTATAATTCATGTACCCCTACTTGATGAGCTCAAGGATGTATAACCACTTCAGTAAAAGTAGAGGAATAGAGTAGTTAATATTTTATATTGAAGACTTACATGAAATTTAACAGCATCAATGAATATTGATGCTGGTAGTTTTTGAGTGGAGGATGGCATTATTCTGACAGCATAATAACAAGAATTATATATATTTCCTGACAATAAGTTGTCAGATATGATCATAAAACCGCAAGACCTAGTTCGATTAAATCCCTGGTGGAGCAATCCAGATGAAATTGAAAGTGATACTAAGATAGTTGAAGCTTTAAGCAAGAAGCCTACCAAGGGCTATGCCTATACTTCCATAGCTAATACCATATTGTTGGGACCACGGCAAGTAGGTAAAACTACATATCTCAAGCTCATGATACGCCACTTAATTAGGCATCAAGTAGATCCAAGACGCATCCTATACTTTTCATGCGAGCTCCTAGAGAATAAGCGTGATATAATTGACCTATTAAGTCTTTATGATAGCATGTTCAGTGATGTTGCTGGTTGCAAGTATGTATTGTTAGATGAAGTCACATTTGCAAGGGAGTGGGAGGCTGCAATAAAGTACTTTCTAGATACTGGAATGAGTGAGAATAAGGTAATTTATGCTACTGGTTCTAGCTCAATTTGGCTTTTCAAAGGATTTGAGCGTATGCCTGGAAGAAATATTAGGGTTAGAGTGTTTATGCCATTAACATTTAGAGAGTATGTTGAGCTCTTTGGCTCTCAATATTTGAAGAGTGAGCTAAATGAAATTGAGAGCTTTAATTTAAGCAAGCTAGTAAATTTGAAGTCTCTATACGATAGAGCCTTGAAGTTATCACCATTTATTAATGAAGTAAATGCGCTCTTCAGAAACTACCTTAAGACGGGGGGCTTCCTTAAACCATCATATGAATTGAAGTGCCATAGTAATATTAGTGAGGAAACTTATCTCGATTATGTTAAGTGGATTGAGGGGGATTTAGCACTTCTCGGTAGGAAAATTACATTGCTAAGGAAGTTAATGCTGCCATTAATAGAGAGAGTCTCAACGAAGTTTTCATATGCCAAACTGGCGCGAGAAGCGGATTTGCGTAGCCATGTGACTGTGAGGGATTATATTGAAGTACTTGAAGGACTATTGCTTTTAAGGGTGTTTTATCAAACAAGTCCAATCTCAAAAATGCCAGACTATAGAAAGGAGAAGAAAGTCTATTTTACGGATCCATTCCTCTATAGCGTTTTCAAGGGTTATTCTTACGGTGTTTATAGAGACTACTCTCATGAAAATGAAAGTGCGATTGTTGAAGGAATCATAGGTGAACATCTCGCTAGACAATTTAGAGATCATCATGCAAGGGTAATGTTCTATGTTGAGAAGGGAGAAACGGATTTCACGATCTTAAAAGAGAATATGAAGCTATTAGGAGTAGAAGTTAAGTGGAGTAGAAATGTTAGTAAAATGGATTTCGCCAATAGGCATCGTTTTAGAGAAAAAATACTTGTTTCAATGCAGGATTTAGAGTATTATGAAGAGGATAAAATGCTCATAATACCAGCACCGCTCTTCCTAATTCTCCTCTCCAAGCATCAATTGTACTTTATTGAATAAACCCAAACATCCCTTAATTATGTGCTGATTATCTTTTCCTTCACCCAGCGAATGTTCATATGTTTGTCTCTCGATATGCTCCGTATATGAAACGCAATTTAAGGTTTAGGAGAGCAAAGCAATGCTCTTGATATTGCTTGGCTTAGGTTTAATATTCATACTGGTATTTGGGTTACATGACAAGGGGAATTTGAGGCATCTGAAGGTCATTATTTAGAGATTGGCTATTGTATCCTCTTCCTCATATACACTTATAGGATTACTGACCGTAACAAGCATTATAAGTATTTGAGAAGCCAACTATTCAGCCAAATTTTATTTTTACCATGCAGTTTCTGAGACTTTCACTCACTGGACTATTTCGGACTTCCTAATCATTTCTTTCAATTATGGATTTTGCTATAGCCCTAACTAGTTTTTCAACTTTTTCTAATGCAGCTTTAATCTCTTCTTCTGTAGCCCATTCTTCATAGAAGTTTATGTGCATTGTATTTGCTGCGAACCATGCATTTAAAGTCCAATCACCAATTTCCCTTACAATTTCATCCTTATATTCGTGCAATTCCCTATGTGATGTCAATCTCTTACCTGCTTTCATATAAGCATGAGCTTTAATAGCTAGTGCGCATGCACCCCATATTTTTTCACTAGCTTGCCTAAAATTCCTTTCTTGGATTTCTCTTTGCGCTTGTTTAATAAGTTCAAAAGCACCATCCAGATATTTCTCGGCTTTCTCATTGGGATCCAAATCTTCTAAAATTAAGTCGATTAAATACTCTTCAATGCTCATGCCTTCTTTATGTGCTCTTTTCATAATTTCTGTAGCAATGCTACTGGGCAATGTAATTGTAATAGTCATTATTTCCCTCCATTATTGGGGGGTGACTACACTGTTTAAAGCTATCACCCTCTTTATATTTTATTTTTCAAAATTATTGTCACATGTCGTATGGGTAAGAGTAGTTTCATAAATATTGCTAATACTAGTCATTAAATGCATGATTTAATTTTAGTTCCTAGGTTGGTGTCTATTGGAAATTTGGAGTTCATTGTAATGGTGATTAATTCGTTTGACTCATGTTTTACTTAGTACTATTCCAACTATTAAGTCGTTTATATTTGTTCCAGTATATCCTGTGAATATTAGGCTTTTACCAATTCTCTTGAAGAATGTATAAGAGTCATTATTTACTAGGAATTTGTTTGGATTTAATCCGAGTCTCTCTGCTCTCACAATTGTTTCTCCATCAACTATTGCTCCTGCAGCATTTGTTATTCCATCTATTCCATCACTTCCAATTGATGCTAATACTACCCCCCTTAACTTCTTTATAGATGTAGCTGCACTTAGGGCGAGTTCCTGGTTTCGTCCACCAATACCATTCCCAGTAACTGTTACTGTTGTTTCTCCTCCAGCTATTACTACTGCTGGTGGCTTGATTGGCTGTTCATTTGAATGTATTTCTTTAAGTATTGATGCAATTACTAGTCCAACATGTCTAGCTTCACCTTCAATCTGCGATGTTAATATTATTGAATTAAGTCCAAGCTTCCCAGCTATATTGCTCATTGCTTTAAGTGATTTAATATTACTCGCAATAACTAGGTTCTTCACGTTAAAGAATGCTGGGTCGCCGGGTTTTGGTGTTTCAGGAATATTGCCACTTAAGCCTTTAATGATTCTCTCTTTAACTCTTGGTGGTACTGAGTCTGCTATATTGTATTTTTCCAGTACTTCCCATGCATCTCTGAATGTTGTGGGGTCTGGTGCTGTTGGTCCTGAAGCTATTGCATCTATTGGATCTCCTACTACATCTGAAATTATTAGTGATATTATTTTGGCTGGATAGGCTGCTTTCGCTAATTGTCCTCCCTTTATTTTTGATATGTGCTTTCTAACTGCATTAATCTCTTTAATGTCTGCACCGCACTTGAGGAGTATTTTGGTTGTCTCAATTATATCGTTTAGAGTTAAGTTTTCGGCTGGCAGTGTTAGTAATGATGATCCTCCACCTGAAATTAGAGCTATAATTAAATCCTTTTTCCCAGCTTTCCTTGCTATTTCAAGTATTTTCATTGCTCCTTCAATGCATTTAGCTGATGGTATTGGATGTGACCCCTCGATAACCTCTATTCTATGCAGCTTAACTTTTGTTCCCCTTGGAACTATGACTGTTCCACCATGAATTTTACTTCCCAAGATTTCCTCTATGGCTTCAGCCATTTTCCCTGAAGCCTTACCCGCCCCAATAACGTATATTTTGTCAATGCTCACTAGGCTAAGTTCCTCATCATCCACTACTACTTTTTCATCTTCAATTTTCAAGTGCTCTCTCACTGCTTCTTTTGGATCTGCTCTTCTCAATCCCTCCTCTAATAGGGTGAGTGCTATTCTTCTTGCCTCCGCATTTTCTTCTTGTTTGACGCTAACTAGTTCATTGAAGTTTTTTATGAATTTGTGCTTCATGCTTTCGCCATGTAAAGTTGGAGTAAAATACTTTAATTACTATTGCACTAGAGCTTAACTTGATTATCATGTCTGGATACTTTAAAGTTAAGGGTTATAGGATTCCAAGAGTGCTCCTAGGGACTTCGCCATTTATTGGTGCAGGTCAGTTTGGTAGTAGAGCTTTTAGGTATTACTTGAAGTTCTTTGGTAAGCCTGAGAGTGTTAGGGAGGTGGCTTTGAAATCTTTTGAACTTGGCGTTAGGGGTGTTCAAATACTTCCTTACTCGTGGGTTTATAGGGGTATTGAGAGTGCGGTTAGGGATTTTGGTGATGAAATAGTTATTGTGGGCACAATGCTTCCAGATGAGCTTGAGAAGAGTATTGATAGGCTGGATAAGTTGGGTGCTATTGCAGTTTTAGTTCATGCCTCGTTAGTCGACTTAATGAGTGAAGATGTTTTGGTTAGAGCTCTGCGATTGGCTGGAAGAAGTGCTCCAATAACTGGAATTGTTACTCACTCTCCTGCTAAGGTTATTCCATGGATTAAGAAGTGCAATCTGGAGATCGATTTGGTGTTAGCCCCCCTTAATAAGTATGGTCATCTCATGGACTTGAGGCCTGATGAAGCAGTGAACTTGTATAGGGAGCTTGGCATACCAATAATTGCCAAGAAAGTGTTGGGTGCTGGTAGAATTGAGCCTAGAGAGGCTCTCGAGTTTATAGCTAGGTCTAAGTGTGTTGATGGAGTTGCCATTGGTGTAGCGTCTGTGGAGGAGGCTGAGGAAACATTTTCAATAGCACTGAAACTAATTAACTGGTAGGCCATGCTGAAGCCAATATATCAATGCACAGTATGCGGTAAATTTATTGAGGAGCCAGTGCACTGTAATTCTCCTTGCAAGCTAATTTTAACTGGTAAGCAGAGATTGAAGTTGAGTAAATTTCTTTCCCTAATACTTAGACATAAACCTGAGGTTGTTGGAGTCGAGCTTGACGATGAGGGCTTTATTAACATAGATGAGCTCGTAAATAAGATTAGGTCATGTTCACCTTCATACTATTGGTTAAAGCCGATCCACATAGTAGCCATAGCTGAAACATGCCCTAAAGGTAGATTTGAAATTAGAAATGGCAAAATTAGGGCAACCTATGGACATAGCATTAGGGTGAATCTGAGTTTACCAGTTGACAATGAAATAAAGATCCTATATCATGGAACTACGCTGGAAAGATTGAATAGAATCTTGAGTGAAGGAATAAAGTCTATGGGGAGAATGTATGTTCACTTATCGAGCAATCTTAGCGATGCTATTGAAGTCGCTAAGAGACACGGTAGTAAAATTGTGATTCTAATTGTAAATGCAGATAAACTGCGTGCCCATGGAATTAAGGTACTTAGAGCTGGGAAGTCAGTTTATCTAGTAAAATATGTTCCACCAAGCTGTATTGAAGGAATTAGGAGGTTGAACTAACTATTATTAAGATTATCTAGTACGGGCTTAATATGTAGCCTCTCATCAAATCCCCTTGGAGCAATATTTCTTGTATAGCTTATAATAGCCCATTTATCCCTATTCCTTCTCAAAATCAAGTAGTTATTATTCCATTTAACCAGTACATGTTTACCCCTAACATCAACAATCTCTCCAGAACTCAGTATTTTCCATATCAACATCTTTTTCTCATCATAATTCCAAATTCCAGCTCTCTCAAAAATTCTCTTCAAGCAATGCCTAGTCACATAAATTTTACTTGTTAATTTCATTAATTCAACCTCATCAACTATAGTTTTGGCTTTAACTAAAATAATTGGCGGTAAAGCTGATCAATTTCGATTGCTCTAATAACTTCATTATGTTCTCCTAGTGCTTCTTCCTTTACTTTATTACTTAGCTTTTCGAGTTTAAATTAAATATTGATGGTGTTGAGCTTAAACTATAATCTATAATTAACTTAAGATCGCTAATCGCCGCTTATTAATTGTATGCAATACATTTTCAGAGAAATAGTAGGGTTCTCTTTGGTCATTTATCTTAATGTTGTTTTTGCTATTTCATGGATTGACTTAGGGCTGGAAACTGCGAATTGCTACCGTGGTCTCAGCAGATTATTTTCTTGAAACAAATCTGTTGTTTTTGATATAGAATCTCCATAATTTATCTAATCCTTCTTTTACACCAATTCTCGGTGTTACTGTAATTTCGAATTCTTCATCACTATTTTCAGCTATGTAGAGCGGTCCTTCAATTGTTAAATCAGTTCCATTTAATGTTAAATCTATCTTCATTGCCTTGCAGAGCTTTGCTGGCCCACTCGTTAATTCAGTTATTTTACCCTTACTGTTTTTGAATCTAAACTTGAACATTAAATCTATACCTTTAATTGGCTCTATAGCTCTAATTAATACTGCTCCTGCAATTTCATTTCTTGATTTTGCAACTACGTTTAGGCAGTAGTGTAATCCATAAATTCTGTATATGTATGCTCTACCTACTTCGCCGAACATTACCCTGTTCCATGGCCTCAATCCAAATCTTGCATGGCTTGCTGGATCCTCCGGTCCACCGTAGGCTTCGACTTCGACTATCTTGCCAGCCATCACTCCATCAGCTACTTTTCTGACTAAAATTTTCCCCAATAAGTTTTTAGCGACTTCAATGCTACTTCTCTCATAGAAGCTTCTTGGCAGCGGCTTCATGGCTCTCCGCAATAAATCATATTTATTCTCAAACTAATTTTATTGAGGTGGCTTAATTGAGCGGTGTAGTGGTTGTGCGCATTGATGAGCCCATTTTGGAGTCTAATCGGAAAATTGCTATGGAGCTTCGGAGGAAATTTAATGGTTTAGGTGTCACTGTTATTGAGTTTCTCGGTTCACCTGGTTCTGGTAAGACTGCTTTAATTGAGAGGCTAATTGAGGTTTATGGTGGTTCTAAGAGTGAGTTAGCTTATATTGGTGGTGATGTTGCTTCAACAGTTGATACTGAGCGTATACTTAGGCATGGAATTGCCGGTGTTCAAGTTAATACTGGTGGTGCATGTCATTTAGAGGCAATTCATATTAGAAAGGCAATTGAGAAGCTTGATCTAAATAGAGTTAAGTTCCTGTTTATAGAAAATGTCGGTAATTTAATTTGCCCAATATACTTTGATTTGGGTTCCACCACTAGAGTTCTAGTTGTAAGCGTTACTGAAGGTGAGGATAAGTTCATTAAGCACCCAATGACTGTTAGGAGTTCAAATATTATTGTCATAAATAAGGTAGATCTTGCAGACATTATGGGTATCGATCTGAATAGAATGGTTGATGATGCTAGGAAAATAAACTTTAGGGCTCCAGTAATTCTCACGAGCGCTAAGACTGGTGTTGGAATATTTGATTTAGCTAAAGCTGTGGGATTACCAGTGGAGTCAAACTACTAGTTCAATGTCCTTTATGTAAAGTTCTCTTCCACCTTCAATTTCAACTTCATAGCTCTTGCAGTTTGGGCATTCAAGAAAGTTTAATACTAGTTCTGGCGTGAAGTGGAGTTCGACTTTATCTTTAAGCTCCGCTAGGCTTGCACTCCACTCTGAACCGCACTTTAAACACTTAAATTTCGCTGGCTTTAATTCTATGATTAGCTCTGCGCTTTCCAGCATGGTTTTTTCCGATAATACTTGGAATGCGAATTTTAGTGCATCTAAATCTAGAAAATTGAGCTCCCCAACTACTATGACTATCTTGTTGACCTTCCTAGCCTTATGCTCACTTGCAATTTTAATTGCTATATCGATTATGTTCTGCGCTATGGATGCTTCATGCACAATCATTAAGTAGTGCTTTCAACTAATAATCTTAGCTCTTGCGAGCCTAAACTTGAGTGCTCATTTTCCAGTTTTCAGCTAATACTTAAACTTAAGTAATGTAATATTATTTTGTTCTCAGCTCAGTTTATTGGGAGGATTGGCTTGAATTTGAGGCGGTGCTATGACTTCTGTTAGGCTTGTAGGTGTTACTAAGAGGTTTGGTGAAGTCGTTGCATTGGATAATGTTTCACTCAGTATTAATCATGGTGAGCTATTTACGATTCTCGGTCCAAGTGGCTGTGGTAAGACTACTACTCTAAGAATTATAGCTGGATTCGAGGTACCTGATCACGGGAGAATTTATTTTGACGATGTTGATGTAACTGGCCTGCCTGCATATGAAAGGCGTGTTGGAATGGTATTTCAGAGCTATGCGCTTTGGCCTCATATGACTGTTTTCGAGAACATTGCTTATGGACTTAGGATTATGGGGTTATCTAGAAGTGAGGTTAGGAGGAGGGTTAGGGAGGTTCTTGAGCTAGTTAAGCTTGAGGGATTAGAGAGTAGGTATCCACATCAGTTATCTGGGGGTCAGCAGCAGAGAGTTGCTCTCGCAAGAGCATTGGTTGTTGAACCGAAAGTTCTCCTTTTAGATGAGCCGCTCAGCAATTTGGATGCAAAGCTTAGGGTTGAAATGAGAGATGAGCTTAAGGCCTTGCAGAGGAGGCTTGGAATAACCACCATATACGTTACCCACGACCAGGAAGAGGCTATGACGTTATCGGATAGGCTTGCAGTAATGAATGCTGGTAAAATTTATCAAGTCGGTACTCCAATGGAGGTATACTATAGGCCTAAAAGCCTCTTCGTGGCTGAATTTGTTGGTAAGAGCAGTGTTATTGAGGGTGAAGTTATTAAAGTTGAGGGGGAGAGGGTTTACGTTAAATTTGGCTCGGAAATCATTATTGGCTGTATTCCAAGTGAAGATGTCGTGATTGATATTGGAGATAGGGTTGCATGTATACTTAGACCTGAGCACTTTGAGCTAAATGCATCGGGTGAGCTATCAAATGCATTTTATGGTTTGGTTGATAGAATTTCATTTATTGGAGATCATATTGAGGTGAGAGTGAAAGTTGATAGTGTGCATTTAGTGGCTTACTTGGATCCTGAAGTTGAGATTTCAATTGGTGATAGAATTAGGTTATTTGTACCGTATAGGAAGACTATAGTTTTACCTTTGCAATCATAGCATGCTGCCATTTGTATTCCCTACTTTCATATTGCTCCTTCCCTCTCTAATTCATCGATCTCTTCATCGCTAAACTCGAGTAGCTCCTTCAATATTTCCCTCGTATGTTGGCCTAGTAGGGGTGGCGGATATCTTATTTCGCATGGTGTTTCCGACAGCTTCATTGGGAATCCAAGTTGCTTTAACTTCCCTATTTTTGGGTGATCTACTTCGATAACCATTTTCCTATGAATTACCTGTGGATCTGATAGTACTTCGCTCACCTCATATACTGGTGCACATGGCACTCTATGTTCCTCGAGTGTTTTGAGCCATTCATCCCTACTCTTTGATTTAAATATTTTCTCCAGCTCTCCTATGAGTTCATCTCTATTCTCAACTCTCTTGGGATTTGTTGAGTACTTTGGATTTTCAATCCATTCATCTCTGCCAAGCGCCTTGCATAATCTCTTCCAGTGTTCATCTGTTCCAACTGCAACTGCGAAGTACCTGCCATCTCTATCTTCAAAGCATTGGTATGGCACTATATTTGGGTGTGCTGATCCCATTTTTCTCGGATTTCTTCCAGTGGCGAAGTAGTTCATTGCCATGTATGTTAACCATGAAACAGCGGTGTCTAGTAATGAAATGTCTATTCTCTGCCCTTTTCCGGTGATTTCCCTTGCTCTCAATGCTGCTAGAATGGATATGGCTGCGTACATTCCTGCTCCCAAGTCCATTATTGCAACACCAATTCTGACTGGGGGTCTGCCTGGTTCCCCTGTGAAGCTCATGAAGCCTGACATTGCTTGGATGAGCAGGTCGTATGCTGGCTTATCTCTATATGGACCTGTCTGGCCGAATCCGCTAATTGAGCAATATATTATTTTGGGGTTTACCTTACTTATTGCTTCATAGTCTACTCCAAGTCTCTCTGCAACTCCCGGTCTAAAGTTTTCAATGAAAACATCGCTTTTCTCAGCCAATTTATAGATTATTTCCCTTCCCTTAGGGTGCTTCAAGTTGACTGTAATGCTCTTCTTATTCCTATTAATGGATAGGAAGTATGCGCTCTCCCCCTTTATGAATGGTGGGCCCCATGCTCTCGTTCCATCACCAACCCTTGGCTCCTCAACCTTAATTACTTCAGCACCGAGATCGCCCAGTATCATGGTGCAAAATGGACCTGCAAGTACTCTTGATACATCTAGTACCCTAATTCCTTCAAGTGGAGCCCTCAATTTTTCACCCAGAATATTTAAGGGGGTGCTTTAAGATTTAAGATATTGATAGATTGCATTTAGCTTTCAATTCATCTCAAAGCTTATATTGCTTCTTTGAGCATAGGTTTCTGGGGTTTTAAGTGAAGACCTATATTAAAATTTATGGTCCACCAATAATTGATGCATTAAGGGCTTTAGAGGAAGTTGCTAGGGAATTTTCAAAGCGTCATCCAGGAATAAAGTACTTCCACTATCTCTCACTGCTCGAGGCAGGTGTATCTCCTGAGGAGGTTAGGGAGAGGAGGGGATTGATAAGTGAGAGTGGATGGTCCCTCGGAGACTACGATTTCTACTTTGAGTGGACTAGGCCTCCGACATTTGAGGAATTAAATGAGCTTATAGAGCTAATAGATAAGGCTTTGAGTAAAGTTGGCTGTGAATACACTATTACTACAAAGTAGTTTACTACCCAATAATTGTTGTTTTTCTCAGTTCATTGATTATCTTCTCAACGGTAGAAAGTATTTCAATGCTACTTTTTGTTTGACTGAGATCGATGAATCTCCTAAATATGTCTGTCTCGCCTATTAATGTGGCTATGACTAGACTCCATACTCTCACAGTGTTTTCTATGTTATATCCTCCTCCACCTAAAATGATTAGCCTACCATTACAGTATTTCTGTGAGGCTTCCTTGACTGCCTTGGCAACTTCAATATATGTTTTCGTTGAGTAGTTGAGATGGGTTAATGGATCCCCCATATATCCGTCTGCACCGCACTGCACGATAATTATTTCAGGTTTAAACTTCTCTACTGCCTTATGAAATACTTCATTAAATGCCATTAGGAATGCATCATCGCCTGCGTATGGTGGGAGTGGTATGTTTAGCTTCAATCCCCTACCATTCCCGTCACCTATTTCATGCACGAAGCCAGTTCCGGGGAACAGGTAGAGCCCGCTTTCATGAATATCTATGTCTAGAACTCGCTCATCACTGTAGAAGCCGTACATTACTCCATCTCCATGGTGTGCATCGATGTCTAGATACATGATTCTCTTGAAGTCTCTATCAATTAAGTATGCAATTGCGATTGCTGGATCATTGAATATGCAGAAGCCTGAAGCTCTATTTGGATGGGCGTGATGAAGTCCTCCGGCCATGTTGACTGTGAATTCAAATTTACCTGTTAAAGCTAAGTCAACTGCAGTTAGTGTTCCACCAACAATGGTTGATGAAGCTTCATAGCAGCCCTCGAATGCAGGGGTATCTCCCATATCGAGCAGTCCAACTCCAATTCTACTCATTTCAGCGACGAAGTTGACGTAATCGCTTGTATGGAATAGCTCTATTTCACTTCTACTAGCCATTCTAGGTTCATGCACTGTCATTAGCTTCTTGAATTCAGTGCTGTGCAATAGTGTAAGTAGCTTTTTAGTTCTACTGGGTTTAAGTGGGTGGGTTGGCCCGAAATTATATTCTAAGTATTTATCGCTATATACGAAAGCGAACATCCCATTCTTATTAGAGCTGTTTTCACAGTATAAGCTTAATAGTTTTGCTGGGAGTTTTAGACTTGGCTCTTGAAACTTCTGCTGTATGGTTTAAATAGTTGAATTAATGTTACAGCTATTGGGGGAGGTGTTAACTGCAATGTGTGAGTTTAGATTGAGGGTGGTTCTTGAGGACGGGAATGAGAGGCACATTGTGTGTAAAGATGCTATAAACGTGAAGTTGTGTAGTGATAAGTTGAGCATTCTACGTGTGAATGGAGAGCTAATTGAAGTTGATAATGTGCATATACGTGAGGTTGATGCTGAAAGGCAAGTTGTGATTCTATCTAGATCAAGCTAGGCTCTTTGTATGCATCTTCTCCTTAGAATTCTGTTGTGCTTAATTGCTCTAAACACTTCTTTAATGCTTAGCTCCCTTACCTCCAGGATAGTTTCTGCTCTTCCAATTTCAATTGGGCTGTGTGCATCACTGTTGGCTATTCCTGGTTTATTTAGTATTCTCGCCGCTCTCATCGCCATGCTATTGAATTTTGGATTTGATGTGCAGTTCAATACTTCTATTGCATCTAGGTTTTTGAGTTCAAATAATTGGTCTTTTAGGCTATGTCTAGTTTCATCGTAGGGGTGTGGTGCATAGGTTATTCCTCCGCTCTTCCTTGTTAAGTTTATTAGCTCTTCAGCCCTAGAAGGTAGGTAGGGTAGCTCAATGTCACTTAAAACTACTAATTCCCCCTCAATAGTTGATACTTCAGCTCCAAGTATGACTATTAAGTTTAGATTCATTTCCCTAACTATTTTTCTCGCTTCAATTGCACCCCTAAATGAGTCGTGATCAGTAATTGCAATTGCATGATATCCATTTAAAGCGTAGTAGCTTACTATTTCGTCTACGGTGAGAGTGCTATCCCCGGAATATGTTGAGTGTATGTGTAGGTCTACTTTAATTTTCATTACGATTTCACTCTCAATTTTTCAAGCACTGACCTCACTTTATCCTTCATTTTCCTCTCAATATCTCTCCTATCATCAATTTTTATTGATGTTAAAACTCTCATTGCACCTGCTTTAACGACTGCTTTATGGGCTTTGGCTATGATCTCTAATGCCCTATCAATATCCTCAGCTTCGAAAACAGTGCACATTGGCGTTACTTCGTAGTTAATGCCTTCTTCATCTAAAACCTTAACTGCTTCTGCAACGAATTTACTAACACTTATCCCAACACCAAGCGGTACAATGCTGAATTCAACGATTATCAATCAGCTTCCCTCCCCATCAAGATGTTATTAAAGCTTAAATTAGCTTTTACGCAATAGTTATGCGATGATTAAGCTGAGGGCATTAATATTGATAATGCTTTTCTACCTAGCAATTGCGTATTGCCATTTAACATACATGAGTGCACCTGATAAGATAGAGCTCGAATTTGAAATTGAAGTTATTAAGCGGGAGGAGTGGGGTGCACTGGAACCTAGATGTGAGTATGATAGGAATCCCTACATTAATGCGATAATAATACACCGCACTGCGACATCAAACAAGTATGTTAATGCTAGGCGTGTCGTTAAGAGCATACAATTATACCACATGTTCAGTAGGGGATGGTGTGATATCGGGTACCACTTCCTAATGGATAAGGATGGTAATATTTATGAAGGATGGGCCTATTTGGGCTGTGGGTGCACATGTTAAGGGTCATAATATAGGTAATATAGGTGTAGCTTTGATTGGAAACTATGAGTTTGTGGATATCAATGATAAACAGTTGAAGGCTATAGTGAAGCTATTAACGTGGCTATGCCTTAAATACAGTATTCCAGTTGAGAACATTAAGGGCCATAGAGACTATAATCCAGCAACTAAGTGTCCAGGAGAATACTTGTATAGGAGGCTTCCTGAAATTAGGGAGCTTGTTCGAGAAAACTTGAGGAGGCTGCGTGGAGGTGTTTAGCATGCGATGCTGTTTGCTTTAACTCAAATAGCAATGGTGCTTGAATGACCTTTGCGTTAGGGGCGCACTGCTGTGTTGGATGAGAATTTGAATGAGGGATTTAAGGTTAAGGTTGAAGTAATTCTCACTCATCGTGGAGAAGAAGTTTTGAATTCTAAGCTAGCTCAAGTACTATTCTTAATCGATAAGCTAGGTAGCCTATTATCTGCATGTAAAAGTTTAGGTCTCCCATATTCGCGGGTATGGGAGCATATTTCGAGAGTTGAGCGAATGCTTGGAGTTAAACTTGTCGAAGCTAAGAGGGGTGGCAGGGGTGGTGGGGGTACAAGGTTAACTGACTATGGTAAAGCTCTCCTCAGAAAATATTATTCTGTCGTTGAGAGAATTAGGCCGCAAATCGAGTTTTTAGGTGAGGTTCCAATTGTAGAGCAATTGAGTCATGCACGTCTAACTGTAATTGGCAGTCATGACCCGCTTTTAGAGTATTTAATTGGTCTCAGTAGGCTTAGGGGAGTAGATGATATCGAGGCTTATTGGACGGGTTCTTTGGGTGGGCTTGCAAGCATGGTTTTAGGTGAAGCAGATATTGCCGGAATTCATCTCTATGATCCGGAGAGGAAGTGCTATAATAAGCCTTACATTGAGAGGTTTCTTTTAAGAGGTCAAGTAGTTTTGATTGAGGGTTATTTGAGGGAGCTCGTATTTGCATTTAGGCCTGGCTTAAAGTTCACTAGCTTAAGTGATTTAATAGCTGAGCTCTCAGATGGAATGCTTTCAATTGCTAATCGCAATAGAGGATCCGGTACGCGGCTGTATCTTGAATATCTGCTTAGGGAGTGGGGTATTAATTCGAGCTCAATTAAGGGTTTTGAAACTGAATTCAAAACTCATTTTGATACTGTGAGGGAGGTGGCCATGGGTAGAGCTGACTTCTGCCTAACATTAAAGTATTTGGCTCAAATGTACAAGCTGAACTATGTTCATGTTGCATGGGAGGAGTTTGATTATGTGGTTCCAGTAAATAGGGTGAATAAGCGTGAGGTTGAAGTTTTTCTTGAAGTACTTAGGGGCTCTAGTAAGCTTATTGAGGGCTTTGCGGGGTATAGGTGTACTTCAAGTATTGGTGAAGTTAAGTTTAAGTGAGCTATTGCTCTTTGAGCCTCTTGAGTTCAAGTAGAATTGGCATTTTCCTCATCATATCACGAGTTATCTTTTCCCAAATTATGCCCTTTGGCTTATGCTTTCTCGGTTTAACCTCGATTACTCTTATAGGTGTCACTATGAAGTCTACTGGTACATCGTGATCTTCACGTGGTACTTCATCTACTAGCTGGACTTCATGTATAGTAGTTATGACTGGAGTTTCATCATCGATTGCATTCACTTCCCTTAGAATTGCATATTCGAGTTCACTGTATCCCCCACCCTTACCAATTCTATAGCCATCTAGTGATACTGCAACTGATCCAACAATTATGGCATCTATTTTGGGTAGGGATTTCAAATTGATCGGCTCTCCCCATATAAATGCCCCTCTAATTGTAGATGCAAAGCTTATTTCACTTCTTGGAATCTTTGATGGGTTGATTAAAAGGAATCCTCTTTTGAGCCTCGGTGTAGGCATAATGACTTTCCTACCCATTTTCAATAGCAGTTCTCTAACTGGTTTTTGAGGGGAATCCGGATTCACTTTTACGACTTCAGCCTCGCGAATGAATTCGAGTTTTAGGATATTTTTCGCTGCTATTTCGGAGCCCTTAAAGTTTGGTATTCTACCATAAACTGGCCTTGGAAATGAGGCTATATTTTTCTCTTCCATTAGCCTCCAGATTCTGCTTCTAATTTCCTCCTTTAACTTCTTTATTTCATTTATTTCCACATTTATTTGATTCATTGGCTCATATACTTAAGCTTAAATATTGAGTTAAATAGGCTTTATTGTAAATCGACTTGGAGCCAATTTAATTCGATATCAATGGTATGTGATGCCTTAGGGCTGCTTGATGCTGATAATTTGCTGGGGGAGCTGGATATGTGGAGTAGGCTTTGCTTAGGTAAGCTTCCACCGAGAGTTCTTGAGGAAGTAGTTTTTAGGAGGCTTGGAGTTAGGGATGAGAGGGTTATTGTTGGTCCTAAAATAGGTGAGGATGCAGCGATAATAGATTTTGGTGATAGAGTTTTGGTTGTGCATTCAGACCCAATTACTGGTGCAGTTGAGAATATTGGTTGGCTTGCTGTGAATGTTAGTTCTAATGATGTTGCTGTTAGGGGTGCTAGGCCGAGGTGGATTTCACTGGTCATACTCCTACCTGAAGGTGCTTCAATTGAATTGCTTGATGAAATTACTGAGCAAGTGGATAGAGCTGCTAGGGAGCTTGGCATATCGATTGTATGTGGTCATACGGAAGTTACCCCTGGCTTAAATAGGCCAATAGTTATTTCAACTGCTATGGGCGAGGCCCCTAAGGACAAGTATGTTACGAGTAGTGGTGCTAGGGTTGGCGATAAAATAATTTTGACTAAAGGTGCCGCTATTGAGGGCACTGCTATTTTTGCTCATGAATTTGAATCTTTCCTAAAAAGGTATTTGCCAATTGAAGTGATTGAGAGGGCCAAGGAATATATAAAGTACTTAAGTGTGCTGAGGGATGCAATGGTAGCTATTGAAGTTGGCGGTGTAACTGCAATGCATGATCCGACTGAAGGTGGTGTTTTAGGTGGATTGCAGGAGCTAGCTATGGCTTCGAGAAGAGGGTTTAGGATTTATGAGAACAGGGTGATAGTTAATGAGGAGACAGGGATGATCTGTGAGTTGCTGAAAGTTGATCCTCTGAAAACCATTAGCTCTGGCTCCCTCATAATAACGGCGAATGCAAGTAAGGCTAGTGAAATTGTTGAGAGATTGAAGTCTGAGGGTATTCGTGCTTCAATTATAGGTGAAATTACTGATGATGGGATGGTTCTAGTTAGAAGTGATGGTAGTGCCGTTGAGGTTAAGAAGCCGATTCAAGATGAGCTTTGGAGGATTATGGCTATGAAGGAAAAGCTTCTTGGGTTTTCAAGTTCTTAAATACTCTGTGATGCTTTTTTGCACTAACCTATCTTTAATCTTAATTATGTACTCTGCTACTTCATTTATGTCATTGAACTTCAATTTTAGTAGTTTTTCAAATCCCCATCCACTGCACTTTATGCTTGAAATTATGGATGCAGTTATAACTGACTTGAATATGTCCCTGCTAATCTTATAAGCTGCTAGGAATGCTCCACACCAGCAATCTCCTGCACCTGTCACATCAATTACTCCCTCTCTTACTGGGCGTAGTGCTGGTATCATTAGGACTTCATCGTTTAACTTTACTATTGCTCCAAGCTCTCCAAGCGTTACTACAAGCATATTGCTCTCCACAATTTTCAATGCATGTACTAGTGAGTCTGTTTTCGTCATTGCCTTGATTTCGCTTTCATTTAGAATGAAGAAGTCTGCCTTAGCGGCAATTCTTCTTAAAGCGGCTAGGTTTTCTTTGGATTTCATGTATCCACTCCACGTATTGACGGAGACCTTTACTTTTGGGGAAATTCTCTTTATTCTATCAATCATCTTTTCTACCTTAGTTGGTTTCATTGGTGAGAGGTGTACTATGGAATTTGATGTTAGCCATGAAATTGGTATGCTATTAAATTTGATATGCTTTCCAGCTCCAATGCTTATTTTAGAGTAATTGGCTTTCCAGTTTTCATCGTACTTTATGGTGAATCGTGTTGAGGGTACATCTACAACTCTAATTTCATGCTTATCGAATAGCTTTAGCATGTCAAAGTATTTGAAGTCTTTGCCAACAGCGGATACTATTCTGACATCTGGATAAAGTGTTTTGGCTGCAATTGCGGCATATAGTGCTGCTCCACCTGGTTGCTCTCTTTCTCCATGAATGTTAATAATTCTATCCATTGAGATGTGACCTACAAATACTAGGTGTCCCTTCAAGGTCCTCCCACTATTCTATGGGCTATCTGGAGCTATTTATCTTCCACTTTAGATTTCCTCGAGTGAAAGCAATAAATAGTGTTGTTTAGAGCTTATAGTTTATTGGTGAATATTAAATTGCACTTAGTAGTGTTCGAGGATTATAAATATGAAAATCTGCTTCCACTAACCTATGTTAAGCCAGTTTTTGAGTTGAAGTTGGGGTTTGATAGTATACTGGATAAGCTTCTAAGCTATTTCAGCTATCCAGTAGTTTTAGTTGTGAGAGACTATTTAGTGAAGGTGGAGCTTGAAAGGAGAAGCCATTGCCAAGTAAATTCACTTGGAGATGCAGATGAACTGCTATTAGTTAATGGTAGGCTTATTCCCCGCGGGAGCTCGATTAATTTAATAGCTGAGTTGATGGGTAAGCATGATAGTTTCATATTAACTGATGTTAATGGGGATGTTGCGGCTGCGAAAATTGGCAGTGAACATGTTAGTGGGCTTAGAAGCGTAGTTGAGGAGAATCCGCTTGGCCTGCGAGATTTCCTAATTAAGTTGAAGAGTGATTTAGAAGTGTTTGAGTCCAGGGATATTGATTTAATAGGCTACTTATGGGACCTGGTGGATTTGAATAGCGAGTTTCTTAGATTGGATTTTAAGCGTAAAGTTGGTTCTCCAGGAATCTACTGCTCAATTGACAGTAGGACGGTCATTTATGGCAGTTATGGGGATATGTACATTTCAAGTAATGTTGAGATTGAAGGTAATGTTAATATTGATGCTAGGCGGGGGCCAGTTTACATTGATGATGGAGTTACAGTTTATGGTCCAGCTAGAATTGAGGGTCCATGCTACATAGGTAGGGATTCATTGATTTTGAGTGGTGCAAGGATTAGGGGTGGCTCTAGCATTGGGGAGGTCTGTAGGGTTGGCGGTGAAGTTGAGGAGTCCATTCTTTATGGCTATGTTAATATGTATCATGAGGGCTTCATCGGCCACTCATACATTTCCGAGTGGGTTAATTTGGGTGCATTGACCGTGACTTCAGATTTAAAGAATACCTATGGAATTGTCAAGGTTAAGGGTGTTAGTAGTGGTAGAATTAAGGTTGGATGTTTCATGGCGGATCACGTTAAGACTGCTATTGGATGCCGGATTTGGACTGGTAAATGTATAGGTGTTGCCTCTCATCTTTATGGAGTGGTGTATGAGGATGTACCCTCCTTCACCATATATGCGAAGTCCATTGGACTTGGAGCCTATGAGTTGAAGCTTGAATCTGCAATTGAAACCATGAAGAGGGTATACTCTAGGAGGGGTAGAGTTCCTAGTGAATGTGAAATTGAGTTGATCAGGAAGATTTTTGAGCTAACGGAGCGGGAGAGAGCTGATGCTGGTGTAGTTAAGGGTGAGTTTAGGGTTCCGTAAAGCTAATTAGCTAATTGTGTGATTCCATTTAATGGTGATTCCATGCGGGGATTGTAACGAAGATTTCTAGTGCACTGCATTTATCGAGGAACTCAAGCACCGAAGTGGAAGATCAACGTGAATATTGGAAGAGAACCTTCATTCGCTTTGCACTAATTAAGCTCAATAAGAGGCAGAAAATGATATTGATTGAAGTTTATGAGAATCAGAATGGTAAGGATACCATGACATCTCTTGCAAAGAAGATTTCGAGGAAACTTAATTTACCTGAGTCAACGGTTAAGTGGAATTTGAGGTTGCTGAGGGATGCAGGTTTAATAGAGGCTGGTTCAATTAGTGAGAGAAATGTTCCAGTTAAGCTGTCTAGGGCTGGGCTGCTTTTAGCTAAAATATTGATGAGAAGTAATTGGTTTTTCAAGTGATAAGTGATGTTTAAAATCGTTGTTAGGGCTAAGAGGGATGCTGATGCTGTGAGAGCTGCACTTGAGAGGTTTAAGAGTGATTGGAACATTGAGATTAGAACTTTGGGTGGTGTGCGTTCAGTTGAAGCAGCTCTTGATCGGTTGAAGTCGATAATTGATGATGAAAACTACTACTTAGTTCTAATTGCGAGGGAAGACGAGAAGCTGCTTGAATTGGAAGGTGAGTTTGGAGATAATGTTGCATTTCAATTGGTGAATAAGAATAAGATTAGGAATGCGAGATTGACTGAAATATACTATGCTATTGAGAGGGGTAGAGCTAAAATTCGAAATATAGCTGGCTGGACTGCTAAGGCCTATCACTTCACTAGGAGAGCTGAAGCAATTATTTGTAGGTCGGAGAGCCCTGCAACTGATGTTTTCTTGGGTTTTGATGGAGCAGTTAAGCTACTTTCAGAGCATATTGGTGATGTTGGTTCATATCCGCTATTCATTAGGGATTTTGGGGGCTTGCACCACGTATATTCTGGTCCAATTAAGATAGCTGAGCTAACCATTCCCGATGAAGGCTTTAATATTAAGGTGGAGAGGATATCTAATGCCCGCTATGATGTTGAGCTGAGGGACTTATTGAATTTGAATAGGAGTGTTATTGAGCTTCATGAGCATATTTCAATGAAGTTTCTTGAGAATTTCAGGGGTATTGGGGATGTAATTGTTCCATGGAGTGGTGGGAAGGATAGTACTTGTGCACTAATACTTGCACTAAGGGTGTTTAAGGATGTAGTGCCAGTGTTTATTGATACTGGGCTTGAGTTTCCGGAGACCATTGAGTATGTTGAGGAAGTTTCTAGGAGACTTGGCTTGAAGGTTGAGTTTGAGCATGCTGGTATTGATAGGGAGTTGAGGAGTAGGGGTTTACCTTCAATTGAGAATAGGTGGTGTACTAAGTTGAAGATAAGTGCGCTGTATAGGGCTATTAGGAGGTTGAGTGATAATCCTGTGGTTGTTGTTGGTGATAGAGATGTGGAGTCTAGGCTTAGAAGCATGAGGGCTCCTGCTAGGAGGCATGAATTTGTTTTTCAGCTTGCACCCATGAAGTTTTGGCCAACATGGCTTGCTCAACTCTATCCAATCTACGTTGGCCTACCTCTCAATAGGCTGTATATTGAGGGCTTCTATAGGATTGGATGCTATATTTGCCCGGCTCTAAGAAGCTGGGAGAGGCTAGTTATGAGGGGGATGGGCTTTAGTGTTGAGGAGAAGTTGAGGAAGCTTTTAAGTTAGCTGCATGATAAAGTATTTTGAGGTGAAGCTTTGTCTGAATCGAGACCCCAAATAGAGGTGTTCTATGAAGTTGATGCGACTGAGCTTAAGGATAGGGATAAGAAGCGCAGGTACATGAGGACTATTGGGTTATTGGCGCTCTACTTTCTCATAATGCTAATACTGTACCCCTACATCTTCGAGCTATCACTAATAGTTCTATTCATACTGCTCTTTTTCCTACCGGCCCCATTTGTTCCATCACTTGCAGCATACAAGATTACTAACTATGGGATAATTGATTCAATAAAGGATAGGAAAATACCGTTGAAACCTGAATTTAGGTTTATTGCTAATGTTGAGAGGAAGTTTGTATCAGTGTTTAAGGGTAGGAGGGAGCTATTCATGCTATATACGCCGGAGCCAATGAGGGTTATGAGGATTTTAGAGCGTGTTTCCAAGATAGCGAAGCCGCCTGAGGAATTGGAGAAAATGGAGCTTGAAGAGCTAATGAAGAAGGAAGGTGAAGGAGAGGTTGAGAGTAAGCAGTAAATTTATTTGAAGCTGAGCACTCTTGTTCTCTGTTGGCGCATTGGAGGATACATGGATTTGCGTATTTCAAATTTAATGGATAGGAAGCATCCCTCCGTTCAGTTAGGCTCTCTTGTTAGCTATGCGAGGGCTTTAATGAGGAGTAGTGGGGTTAGATTGCTTCCAGTACTTGATGGTGATAGGCTAGTTGGCGTTTTGACTAGAATTGAGGTTTTGAGGATAACTGCAACTAGGTCGAATGCTCTTGTTAGGGAGGTTATGGATTATCCGAGAATAACTTTGAGTCCAAACGATGATGTGCGTGATGCTGCTTCCAAGCTTATTGAGGCTGATGAATGGTATGCCCCTGTTGTTGGAGGTGGCATGGAGTATTTGGGTGTTTTCGGCCTCGAGCACTTCATAGCCTATGCGCTGGATATGCAGCTTCGTGGGGGCCTTGAACCCGTTGAAAGCTATATGGATGAGGTGTTGAGCTATGTTTATTCTGATGATCCATTATCAAAGGTTTGGTATAAGATGTTGAGGTATAGGTACCTTGGTTTACCAGTTTTCGAGCGAGAGAGCGGTAGGTTGATTGGAGTGGTCACGCAAGTGGATTTGTTGAGGAGGGGTTTTGCTCGTCCGCAGTTTGAGTCTGAGAGTGGTCCACGTAGTGGTCCAAGAGTTTCAGATGTTATGTCTACTCCGCCAATCACTGTTTCTCCAAGATCTACTGTGAGGGAGGCTGCTGAACTGATGATTGGGAGGAATATTGGTAGGTTGGTGGTTGTTCGTGGTGATGAGGTTGTCGGCCTAATTAATAGGCGTGGAGTTACTAAGGCTTACTTGAAGTATGAGTTTAGTTAATAAGCCTGTTTCTCCAAATAGCCTATGGCGATGAAGAGGGGTTGGAGCGGCTGAATTGTGATGAGCGACTTCTAGCTGAGCTTAATTTTAACTTTAATTTTGGGCGTTAATTTTTTAATTGCACTTTCGCATTAAATCATTAGCTTTAGGGGTGTTTTGTGTGAGTAGAGAGGTTCGAGTTAGGGTTGCTGAGGCTAAGGCTAGGGATGTTGGGCGCAAGATCATTAGGCTTGAGAGGAGGGTGATGAGGGAGCTTGGTGTTGATGCTGGTGATTTTGTTGAGGTGATTGGCTCTAAGGGTTCAGCTGTATGTCAGGTTTGGCCAGCCTATATGAGTGATGAGGGTGCTGGAATAGCTAGGATTGATGGTATTGTGAGGGAGAGTATTGGTGTTGGTATTGGAGATTATATTTCAATTAGGAGAGTTGCAGTTTCACCTGCATCGAGAGTTGTTTTAGCTCCAACTGAGCCCATAATGTTTGGTGCAGGTTTCGCCGATTACATTAAGGATCAGTTAATGGGTAAGCCCATATCGAGGGGTGAATTAATAGTTATTCCAGCATTTACAACTGAGCTGAGATTTAGAGTTGTATCCACTCAGCCAACGCAGCACGTCTATGTCACTTTAGATACTGATGTCCAGGTTAGAGAGAAGCCGGTTAAGGAAGTTGAGGTTAGGGGTGTTCCGAGGGTTACTTGGGAGGATATAGGTGATTTAGAGGAAGCTAAGCAGAAGATTAGGGAGATAGTGGAGTTGCCACTTAAGCATCCAGAGCTATTCAAGCATTTGGGTATTGAGCCGCCTAAGGGGATTCTCCTCCATGGCCCTCCTGGAACAGGTAAGACTCTGTTAGCTAAGGCTTTGGCTAATGAGGTTGGAGCCTACTTCCTCTCAATTAATGGTCCTGAGATAATGAGCAAGTATTATGGCGAGTCGGAGGCTAGGCTTAGGGAAATATTTAAGGAGGCTGAGGAAAATGCGCCGGCCATAATATTTATTGATGAGATAGATGCTATTGCGCCTAAGAGGGAGGAGGTTACGGGTGAAGTTGAGCGTAGAGTTGTTGCTCAGCTCCTAGCATTAATGGATGGATTGAAGGAGAGGGGTAAGGTCATAGTTATAGGGGCGACTAATAGGCCTCAGGCAGTTGATCCAGCATTGAGGAGGCCTGGCCGATTTGACCGTGAAATAGAGATTAGGCCTCCAGATAAGAGGGGTAGGAAGGAAATTCTTCAAGTTCATACGAGGAACATGCCTTTAGCTGAGGATGTAAACTTAGATGAGCTTGCTGAGATGACTCACGGATATACTGGTGCGGATTTGGCTGCACTGGCACGCGAAGCTGCGATGACTGCATTGAGGAGATTTCTACCTCAAATAGATTTGTCTCAGCCCAAAATACCCGTTGATGTAATTCAAAAGCTCAAGGTTACTAGGCAGGACTTCTTGGAGGCAATGAAGTATATTCAGCCAACTCTGCTTAGGGAAATTTATGTTGAGGTGCCTGAGGTTAGGTGGAGTGATATTGGTGGTTTAGAGGATGTAAAGCAGATTCTGCGTGAGGCAGTTGAGTGGCCGCTTAAGGATCCGGAAGTATTTGAGAAGATGGGTATTAGGCCGCCTAAGGGAATACTGCTTTATGGTCCCCCTGGAACAGGTAAGACTTTGCTAGCCAAGGCTGTTGCAACTGAGAGTGAAGCGAACTTTATCTCGGTTAGAGGGCCGGAGTTGCTTAGTAAGTGGGTTGGTGAGTCTGAGAGGGCTATAAGGGAGGTATTTAGGAGGGCTAGGCAGGCTGCTCCATGCGTAATATTCTTTGATGAAATAGATGCCATTGCACCTGCTAGGGGATTTAGAACTGATACTTCAGGTGTAACTGATAGAATGGTTAATCAGCTCTTAGCTGAAATGGATGGAATAGTTCCGCTTCAAAATGTAGTTGTAATTGCAGCTACAAATAGACCAGATATAATTGATCCAGCACTTCTAAGACCAGGTCGATTTGATAGAATAGTTTATGTTCCGCCACCGGATAAGAAGGCTAGACTAGAAATATTCAAAATCCATCTTAGAAATACACCCCTAGATAAAGATGTAGACCTAGAAAAACTTGCTGAAATGACTGAGGGATATACTGGAGCTGATATTGAAGCAGTATGTAGAGAGGCCGTTCTAATAGCTTTAAGAGAGAAATTCAAGCCTAGACCAGTTAGTATGAAACACTTCGAACAAGCACTTAAAGTTGTTCCACCAAGCTTAAAGCCGGAAGACATTAGGCGTTATGAGGAAATTGGACGTGAACTTAGACGTGCATTAGCATAAATTGGAAGCTGATAATTTGACTAGAATTATTGAGAAAAAGATACTTCCCAAATGGTTTAAAATGATAGTTAATGGTGAAAAGAATTTTGAAATTAGATTAGCTGATTTCGAAATTTCAGAGGGAGATTTACTAGTACTTAGAGAGTGGGATCCAAATAAGAATGAATATACTGGTAGAAGTATAACTAAAAAAGTTAGGAGAGTATATAAGATACCATTAGCTGAGTATTATGATTTAAATAAAATAAAAAAGTATGGAATTTACATTATAGAATTAACTTAGCTCTCTCCTCTTCTCTTAATAATCTCCCTTAACTCTCTAATTCTTTCCTCAACACCCTTAATTTCCTCTTTTAAATCCTCTAATTCTTCCTCTAATGTTGCCTTATAATCTTCAAGCATTTCAAGTTCTTCTTCAGGTGTTAATGGTGGCATTGGTGGAGGCGGCATATACCAATATGGATATGCTGGATAAGGCGGATAGGTATATTGCGGCATTTGCGGAATCATTTGTTGTGACGGCTGTTGCGTTTGTTGCTGAGTTGATGGTTGCTGTGTAGTTGGTGCTGGTGGTGGCATTGGTGGTGGAGGCGGCATATACCAATATGGCATCCATCTGAATCTTCTTCTCCTACCTCTACTATAACCCTGCCCTGACATTTTTCCACCGTACTATAATTATTTTTCAAGTATATTACATTGTTGCTTGCTTGGTTTGAATTTCAAGGGTCTTAAACATTGCTTCAAAGCTTTTACTCCAAGTTTCCATCATCATTTTAAATATTTCTAAGTATAATTTCCAATAATATGTTGCCAGCATTAATCCGTAAAGATCATAGATGAATGCTACTGGCGGCATTATTGGGAAATAATATGGTGAATAATACCACCAGTAGTACGGATTCATCTTTTCACCACCATGGCCTAAACCATGGCGTATAATACATTGGATAGTACATCCACATCATCCATGGATAATACATGTAGTATGGATAGTATCCCATGTATGGCATGAACCATCTCATGCCCCATGGCCATCCGAAGAGCCACCAGCATGCTCCTCTACCAAATAGCCATCCAGGTCTCTGCCATGGTGGTAAGTAGCTAAATGGACCTCTACCAGGCCATGGACCCATCCATCCTCTTCTTCTGCCCCATCCTCCCCAGCCAAACCAGGCCATACTTTTCACCTCCGAGTAGAATGTAATGCTAGTGAAATATAAATTTTGTGCAATTGCACAAAATTCTATGCCCTAAGTGCTCTTCTAATGATCTTCAAGATTATGTATCCTAGAATTGATCCGGGAATGCTGCTCATTAGAAATGCTATTACAAATATTTCTGGCGCCATTGTTTTACCGGCTGCAGGCCCGACAATATATGCGCTCAGTAGTGCTCCAATGAATGTTCCTATTGGTTCAGTTAGTGCTGCCTCATCTCTCCTCAGAAATTTATGCATTATTCCCACTACTAGTGCACCTGGAATTCCCCCTGGAAATGCGAATATTGTACCTGTTCCCAGCATATTTCTTATGATCCCTGTTATGGTTGCAGCTATTGCCGCATAGATTGGTCCCACTAGTACACCTGCAATTCCATTTATCATGTGCTGAAATGGATAGCACTTCGTTGGCCCCACTGGAAAGAATACTGGTGATAAGACTACTCCTAGCGCTGAGAATATGGCTGTTAAGGCCAGCATTTTCAAGCTATCTTCAACGCTCTTCATATGACCTCAGTAAAGTTAAAGCTTAAATTTGGCTATGAGCATTTCGTTTCGATGATAATTAGAATTGAAGACTTGATTGGTAAGAGTATGCTGATAGTTGGAGATGTTGGTAGGGGCAAAACTGCATTAACATGCAAAATTATTGAATTACTATTGAAATTAGGCTTTAGGAATAAGATTACTATTCTAGACTTTGCACCCAACATTATTAGAGTTGGTGGAATTACTGCTGGAGGTAAATTGCTGAATTTCGGCTTGGAAATCGACTGTTTAAGCTACTTGACCAATGACTTTTATGCTCCAAGATTAACTGGTAAGCATGCCAATGACGTGATTGAATTGGCTAGGGCGAATAGGGTTAGATGTGAGGAGCTACTGCTAAAATATCTAATTGATCCAACACCAGTTTTAGTGATAAATGATGTAACAATATACTTCCAAGTTGGTGATTTGGGGCTTCTTACTGATGCTTTAAATGTTGCTGATACATTTATTGCCAATGGATATTATGGGGCTGCTCTAGCTGATGATAGGGGTAGCGGTATTAGCTTTAATGAGAAGTTTATGATTGAGATGTTAATGGAGCTTGTTGATGAAGTTATTGATTTAAACAAGGTTGTGATAGAAGCTGTTATTAGTGCTCGATTATCGTGAATCGTGGGGGAGAAATTCTCTGGCTCCTACACTTTGGGCATTTGCTAGGCTTTTTAGCCTTCCTTAATTCCGTAAAAATGTATCCGCAGTTCCTACATTCCGGGGGGATCATGACGAGCTCCCTTCTTCCATGGCTCTTTCTCCTAATTGTTTTTGCTATGTGCATTAAGTGCTCATAAACTTCGCTTCTCCTAGATGGATCGAGGTTTAACATGAATATTATGTCGTTTACAGTTACGGGCTCTCTGAGCTCTTCAAGTAGCCTAATTATCCTCTCCCTCAAAGACATGAATTCGCTCATTGCTTTCCCTCAAGCTAGTCTTTAATGTAGCTTTTCAGCTTTTTCTGCTTAATTGCTCTCTGAAGAATCTTGCTTATCTCAATCCAGTGCCTTAAATCTATTTTGAGCCTAGTTCCTAGGTACTCGAGTGCTTCTTTGAAGCTGCTGAATTTTACTGGTTCTCTTTTAAGCGCATTCCTAACACCTTCGCGGACAACCCATACTCCGAGTGGAAGTATGTGTTCTGGATAAGATTCCCTCATTACTATGACTGATGCCTGCCTACCTATCTTGGATAGGTGCTCTGTTACGGCTAGTCTAGCAGCATAGTAGCATCCGCCGATTTCAGCATACTTAGTTCTTCCACCATAATCCTCCCAATCTCCTCCAATTGCAATCGATCTACTACTCATATTCCATGCTGAGCCGGGATACCATGCTTCAATTAGCTCGTAGCTCCATGCCTCCGGAATCATTAAAACTACGAATTTGGTGCCAATATCATGGAATTCATAGACTCTATACTCGTTTATTATTGGGCTCCTCTTAACTACTTCATCTCTAATTCTCCTCGAAACCATGCTATCAATGGCAGTTATGCTCCACCTAGTTGGTACAAGTCTCCTCAACCTCTTTTCCCCGAAGAGACCTGCACTAAATGCTCTCTGAATTTTAGATACTGGAACTCCCAATCTGTACAGTTCAAATATTGCTTCATAGGCCTTCAAATCATAGTCGTAATATAGCTTTTCAATTCTCCTATCAACTTTTGGATTTGAAATTTCCATTCTAACTATTGGTGCTGAAGGCCCCATTGGCTGCACATAACCGTCAATGTAAACCGTTTTTCCAGGTTCCCTTTTAAATTGAGCTTCAGTATCAACTGAGGTTTCAGCTAAAGCTATTTCCTGCGTTAAGCTCATTAGCTTACCATAATTCTCAAATTTTTTAACGTTGACGAGAAACATTCCCCTCACTAACTTGAATCTGAAGTCAATTATTTCGTCAATTTCATGTCCAATCCACATTTCAGGGTAATCGTATATTCTTGTATCACCAATTTCAGGTGGTATGAGTGGGCCGGCATAAACCATTGGGTAACCGAATCTCCCAATAAATATTGCTGGTGGAGATGATCCGGTGATTTCACAGCCGCTAATGAGTTTCTTCACCTTGAAGTAGGACCTCAACTTCAAAATAATTGGGCACCTAGATTTACCGCATAAATTTCTCGCTCCCCGACAGTATATGCATAGGCTTGATCTAGAAAACTTGAGTTCAACCCCACTAATGTTTAGATCGAGGGCATCCCTATAATTGTCAATTACATGCTCTATCCATGGAATTTCCTTCTTAATTTTCTTTACGAATTTTCGTTTTCTAGCTCTACTCATAGTTCCAATCAAAATGTGATTTAATGGAAAAATAAATGTATCTAGAACTGCGCTATTATTTTGGCATGTCAAGAAAATTAGTTGTTAAGGAAGTTTACTGCAAATCCGTATTAAGTAGGAGTAGAATTTATGGAGTGGATTACTCAATAAATCCCTATTTGGGCTGTATGCATGGTTGTGTTTACTGCTATGCGAGGTTTATGGTTAAGGAGCTACCGGAGAAATTGGAGTGGGGTTCATTTGTATATCCAAAGGTAAATGCACCAACTGTTCTTTCAAGGGAATTGAAGAAGTCGAAGCCTGGAGTAGTGCTTTTAAGTAGTGTAACTGATCCATATCAGCTAATCGAGTCAAGATACATGGTGACTAGGAGGATATTGGCTGTTCTTTTGAAAGCAAATTACCCATTAGTAGTGCTCACCAAGTCTGATTTGGTTTTGAGGGATTTGGATTTAATAAAGCGTTTTGATGAAGTTGATGTGGGTCTTACGCTTACAAGTCTAGATGAAGAGGTGCGACGAGTATTTGAGCCGAATGCTCCATCAGTAATTAGAAGGATAAATGCATTGAAAGTCCTAGTGAAGAACAATGTGCGAACATATGCTTTTCTAGGTCCACTAATACCCTTAATAAGTGAGAGGACAATTGAAAAATTAATTGAAAAGCTTGCGCAGATAAATGTGGACTACATTATTGCTGATAAACTTAATATTAAAAGTGAGAATTGGCGGACAATAGTGAGTGCAATACGCAAATATTACCCGAATATCGCAGGTAGAATAGAGAATATCATTTTTAAAGACTATGTGAATTACTATGAGGTATTGAGGTCTAAGATCAGGAGTTTAGCTAGAAAATTTAATTTAGAGGTTGAATTCTGCTATTAGCTCAGTTAAAGTTTATTGGAGTGGTTGAGGATGATTCTGTGGAGGAAGAAGCTACCCTATCCTCAAGTTGAGGTTGAGGGTGAAAGGTATTATGAGGTGAAGCCATCAGATATTGGGAAGCTAGATGGTGTTAAGGTGAAGTTCAAGGGGGCTGTTTTAAGCAAACCTAGAATTATGACTTTTACTGCCGGATGGCCGTGGTCGATTTCGAGCAGGCTGATAGAGTATGATCATGGTCACATGACTGTTCTCAATGTATCTGGAGTTGAGGTTCGCTTCAAAGGTATAGCTGTTTTAAGAGTTAATGATGAAGTCACAGTTTATGGTGTGGTTAAGAGCGGTTTTGTGGAGGCTAGAATTATTGAGAGTAGTGATGCAATATTCAAGAGCTCTTAGTATAGCATTGCGGTTGAGGAATTCTGCTAAGCTTTAAAATCATTAATGCTAACTAAATGCTCTTGCCGCTTTGATGTGGAAGTTTTGGGAGTCTAAAATATCTTAGATATGTATAGAAATTTTTATATATAGGTCATCGTTCATCTATGTTAGGTGCGTTGGATGGTTAGTGGGCGGAGAAGCATAACTCTTAGGTCTGTGCTCCTAAGTATTGCTTTAGTTTCAATAGCTACTTGTATGAATGCCTATTTAGGTATCAATTTTGGTATGGGTTTTGGTTTGGGAGCTATAACTGTGATTATTGCATATGCACTATTTTCTAAGCTGATGGGTGGTACTTGGAGAAGTGAGATATCTTCTGTTTTAATTGCAAGTTCATCTATGTTGACAGCTCACTATACTTTGGGCTTTTTAATTTATTTAATTGAAAATGAGCCTCAGGCAAGTCTTCCCTCTTGGCTTGTTCCCTCTAGGGATGTTATTTTGGGCAAGATTTTAGATTTAAAGTATTGGATTGGACCTCTTTCCTTCATTATACTGGCTCTGCTTTTAAGCACTATTGTGGGATTGATTTTTAGTTTAATTTTGAGTGATGAATTCATTAGGAGTAAGAAAATGGTTTTCCCATTTACTGCTATTTCAGCTTCACTCATAGATTCCTGCTTTAAGGGTGGTGTTGTAGCTAAAATTGTTGGATACTCTGCTCTTGCGGGTTTCATTATTACTTTAATTCAATACTTGACTAAGTTTATTGGTTTGGATTTAACTTCCATTGACCTCACTCCAATGCTTCCAGAGGGATTTGCATTTGCAATTTCACTTAGCATTGGCTTTATGGCTGTGGGCTATGTTATGAGTGCTAAGGTTTCCTTAAGCCTACTATTTTCCGGATTATTTACCTATCTTGTTTTGGCTCCAATACTCGTGAGTTATGGTGTTATTAAGCCAGCTAAAACTGCAATGGACTTCTATAATAATCTTGTATTTAATTTCACTATTTCACCTGCACTTGGAATAATGATTTTAGGTGGATTTGGTCTGTCAATTCTCCTATTTATTAGGAGTAGGTTGAGTGGTAGTAGGGGTGGTGGTGAGCTTGGCTATGCTCATTTATATAAGGTGCTTTTTAAGGGTTTAATTGAGAATAAGAGGTATCTACTCATTTTAGTGTCAATTGCAATTGCTGTTCATGTACTGGCTTACTTCTTAAATCCCCTAAATCCATTACCTCCAATAACTTCGCTTCTATTCATGGCTTATGCCTTCTTTATTGCAAGCTTCATAGAGTTCGTTATCATAACTAAAATGGCTGGTGAGACGGGGATGAGCATGGGTTTTGCCAGCATGCTACTTTACGATATGCCCATATTTTTGACTGGATATAGGGGGTATGCTGCTTACTGGGTTCTCCCTCTATTGAGACCTTCACCTTGGGTTGGTTCTGGAGTTATATGCTATTTGAAGTATAGGAGGGAATTTGATGTTGATGCCAAGGATGTAGTTAAGGCTAAGTTTATTGGATGGATTCCATCACTTATCTTGAGCATAATAGTCGTCATATTTATTTGGAAGTTTATTGGCTTCGGTAATGAGGTGATGCCTGCCATAAGCTTTCTCCAATTAAGGTTCTACTATAAAATGCTTGCAACAGGGAATATTGCTGGAACAGTTGATCCATTCTTATTTATTGGTGGAGGCATTGCAGGTGCTCTCATAGAGTTGCTGACGCCTGCATCTATGATTGGAGTTGCAATGGGAATGTTACTTCCTCCACACTACATCCTACCATTTGGCTTGGGTGGATTGCTTAGACTGTATACTGATAGAAGGTTTGGAAGCGAGTTCTTTAAGGAGAAAGGTAGATTGATTGCAGCTGGAGTTATGACTAGTTCAATTTTGATTCAAGTTTTAATGTCTATTGTAACAGCAAAACTATGATTAGCTGAGAAGTAAAATAATTATTTTGTGCATAGAAAAAGTTTTTAAGGGATTTTTGCTATCTCTGAATGCATTGGAGGATTATGCATGCCGAAGGCTAAAAAGTGTGATCATGAGTGGATTAGAAGGCCCAGATATATAACTAATAAGCAGGGGAGAATTATAGGTATAGAATATTACTGGGAATGTAAGAAGTGCGGTATAAAGACCAATAAGAATCCATGGGAACTCAAGAAGAAATAGCCATGGCTGTATAGAGCTTAACTAGTAAAGGAGTATAAGTCTAGAGCATTAAAGAAATTTACATTGAATTTAAGATGTGTCTTACTGCAAATGAAATGGGCTGAAAATTGAATTGCATTAAGTAGAGATGGATAGGCTGTTAATTTAAGTTTAATATTATGCTTACATTTTCACGAAATAGCTAGCCATATTATTCCAATTGCTTTTGATTTTTCCTTATTTTTATTTTGATTTCACCTTAGGGTTATTGCTTGTCGTGTTTTATGGTTAGGTTTATTTCAATGTCCTTCAACTTATTTTCAGGGGGAAGCTGTCTTGAGTGTTGAGAATGTTAGGAGGGCCATACATATTATTTCTTGGGGTGTTGGGGTTACATTTGCCTCTCTATTTGCGCCTATAATGATTAGAGTTGGCCCACCGCTTTATAATTGGCTTTCTCCTTGGGGCTATGAGCTTGAGAGTACATATGGGGATTTAGTATTCAGGATTTTTGAGGGTGAGCTGACCCCCCTTTATGGTTATTGGATAACCTTTGCATCATCAATTGCAGTCATAATCTACTTATTGAGGGTTAAGAATCCGAAGAGAAATGTTTATTCTCTTCTCCTATTACTTGCAATGTTTGGCCCCTACATAAGCTATATAACTGCAATGATAACTACGCCCGAGATTGTTGAGAGCTTGAGGGGAAACTTGCTAGTACTACTAACTGTTCCAATATGGGTTTACTTGCTACCTATGCCTGGCCTGCTACTATTTTGTTCATTAATACTTTTTCTAAGAGCCTTGACGATACCAATAGGCAAGTATAAGTATGAATTCAGGTATGTTCCATACACTACCCATTAAATTTGCTTAAGCTACTTACATACTATGTAATTTTCAGCATGAACTGTGCTTAATGGCGTTGTTTGGGCATGCTGCTACGCATGCACAGCATTGAATGCATTGATCTACGTTTGGTGCTGTTGATTTTCCATTAACTAGCTCATATACTCCAGCTGGGCAAACTCTCACGCACTCGCCTACTCCAGTACACTTATCGTAATCTATTTCTATCACTATTCCCAGTTCCTCGCTTTTCCAAACTCTAATATTTGACATCCTCTCACCTTTAACTCTATATTACTCAATTAACATTGATAGCTAATTTGCTAATTAACTGTTAGCTATTTGGCATCTTGAAATTTTAAGTTTTATTTGATCTTCAGTTTCCTTCACTAATTTCTTTCAGATGCCATAGGAAACATAATTTCCCTTTATTTCCAGATAAATTTGTGGTTGCGGGTGTTATCATATGAGGTTTGACTTGGCCATTGTGAATGGTAGGGTTATTGATGGTGCGGGTAATCCCTGGCTTAGAGTGGATATTGGAATTAGGGATGGTAAAATAGCTTTTATTGGGAGAATTAGTAGGGCTGATGCTGAAGAGGTGATTGATGCTGAGGGTTTATATGTTTGCCCAGGCTTCATTGATATGCATAGCCACTCAGACTTCACTTTACTTGTTAATCCTAGGGCTGAGAGCAAGATTAGACAGGGTGTTACAACTGAAGTCATAGGTAATTGCGGTTTTTCAGCTGCACCATTAACTAGTGATGCGGCTAGGAATTGGGCTTCTAGGAGGGCTCGCTATTATGAGCCTACATGGACCACTTTTGAGGAGTACTTGAAGGTGCTTGATGAGGCAGGCTTATCGGTTAATGTTGCATCGCTTGTTGGTCATAGTACTGTGAGGATATGTATTATGGGTTTTAGGGCTGACAGTCCATCGGAGAGTGAGCTTAATGAGATGAAGAAGCTTGTAGCTGAGGCTATGGAGGCTGGTGCATTTGGATTATCGACTGGACTTGTATATCCTCCTGGTAGATATGCTGGGACTTGGGAGATAATTGAGCTATGTAGAGTGGTTGCTAGGTATGGTGGAATTTATGCGAGCCACATTAGAGGTGAGAGGGAGACAATTGTTGAGGCAGTTAAGGAGGCTATTAGAATAGGTGAGGAGGCAGGTGTCCCAGTTCAAATATCTCATCATCCAGCCAAGATTGGTGGTTGGGGGAAGTCTAAGGAGACTTTAAAGTTAATTGATGAAGCTAGAAGTAGGGGTTTAGATGTAACATGCGATTTACACCCATATACTGCTGGTAGCACTGGTTTATCATCACTGCTCCCCCCATGGGTTCAGGAGGGTGGAGCAACTAAGATCATTGAGAGGCTTAGGGATCCTGAAATTAGAGAGAAGGTTAAGGAGGACATGATAAGAGAGCCAGTTCCTGGGCCCGGCCCTTGTGGGCTTGTTAAGAGGGGTATGTGGGATAAGCTGTATCTCGTTAACTGCTCTAAGCATAAGGAATTCATAGGATTGTCATTTGATGAAATAGCTAGGCGCATGAATACCGATCCATTCACTGCATACTTTAAGCTATTAATTGATGAGAGAGCTCGTGGAAGTGTGCTTGGATTCTATTATAATGAGGAGGATATTAGGAGAGTATTGAGGCATCCATCATCAATGATAGGGTCTGATGGATATGCGCTGGCGCCATATGGGCCGCTTAGTGCAGGTAAAATGCATCCTAGAAGTTATGGTACATTTCCCATGGTGATCAGGAAGTATGTTAAGGGTATTAGCCGTGAGGAGCTTATGGATGATAGTGGAGCTAAGGTTTTACGTCTTGAAGAGGCAATTAGGAAAATGACTTCCCTACCAGCACAGAAGCTTGGTTTATTTGATAGGGGAATTATTAGGCCAGGTTTTTGGGCTGACATCGTTATATTTGATTTGGAGAAGATAAGTGATAAGGCAACTTACTTAGAGCCCTATCAGTATCCATCTGGAATCGAGTACGTAATTGTTAATGGTGAAGTCGTTATAGAGCATGGAGAGCATACTGATAGGAGGCCTGGAAGAGTTTTACGTCACTTTAAGATGAGTTTCAGTCCAGTTTAATTGCACCTTTGTCCAGAATTAGCTTTCCATCAACTTTAACGGTGGGCTTGTAGACTACTAGGTCCATGTGTATGTCACATTTAACTTTACCTCCATAATAGATGTTGTCTCCTAGAGCTATATGCATGGTTCCAAGTGCCTTCTTTTCCTCCTGCCAAAAGCCATTGAGTCTCGCCTTTGGATTTACTCCGAAGCCTATTTCAGCAAAGTTATCTAGATTTCTAACTTTATTCATCATCTCCTTCAACTTTAATGCTTCTCTCCCACCAATAACTTCAGCTACCCTACCATTATTGATTATCAGCTTAATTGGCTCAGCTGGCTTACCTATGTATGCTATTGGTCCGTCAACAACTACAACTCCATTGGCTGATCCTTCAGATGGTGTAAATGATACTTCACCATCAGAGAATGCTGCTGAATCACCTGGCTTAATTGCGAATCCAGCTTCAATAATTATTCTTGAGCCCTCCATTAAAGCAGTTAGATTTGTTCCCTTCTCAGTTTCAATTTCTATTCTCCTGCCCTTTTCAAGTATTTCCGCGAGCTTCTGTGCTGTCGAGTATACTTGGTTGTAATCTGCTAATGCTGCTCCACTAATCCAGTTTTCAAGTGGCCTCAGTACCATTGACATATACCTAATCCTCTTTTCCCTCAATAGCTTGGCTACTACTGGATCATATGATGGTGCCCCTGTAGACTTTGTAATTCCAATTACAACTTGTGCATGCTGTAATGCTGCTTGAACTGGTTTTGGGAGTGATGTGTGTGATGGCCAGTTACTTGGAATTACCACTGTTACTGGCTCTGCACCCATCCTAATTGAGCAGTTGAATAGTGCATTTACCATTTCCATTTCAGATTTATCATCGGCAATTATCAGCACTCTTTCCCCTCTATTTACGGCGAGGAGCTTCTCAATAATTAGCTTAGCTGACTTTTCAACTTCATTTTTCATGCATTTTCCCTCGATACATACTCTGTTATAATTTATGCTTACATATTTACTGGAGCTTTCAGATTGGAGTTGAGGTGTAAGTGCTGGTGAAGCCTTATGCTCTGCACTTCCAAGATTCAATTATTTTGTCTGAGCTAGTTATTTCAGCTCCATAAATTTCTCTTTGATAGTTTAAAGCCCATTTATGGTCTTCTTCTCTAAATGTCGTGACGCAGTCTTCTGGTATAATTATTTTGTAGCCTCTGAAGAATGCATCAGCTGCTGTATGGAGTACGCATATGTGGCTGTGTATTCCAGTTAGAATTAGCGTATCTATATTGAGTTCCCTAAGTAGTAGGTCTAGTCCTGTTTCATAGAATGCACTATATCGCCTCTTCTCAATAACATAATCCTTCTCTGTAGGCTTCAACTCATCTATTACTTCTGCACCTTTAGTACCCTTAATTGCATGCGGCCCCCATTTCTTCAATTCAAAGTCTACTTGAGGAATGTGTGAGTCATTAGCATAAATTACTGGTACATCATGCCTTCTAGCTTCCTCAATTAACTTCTTAATGTTGGGGATGATCTTCAATGCTCTTTCGCACTTCAATTTACCGTAAATGAAGTCGTTAAGCATATCAATTACTATAACTGCCTGCCTACCCATTATTTCACCGAAAATACTTAACCTTCATTATACTATAAATGTTGACTTTAACTTGCTAGCTTCATCATAACCTAGTTTGAGTGCTTTAATGTTAACTTCAATGTACCTCTCAGGTACAATCGACTTTAAAACCTCCTCCACCTCACTTAAGCTGAAGAACCTACTTATCTCCGTTGAAGCTATTAATGCTCCTAGCATCACCATGTTCTCAACTATCGGTGCTCCAGCTTTAATTGCCAATTCCAATGCATTTAAAACTATTACTCTTAATCCTTTACTCTTAAGCGCACTTACAATGCTATCCTTACTTGGCAACTTCACCCTTGGAATTGATGGTCTAATTACCCGATTATTAGCTACGATCACTGTTTTCATATTTGCATACTTCAAATTTCTAGCTAGCTCGATTAACTCTAATCCGAGAATAGCATTTGCTCCACCCAATGGTACTAGTGGTGAATTTACACTTCCAATTCTAATGTGAACTACTACTTGTCCTCCTCTCTGAGCCATTCCATGAATTTCGGATATGAGAGCATTAACGTCTTTCCTTACTGCTGTTTCACCTATAATTCTGCCTAGGGTTATGAGTCCTTGACCTCCTACACCCGTGATTATTAAGTTGAATTCATCCATTGATTTCACCTCCAAAGTTTTTCCCATGCTGGGTCTCCCTTAGACTTGAGCTTTATTGCATTGAATGGGCAGATTTGTGCGCATACACTGCATCCAGTGCATAGTTCTTCGCTTATGGTTGCCTTTCCATTTTCAAGTGGCACTATTGCTGGGCAACTGAACTTGCCATAGCAGATTCCACAGGCTCTGCATTCATCTAAGCTTACTTGGTATTTTGGGCTCCTTATCCCCATTCTCCTAGCGCGGGCTCCTATGAGCAGTGCGCATGCTCTTCTTGCAACTATGAATGCTATTTTCCTATTTTCATGCACGTACTTTATTGCGCTTAATAGCTTTTCTATTGAACTCTTCACATCATATGGATCTATTACATCAACATATTCGATGCCAATCCCCCTAGCTATATTTTCAAGTGGTACTTCAGTTGCTTTCGCACCAGTAGCTTTAATTCCTGTTCCTGGATGTGGTTGATGGCCTGTCATTGCCGTAACCCTATTGTCTAGTACTAGTACCAGCATTGGTGCATCATTATATACTGCGTTTATTAGGCCTGGAATGCATGCATGGTAGAATGTTGAGTCTCCCATTATTGCTATTACTGGCTGGTCAACTACGTGTGCAAGTCCATTGGCTACTCCAATACTTCCACCCATTTCTATTAGTAGGTCTTGCATTTCAAATGGTGGTAGAACTCCTAGGCTATAGCAACCTATGTCTCCACTATAAATTGCTTCACCTACTCCTGCCCTTGAAACTGCTATTTTCAGTTCATAAAATGTGGCTCTATGTGGGCAGCCGGGGCAGAGGGTTGGTGGTCTATTTGGTATTTCGATTTTCAATTCTTCAATGCTAATTGGTTTTTCAATATTGCATTTTATGTTCATGAAGCTGCATATGGCATTGAATACTCTGTCAATTGTTAATTCCCATGCTTGTGGAATCAGATTTTTCCCGTAAATTTTTACTTTAAATTTATTTTCGAATGCAATTTTCTTTACAGTCCACTCAATTATTGGTTCAAGTTCCTCAACTATAAGGACTTCTTCAACGCCATTGAGGGCCTTGATGATGAGCTTCTCCGGTGGAGGTACTGTGGTGGATATTTTCAGTATTTTAACCTTATCTTCAATTCCAAGCTTTTTAATTGCATCCTTAACATAGCCGTAGGCTATGCCTGAGGCGATTATCAGCTTATTGGATTCACTGCCTTCAATCCTATTAAATGGCACGTTATTCACTTCATCAGCTATTCTATTCCACCTTTCAATTAGCTTTAATCTAAACTTTCTTGAGTGAGCTGGAATTAGGGTATATTTGGGTGGATTCTTGATGAATTTGCCTTTAGATTTGATTTCGGGTATTCTGCCTAATATTACTGGTCCCCTTGCATGGCTGAGCCTAGTTGTCGATCTGAATATTACTGGGTGCCTAAACTTTTCACTAAAGTTGAATGCATACTTTATTACTTCCTTGGCTTCCATCGGGGAGTGGGCTTCAAATACTGGAATGAATGCATGATAACCATAGAATCTGTTGTCTTGCTCGTTTTGACTGCTCCACATGCTTGGATCGTCAGCGCTTATAATGACGAACCCTGCATTTGTGCCTATATATGCACTACTCATGAGTGGATCTGCTGCTACATTAACTCCTACATGCTTCATTGCTGTGAGCGCTCTTATACCTGCGAGTGCAGCTCCAAATGCAGCTTCAAATGCAACTTTCTCATTAACACTCCACTCAACATATATGCCCAATTCATTTGCCACTCTAGCCAAAGATTCCATTATCTCGGTTGAAGGTGTGCCAGGATAAGCTGATGCAAATCCAATTCCCGCCTCTATTGCCCCCCTGGCGATGGCCTCATTACCTAGCATTAAGACTTTGTGGCCGGGTTCCATTAGGAGGGCGTTATACAATAATTCTCCACCTCAACTATATTGGATTCCCATAAAATTTAAGGTTAAAACATGTGGTTACAGATTTAAGCTTAAATCAAGTATAGTAGCTCTCGGTGATTTTATGGAGGTTAATAGGTTCGATTTACCTCCAGATGAGCTTCCAAAGTACTGGTACAATATTTTACCCGACTTGCCTGAGCCTCTTCCACCACCAAAAGATCCTGAAACTGGTCCATCGAGAATAGAGTTTCTCAGTAAAGTAATGATTGGAGAGTGCTTGAAGCAGGAGTCTTCGAGTGATAGGTGGATTCCAATACCTGAAGAGTTGAGGGAGCTTTATATTCAAGCTGGTAGGCCGAGACCACTATATCGAGCTAAGAGGTTGGAGGAGAAGTTGAAGTTAAAGAAGGTTAGGATCTACTATAAGAGGGAGGATTTGTCACCTACAGGTTCACATAAGGTTAACACTGCACTTGCACAGGCATATTTTGCAGCTAAGGAGGGTAAGGAGGTTCTCGTAACTGAAACTGGGGCCGGGCAGTGGGGTACAGCTCTTTCGTATGCAGCTAGATTAATGGATTTAAAGTGCGTTGTATTTTGGGTTAGATCAGTTTATAATTGGAAGGTTGATAGGAGAACATTTATGCGGCTTTACGGTGCAACTGTATATGCTTCACCCAGTAGGGAGACTGGGGTTGGAAGGGAAATTTTAAGTAAAAATCCAAATCACCCAGGCTCTCTTGGCATCGCTATTAGTGAAGGCTTGGAATATGCATCTGAGCATGAGGGAGCGGTTTACTGTTTAGGTTCAGTATTAAATCACGTACTCATGCACCAAACGATTATAGGCTTAGAAACTATGAAGCAATTCGAGCTAGCTGATGATAAGCCAGACCTAATAGTTGCATGTCTAGGTGGGGGATCAAACTTCGGTGGAATAGCACTTCCATTCATAGGTGAAGTACTTAAAGGTAAATTGGAATGCAAATTCTTAGCAGCACAATCAGAGGCAGCACCAAACCTCATTAAAGGAGAATACAGATACGACTTCGGAGATGTAGCAGAGTACACTCCACTAATGAAAATGTACACTCTAGGACATAAAGTTGAAATGCCGCCGATAAAGGCAGATGGACTGAGATATCATGCAGCAGCACCAATAATAAGCCTACTAAGACATCATGGGTTAATAGATGCAGTAGCATATCCAACCGATGAGAAAGCAGTATTCCAGGCGGCAAAATTATTCATAGAAGCTGAGGGATGGATACCTGCACCAGAATCAAGCTATGCAATAAGAGCTGCAATAGACAAAGCACTAGAATACGAAAAGAAAGGCGAAGAAAAAGTAATATGCATAAACATCAGCGGACACGGATTCCTAGACCTACCAGCATACAGAGAAGTGCTGGGACTACCATAAAACCTCAATACAAACATTTTCTTATCACTCCTACTTCCAATGAAGTGAACGTTATGAATAGGCAGTTAATTGAGAAGCTTGAAGGATATGTGGTTCCAGATTTGAAGGTGAATTTTGTTGATCGAGAAGTTGAACTTAACAAAATACTTTTACATGCTGAATCTCCTATAAGTAGCATTGCAGTTTTAACTGGACCTTGGGGTTGCGGTAAAACTGAGTTTATGAGAGCTCTAGTTTATGCCTTAAGTAGCTCAGAACTTTACATACCAATTTACATTAGTTTAGTTGAGGAGGAATTTGAGAAAGCATATGGTTTCACTGATAAAGCTATAGCAAGTAAATTGGAGGAATTAGCAGTTTCAGTTTTAGGTGATAGAGCTAAAATAATCTTCAACTTATATAGAGTATTCAAGACTTTAACTGAGAAGGTGAAGTTGAGAAATAAAAATGTACTTTTAATACTTGATGAAGTGACGAAGTCGCTTAATAAATATGCAATTTCAATTAGAGATTTCATTGCAAGTCTCAGTAAGAAACTATATGATGTTGAAAGTGAATTTAACTGCAAATTAACTCCAATTCTACTAACAAGCGATCAAACAGCTATACAGTACTTTACTAGAGAGTTGGGGAGGAACATGGTTTTAATGTTGATGTGGAATTTAAGTAGAGACTCCTTTGAAGACTTATTATCGAAGATATCATTGAAGTGGAACATTAAATTTTCAAGTAATGATGTTGGGTTGCTATGGAAGTTAACTGGTGGAAATCCGAGAGCAATTACTGAAATAACATCATTAACTCTAAGAGAGAAAAACACTACAACTAGTGCAATTGAAAAGTGGATTGCCACTAAAATAGAGTTAATCGTTGATGTATTGGAGGACTATGTTAGGAGTAGGGTGAGTGAGAAATCTACGATGAGTGAAGTACTAGGTAGATTGATGGATCAACTAAGTGAGTTAATTGGTGATGTAGATCATTTAAGTCTTCATCCAATATGGAATTACTTGCTGAATGCAAATATAGTGATGAAAGTTGATGATAGATTCAATAAGATAAGTGTAATTAGTGAAGTTGATGGTGTAGGTAGTGAGAATGCATTCCAAACACCATTATACTTCTACATTCTTAAAGGTCAAGTTGAAATGAAAACTCTCAATGTGAAGGTAAGTGATGTCATGAGTTACGTAGAGTGCTAGCTGCCAATTATTTATGCTTCATCTTCATTAACCACTCTTCTGGACTATAAACTGCGATTTTCAATTTCCCCCTAAAGTCTCTTAGATTCCAAGTAATGAATGCCTCAATATCATTATATTCTTCAACTGTCCATGCGATTAGTGAGTCAGCGTAACTCATACCCCTGTTAATGTAATTGAATATTTCGTCTGCAAAGCGTTCCCAACCAGTAAACTCTGGTGGAAATATTATCTCCCACCTACTTGATGAAGCATAATATTTAAAGATCTTAATTGCAAGCTCAGTATTTCTGAGAGCTCTAATAATTAGACTTGCAAGTTCAAGCAAGTTATGAATCGTAGTTGCTGGCTTCACCACTTTCAAGAGGAATTCTTCATTAATTTTCCATCGCTCATCCCATGTGAAGATATGGTGTATTGCAAGTACATCAGTATCAATTGCAATCAAGCACATTTCCTCCTGAGAATTCCAATAACCTCGTCAACCTCATCGGTTCCAAAAGCCTTGATAATATGATCTCTAACATCCTCTTCCTTAAGCACTATTTCTAATGGATCAACTTGACTTTTAGCTATTTTACCAGATAAGTATAGTGCGACAAGCTTACCAATTGCACCAAGCTTTAACCTACGTTCAATTAACAGCCTTATTGCATCTTCAATAGCATCGGTTCTATTCTTATAATATCCACTTTTAACTAGTTCATCTAAATCCTTAACAAGCTTCTCGGGTAGTCTAGCTTGAATTAAAACTGTCCTGCTCATTAATCATGCACCATAATACAGAATATCATAATTCATATATAAGGGTAATTACTGATACTGATCGATCTTCTAAAATGCATGAATTTTAGTTTCAAGCCAATTTTAGCCTAGAGCTTCGGTTCCCACGAGGCTAATTAGTGTTTTTAATTCGCTTTCAGTTTTAGCGAAGACGTGTATGTTTCCAAGTTTAACGTTCTTTAATCCAACTTCCTTCACTTTAAAGTATGTTCTAACCATTTCCATTAGTGTTGGGCTTCTAACATTCTTCAACTTGTATTCTGGGAAGAATGCTAGTATTGTGAATGGTATTTCTGGGTCTACTTCAACTATTAACTCTGCTATCTTAACTATTTGATCATCTTCAACCCAGCCTGGAATGTAGAGGGTGAGTACTTCTAGTATGAAGCCCATGTCAACTATGAGTTCTGGAGCTTTTAGAATCCACTTATTAGTTGTTCCACAAAGCTTCCTATATACTTCTTCATCGTAAGCTTTAATGTCTAACCAGAATGAATCTACTCCTCCACTTGCAAGAACTTCCAAGTTCTCTTTAGTTAAACCGTAACCATTAGTTTCCAGTAGCACCCACATGTGTTTACATTGATCCTTAATTTTCTCAGCTGCTTGAGCATAGAATTCTGCGCAGCAAATTATGTCTCCACCAGTAAAGGATACGATGTTTCTCGCTGGCCCCCAACCCTGAACACTAAAAACTATTTGGTCTGAAGTGAGCTTGTTTGGGCATAGTGGGCTTCTAACACCATATATTATGCATGAACCGCAGTGTCTACATAAATCCGTTGCATGCCACATAGTAGCTCTTTCGCGGGGCTCCCAAACAGTAACTGTTTCCTCATATTTTGCTGCTTCAATTGCTATTTCCTCAGTTGACATCCATCTACCACTATAGTACTGGGTGAATCTCCATGAATGGCACTTTAAGCATCTATGATTACAGCCGCTCTGATAAATTGACAAGTAGTCTTCGGGTCTAGATAGTTGAATTGCCTCAATGAGCCTATAGTATATATTGTTTTTCTTCTTTAAAGTTGCTTTACATGCTCTTTCAACTGATCCATCAGGCATGATCACTCCACAAGCTCCGGGAGCATATCCCTGCAATACCATTTTACAGTCATTTGCCAAGTCTATAGTCCTCCAATAATAATTGTTAGTGCAAAGCATTAACTTAAGGATATAACCGTTATGGTGTCGTGCTGGTGGTTTATGATAATCGTTATGGATCTTAAAGATATGCATATATATTTATTTTACATAGAGTTGCATTGAGGAATATTTATGGGGAAATTAGAGCTCAAATATGGTAGGTGGATATTAAAGAGTAGGGGTATGGGGAAGCCGTATCTTAAAATTGGTAGATGGATTTTACATGTAAAGAGAGGTAATGGTGTACTGTAATGGTTGTTCACGTTAAATTAAGGGTTAAATCTCTTAGTGGGGGTGTTGTTAAGGAATTAGTTGCATTGGTTAATGGAGGGGCTCATAGTCCAGAACCAACATTAGTAGTAGATGAGAATATGGCTAGAGAACTTGGCTATATAACGGGTGAAGTAGTAGAGGTGTCGACGGTTGATTCTAGGAGGAGTGTGTATTTGATTAGGAATGCTGTGGAAGTTTCCTTAATTGATGAAGGTCGAGTATTATCGAAAATAAAAGCTCATCTCGTAATTCATCCGGGCTTGGAGGAGCCATTGATAACGGATACGACAATTGATGCACTTGGAATTCAAGTAGTAAGTTTTGGAGGGGGTTTGTGGAGGCACATTAATGATCCACCGGATAAGATAAGGAGAACAGCTTATCAAGGTGTGATGTGAATGTTTATCATGGTATTGGCTTTCTAGTTTATGGGAATTTTATGTATTGCATTTATTTTGCTAGTATTTTTAGTAGTTCAATTCCTTTATCGGTTATTGCATAGTAGGTTCTAGTTCTTCCATTAACGATTTCACTTTTTCCTCGGGAAATGAGGCCCATTTGCTCTAGCTCTTTTAGGTGCTGATATATTGCTGGTATTGAGATTTCTATTCCCATTTTCCTCATTTTCTTCCATACTTCATATCCATGCATTTTCTCTTCAGATAGGAGTTTGAGTATTTGGATTTTCGTGTTGCCAATTCCGAGTTTCGGTTTTATTTTGACTTTATGTTTGATGAATTTTTCTAGTGTCATGTTCTTTTCCAGCTCTTTAATTGCTACTATTGGGTCTTTTAGTCCTGAACCCGTTATTATGCATATTATGGTGTCTGATTTGTCTATTAGTCCTTCATTAACCATTCTCTTTACACATGCAATTGTGGATGCGGCTGCTGGCTCGGCGAATATTCCCTCATATTTTGCTAGCATGCTTGATGCCCAGAGCATTTCTTCATCTGAAACCTTGAATGCATATCCCCCACTCTCCTTTAATGCTTTTACTGCTTCAAATCCCCTACTAGGCTTATCGAATGCTATGTCTATTGCAATGGTGTCGTTGTGCTTTACTTCAGCTTCACTTGTAGATGTGAATTTATCTACTATTGGAGCGCAGTGTTCTGATTGAACACCTACTAGCTTAGTGTTAATTTCGCTTATTAGGTTGATGAGCTTGAGCTCATTGAGTGCCTTCCATAGGGCTGTTATTAATCCTCCACTACCCATTGGCGCAATTATGTATTGGGGTGTTGTCCAATTGAGTTCTTCAATTACTTCAAATCCAATAGTCTTTTCTCCCTCAATTATTAGTGGATCAGCATTATCGGCGAAGTAGTGTTTTCCATCAAACTTAATGGTGTTAAGCATTTTAGTTGGGTAAATTGATGCTCCATAAGCAATCATTTGATATAGCTTACTCGCATCAACTCCATTTGATAGAAATACTGTGCACTTCAATCCAGCCTTAGCACAGTAAGCTGAAATTGAAGCACCCAAATTCCCCTTAAAAACTCCATAGACACCATCATAATTCAATTCAACCAATTTACTCACTAGAACAGATGCACCCCTATCCATAAATGAGCCGGTAGGATTCTTTGTTTCATCTTTAACATACAAGTTCTTTACACCAAGCAATTGACCAAGCTTATCACACTTAACAAGTAAAGTATTACCCTCACCTAAACTCACAGCCCCACTCCTAGAACACGGAAGCAATTCAAAATACTTCCACAATCCATCAACCCTACTCTCCCAAACACCCTTAGAAATAGTTGCACCAATAGAATCATAATCATAAACAATACTTAATGGACCACCACATCTAAAGCACAAATTAAATAATTCCCTCTCCATAGAATAAGTACAACCGCACCTAGCACATCTAAGAGTAATTGCAGACATCAAAACTAAAGATTAAATAAAAATATTTAAGCTTTATCTTAAATATAAAGACAGAAAACCTTAACTACAAGAGGAGATGCAATCTAACCTAGATGATGACTGAAATCCCCGTGCTGAATAGTGATGACGTTTCTGGTCGCTGAGAAAAATTCAGCGACATTCACACTATAAAAATAAGCTATCTCAAAGATTCGGCGGGTATTTGTTGGATAGACGCCACTCAACGATCCAGCGAAGCCCAGAAACAATACTAGAAAACTGGTATAGGCCAGTAAGGCTAAAGACTGGGAGAATAAAGGAGCTCTTCATAGGCCTGCCTAAAACCAAGGAGAGGACGGGAGTATGGTGGAAGTACGCGGTACTGAGAATGGGCAATAGGATCAAAGTGGTCAATGGAGAGTTGTTGAAGAGAATAGCCGAGATATACAATACCTCCGATACCACCGAGGAGACCATAGAACATATCATGAAGGTTCTAAAAGTAAATCTGTCTAAGGTGAGAAACTACATTTGGATAGCTATCAAGATTTAAACACGTCATTTAAAATAAGTGTTCACAACAGTTTGTTTAATAATGTCTAATTCTACTACTTACTAGGTGATGTGGATGTCCAAGGTTATTCGTGCTAAGTTTGAAAAAGGTGTTCTGAAGCCTTTAGAAGAGGTTGAGCTTAGAGAGG
>CAYWZQ010000005.1:0-146217 GCA_964462875.1 uncultured Nitrososphaerota archaeon | reverse complement strand
ACTTCTCTGGCGAGTATTTTGGCGTATCCAACTCTATAATTGTCTGTTATTACTAGTTTGGGCTTGCTTGATGCTATGTAGAGGAGGAGCTGTGTGAAGTCTGCATGGTCACTGAGTGCGACTCTATACTCTTTCTCACTAACTTGCCAAACCATTTTTCTAAATTCCCATCCAGTTAAGTGAATTTTCAATCCATCAACTTTTACCCTTCTAATTGTCGATGCATGATGAAACATTATGTACTTATCGTCGCGAGTGAGCTCTCGTGCTTCATCAGTGCCCTTTAGGAATACCTCTCCTACTCTCATGCCATGCCTTCTGCATATTTGCGTTATTTCATATATTTTCTTGCTCGAAGCTATGAATGGCCTGTCTATGCCTGCATCTCTCAGTATCTCCATTGCCTCTTGAATTTTTCCATGAAATCCGAATATATGGACAGGTCCCTTCGCAAGTCCTCTTTTAACTAGCTTCACGAATCGATCTATTATTATGTCTGTTGGAGGCCTCTTGAACTTTGGTTTTCCATAGGTTGCTTCTATAACTAGGATGTCTGCTTCGATTATTGGTGTTTTAGGCAATCTAAAGTCCCCAGTGTAGAGTAGTCTTTCTCCATCATGGTCTTCAACTAGCACTTGAGCTGCACCTATAATGTGGTCTGCATAATATAAGGTGAGTTTTTCATCATTCCATTTTAATTCCTCATTGTACTTTAAGCCCATAACATTTCCTCTCAGCTTCCCCCTAATTACTTCAATGATTTCCTTAGTGGCTTCCGTCATTACCGTGAGCTTGCATTGTTTTAAGCTTTCATTCAATTTTATCATGTGATCTACATGTGCATGGGTTACTACTCTAACATCTATGCCCTGCTCATGTGAATCGCATGCAAAGTATTTCCCTAGAATTACGGCTCCACTTGAGGTTATTTTTGCCTTCAACTTGCTTCACCTATAGGTATGCAAGTGCAGCTATTAGAGCTACTGTCGATATTGTGTTCAGTACTATTATTGATGATTTTAGGTACTTTATCCCTCGCTTCTTGAGCAGCGATATCTCTAGGAGCGAGGACATGACTGTGAGCGATGTGATGTATGCAATGGCATAGATTATTGATGCTAATTCCCAGCTGAAGTAGTTGACTAATATTTTGAGTGCCACCATATATGTTGATGGCAGCGTGATTATAATGGTAAAGAGCCATGCTATGGGCGATGATATGAGGTTTATGTAGGCTATTTCAACATATAACTTCCTCCACATGAGTTTTGCACATGTAATTTCTATGATGCAGGAAGTTGCAGTATATAATAGTGGGATTAATGCATTCTCTTTTATGTAGCTCAATATTTCTGGTCCTGGTCCATGTATTATTGGTATCAGTTCAGCTGTCAATTTAATCACTCTTTGCTTCAAGTATTCTGCTAATTAATTTGTAGAACTCCATGAATCCGTCAGCATAGGGCTTAGTAGTCACTAGGTCTGCTACCTTGAGTGCTTTAGGTGATGCATTTGCAACTGCAATACTTATTCCTGCTTCAATCATCATTTCAACATCTACATCGCTATCTCCTATAGCTATGAACTCTTTAGTGCTTATTCCAATCATTTCGGATGCAACCTTGAGTCCTAATCCCTTATTGACACTCCTATCTTTAACGTGGATCGCTACTCCGCTAAATGTTGATGTTGCCTCCGGAATTTCTTTCTCAATTAAATTGCTAACCAACTTTACTGCTTCACTCCATGAATGCCCCTTCCTCAGTTTGAATGCGAAGTCAACGAATCTGAATTGGTTTTGCCAGCTTTCAGCAAGTATGTGATTGAGCCTTCTCTTCACAAGTTCTCTTGCTCTCAATCCTATGTCCCTATTGCCATTGACTTTAAACTTACTTCCATATCCAACTACTCCTCCATTTTCAGCGATAACTAAGTCTACTGAGCCTATGTACCTCGCCAATCCCATTAGTACGGGATAGGAGTTTCCTGATGCCAATACTATTTTTAACCTGAATTTCTTCTTCATTTCTCTTAGTGCGCTTATTGCTTGAAGTGAAATTTCACCCGTTTCCTCAGTTAATGTTCCATCTACATCAACGGCAATTGCCTTGGAGCTTTTAATTTTATTTGCTATCTCTGCTTTTACTTCATGTAACTTGGTCAATTACGATCCTCCCAATATAGCTTGAAGCTGGACAGGCTTCTTGGCACTTGAGGCAGTGTATGCATTTTGCTTCATTTACTATTGGTTTATTCTCTTTAATTTCTACTGCTTCTACTGGGCATACATTTACACATGAGCTGCATAGCGTGCAGTAGCATGCCCTTACTATGAGTTTCAATGCTTCTCGGAATAGCTTTTCAGCTGATTCTCTATTATTTGAAATAGCTGATATTCTGCCAGCTGTATTGATTACTACTTCGCCGTCAATGCTCTTAATGATTACTACTCCTAGGGCTTCTGATGTTTTTGCTTTACCTATTATTGGCGCCAATCCTGATACCCTGCTTATATCTATTTTCGAATCGAGCACTCCATTAATTGAGTATTTGCCCTTGCACGGTACGTGACCTCTAATCTCAATTAGCTTTGTGGGCATTCTTTTTGCTTCTAAGCTTTTCACATCTATTTTGACTCCAATTCTATTCATGATTTTAATTTGGTCTCCAGGTATTTTCTGCCATCTCCATAGTCCATACTTCACCCATTCATTGGGAAGCCCTTTTTGCTTAGCCCATGAATATAGTTCTCTCTCCCATTTGATCCAGAGCTCTGGGTGTATGTTTTCAATAAGTTTAAATTCCGCCAGCTCGCATGCTGGGCATAGCCAGCATCCAATTCTGTCGAGACCCATGAAGTATAGTGGATTTGCCTTAGCCCTCTTCCACATTAAGTACATCCAAACATGTAGTGCAGACCAGTTCATTATTGGACTGGCAGCAATGACATTTGGGATCCACTTATTTCTCCATATGCTTGGAGATCTTGCTCTAGCTAGAGATTCAAATCTGCGTTGTCCAACTAGGTTTATTGATCCATTGGGAAATCTTTCTTTTAGTGCTTTTGCTATTGGGATTAGCTTGCATACTTTGCAGCACCATCGATAGTCTCTTGCTGGTGGTCCAAATACCTTGACTGAGCTCCAGAACTTGTCTCCTGCACTTGCTTCGAGGAGTTCTAGTCCATATTTATCTGCTATTTCCTTTACGTGCTCCACTGTTTCCGGTAACTCTATGCCTGTATCGTTGAACATTATTGGTGCTTCTCCTATTGTGTTGAGAGCTAGTAGTAGTGTTGCTAAACTATCTTTTCCACCTGAAAAGGAGACTAGTAGTGGTTTTCCGTATTTCTTCTCGACTTCTTCGATGAATGCTCCCGCTCTATTCTCTATTGACTCTAATTGCCCTCTATTTCCCCTAATGGCGTCCGTAAGCGTTGTTGTTGCGTTTTTGAAGTGTGTTTTTTGTGGTTGCCATGCTTTGATGACTCTTATGTAGTCTTCATGTAATACTCCAACTCCAACTGATAAACCTTGTTTTGATGCTATTGCAACGTATTTTCCAGTTTGGCTTGGCAGTTCTCCTTCGATGATTGCTGACCTAGGTATTTTCTGATGTAATCTGGCTCTACCATAACTTATTCTACACCAATAGCCTACTTCAAGCTCTATCATTCTGGCGCATCCCTCTGCTACTGGTTTGAACCTCCAAGTTTCCCTAATTGGATCATAGAAGCAGTGCCCTATTGTCCATCCATCAACTATTACTTCATCTGCCTGATCTGGATAGACTATCTTGTTTAGTAAGATTACTCTCCCGCTTGGAATGAGCGTAAATGCGAGTTTCCAATCATCAAATTCATTTGCAATGCTATTTCTAATTCTCTTTATATCGGCTTCAAATGCGGGCCTTACATCGAGTGGAGGGGAAGCATGAATTCTACCAGCTTCTTCACCGCAGAGCCCGCATTTAGGGCTAAGTAGGGGGATATTGCATTTCCTGCACCAATAAACTTGAGCTCTAATTTTCATCCACTTAGACATAATTTAACCTCTAATTCCCTTACCCGCTTCGCAATGTAAAGTTAATTTACCTCAAAATTAATTTTACCTAGAGGTGGAGGCTTTGAAGCCGAGGTTATTTATTACTCGGCAGCTCCCTGGAAGAGCTATTGATATGATTTCAGAATACTATGAAGTCGAGGTTTGGCCTGAATATTATCCTCCACCTAAGAGCATCCTAATCGAGAAATCTCGTGATTTAGATGCTCTATGCACTTTATTGACGGATAAAATTGATAGGGAGGTGTTGGATGCTGCTTCTAGGCTGAGGATTATAGCCCAGTATGCTGTAGGTTTTGACAATATTGATGTAGATGAGTGTACGAGGCGTGGAGTGTATGTTACGAATACTCCTGGAGTCTTAACTGAAGCGGTAGCCGATTTAACGTGGGCATTAATACTAGCTATTGCTAGGAGAGTTGTTGAGGCTGATAAATTTGTGAGGAGTGGTGCATGGGAGAGGACGAGGACAGGTTGGCATCCCACGATGATGCTTGGCGTTGATGTTCATGGTAAGGTTTTGGGGATTATTGGTTTGGGTAGAATTGGCTCAGCTGTTGCTAGGAGAGCTAGGTGCTTTGGCATGAAGGTTTTATACTATGATGTCGAGCGGAAGCGTGATTTGGAGGAGGAACTCGGAGTCGATTATGTCGATTTTGATGAGCTGCTTAGGAAATCGGATTTCGTGTCCATACATGTTCCACTAACTAAACTGACTTACCACATGATTGGTGAGAGGGAGCTTAAGCTTATGAAGCCCACAGCATACTTAATCAATACATCTAGAGGTGCAGTTGTGGATGAGAAAGCTCTAGTTAAGGCTTTAGAAAATAGGTGGATTGCTGGAGCTGCACTTGATGTATTTGAAGTTGAGCCTACCCCTAAAAACAATCCCCTACTAAAGTTTTCAAATGTGATTGTCACACCGCATATTGGAAGTGCATCGAGAGAAACTAGGGAGCGCATGGCATTAATGGTTGCTGAAAACCTGATAGCATTTGCCAAGGGTGAAATTCCACCAAATCTGGTAAATAAGGATGTTATTAGCATTAGAAGGCCTGGATTCCGCTAGCTCATGCTTTCTTTAGTGCCCTTCTTATTCTTTCAATTGATAGTGCTGCGAAGAATCCTGTGCATGCAGCCAATATAACTGTTGAGGTCATAAACATGTACATTGCATTTTGAGCTCTATTCAAACTATCCTCAATTACGGTCAACTTGCTATTAACAACTTCGAGTTGATTAACGAGCTCTGAACAGTTTTCTCTGAGCTCTGTAATGTTTTCTTTGAGTATCTTGTTTTCTTCTTCAATTTTCTCGTATTCTGAGAGGAGTTCATTATAGCTCGAGTTTAATGTTATGAGCTTGGCTGTTAGCTCTGAAGCTGTTTTCTTTAGGTTCGCCAATTCATCTTCAATTTCGCTTTTCAATTTGCTAGCTACATTTGAAATGTCAATCCATATTACTGCTGATTCGTGGTTTGTTATATTGCCCCTTAAGTAGTCGTAGGAGGCTATTATTCCAAGCGATATGGTTCCTTCTCTGAGCGGTGTTAGCGTTAGACTTAGAACTGTGAAGTTTCCAGCTGGAATGAATTGCTCTTTAACTATTTTCAGGTTCTTCATTATTCCAGCTCCCTTTAGTGAGACTTCAATTGTTACATTGTATAGGTCGTAGTTTGCTACTGTGAATGCTAAGTCTATTGTGAATGGTGTGTTTACTTTGACTTCTCTTGGTGCTGAAACTTCGAATCTTAGGGCTGGGCCTATGAATCCATAGTATGGCGATATTACTAATGGTGTTTGTGTTAGTAATATTATTACCACTATTAGTGCCGTGTAGAGGGTTTTTGTGGGCTTCAATTGTCTCACCGAACTAATTTTCTTGTCTCTTAAATATTTGAAGCTTAATTTTCTTTTGTTTCAAGGAGTTTTTCTTCAATTATTGTGGAGAAGGCTATTAGAGCTGAAGCTGCAGCATAGTCGGTTGAAATTGTTACTCCGGGGCATATATCGATCACTAGGTTTGCGAATCTATATAATCCAAGCGGAATACCTTCTCTTGCACCGATCAGCACGTTTATCCTTCTATATTTCCCCAGTAGAATGCTTGCTAGTTCGCTTTTAATTTTGGGAAGTGGTTCCCCTTCTGGTTCAAGCACTATTATTGGTTCCTTCCTAAATCTTTCCCTTACTAATTGATGTAAATCCTGTATGTATACTGGTACTTTCCATACTTTCCTCCCATAACTTCTCTTTTGAATTTCATATCTGGATTTTATGCCTTCAAATACTCCGTCTATGAATGTTTTTAGCTCTTCCGCTTTAACAGCTCCTATTGGAGCTATTACTAGCTCTTTAACTTCAAATGTCTGTACTTCCCTTCCAATTCTTATGCCCATTACTTTTACTGCATCGAGCGGCCCTAAATATGGCATTTGAATTACTGCAATTTTTCTTAAATACTCTACAACTGATTTCTTGCCTGGCCTCAGCTTCTTTAGTTCCTCGCTTCCGCTTTCAACTGCAATTAATGCTATGTCTTTCAATATTTCTATTCTAACAATTTTATTTGGGTATTTTAGATCGACAATTGCTTCTGTTGCTTCCTTGACAGCTGCTCCTGCCACAATGTTAACATCTATGCTAGTGAAGTTGTGTTTTCCCCTCCTAACAGTTCTAATTGCAAAGGTCTCTTCTCGCCCTATTTTTTCCTTCGATACTTTTGCTGCTGCTTCAGCTATTTTATTGAGTTCTGCTTCTACGCACTCGTCAACTATTATGACTCTATCTGCTTCAAGAACTTCTCTCTTAATTAATTCAGCAATTTTCCTCTTTTCTCCATCAACTTTAATTGCGACGAGGCCCATGAAGCCATACGGTTTGGGTATTACATGTGAGCTTGGAACTACTTCCTCAATTCTGGTTGCAGTTACATCTTCCATGCCCAGTGCTGTTTTTACTAGGATGTCTATTCTATCAAGCATCATGCTCAGCTCGGTCACCTAGAAATTACTCTCGTGATTTTGCTTTAACGATTTTCCTTGATTTAGGGTTAAAACTTTTTACCAAATACTGTTATTTGGTGGTTGCATGAAGATTGGGTTCGCTAAGGTTGATATAACTCCTCCAATTGGAGTGTACTTGGCTGGATATTTTCAGAGGGATAGGCCTTCAATTGGTGTTCATGATCCACTTTATTCTAGGGCTATTGCAATTGTTGATGGAGAAAAAGTATTTGCAGCTGCTTCAGTTGATGTTCTTGGTATTTCACTGGACTTATTTAGGCTTGTTGAAAAGTATGTTCGAGAGCTACTTGGGGATGTTGGCATAGAATTTTCAGTTTCAGCAATTCATACGCATTCGGGGCCGGATCTTTATGGTATGTATGCTGATTTCGATGAAGTGCTATATGAATTGACTGCTAGGAGAATTGCTAGCTCCATAATCCTAGCTTATAGGAATGCTGAGGATTGTACCGGAGTTTTTCATGGTATTGGTGAGGTCGGTGAGGTTGCTGTTAATCGTAGGGATCCTATTCGAGGCATCGTAGATCCAAGAGTCCATGTGGTTAAGTTTGAGTGTTCTAGTGCTGGTGTTGTGCTCTCAAACTACTCTTGCCATGCAGTTGTATTAGGCCATAACAACTTCATGATTAGTGCAGATTATCCCGGTGCATTGAATAGCTTTGTTGATCGTGCATCAAATTATAATTCAATATTCTTTAATGGTGCTTGTGGAGACATAAATCCATTTACACCTAATACGGATCTATCGAGAGTGTATGATAGGTCTGCTGGAACATTCGGTGATGTTGAGTGGATGGGTACAATATTGGGTTGTGAAGTTGTTAAGCAGGCTGCTTTAGCTAGAAAAATTGCTTATCCAAGGCTTGAATTGAAGTCTTTGGAATTGAAATTGAAGACTGTTAAGCCGCCATATAGCTTAAGTGAAATTGATGAATTGCTTAGTAGAGCTGAGGAAGAGTACTTTAGGGCTATTAGTAGGGGGGAGAGCGGCTTCGAAGAGAGGTGGAGGCTTTTCACATACATGGTTGCAAGGCATCAATTGGAAAACTATGTTGATGAGGTTACAGCACTAATTAAGATTGCATGTTTGAGTAGGGATTTAGCAATGGTTTTTGTTCCGAGTGAGGTTTTAGTTAGAGTTGGATTGATGATTAAGGAGAGATCGCCATTTAGAAATACCTTGGTGATTGCATATTCGAATGGCTATTTCGGCTATATGCCGACAGCTGAAGAATATGAGCTTGGAGGCTATGAGGTTTCTTTTCCATATTCAATAGTGGAGAGGGGGAGTGCGGAGTACATGGTAAACAAGGTGGTTGATGCACTTAGTGAGCTGAAGTCGCAGTACTCCTAAATATGGTAGTACTTTATGACTTTCTTTACTGCCCTAGCAATGTCAATTGCATCGTCATCTTTTAGTGCTGGTTGTGTTGGTAGGGTGATTACTCTTTCGCTAACCCATTCAGCATTTGGGCAGAGCCCCTTCTCATACTTTATATTTCTTCCATAAAGTGGGCAGTTCCATGGGCAGCCTTTGCCGTGACCCATCTTCTCCTGAAATAGTGGTTCCAAGTATAGTACTGTTGGATAACATACGCTAATCCATACATTTTCAGCTTTAATTGCCTTCACTATTTCATCCCTATTTTTCCTCACCTTATCTAGGTCTATTAATGCGTTGTATATGTGCCAGGCGTGTTTCACATGTTTTCTCTCAACTGGTAGTTGGAGTGCATCTAAATCTTCGAGTTCATCAGTATATATCTTCGCAATTTCTCTTCTCCTCCTATTCAATTCATCTAATCTTTTCAATTGGGCTAATCCTAGTGCAGCTTGAATTTCAGTCATCCTGTAGTTGTATCCCAGTAGCACGTATGTGTACCACTTTGGCTCTCCATGGTGTCTTATTAATCTGGCTTTTTCAGCTAATTCATCGTCGTTAGTTAGCACCATGCCTCCCTCCCCTGTTGTTATATTCTTGCTTAGGTAGAAGCTGAATGCATTAATCTTCCCCATGCTGCCGACAATTCTCCCCTTATACTCTGCGCCAATGGCCTGTGCACAGTCCTCGATTACTATTAAGTCATGTTCTTCAGCTATTTTCATGATTTCATCCATTTCAGCCGGGTGTCCACATAAATGAACTACGACTATGGCTCTTGTTTTATCCGTTATTCTTTCCTCTATGCTTATGGGATCAATATTGAATGTTTCCCTATCTATATCTGCAAATACTGGTATGGCATTTTGATGCAGGATCGTTGATGCTGAAGCTACGAATGTGAATGGTGTAGTTATAACTTCATCTCCTGGTCCAATTCCCGCTGCTCTTAAGGCTACATGTAATGCTACCGTTCCATTTGCAACTGCAATAGCGTGTTTAACTCCATGAATTCTAGCAAATTCATTTTCAAATCTCTTTGTGATATCTCCTACAAGCATCGTTAATCTACCAGACTTTAAAACTTCAATAACGGCATTGATCTCATCTTCAGTGAATTTTGGGAAAGCTGATATTGGCTTCCCCCTAATTGGCTTTCCTCCCTCTATAGCAGGCTTAATTTCCTCCATTATGTCTTCCCTCTTTTAACTAAACTTTACTCTATTCTAGTAGATAAGAATTCTCATAGATGAAGTTTGAATGCTTAGAGAATGATTAAAGAGGGTGATAATTCACTGTAATTTGTTTTATTTATTCTCACAGACTCTTTGATGGCTTCACTTTCAATTAGCTTTTAATTTTTAGTGTATTTGGGTTTGAATGCTTGGAGGTTAGTTTTCATGCTGAAGTTTTCCTTTACGACGCTTAATGCAATGCTTGTAACTGTTCTTTTTATATGTGGCATTGTCAAGATTTTCTTTATGAACTTGTTTAGTTCCTCCCTCCCTCTGAACTTGGCTATTACTGCGATGTCGAATTCACCTGTAATGTCATATACGCTCATAACCTCATCAAACTTTGCTAGTTCCCTTTCCACTTCTATTATGTAGGGGCCTTCGACTTGAATCATTATTATGGCTGTTAGATCGTAGCCGAGCTTTTCGTAGTCTATGTCTACTGTGAATTTTCTTATTATACCTGCTTCCTCAAGCTTTCTTATTCTATTGTATATTGTGCCTATCGCTACTCCCAGCTTGCTGCTTAGTTCTCTGTAGGTCATTTTAGCATTTCTCTTGAGTTCCTCCAGTATCTTTAGATCTACTCCATTTAATGCTTCCCTCGTCATTTAAGCTCTCTCCAAGTACATCATTATCTCCCAATCTGTTACTTTATCGCTGCTTTCTCTCCATGAGCCACAGCTCTTAATGTAATTTTCCCATTCCCTCATTTTCACTTCAATTAGCTTACTGCTCACGTGTCCACCTAAGCTGTCCATTACTACTTTATCGCTATTAAATTGCTGTATGGCTTCATGTAAGCTTCCAGGTAGGGTTTCAAATTCCCCTTTATGGTGATAAACATCAATGCTGCATGGCTCCCCCGCATCAATTCCATCTCTTAAACCGTGCATTCCAGCAGCTATTACTGCTGCTAGTCCCAAGTATGGATTGAATGATGGATCCGGATGCCTGTATTCGATTCTGCAGGTTTTCTCTCTCATTGGCCTTGGTATTCTTATTAATGCCGACCTATTGCTGTAACCCCAGCAAATGTATACTGGTGCTTCATAGCCTGGTCTAAGCCTCTTATAGGAGTTTACTAGTGGAGCTACTACAAGTGATAGCCCCCTTGCATGACTTAATATTCCACCTATGAAGTTTAGGGCTATGCTGGATAGGTTTCCATTATCATAGAAGAGGTTTCTACCATTCTTTTGTAGGCTTAGGTGTAGGTGTGCACCGCTGCCATTAACTTCCATGAATGGTTTTGGCATAAATGTTGCTATATATCCCTGTTTTTTAACTAGTGATTTTACTGCCATTTTAACTACTATTATCAGGTCTGCAAGTGTTAGGGGGTCTGTGGCTGAAATTGCTACTTCATGTTGTCCAGGTGCAACTTCATGATGCATTTTATCGAATTCAATGCCTAGCTCCTCCATTAAGTCTCCCAAAGCCTTCTTAATTGGATCGGCGTGGTCTAGTGGTATGGGGTCAAAGTACTGTCCATTATCTTGTGGGCGGACTCTTAATTGTCCATTACTCTTAACTATGAAGTATTCAAGCTCTACTCCTGCTTTAACTTCAAACCCTTCACTACTAACTTTGCTCAATAATTGTCTCAAGACAGTTCTTGGGCTACCTTCATATAGCTTGTATTCAGGCGTGTAGATATCGCATATGGCTATTGATGTTTTCTCATCTTCCCATATTGCAGGTCTGAAGGTAGTTAGGTCTGGAATTGCTATTAAATCGCTATCTTCTATTTTGGCAAATCCGGGTATTGATGATCCGTCAAATCCAACTCCATATTGAACTGCATCTTCCAGTTCATTACTTCTAATTATCATGCTCTTAGGTGTACCATGCACATCGACTATGATCAGCCTCACGTACTTTATGTTTTTGTCTCTTATGATTTCCCTAACCTTGCTCAATGATTCAGAGTCGTTTTGGCTGATCACGTAGTTATCTGAATGTTTTATTTGAATTTAAGTTTTATTCTGAAAATTTTTCGTTAATAAGATTATTTATTAGATGAATTTTCATTGTAGGGGCTCCTTTCAAGGTGGACGAGCTTTGCTTGATTAAAAATTTTTCAATTAAATCACCCTAGCCCACTGCGGTCTTATTCCGAGCTCCTTCATTATGAGTCTTAGGCCGCTCACTGTTGCTTTACCATTTGTTATGACATCGTCTCTTCTTGGAATTATTAGCTTACCTCTATAAAGTCCACTTGGATTTGCTATATAGAATGTTTGTATTACAAATAAAAGGAGATTTACTTGCTTTGATGATAATGAGTCTACTAGGAATTTTATTTGCTTGATATTTAAGTGGGTTCTGCGTTTAAGTGCCTCTATTGCCCCCTCTCTACTCTCATCCATTGCTTCAAGCACATCATTAAGTGTTAGATTGTGTTCCTTTAGGAAGTCTTTTATTACATCTCTTAATCTAACGTACATGGATTATTTAATGAAGTTCATTTTTATTGTTTTGATCAAGTTTTTCATTAACATTGCTATTATCATTGGCCCTACTCCTCCTGGAACTGGTGTTATTGCTGATGCAACTTTGGATACTGATTCGAAGTCTACATCTCCAACAAGCTTTCCTTCAACATAGTTGAATCCGCAGTCAAATACTACTGCTTTTTCCTTAACCATTGACGAGTTGATTGCTTTTGGCTTTGCAATATCAACTATGAGTATGTCTGCTTGCTTAGCTATTTCATTTATTCTTGGTGATTCTGCATGGCATATGGTTACATCTGCTCCCATGTTCATTAGCATTAAAGCGGCTGGTTTTCCAGTTAGCTCTGTTGCTCCTAGGATTACGGCATGCTTCTTGGATGCTTTAATTCCATATTCCTTCATTAAAGCAATAATTCCTTCAACTGCTGGGGATACTAGGCATTCTTCTTCTAGAAGTAGTTTTCCGAAGTTTAGTGGATGGAGGCCGTCGACATCTTTTATTGGATTTAGCTTTTCAACTACTCTTCTAGCATTTATGTGTGGTGGGAGGGGCATTTGAATGACTACTCCATGGACGCTAGTATCTTCATTAAGCTTCTCTATTAAGCATATAAGTTCGCTTTCAGGAATGTTTTCTGGTAGTTTGTGGATCTCTGATTCTATTCCTATTTTTCTTGCTCTTCTCGATTTCAATTTCACGTAGCTTTTGGATGATGGGTCTTCTCCTACCAGTATGAGGGATAATTTTGGTTTTATACCTCTGCTCTTTAATTCCTCTACTTCGCTTTTTAGTTCACTTAATATTTTCTCTGACAGCTTCTTTCCATCCATTATTATAGCCATTTTCCCCTCTCACTTTAATCCTATGATTTCCCCAGTTTCGGGGTCTAAGTCTATTTCTTCTGCTGCTGGCTTGGATGGTAGTGCTGGTAGAGTCATTATGTCTCCACAGTATGCTACTAGGAATCCTGCTCCAGTGAATGGCTTTATGTTGGTTACTTTTATTTTGAATCCTCTCGGCCTACCTACGAGCTTTGGATTATCCGTTAGTGATAGGGGTGTTTTTGCCATGTTTATTGGCAGCTTATCGAATCCAAGCTTCTTTATTTTCTTAATTGCCTTTCTTGCTTCATTAGTGAACTCCACATCATCTGCTCCATACATCTCCCTAGCTATGGTCCTGATTTTCTCTTCAACTGGCATTTCTAGGTCGTATAGGAATTTGAATTGTGCCTTCTTTTCCTCTAGAATCTTTAATACTTTTTCTGCAAGCTCTATTCCTCCTTCACCTCCCTTCTGAAATACTTCTACGACTGCTACTGGAATGTTCTTCTCTTCACACCACTTCTTCACGCACTCTATTTCCTCATCTGTATCCGTTGGGAATCTGTTTATGGCGACTACTACTGGTAGTCCGAATTTCCCTACATTTTCAATTTGCTTCTCTAGGTTTTCAATTCCCTTCTTTACTGCTTCCACATTTGGTTTATCTACGTTCTTGAATTTGACTCCTCCATGAACTTTGAGTGCTCTAATTGAAACCACTAGCACTGCTATATCTGGTTTTAGGTTACCAGCTCTGCAGACTATGTCGCAGAACTTTTCTAGTCCTAGATCTGCTCCGAATCCGGGCTCGACTACTACGTAGTCTGCTAGTTTGAGTGCCGTTTTTATGCCTATGAGGCTTGGGCATCCATGTCCTATGTTTGCGAATGGTGCACCGTGAACTATTGCTGGGGTTCCCTCAATTGTCTGTACTAGGTTTGGCATTAGTGAGTCTCTTAGTAGTGCTGCCATTGCTCCATGCGCCTTTATGTCTGCTGGCGTTACTGGCTTTCCATCAACAGTATAGGCGATCGTCATTTTCGCCAATCTATTCTTCAAGTCTTTCCAATCAACTGCTAATGCATGAATGCTACAGGTTTCACAGCTTGCGGTTATGTCGAATCCTGTTTCTAGTGGTATTCCACCTAGCTTGCCTCCTAGCCCGACTACTATGTGTCTTAATCCCCTATCCTCAACATCTACTACTCTTTTAATTACGATGTTGTGTATGTCTATGTTTAACGCGTTACCTCTATAGATGTGGTTTTCTAGCATTGCAACTGCTAGATTATGTGCAACTGTTATTGCATGGAGGTCTCCTGTGAAGTGTAGGCTTATCTTCTCCATGGGTACTACTTGAGCTCTCCCTCCACCACATGCACTTCCCTTAATTCCAAATATCGGTCCTAATGATGGTTGTCTCAGCACTACAATGCTCTTTTTCCCTAGTCTGCCAAGGGCTTCACCGAGTCCAATTGCTACAGTTGTTTTTCCTTCACCTGCCTTTGTCGGTGTTATTGCTGTGACTACAATCAGCTTTCCATCTGGCTTGCTCTTCAGCTTTTCATATACTTCAAGCTTTATTTTTGCGGCATACTTGCCGTAGAGCTCTATATCGTCTTCGCTGAGTCCAAGCATTTTTGCAATTTCCATTATTGGCTTGATTTCAGGCTTATCCATGAAAATCATCCTCCATGTCCTACTCACCTCTCACTCCATACACTTATAAGCTTTAAAGTTCGTGAGTTTAGCGAAGGTGATTTTCATGGGTCAAGTGAAGATTGCTATAGTAAAATTTGGGTGTATTGGTTGTTCACCGCTATTGGAGATAGCTCTTGATGAGCGCTCGATAAGGAGGGACATTAAGATTAGAGTCTTCTCTACTGGTGGTAAAATGGATTCAGGAAACTGTATTGAGGTGGTTGAGGATGCAGCTAAGTTTGAACCCGATGTTGTAGTCGTTGTTACGCCGAATGCCGCACTTGAAGGCCCAACTGCTGGTAGGAGGAGGCTTAAGGAATTGCTTCCGAAGGCTCCAGTAATCATTATTTCTGATGAGCCTGCGAAAAGAGTCGTGAAGGACTTGGATAGAGAGGGCTTCGGATACATTATTATTGAAGCAGATTCCATGATTGGTGCTAGGAGGGACTTTCTAGATCCAACTGAAATGATATTGTTTAATAGTGATGTTTTGAGAGTCCTAGCTGTCACTGGTGTGTTTAGAATGCTAGTTTCCGAGATTGATAGGGTTATTGAGCAAGTAAAGAGTGGGGGGCAAGTTGAGCTCCCCAGAATTATTGCTTCAGCCGAGCTCGTAGTTGAGCGGTATGGAGGCTTCACCAACCCCTATGCCAAGTCCAAGGCTATTGCAAGCTATGAGGCTGCTAGGAGGGTAGCGCATTTATCGACGAGGGGCTGCTATGTGCTTAAGAAGAGGGAGGAGTACATGCCAGTGGTGGCTGCTGCACATGAGTTGATGAGGATTGCCGCACTGTTAGCTGATGAGGCTAGGGAAATTGAGAAGTATGGTGATTCTGTTTTGAGGACACCGCACATAAGTAGTGGAGAGGTAAGGTCTAAAACTAAGCTACTTGAGCCTGCAAAATAGTTTTTCTTCTCTCATCTTTGAGTAATGCTTAATTCCCACAATGATATTATCATAGTGAGAGGGCAATTGAATTAGAGGGGGAAATCTCTAGTGGGTAGGTGGGTTATTTGCGGGGCTTGGCCCTACGTAAATGCTATACCCCATTTAGGAACACTAATTGCATGCGTATTGTCACCGGATGTTGTGGCTAGATATTTGAGGCTGAAGGGTGAGGATGTAGTTTTCGTTAGTGGCTCCGATGAACACGGAACTCCAATTGAGGTTGAGGCGAGGAGGAAGAATGTTCAGCCGAAAACTTTGACCGATGAGCTTCATAGCTATGTGGTTGAGCTATTTAAGAGGTTTGGAATTAGCTACGATAACTATACTAGGACTGAGAATCCAGTTCACATTAAATTTGTTCAAGAGTTCTTCATGAAGCTTTATAATAACGGTTATATTTATGAGAAGACTGTTAGGCTTCCATACTGCCCTAACTGCCAAATATTTCTGCCCGACAGATTCATTGAAGGTCGGTGCCCTTATTGCGGTTATGAGGGAGCTAGGGGTGATCAGTGCGAGAATTGTGGTAGGCTGCTAGATCCATTGGACTTGGTGGATCCATACTGTGTATTTTGTGGTTCTAAACCTGAAGTTAGGGAGACTAAGCACTGGTTCTTTGATTTACCTAAGCTGACTGAGAAGTTAAATGCTTTTATTGAGGGTCATCCACGCTTTTCGGATAGCATAAAGAGTTACTGTAGATCTTGGATTAAGGAGGGGTTGAAGCCTAGAGCCATAACTAGGGATAATAAGTGGGGTATTCCAGCACCATTTCCCGGAGCTGAAGGTAAAACAATATATGTTTGGTTTGAAGCTCTCTTGGGATATCTATCTGCTACGCTACAGTACTTCATGAGTAGAGGGGAGCCGGATAAGTGGAAGGAATACTGGTTAAACAGTGAGACTAAGACTGTGTTTTTCATTGGTAAGGACAATATTCCATTTCATGCAATAATATTGCCAGCCATGTTGATGGCTTCTGGTGAGGAATATGTACTTCCATGGCAAATATCGGCAATAGAGTTTTTGATGTTTGAGGGTCAAGCTTTCAGTAAGAGTAGGGGTGTTGGTGTGTGGCTTGATGAGGCTCTTGAAATTCTGGAGCCGGATTACTGGAGATTTGCATTGTTGATGATGAGGCCTGAAGTTAGGGATCTCAACTTTACTTGGAGGGATTTCCATAGGATAATAAATTCGGAGCTAAACGATAACTTGGGAAATTTTGTTCATAGAACCTTGACGTTCATTTATCGAAGCTTTAATGCAACTGTTCCAGAGCCCTACAGATTAAGTGATGTTGATAGGGAGTTCATAGATAGAATTAAGCATGCCCCCATTAGAATTGGAGAGTTGATCGAGCGCATGAGATTGAAGCTTGCAATTGAGGCTTTACTGGATATTTCAAGGTATGGAAATCAGTACTTGAATATTAAAGAGCCATGGCGCAAGGTTAGGGAGGATATTAGTGATGCAGCAACAACCTTATGGATTGCTGCTAATGCTGTTAGATCAATTGCCATATTAATGGAGCCATTCATGCCGTTTTCAGCTGAGAAGCTCTGGAAGATGCTTAACCTTTCAGGTTCAGTTCATGAGGCTAAGTGGAGCGATGCTGGGGAGCTTGGCCTAGAGCCTGGACATAAAATATGTAAACCCAGACCTCTCTTCAAGAAGCTTCCAGATGATTTTCCGGAGAGAATTAGAGCTGAAATTATTGAAATTAGGAGGAGGCTTAAGAGGCCTCCTCTAGCCTCCTAAATTCTCATTTCAAGTACTCAGTAATTGTTCTTTGAAGTTTAAATATTTGTATAAGTCTTGACTTTGATAGCCATTCACTGGATTTCACTCTGAGTTTTGAATTTGAAATGCTTACGGCTTCATCGATGCTACTTGCTTTAATGGGCTTCCTATTTAAAGCCCGTCTAACGCCCTCCCTAACTTGCCATACTCCAACTGGGCAGTAGTATCCTGGGCCTATCTCCCTTAATGCAATGACCATTGCTTGCCTTCTTATTCTGTTCAAGTATTCTAATACTGCCATTCTCATTGCCTTGTATCCTCCATTTATTTCACCCATTCTCCATTTACCATCGTATAGCTCGAAGTTCTCAACTATGTATGGCTTTGCACCCTTAACCCATATGGTTCTCGGAAGCCATATTTCTATCATTTCGAAGGAGTAGGGGCCTGGAAGCATTATTATTACATACCTATTATCCAAGTACTCATTATTGAAAACGAGTATTTCGCTTAACTCATTGTAATCCCGTACTTTATCGAGTAAATGATCTCCTATAATTGAGTCTACAGCTGTTATCCCCCATCTGGTGGGTACGATTCTGCGTTCCCTTCTTCTGCCAAGTAGGCCTGCAGTGAGTAGTCTCGTTATATAGTAATTTGAAAATCCATGGCTATAGAGCTCACCCACTGCCTCACTAGCTTTCACATCGTAATCGTAAATTAATTGCTCGATTTTCCTATGTGTTGATGGATTTTCAGCTATGATTAGTTTTCTGAGCTTTGCTGATGGACCTATTGGTGATAGTACTCCATCGAATCTTAGTCTTGGAGTTGGAGGTTTTGTGAAGTGGGCTTCAGTACTTATTGGCTTGAGTGATATTGCTAATTCCTGGGCTGCTTCGAGTAATTTCCCCATTAATCTGGATGGACTCTTTACTTTCACTTTGAAGTTTGCTCTCACCATTTCTGATCTCAACTTTATTATTTCATCTATGCTCTTGCCATACCACTTACTTGGGCTTCCGTAAATTTCAGCTTCTGAGCTACTGGTTGCAGCTATCATTGGGCCGACCAGTACTTCTGGATATCCTCTTTCACCAACTATTAGGTCTGGTGGTGTTGAGCCGTATAGTGTACTTTTATTTAGTTTTTCCTTTAATTTTAACTGGATTTTTAGTCTCTCAATTATTGGGCACTTTACCCTTCCACAAAGCCTCCTGCTACCCTTACATTGAGCACATAGTGTTGGTGAAATTTTGATCGGCATAATTCATATTGAACTTCAATATTGCGCGTAATAATGTTAACTGTTTACATTGAAAGCAAAGCTCAATTTTACCTGGATAGCTGTAGTATTTGGAGCTGATGGCTTGGAGGATGCTGTGGTGGAGCTGTTTGAGCTTATTTCAAGGTATAGGGATAGGAGTTTAGCTGAGAAGTTATCTGGATACATTAATGAGCTTTGCGATGATGATAGGTATTTAATAATGCATGTTTGCGGGACTCATGAATGGACGATAACCCACTTTGGTATTAGAAGTCTGATCCCTAAGGTTGATTTGAGGGCAGGTCCGGGATGCCCTGTCTGTGTAGCCTCTCCAGTTAAGATTCAAGTAGCAGTTGAGCTATCTATGAAGGATAATGTTGTGGTCACTACTTTTGGCGACATGTTTAAGGTTAGAGGTCTGGGAATGTCTCTCATGGAGGCTAAGTCTAGGGGTGGGAAGGTCAAGGTTGTTTATAGTATTTGGGATGCAGTTAATTTGGCTAGGAAGTATTCTGATAAGGAGATCGTTCACTTTGCAATAGGATTTGAGACTACTGCTCCTTCATCGGCTGCTGTTTTACTTAAAAATCCACCTAAGAACTTCTCAATAATATGTACTCACTTGCTCATACCTCCGGTTATGGAGTATTTGTTGAGGCTTGGTGAAATTAAGATTGATGGCTTCATTTGCCCTGGCCATGTTTCGACGATCATTGGAGTTAAGCCCTATAGGCCTATAGCTAGGAAGTATTGTGCTCCCATGGTTGTTGCAGGCTTTGAGCCAATAGATGTATTGATTGGTGTTGCAATGCTCATTCAAATGATTAAGGAGAGGAGGTTTGATGTTGTGAATGAGTATGTTAGAGTTGTTAAGTATGAGGGTAATGTGAGGGCTCAGAGGATGATGTATGAGGTATTTGATATATGTGATGCAGATTGGAGGGGTATAGGTAGAGTGCCTAATTCTGGACTTAAATTGAAGAGTGAGTTCGAGAGATTTGATGCTGAGCTAAAGTTTGGTATTGAGGTTGATGAGTCCTATGAAATGCCTCCTGGATGTAGATGTGGGGAGGTTTTAAGGGGGCTTATTATGCCGTGGGAGTGTCCTCTATTTGCGAGAGCCTGCAATCCTCTCAACCCAGTTGGTCCATGCATGGTTTCAAGTGAGGGGGCGTGTTCAATAGCTTATAAGCATTCTAGAAGGAGGATAGCTGTTAAGTAGGATTATGCCTTTTAAGCTAGTTATATATTTTGTGTGAGGTTATTGAGTATGCAGCTGCTCAAGGTGTTTAAAGCAATACTGCTTTCTGCTCCAATTCTCCTTACTTCTCAGCTTATTAAGTGGAGTAGTCTCTTCATATATGGCTTTATAGTTGCAGGTCTAGTTAACTGGATTTGGTGGCATAGGGGTTATGCTGGTTCAAAGTATGATGGAGAGCTGGAGTTTCTTGAGCATTATCACTGGTCCATGTTCATGTGCATGGTGTCGATTGTTGTTAGTAGGGTGTGTGACTACTTTGCTTCGGTGTTTTATGGTATTACACTCATTTTTTGGCTTGATGAGTGCTTTTATCAGGACCATCCATTCGCAATTAATAGTGGTCACGAATTCCGAAGTGATGTAATTGGAGTTTTACTATTCTTTGCTTTAGTACTAGTGCTCTTTTGGAGAGTTTATTTTTAATACTCAGCTCGTAGTCCCATCATCACTTATCAGTTTAGGTGTTGATCATCATCGCCATTAGCATATTCGTGTTCTAGCTTAAATTAATTGTTAGCTAGATCCATGGAGGTTTTTGATCCAGGCTGGTTTCTCAATACCTAGTTCTAAAAGCATTTTCCACTCTTCATCACCTATTTCATGTTTCTCAACTAATTCATAGTAAGTTAAAATTGGTCCTGCACAGAATTGTATTTCCCCATTTTCTTGAATTGGAAGTATAATGAATTCTATGAAGCCGCATCCAATTTGCAGCTTTTGACCTAGTACATCAATTACTTGGGTTATCATCGTGGCTTCAACTTCACCTACCTTGAATTCACTCATGATTTCCCTGAACTTGAGGTCTATGGTTAATAGAAATTCCTTTTCTTCGGATGACAGCTTCTCGCCATTCAGCTCTTTAATTGATATGACTACTAGCTTTCCAGCCATGTCAGCCATTTCTCTTAGTGTGCTCTCTATTTGCTGATCAACTACTCCTAGCTCCTCGAGACCACTAAGAGTTGCTTTGCATAGGAATAGTATTTTAGTGTAGAGCTCAGCTGCTGGTTCTAAATATGCTGTTTGATTAATACTAATGCTAACTTCTCCTGTTTTATTTTCAGTTATAAGTTGCCGTGTAATTCCATGTTCATGTTCGCTCCATAGGGCTAGAATGGTATTTAAAATCCTGTCCTGCCATGCATCTGCATTTACTGCTGCTAACTGCTTTGGATTTTTGGTATCGATCATTACTTTCAATAAGTGAGTGTGGTATAAGTCCCAGTTCTTAGTCCAATCGTTGATCTTGAAGTTTTCTATGATATCTTTTAGTTCGCTGACTTCAACTTCATACTCTGGATTCTCAATTGTCTCTCTCGCTAAGTGCTCTCTAGCCCTATTGAGGCTGAGTATTAAGGCTAGGTCCAATCCAGATGGCTTTTTACCAGCTTTAATAACTCTTTCTAGTAGTGTTTTTGGTAGATGGAGTTTGAAGCCCATGAAGCTGAAGCTCGGGTCATCCATTAAGTCCCAAATTTTGCTGGTAGCTTGCTTCTCTTCAAGTATTCTTTGTAGCTGGTTTCGCACTAATATCAGTGATACTTCATCTTCTAAATTGAGAATTGAAAATTTACTTCCAAATATATTTGAAATTGCTCTTTCAAGATCATGCACTGTAATTTTACCTAAATAACCATTGAGAAATGAATTTGTGAGATAGATTTTCTCCCATATCTCCTTTGCTCTTAACGTTTTTCCATTTATGGTAGTTGTTGTGTCCTCAAGTACCTTGATGAGCATTATTGCTTGGAGTAGTTCATCTCCATTTTCAATTGGAAATTCGATGCTTAGCCAAGTAATTGCCTTGTAGTATTTCTCGAGTTTGCTATTGAGAGTGTAGTGCTTTTTCGGCTTGAATATTGTGTAATCTATTTCGCGTTCCAGTACTGGGCTTATGTGGATTCCCTCTGCGCTATTGATTAGCCTTATTTCTTCATCTACTTTCCTCGCCGCATATTTTGGGACTTCATGATTTTCATCTAGTATTTTGGCTGCAACTTGAAGGTAGCATGAAATCTTTTCTAGTGCTTCCTTGGCTCTTTCATACTCTAATGGCGTATAGGTGTAGAGGAAGTCTGCTTTAGCTGCTAAGCTCTTACATAGCTCTTTAAGTAGTTCGGTCAAGTATTTCGCTTCGAGTTCAGCTGCTAATAGTTCGTAGAGGGCGTGATAGTAGTGTAGTACTAGGTCTACTGTTATGAGCAGCGGTATTTGCCTTTCTCTTATGAGGTTGCATGCATGGTTAAATGTGGTGATTTTCCCTAAGCTTTTAACTATAAATCCATTCTCGCTTAGCTTATTAACTTCTTGCGCGCTTAAGTTTAGCTTGCCTATTATTTGTGGTGTAAGTGCTGCTTTCTCCACTACTCTTGGCGGTAAATTCTTTGCTTCCATTGGTGCGAGCGTCGTGGCCTTTGCGCTCTCTAGTTCCATGAGCTTTTTTGAGAAGATGTTTTCGCTATATGTTGCTGGAGTAGTTGTGATCATTGCTATTTCCTCAAATTTCACACCTCTAAATTCCATTATTAGGCTTGTTAGCTGATGTGAGGAGATGAATATTATTATTGCAAGTACTACTGCTGCTAATGCTTTCACTGCAATTTTTCGCTTCACTTCTCTTACTGTCAAGATTATTGCACCCAAGCTACTTTCTAGCTTTAAAGTTTTAACGTTACTGTTGTACACCTGTCTTCTTTGCTTGTTCGAGTTTAATGAACACTTTATCAGTTTTAGATTATTCTTAGTGATTCGGCTAGTGGGTGTCCAATGCAATGGAGTATGAATTCTTTGTAGTATCCAAATGGGGATTTATGGACTTCAAAGCCTCTCTTTTCAAGTTCATCCTTCATTATGTTTATGACTTTAATTGCTGTTTTTGGCTTGCTTAAGCTTTTCGATAGATGTGCATATGGATAGAGAACTATCTTTTTGACGTCCAATCTTCTGGCTACCTCAATTACCGCGTTAACTGCCTTCTTTACTGAGCTTTCAATGTCTAGTTCATCTTTTTCTTCAACTGTTATGAATGCTATTAAGGCGTTTTTCACCTCGCATTCCTCTTTATCGACTTGATCTCTAATGCTCACTCTAGCTGGTTCCCTTACTTTCCACCAAAATTTCCTGGCATGTATTAAGAGGATTTTCATGCTTCCACCTAGTGCCCACTTAATTTACATGTTTTGGTTGTGAGAGAAAACTTGAAAGCTTTAATGCATGAAAAACTGAACACTGAGTGTGGAGGTTTCGGATGGAAGAAGATGTGCTGAGAGGTAGGACCCTACTAGTGTACAAGTATATGCTTAAGGTTGGTAGGCCTGTTGGTGTCCGTGAAGTTCAGAGGGCTCTCAAGTTTAGTAGTCCAAGTCTCGCCCACTACCACCTGAATAAGCTCTGTGAGGCTGGATTAATTAGGAAGAATGAGAATGGTCTCTATGAAATTCATGGGTTTGTGAGGGTTGATGTAGTTCAGGGGCTTATTAAGATTGGTAGATTGACTCTGCCCAAGTACTTCTTCTATGCAGCTTTCTTTTTAACTGCGCTGATTTTGCAATTGAATACATTATTAGACGTTAAAGTAGTATCTCAATTTCATGTTTTCTCTGTAATTGTATGTGCAGTAGCATTTGTATCTTGGATGTATGAGGCGATTAAGACTTGGCGTAAGTGGTTTTAGCTTAATGTTTTATTAGCGTTAGTGGTAATACTATATTACTTGATGAGGGTAGGTATAGCTCAATTTCGAGCATCGAAGGTTAAGAGTGAGAATTTGGAGAAAATAATTGATTTCATTAGGGCTGCTTCTAGGAAAGGTGTTGATCTCATAGTTTTCCCTGAATACTCCATGGTTTATCCAATTCCTAAGGATAGCCCGGCATCTATAGCCGAGAGCATTGATGGACCTTTTATATCAAGAATCACTGATGAGGCTAGGCGTAATCGTGTTAGTGTGGTAGTGAACTTCTGTGAAGTATGTAGTGAGAATTCCAAGAAGGTCTATGATACATCTGTTCTCATATCCAGTGAAGGTAAAGTTCTGCTAACTTATCGCAAAACGCACTTGTTTGATGCATTTAAATTTAAGGAATCGGCGCTCATTGAGCCTGGTAAAGAGATTACGGGACCGGTTAGGCTTGATGATTTTAATATTGGTTTGCTCATTTGCTATGATATAAGATTTCCTGAAGCCGCACGTGTATTAGCGCTTAGGGGATGTAATTTGCTCTGTGTTTCTTCTGCCTGGTTTTCAGGCGTGTTGAAGGAGGAGCACTTGCTAACTACTTTGAGGTCTAGAGCTATCGAAAACGGATTTTACGTTGTGATGGCCAATCAAATTGGCCCAACTTTTTGCGGTAGAAGTTCTATTATAGATCCGTTTGGTGTCAAGCTTGTTGATGCTGGAGATGAGGAGTGCATGGTATATGCTGATTTGGGCATTGAGAGAGTGGAAAAAGTTAGGAGTTTATTACCTTTATTGAGGCAGAGAAGACCTGAGCTTTACCTAGAGGTTACTCGATCTTAATTTCGAAGCCCTCTTTCTTCTTCTCCTTCACCTTCTTCTCCAACTTAACCTCTAAGACTCCATTCTTGTAAGTTGCTTTTGCCGTCTCCGGCTTGACTTTAGCTGGTAGATCGATTTCTTTATAGTACTTTCTGTCACCTGTTTGAGCGCTTATTATGAGCGTGTCCTCTGTGGCCTTAACTTTTATGTCCTCCTTATTTACTCCAGGCATTTCGGCTATAACTGATATGTACTCTTCATCTTCAAATACGTCTATTAATGGCTCTCTTTCTTCTCCTATGCTTGGCCTTCCAGCTATTCTTCTAACGTTACCGAATTCTCTAATTACTGGTTTTCCATCAGGTCCAATTGTAATCGAGAATCCATAAATGTATGGGCCTTTAACTTCATACCTTTCAAATAGCTCTTCAGGTCTCATGCTAAACAATCTTCTATGAAATCTCTCCAGCTCCCTCAGTTCCCTAAAAAAGTCTTCAAAGAAGTCTCTAAAGAAGTCATCCCAGAAGCTTCCACCTTTTCTCCTTTTAGACATGGTACGTTCACCAAGCATATAATCAATGCAAGCTCAATTAAAATTATCGCCTCCAATAACGGTTATTAGCTTTCAGCGACCAATAGTTTAATGATGGTTGCATCCCCAAACTTAAAAGCTATCTGGAGATTTCGACTACTGTTCCGGGAGGAGCAGTTGATTGCTGGGTTTAATTGACCTTCGTCTCATATCCATTGTGGTCGCACTAATAGCTTCAGCCATATCGTCAATCGTAATATTGTTTCACACCATTTATTATTGGATTGGAAGGTGTGACAGCAATTCCAGCAACTATTTCGCTCATTTCAACTTTAAATTTCACTTTAAACCTAAAGTTTCCGTGATTATACCAATTAAGAGTGAGCCTCTTGATGTGCTTGGCAGAATTCTGCATTCCTTATCTAATCAAAGCTATCCCATAAATAGAATTGAGGTTCTTGTGGTGAGCGATGATGAGGAGAGCTATTTTAGAAGGATTGAGGAGTTCGTGTATTCTATGTTTGGTGATAGACTTGATGTTAAGGTTTATAGGAGGGAGAAACCCTATGGCTTTAAAGCTGGAGCACTTAACTATGCCCTTAAGAGGTGTTCGGGTAAGTACGTATTTGTATTTGATGTTGATGCAGTTCCTGAAGAAGCTTTCATAGAGAAAGTTGTATCCTATCTTGAAAGCAATCCGGATGTGGCTGGTTTAGCTACTAAATGGGTTTCACATAATGGGGATTCAAGCCCCGTAGCTGAAGCTCAAGCCGTTTCACTTGAATTTCTCACAACCATATTTTTTGGCGGTAAGTCTAAGTCTGGCTCCCCAATTATCATTCCTGGCTCTGGATGTGCCTTTAGAAGGTCTGCTTTAGAGCGCATTGGTGGGTGGAATGAGAGTTTTATTGCTGAGGACATTGAGTTATCTGTTAGGTTTATACTTAATGGATTGAAGCTGTCCTTTCTTAATGGTGCTACTGTTCAAGTTGAGAACCCCGAGACGTATGAAGCTTTCAAGAAGCAACAGGCTAGATGGATTTATGGATCAGCTCAAGTGCTTTTAAAGTATTTCCATAGGATCCTCTTCTCTAGAGCTATTTCATGGCATTGGAAGTTCGACTTAATCTTGTACTTGCTACAATATCACGTTCTGCTTGCCAACTTCATGTTTGCTGGACTAGCCTTAGTATCGTTAATTGCTGGTTTCGACATGATGATTCCAACTGTTTACTTCTCGCCTTTATTGTTATTCCTTCTGTTTTTGCAGGCCTATTCTTACTATGATGTGGCTAGAAGAATGGGGCTCAACTTCTTCAGAAGTTTTGTAATTATGGGTCGCTGTACTGCTATGGCCGCTGTTCTCGCTCCACTTGTTTTCATTCAATCGCTGAAATTGCTACTTAACTTGGGTGAGAAATGGTATGTAACTCCGAAAGGATCATTAGCTAAATCTATTAGGAGCTCAAGTGTAGGTGAACTATTAATTGGCTCGCTTGGATTAACGATGTCATTGCTTCTCTTTGCTTTTGGCTTTCCATTTTCAGCTTTTTGCCTCTTCACTTTAAGCTTACCATACATTTATGTTAGCTGGAAGGTGAGTAGAGGAATTTGGTGAATTCCATTTATTTTGAAAGCTGATCTCTTAATGCTCTCGCTATTCTTTCTACTCCAATTCTAATTTTGTCTTTAGATGGATATGTGAAGTTTAATCTCATGGTATTTTTACCGCTTCCATCAACATGGAATGATTGTCCAGGCACATATGCTACACCATATTCCTTTATACATTTCATTAACATCTGCTTTGTATCGATTTCTGGGGGTACCCACGTGAATATGAACATTCCGCCAACTGGTTTAACCCATCTGCATCCTTCAGGCATATTCTCTTCAAGTGACTTCAACATTAGATCCCTCTTCTCTCTATATATTTCCCTTATTTTTGGAATGTGCCTTTCAATTACACCTTTCCTTAAGGCTTCAGCCGCAATGTACTGGTTTAGTGGTGATGTGCAGAGGTCTATTGATTGCTTTGCTAAAGCCATTTTCTTAATGAATTCTTCATTTCCAGCAACCCATCCTATTCTAAGTCCTGGCGATAGTATTTTGCTGAGTGTGCTCATGTATATTACCCTATCCTCCTTATCCATTGCCTTTAAATGCTTGAACTCCACTGGTTCATAGAGGTAATAGCTGTATGGGTCGTCTTCAACTATTATTAGATCGTACTTTGAAGCTATTTCGAGTAAGTGCTTTCTTCTCTCTATGCTCATGGTTAGTCCCGTCGGATTTTGGCATGTTGGTATCGTGTAGATGAATTTTATTTTCTTCCCCTCTCTTTCAAGCTCCTTGATTTTGTCTTCTAGAACTTCCGTTCTCATGCCATCATTATCGAGTGGTATTCCTATGAATTCTGTCTCATATGGTCTCAGCGCATTTATTGCGGCTAGGTAGGTTGGTAGTTCAACTATGACTACATCTCCCGGATCTATTAGGATTCTACCTAGAATATCTAGTCCCTGCTGGCTTCCGCTGACTATTATGACATTGTTTATGTCTCCTACTCTTATTCCCTCACTACCCATGAACTTTATTAGCTGTTCTCTCAGATCTGGTATTCCTTGGGTGGGTCCGTATTGAAGCGATTTATCTCCCATCTCAACGATTACTTCTCTAGCTATTTGTGCAAGCTCTTCTCTTGGGAAAAGTTTTGGGTCTGGCATGCCTCCGCCAAAGCTTATTACCTTGCCTTCAACAGCCCATCTTAGAAGCTCCCTTACCTCTGATGCTTTCATATGCTTAGTTCTTTTAGCCCATAACCTATTATAATCCACCAATAATACTCCTCCAAGTGGAACGTGAAGCTTAAATCCGAGGTGAATTGAATTGTTTGACTTATAAGTTTGTCGTTTTATTATTCGTTGGTTGACGAACAATTCAACTGCTCTTGCTTTTCGACTTCTCAACAGCTATCCTAATGATTTCCCTCGCTACTTCCCGCTTTCTTCTTCTTGGTATGTGTATTATATCTTTGTTTCTATCAATTACGTAGACTTCATTGTAATCTGATGCAAATCCTATATCTGTTCTCGATACGTCATTTAAGACTATTAAGTCTAATTTTTGGCTGATTAGTCTTTCATATGCTTTACTGATCATTTCCTCCAGTGTACCGCCATACTCTGCTTTAAATGCCACTATGAAGCTGTTTGGTGCGTATTTTCTTGCTTCAGCAGATATTTTGGGTGTAGCTATTAGCTTGACATTTAATTCTTGAATTTCGCTTGGAATTTTACCCTTAAACCTCTCTTTAAATGTGAAGTCGAGTGGTGCTGCTGGTAGGAATATGTAGTCGTATTTCTCTTTCTTTAGTTCATTTACAACTGCATTTCTCATTTCTTCACATGTTATTACTCTTATCACTTTGGCCTCTAGTGGTGGCTTTAGGGTTGTTGGACCCATTATTAGGGTTACTTGGGCTCCGCTTGCTATGCATTCCTCAGCTATGGCTAATCCCATTTTCCCGGTGCTGGGTGTTGTTAGGAATTTAACGTTGTCTAAGTATTCTCTTGTTGGTCCAGCTGTGACTAGCACTTTTCTTCCTTTTAGAATTTTGGGTGTGAAGTATCTTATGACGGCATTGATTACTTGCTCTGGTGTTGCAATTTTCGCTTTTCCTTCCTCGAATCTTGGTCCAATGAACATTATTCCCATTTTCTTTAGCTTTTCAATGTTTTCTGCCACAAATGGATTTCTATACATAGTTTCATGCATCGCCGGGACTATCATTATTGGTATTCCTGTTCCTAGGGCTGTTGATACAAATGTCGTTACGGGGGTATCATCGATCCCGCAAGCTATTTTACTAATGGTATTGGCTGTTGCTGGAGCTATTAGCACTAAATCTGCTTTTGTTTCCGTTTTACCGCATAGCATTACATGCTCAACTTTTCCCGTTAATTCTGTTACAACTGGATTTCCAGTTGCCCACTCCATTAGGTATGGGTGAATTATTAGTGTTGCTGCTTTGCTCATCACTATGTATACTTCGGCACCATGCCTCATCAATCCCCTAGCTATTTCGGGGGATTTAATTGCTGCCACGCTACCGCATATGCACAACACTATTTTCTTTCCTTTCAAGAGATTGCTCCAGGTTCCAATAATCTCCTTGCTCGGGTGCTTCATAATGTGTCCTCGTAATGGAACTGAAAATTGGAACTAATAAAGCTTAGGCACTGCACTTTTAATGTTATTTTATTTTGGCTAGTAAGAAGTATTTGCCTTTAAATATGACTTTGGACCTTGGAGGTATCGGTGGGAAGCTTTGCATGTGCTTGATTTTATGTAGAATCATGTAGATGTGGTTGTAGTGCTTCATGATGTCATAGTCTATTCGTTTTATGATATTGCATCCCGTGATGTATTCTACCCAGTATAGGGCTGGGCTTCTAACTATGATTACTGAATTCTCCTCAATGTACCTTCTCATTTCCTTGATTTCTTTGAGTTCTTCACTACTTATTATTGGGCCTATTTTTAGTGATGTATTTATTGATTGGAGGAGTATGGGTGAGGCTATAACTATTGCTAGTGCAATTAGTGCATTTTTATCCCTGATTTTACTCATTCCATAGCCTATTATAATCGAGGCTGGTATGAACTCCATTAATGTAAATCTCCATAGCCATTTAAGTGGTATTATTGGTAGGCTTAATGTTGCTCCGACTATCGTTATTGAGGCTATACATGTTGCTTTGAAATTTCTTTGCCTATAAAGCTCGTGGAATGATAGAATTGCCCCAGCAATTAGTGTGGGTATTATTGCAATTCCACTATGCTCACTGAAAAACACTTGTGTAATGTGTATTTCATTTTCTAAAGCTATTTCCCTGAGAAGCGATTTGCCCTTATATATGTCTGTGAAGAGTTCCGGTTTCATTGCGAGGGTTACTACGGTAATAATGGTAATGCAGGCTAGATTTGCTATGAGCGTTTTCAGCGCTATACTTCTCTTATTTCTCCCTATTATGATTAGTAGTGCTGAGTGAGCTACTAGGTATAATAGTGCTACTCCAAAGTCCAGTATGTGAGTTAGGTATGTTAGAGTGAGTGCTATGCAGGATATTGCTAGCCTTTTCATATTGAAGCTCTCAGTTAGCTCATTTAAGGAGTGAATTAATATGAGGAGGAAGGGTATTCCAAGTAGGTTTTTGAGGAAGTCGTTCATTAGTCTAATGTGGAGCGCGTTGAAGGCATATATGGTCGATGCGAGTATACCAGCATTTTTGCCAGCTATTTTCCTGACCAGTAAGTATATTAGTACCGCTGATATCGTTGATGAAATTGCTATGCAGGTTTTTATGGCTAATGTTTTATTTCCATTCATTAAAACTGTTGCCAATGCAAATATCAGGAAGGCTAGGGGAGGATCTCCATATTTCAGCTTCCAGCTCGTGATTAGGCTTTCGACTTGGATCAAATAGTATGGGCCGTCGATCCCATAGATTAAGGGGTGCCTGTTAAGTACTGTCATATAGAATGTGAAGGATCCAATAATTAAAGCTAGGATTGGAAGTTCGTTTCGCAATTTTCTTGGAATATTCAATGTTTATCCCTTCATCTCAAGTTGGCTTTAACTTGCATAATTAGTTTAAATTTAATTCACCAATCGTACATCTCTAATTGCTCATACCTTACCTGTTTTATTGATAATATTGAAATACTTAGCAATATAATCACGTAATTGGTGGTAGCCATGGGGCGGGTGCGCTATGTCTGTAGGGACTGTAAGTCTAGGAGGGGCGGCGGCTACTTCAGTGTTAGAGATGAGAGTGGCGAGATTAAGTGTCCCTACTGTGGTTCTAGGAATATTAAACGTCTGGGCTAATTTTCTCATATGCTAGTTTTATTGCTTTTTGAACTGCTTCTTTTGGCGTTATAGCTACTTCAACTTTATGGAGTCCAACTTTGCCTTTCTGGGCAATCATATCTGCTACTCCGCCTGTTCCAGCTAGCACTATGACTGGCTTCCCATAGGCTAGAGCAAGTCCTACTTCCGAGAGTGTTCCTGGTCCTCCCGCGATTACTATTACTGCATCTCCCGCAACAACGTTTATTGCATTTCTAGCAAATCCCATGCCTGTGGGTATTGCTATATCGACATACTTATTGGCTTCATCTCTCGTCAATCCCGGGAGTATTCCTATGGTTACTCCTCCAGCTTCCTTTGCCCCCTTGCAAACGGCTTCCATGACACCCGTTCTACCACCAGTGACTATTATTGCATCATTTTCTGCTAATAGTCTGCCAACTTCAACAGCTCTTTCATATACTTCCCTTGAAATGTTATTGCTGCTCCCAATTACAGTTATGTAGATTTTTCTTTTTGCTGTGCTTTGAACATCCGGTATAGTGCTCTCTTGCAGCTTCAAGGCTCCTCCTACGCTTTTATATCATATTTTACTTGGAAATTGCTCACCTTATCTGGATTCTTTTCTATCCAGTGCTTGACGTAGCTGCATTCGACTATTAAGTTTCTTATGCCAAGTTTCTTTGCGTGCATGATTACTTCATCTACTATTCTGCTAGCTAATCCCAGCCCTCTATATTCTGGTGGTGTGTATGTGCTCATCATTTTCATGGTGTCTCCCTTGACTTCAAATCTATGATATGCTCTTTTACCATGCTCTATTTCTATGTAGAATAGTCCCTGCTCATGCTTTACCTTGCTCATTTTCGCCTTAATTGCCCTTATGTATCTTGTTGCCGATAATGCTGCTACTGCTCCATCTCCTGCAGCTACAACTACTTGCATTCCCCTACCAGTGCAGTCTCCTGCTGCATATACTCCTTTAATGTTGGTTTCTTGCGCCTCATTAACGGTTATGAAGCCTGCTTCGCTGATTCTTAGTCCTGATTTCTTGAATATTTCCGTTTTTGGCTCATCTCCTTTAGCAATGAATATTGCAGAAATGGGTATCTCTACTTCAGATCCCTCTTTTTCAACTACAACTTTTTCTACTTGCTTTTCTCCAACTATTTTAATTAGTTTTGCCTTTACTACTTCTATTTTCCCTGCTCCTTCCATCTTTTTTATGAGTGCTTTTGGTGCTTCAATGTCTAGTCCATCAGTTATTAAGTAGACTTTTTCAGCCAAGTTTGATAGAAATATTGCTTCTTCAACGGCTTTATCATTGTTTCCTAATACTGCAACTTGCCTTCCCCTATAGAGTGGTCCATCACAGACTGCACAGTAGCTTACTCCCTTGCCCAGTAGCTCCGCTTCTCCTGGAACAAGTGCCTTCTTCTTTTCCAAACCCGTTGCTATTATGACTGCTAGAGCTCTGTATTCTCCCTTTCTAGTTCTAACTTTCTTGATTAATCCATCTAGCTCTAAATCTACAACTGCTTCTGGATACTTTATTTCGGTGCCAAACTTTGTTGCTTGTTGATACATTTTCATTGCTAACTCCATTCCATTTATTGGTTCTAGGAGTCCTGGGAAGTTCTCCAAATGCGGTATTTCACTTAGCTTGCCCCCAGGAACTCTTTTTTCGAGAATGAGTGTTTTGAGGCCGGCTCTTGAGGCATAGATTGCTGCTGTTAATCCAGCGGGTCCACCACCAATAATGATTAAGTCGTACATGGTGATCAACCTATATTTCCCTTGGCTCTATAAATTTCAGTCCAAGTTTTTTTAAGATTTCTGTTAAATAGATTTGCTGAGCTGATTTCTCTACCATGCATAGTAGCCTATATGCTAGCTCCATTGTCTGTGATGCTGCAAATGTTCCATGCCCCCTGACTATCACTGCATGGTGCTCCTTAAGTGCTGATGCTACTCTCATGGCCAGCTCTTTTGATCCGGCTCTTCCTTCAACTATTGGCACTTCCCTAAGTATGTGCCTTGCCTCCGCATCTATTGGTTTTAGTGTTTCAGTGAAAAACGATATTGCAATGGCATATGGTGTATGGGCATGCATGACTGCCAGGTTTTGAGTTTGCCTATATATTTCTCTGTGAACTACTGTTTCAGTTGATGATATGGCGTCGAAGCTTGTCTCGCTTTCAATTTCAATTTCAATTACATCTTCTAATTTCACGTCTTCAAGTGTGCATCCATGTCTTGTAATGAACATCTTATTTCCAAATCTAATACTTAAATTGCCGCCATGTCCTGCAACATATCCCTTTTCAGTTAGCTTTCTACCATATAGTCTAAATATCTTCCATGCTTCATTTCTAGCCTTCAATGCCCGTCATCTCCCCTAACAATTGGAGTTCTTCGAGCTTGCTTTTGAGGGGTATGCCATTGCGATCCCAACCTCTAATTTGATAGTATGCTTCCAGCATTTCTTTCAATGGTACTTCCTTTAGAAGTCTGCTGGGTAGTGTGTCTTCTTCTGGTGATATTCCTGCTTTCAAATTGAACATCCTCTCTAGATTCCATATTCTCTCTCCAATCTTCATTAGCATCCCTCTATCAAATTTTATTCCCGTTACGCTACTTAGGATGTGGCTTAGAATTTCATCATCGAGTTCTAGTGCTGCGAACTTGCATGTGATAAGTGAATCGACTATTGCTAGGAAATTTTGATTTACTGCTACTAGCTCTGCCTTACCTATGATGGTCTTCTTGTCTATTAATATTGGTAGTCCTAACACTTCCATTGAGGTCATGTATGCTCTTAAGTGGCATCCACCTCTATTTGAAGTTGCATAGGCTAGTGCCATTCCGAATAGCTCTCTTGGATCATATGCTGGGAGTTCCAGCCTCTTCACTGTCATTGATAGTTCTTTGCGTCCAAGCTTTTCAGCCATTCTAGCAGAGCCTAGTGATAGAAGCTTACCCAGCCCCTTTCTCTGGACAGTGCACTTTATCAATTTTATGATTGCCTCTCCACTTCCCCACTCAATTTTCTCTTCTATTACTCCCCTTTCACTCATTTCCATTAGGCAGGCTATGGCTCCACCCATGCTTATGGTATCGAGTCCAAGCTCATCGCATAGCCTGATTGCCTCAGCTAAGTGCTTTAAACTACTTAATCCGCAGTTGACTCCAAGTGCCCATACACTTTCGTATTCAGGTCCATGAACTTCCACTCCATTAATTTTCGTAGTGTTTTTGCAGGCTATTGGGCAGCCTGGGCATGAGCTTCTACTTATTATGTACTGCCTAAATACTTCACCTGAAAGTTCATTGGCTTTGTTCCAACTTCTCAATTTGAAGTTTAAGGCTGGTAGTGCGTTTGAGTTGTTAATTATTTTGGTGAGAAATCTTGTTCCAAATCTCGGTAGTGCTTTTCCAGTTAATGGATTTATCTTTAATCTATCGATACACTTTCTCATCAGCTTAATGAGCTCTTCTTGATCGTGGACTTCGACTTTTCTGTTTCCCCTGACAATTATTGCTTTAAGATTTTTACTGCCCATGACTGCTCCTAGGCCGCCGCGTCCAAAGAAGTTTTCATGGCTGCATCTTATGTTTGCGAAGTAAATCCCATTTTCACCGGCCGGTCCAATGCATGCTATTTCAAATTCCCTTCCATAATCTTTCTTCAATGCCTTTATGGTTTCACTTGTTTTCATACCCCAATATCCATCACCGCTCTCTATTGAGACTTCTCCGTCATCAATTATTAGGATTACTGGTCTGCTACTCCTTCCCTTTACCACTATTGCATCTAATCCTGCTTGTTTAATTGCATTTCCGAAGTTCCCTCCAGCATTTGAGTCGAAAATTGTTTTTGTGAGCGGGGACTTGGATATGGCTGTGCATCTACTGCTTGATGGGGCTATTGTTCCAGTTAATGGTCCAGTAGCAAAAATTATTGGATTTTCCTTGGAAAGCGGGTTTACTTTTGGGTCTATTTTGGCATTCATATAATATACGCCTAGCCCTCTGCCTCCCACGTATTTTAGCAGTACTTCCCTGCTTAGCTCTATGGTTTTTGTGCTTTTGCTTTCGAGGTCTACTTCGAGTAGGCTTCCCATCCATCCTTTCATCAATATAGCTGTTCTAAAAAGAATATATTAAAAATGGAGTTTGCCTTCGTTTTCACGTAGCTTTAAGATCCTATTCTTCAAGTACTCTTGCAACTGCAAATCTATCCTTAACGGCCACTATCAATATCTTTACTTGATCGCCAACTTGAGCTCCAGGTATGAAGATTACGAAGCCTTTTATTCGAGCTACGCCGTCTCCTCTTCTACTTACTTCAGTTACGTTTACATCGTATGTTTCTCCTACTTGAACTGGCTTCTTCCTAAATCTCTTCCTAGCCACTCTAATCTACCCTCCCGTTAACTGCTTAACTCAACCACCGAGAACACAGTTCTCAGTAGTTGAGTTAGCCTGCTAACCTTGCTTTGGCCTCATATATACTTTTTGGCTTATTTAAAGCAATAAATTAATTAATTTCGTGAACACTGCTTATCTCGGATGACTACAGATATGAAGTGCTGGAGAGCTTCAATTGGTTTAAGGGTTATCTTGATAGTGCTATTTCCACTGCTATGCTTAACGCTGTTTTCGAGTGCTCAGCCTGCTATTAGTGTAGGCTTTTCTAGGGTTTATTTGGCGGAGGTGGATATGAACATTGATTATGGAGCATACAACTTTCTGAGCAGTGCCTTGGGTAGAGCTGAGAGCGAGAATTGCCCCCTCATAGTTAGGCTGAATACTTATGGTGGATACTTAGATAGCATGGATAAGATCATTAACCTGCTTCTCAACGCTAAGGTTGATGTGGTTGTTTGGGTCGGCCCTCGGGGAGCTAAAGCTACCTCGGCTGGTACGTTTATTGCTCTAGCCGCCAAGTACCTTGCTATGGCTGATGGAACGGTTATCGGTTCTTGTCAGCCGAGATCAATTGATCCCTCTCAGCCAGTAGATCCTAAGGTGCTGAACTATGCAATTGCTAGAATGAAGGCTTTGGCTGAGAGGAAGTACGGCGTAGATGATGAGAGAGTTCAAGTTGCAGTTAAATTTGTGACTGAGAATCTTGATTTAACTGCTCGGGAGGCTTTGGAGCTTAACATGATCGACTTCATGGCTGACACGGTTGATGAAGTTCTGGATGAAATGGGTTGGAGTGGGGCTGAAGTAGTTGTTTTAAAGCCGGGTTTTGTTCACCAATTTTACTCTGTTCTCAATGATCCACTAGTGATAGGTTTGCTGTTCGAGCTTGGCTTCTGGCTAATACTTGTTGACTTGTTTACTGCTGGGATACAGGTGTACGGTTTTATTGGAGCAGCAATGATTGTGCTGTCGCTTTTTGGAATGGGTATTCTGGGGGTTAGTGCCGCTGCTCTTGCACTAATGATCCTCGGAGCTGCACTTCTAGTTGTTGAATTAAAGTATCCTGGCATACAAGTGTTCGGGTTTGCTGGTTTAGCTTTATGGGCTGTAAGCATAGTCCTTATGTATCGTGAGCAGCCATATATTGAGGTGACAATTCCCCAGTACGCTATAATTATTGCATTAGCCGTTAGTGGTGGTTTCCTGGTATTCTATATTGATAGAGTTCGGCAAGCCCTGAGGTTGAGGAGGACTATGTTTGATTTGAGAAAGCTTGTGGGGATGACTGGTATAGCTAAAACCGACATAAAGCCGGGTGAATATGGAGTAGTGCTTGTGGCTTCCGATACGTGGACGGCTTTCTCGGATCATGAAATCAGGGCTGGGGAGAAGGTTAGAATTGTTGAAGTGGTTGGATTGAAGGTGAAGGTCGAGCCAGTGAGGGATGAGGAGGAAGAGGAGAAGTAGGAAGTGTGCCAGTGGATTCGCTGAGGTTCACTTTTCTTTGCAGCTAGCATTTCAGGAGTTTAGTATAGCTTTTATAGCTTTGAATAGTATATAGCTCAAAATGGTGATTTGAATGTTGATTTCTAGGTTTCCAAGAGTCAAGTTGATATCGCTTCCCACACCACTTGAGTATGCACCAAAGCTGAGTGAGGAGCTTGGAGTGAAAATTTATTTTAAGCGGGATGATGTGATGGAGCTTGCTTTTGGAGGTAATAAGGCTAGGAAGCTTGAATTCCTAATTGCTGATGCCCTCAAGAAGGGTGCTGACACCGTAATAACTACTGGAGCCCTATGCTCAAATCATGCGAGATTAACTGCTGCAGCCGCCAGGAAGTATGGGTTGGATGTGATCTTGGTTTTGAGATCTATTGGACCTAAAGCTGTTAAGGGAAACTTGCTTCTAGATGCTATTTTAGGTGCTGATATCAGGGTTTATGATGTCGATAGAAGTGAAATTCCGAAGATAATGAATGAAGTTGCTAGGGAGCTTGAAGAGAAGGGCAAGAAGCCCTATATCATACCTGGTGGTGGAGCTAGCCCAATAGGCTCGCTTGGATATCTCAATGCTTCAGTTGAAATTCTTCATCAATTAAATGAGAGGGGAATAAATGCATCATATCTTATTCACTCAACTGGCTCTGGAGCAACACAAACTGGATTGGCTTTGGGCTTCAAGGCCATGAATGCCGACATAAAGGTGCTAGGCATGTCCTGTGGCGGAGATAGGGAGCGTATCAGAAGTGTAGTTAAGAAGCTTGCCGATGAGACTTCAAAGCTAACTGGACTGCCTGTTACACTGGATTATGAGGATATAGTGGTTTATGACGAGTACACTTGTGGTGGATATGGAATAGTTACTAGGGATGTAGTTGATGTAGTTAAGATGGTTGCCAAGAAAGAAGGCATAATACTAGATCCCATTTATACTGGTAAGGCAATGATGGGTCTAATAGACTTAGTTAGGAAGGGAGAGATCCCGAGGGGCAGTACTGTTATATTCCTTCATACTGGCGGCACACCTCTAATATTTCAATATGAGGATGAATTGAAAAAGCATAATTTTAGAGTTCAACTTCCCTCATGACTCCGGGGTTTGGCTGAAAAGTATATAGAAAATTTTTTATATATACATTGTTTTACACTTTTTGGAGGTCATTCTATTGTGGAAATTAAGGATGAGAGGGAGATGGTTAAGTTGCTTAAGGCTCTAGCAAATCCGCTTAGACTGAGGATTCTATTCTCCATATGTGATGAACCTAAAAGCGCCTATGCTATTTCAAGAGAGCTCAATAAGCCTTATCCACTAATCCATTTGTATTTGACTAGCTTGAAGAAGCTCGGCTTAATTAAAGAAGTTAAGGTTGAGAAGAGGGTGGAGTCTCTGCCACCCGTAAGGTATTATATGGTTGAGAATTTTAGAATAGTGATAAGCCCCGATGTTATTAAGAGGCTTTTTAAGAGGAGGGGGAATGGTTGAGCCGCTTTTCAGCTTTCCTGATCACCATGGTAATTATTGGTATTGGGCTTGGTGTTCCAGTTTCAACCATATACTTTATGGTTAAGTACCACTTTAATGAAATTATTGCTGGAATTATTTGCATAGCTGCTATTGGAGCTGCTTTTCTAATATCTGCTGTGAGTATTGGTGAGGGTTTATTTGAGTCCATAAGTGATACTTCAAGTAGAGTTGACCGTGAAAAGCTAAATTTGATGCGGGCCCATCAAAGAGCCATGCTGGAGGAATTCGATGAACTAATTGAGATACTAAAGGAAATTAAGGATTTACTCAAGGGTGTTCAGGAGGTATAGGATTGTCTGAGCTTAAATATGTCAAGCTATCTGATGAAGAGGTAATTGAGGAGTTAAGGAAGAGAATTCAGGAGATGAGGATGCTACTGATTGAGATAAGAGATCTCTTAAAGTCTGTTCTGGGAGTTGATTAGGTTGGCCGAGAAATTTGATAGTTATGAGAGGGCTCTTAGAAGGATTCCCGTTATTAGAATTAGTGGTAGCGGAAAATTCTCTGAAGATGAATTTGAAGTTAGTGGTAGTGGTAGAGTTATAGGTGACTTGAAGACTAAGTTGCTTAGAGTTTCAGGATCATTATCCGTGGATGGGCTTATTGAAGCTCATCAAATAAGCGTCTCTGGCAGTGCAAGCTTTAACGATAAAGTTTCATGCGACATGATGTCAATTTCGGGTTCATGTAGAGTTGATGGAGACTTAACAATATCTGAATCCATGGTGTCATCTGGTTCTCTCAAGGTTTTTGGGAACCTTAAGAGTGATGGTTTGATTGATGTTAGAGGTAGAATTGTTGTTAATGGATCAGTTAAGGCCAAGACTTTCCTCGCTGATTTGAAGGGTACATCCGAAATTAAGCGTGGCATTGAAGCTGATGATATTGAAATTCGAAGTACTCCACGTGAGAGGGGGATTGTAGTTTTTGGGGTTACTATTCTTGGATTTAGAGGAGGTGAAGGTAGATTATATACATCAAATATTCGTGCAAAGAATAGAGTTTATATTGAAGGTGTGATTTGCGATAGTGTGGAGGGTTCTGATGTTGAAATTGGTAGAGGATGCGAGGTTAAGGGAAAGGTGCTATTTAGAAATAGCGTTAAAGTTCATGAGGGAGCTAAACTTAGCAGTCCACCTGAAAAATTAGAGGAATAATAGTTTACAATTTCATGCATTTTAATCCTCATATACTACTAGCTTTCTCACATTCCTGCACTTAGAGCCAGCCAGGAGTTTTGGGATTTTGCTTGGTATTCTTACCTCATTGCACATAACTATTGCCTTCACATATTTATCGAAGGTTTCTGCATTAACATCGGGGCTAAATTCGAGCTTATCGATCATGCTAAATGTTACTTGTCTACCATAATTTTCCAAGTCATCTTTAGTAACTGTTAGTTCACTTAATCCATGAATTATAGATGCTTTCGATTCAGCTAATCCCTCCTCAAATGCCCTCTTTAATTCGCTGAGCGCCGATGAGATAGTTCGCGCTGCAGTTTCTGAGCCTTTAACTACCGAAATATATAATTTGAATGCTTCATTTACAACCTCACCTATATTTTTTCCAAGTTCCTTGGCGAGGCTCGTTATTTGTTTATATATCTCCCTGTCAACACCTCTAATGCTTAGGGGTTTCTTCTCCTCCCCCAAAGTATCACCAGTTATACTTGTATTACTAGTAATATTTAAGTCTTAGGCTTTATGCAGCCCTATGGCAAAGCCAGCTAGAAATGAGCCCGCAAATGGTAGATTGGCCACTATTTGGCTTGCAATTATATTTCCTTGACCTGAAATGCTTTCAATCCATTCTTCAATTTTACTAACTAGAATATCGTAGTTCACATTGATGTAGCCCTGCCAGTTCAAGTACATGATGAATATTATTGCTACTCCTATTAGGAATAGAATTGCTTTAACTAGCTTTTTAAATGCATATCCTGAGACAAAGCCTGCTAGCACGCCGAATCCTACTTGAAAAACTATGTTTATTACTTCACTCAATTAATTTTGACCCCCTATCGCTACAATTTATGTTTTGCTTGAATTTAAACGCTCCTACCTAGAAATCTTAATTATGCAATTCAAAGTTAACATGTACATATATGGCTTTGTCTTATATTGAGGTGGTAAATGGAATTTCTTGCATTGCTAATTTTCTCAAAATCTATTTATTTAGAAATTCTTAGTGAATTTTGGAGATGGCATAGTTGTCCGGTGATGATTTAGTTTCAATAATTGGAGTTTCTATTAGGGATCAGGTAATTAGATCTCAGCTTTCAAGCTGGATTGCTGGGATAAGGGATGTCCCTAAAAGATATTTCATAGTCAATGCTTTTGATGAAGCTGTTGCTTTTCTTGGGCTAATTCTTGGAGCCTATTTTGGAGGCTTTCTTTCAGCCAAGATTTTGTTGACTTCAATTGTTAATGCTGGTATTGCAATGTGTGTTTCCGGATTTACTGCTGCAATTTTAATTGAGGAGGCTGAGCTAGCTAGGATCTTGGAGCCATTGAGGCCGAAGCTTGTTTATCTTAGGGGGGATGTTCTTAGGAGAATTGAGCGGCTAGGTAGATCTCATATCTTCAAGTCGGGTTTGGCCAGCGGCTTGGCGGCCTTAATTTCCTCACTCCTAGTGTCACTGCCATATTTGATTAGTGTTGAAGGCCTTATCTCGGTCAATGATGCCTTCTCGTTTTCAATAATAATTGTTGTAATTTTGCTGTTTATTTTAGGTATGGTTCTTGGTAAAACTGCTGGTAATAGGGAATTAAGGTACTGCTTAGCAACGGTGATGGCTGGCCTAGTTACTGGCTTTCTCTGCATGCTTCTCGGATTCATCGAGTAGCTATTTATGGTTTATTGAGGTTATCTCTTGGTATAGCTCTCTGAGCACTTCTAGATAATTTCTCTCTCCCCTCTCAATTTGATCCATTAATTTTTCAAGTAATGCTGTTCTGCTTTCGGATACTAAACTTGGGTATTTTTCTGATAGATAGTTGTACACCTTTACACCTAAATCGGTTGGCAGTAGCTTCTTGCGCTTTGTTTCCATTACATAGCCCCTTTGAAGTAGGGTTTGTATTATTTTAGCGTAGGTTGATGGTCTACCTATCCCTCTCTCCCTCATTAGCCTTATGACATCTCCATGGCTGTAGAGTGGGACTAGTGCTTTTCTTCTGACGTTAACATCTATTGCTTCATACACTCCAGATTTGGCTCTTTCTTCAGCTTTAATTATCGGGTTTATTGTTAAGAATCCCGGCTCTATTATTTCAACTACGCGCTCAATTTGCTTGATTACTCCTAGAACTTCCACTTTCAATTTCTGCTTCACTACTTTAGCTGGCTTCATCTGGCTGGCCATGAATCTTCTGAATATCATGTCATAGACTTGGTAGTGTCTTCTTGTTAATGGCTTTATTGGTGTTATTACTCCCTCCGCTATGAGCTCTCTTACTCTATCAACGTCCATGGGTCTCGTTGGCCTAATGCATTCATGTGCTCCTGCTTCGCTCCAGCTCCTTGGAATAAATAATTGCGTTGCTTTTTCTCCTAGCTTTTCGCTTAGGTATTCTCTAGCTACCACTTGACCAGTACTCGAAACTCTTATGCTGTCTGTTCTGTGGTAAGTTATGAATCCTAGTTCGAAGAGGTCTTGTGCTATCTGCATTGCTTGTGGTGCTGTTAGTCCTAGTAATCTTGAGGCATCCTGTAGGTATGAATCGGTTGTATATGGTGGTGGAGGGTGCACCTCTTCCTCACGTTCCTCTTCTACTTCAATTTTTGCTTCAACTTTCATTCCTTTGACATACTTTTCTGCTGCCTCATCTTCAAGTACTTCAACTATAATGTTGAATGGTAGGAATATTCTGTAGACTTTTCTAATGCTTTCCCTGTATTTTTCAGCTCTCTCTATTATCCATCCTAGTACTGGTGTTTGAACTCTGCCTGCTGATAACCAGTGTCTTTCAAATGCCTTCCATAATCTCATGCTTAATTCGAATCCTATCCATCTATCCTCTATTCTCCTAACTATTTGTGCTTCAACAAGGTTTTCGTCAAAGTCTCTATGCTTCTTTATGGCCTCCATTATTGCCCTCTTAGTTACTTCATGGAATTCTATTCTCCTTATACTGTTTGAGTATGGCATTAGGAGTACTGCTAAGTCCCAACCTATTTTTTCTCCTTCAGTGTCTGGATCTGTGCCTATTAGGACTACGTCTACTTCACTACATAGCTCTTTTATGAACTCGATTGTTTTTAGGCTATCTCTTATCTCCTTACTTCCACATCTTGGGCATTCGCTGCTTTCCTCCGTAAATTGGTGTCCGCATTTTAGGCATCTCTTAATGGAGGTGTATATGGGTATGAACATTTTCCCTCCATTAACTATTCTGACTCCATGATATCCCTCACCTATGACTAGGTCGTATATGTGTCCTCCGCTTGCAGTTATCATGAGTAGTAGGTCTCCTGTTGAGACTTCATATACTCTGAGTTCTCCATGTCTCCTTATGCTTGGTTTACCGAAGAAGTTGGCTATTGTTCTAGCTTTGTTTGGTGATTCAACTATCATTAATGCAGTTTTCATTGGGTCTTTGAATTCAACGCTAATTTCACCGGTTCTCAGCTTCTTTACTATTTCCCTGTCTCTATTGATTTCCTTGATTATTTGGTCTAAATTTACTTCATTTATGTTTTTCCATTCAATGTCTTCTACTATCCATCTAGTTCTCTTAATTAATCCTCTAAGCAATTTTTCATCATCTGTTATTACTATTGAGAGTCCCTTAGTTAGTCCACCTGCAAACATTCTTGAGGTTCTTCCGCTGGCTTGAATGTATGTCATTACATCCGGGATTAGTATGTACGTTTTACCTTCTTCCTCGATAAGCCTGATGTCCTCTAGTTCCATTAGCTTATCTTTAATTTCTTTTTTCTGCAAGTAGTCTCTCAGAATATTTAGGGCTTCATAGAATGTTTTTTCCACTTCGCTTGTGGGCTTTTCATTTTTGGCCAGCTTCTCCCTAATTTCTGCAATCATGCCTGTTGGTAGAATTTGCATGTATCTCCGGATCCTTGCAATGAGCCTTTCAATTCTTCTCCTCTCGCTTCCCTCAACAACTTCGCTTAGAATTGTGAGTCCTCTTAGTATGTTCATTGGGTGTGGTTCATCAAGTTTGGTGCTGAATTTGAATTTTGGTATTCCCGTGAATATTGCATATCTAATGTGCTCCGGTAAATCTAGTCCTCTAACCATAACTCCATAATAGAAGGCTACGCCAACTAGTATGTCGTTCTCACCCTCTATAAACCTGCTTAGTGCCTCGATGTTTTCTGATGAAAATGCCTCAGCCCTAATATTTCTTTCCAAGAGTTTTTGCGCTAGTTCCTTGGCGTAGTCTATTCCCCTATCTATTGGGACGAAAATTAATCCTCCTCTACCGAGCTTCGATATTAACTTTACGATTACATCTTCAATGTTCTCCCCCGGCCTAGGTATATAATATGTATCTACGACGTTTCTGAGTAATTCGGATCGAGATCCAACATCGAAGCCTAAGAGTTCTCTAAACAGTCTAACTCTTAGTCCTCTGGGTCTGCCTGTGGCACTTGAAACTACGAGTACCGAGGTAACTTTACCTCTAAATTTCTCAATTTGATAACTTAGTTTCTCAAGTGTTTCGAGTAGATTTTTGAGTTCAGGGCTTTCTCTATTAAACCTGAAGAGCCTGGCAACTCTACTTTTAACCTTAACTAGCTCATAGGTTTTAGCAACTTCCTCTTCACTATAACCCATGAGGATGAGGACTCTATCGATGTTTTTCGAGCTCTTTAATATTGCATCTACATCATCTACGAATATGAAATCAAATTTAAATTTCCTTAAGGATTCAAACCGCTTAGAGAGGAAGGCTGATGTTGTGACAAGTACATCAAAATCTCCAGCTTCAATTCTCTCCAAAGCTTCCTTTCTATCTTTAGATTTGAGTTTTGCATGGTAAACTACTACTCGAACCTTTAGTCCAGCTTTAAATGCAAATTCGACTAGCTTTTCATAAACTTGGGTTACTAATGGAGTTGTTGGTTCGATGATATATGCCTTGCCGCCTTTATTTGCGATGTAAAGCGACATTATTATACCGAATACTGTTTTACCTACTCCTGTTGGAGCTATGATCGTGAAGCTTCTACCTTTAAGAACCCTTTTAACCCATGCTCTCTGAACACTCCAGAGCCTGGATCCAGTGGCCTTATTAAATAGCTCATCAACTTCCCTCAGCCCTCTATTTAACTTATACATTTTTTCAAGTTCTCTCAAGGTTCCATGCTTTTTAAGTTCAAGGTAAAGTTCTTCTAATGTGAGTCTATGATCTGCTTTTTTCGGTAGGCATTTGGGGCATGGCAGCCCTATTAGTAGTCTGGCATCGTCCTCTTCTCCCTCGCAGTTTGGGCATGCATGCTTGTATATTCCATGAATTATCATTTAAGGGCTGCCCTCATAATCTTAAAATGAAAGCTATGATATTAAAATGCTTTTCTGAGGTCATGCGTAAACCTTAACTCTACGTGGTGCACTTTTATCTTGGATGATGAGAGTACCCTTAGCTGAGTGAATGAGGAAGTGGTCCTCAGCTGACGCTAAGGTGAGTTCATGGGTTATGGATGCGTAATAGTAATGGATCTAGATAGATTTGAGGAATTAACTGCTAAACATGGCTGGAACCAGTACACACCCAATATTATAACTGGAGCGCTTACTGATTTAGTTGAACAGTTTGTTAGAAAGTACTTTGCTGTCGTAGTTTATGGGCTTGATAGGGTGAGGGGAACTGAGGAAGTCGTGCTGGAAATACCTGATGTAGATGATGAGATTTTAAGGAATATTGTGAGGGATCTAGAGGCAATTAGAAGAGAAATTAGGAGGCTTGGTGGCTCAATTACCATTGCTGTGGCTCTTGGTGCAATTAGTGGTAAGCCGGCGAGATCTAGGAGGGATGCATATGATGGGCCTACGCGTAGGCTTGCTCTGAAGCTTTTAAGGGAGGCTAAGAGGAGGGGTGGTAATAGGGTTGTTTCACCTTTAACTCCTTTAAAGTAGTTGGGTGTGGAGTAAACCATATATTTGCTTCAATTTAACAGTTTTAGTGGTGTTTAAATGTATTTTAAAAAGAAGAGAATGATTGAGGCTAGATTTCTGAGGAGTGATGGTAAGCCAAATTTCTCGGATAGAATTCATGAGGTTGAGGGAGAGCTTAGGGTAATAGCGAATAGACCTGTTGTAACTGTCTCGCAGAGGGCACCCATTAGGGAAGCTGTGAAGTTGATGTTGAACAATGGTTTTAGAAGGCTCCCCGTTGTAATGCCTAATAGGAGTTTGGTTGGAATTGTGACTTCAACTGATCTTGTCAATTACTTTGGTGGTGGTGATTTCTTTAGAATTGTTGATGAAAAGCATTTTGGAGATATATATTCGTCAATGGAGGAGCCGCTTGAATCAATAATGACTAGAAATGTTATTCGGGCTTCAGTTGATGAGACCATGATTGATGTATTAGAGAGAATGGTAGTTAATAATGTTGGGGCTATTCCGATAGTGGATGAAAATGATCGTGTTTACGGCATAATAACTGAGAGGGATATTCTTAGATTTATGGCTGATAAAATTGTGGGGAGAAAAGTTCATGAAGTTATGACTAAGGATGTCATAGTCACTTATCCTGAAGCAACTATTAGGGATGCTGCTCAGACAATGGTGAATTTAGGCTTTAGAAGATTACCAGTAGTTGAGGATGGGTTTTTACATGGAATAGTGGTTTGTATGGATATAATTAGAGCTTTTGATTTTAAGAATGCATTCAAGTTTTCACCGAGAGGAAGCATTTACGATATATTGAGAGTTCCAGTTTCAGAAATTATGACTAAACGTGTTGTGACAATTGATCCCAGCGCTGACCTTGGTAGTGTTGCGGCTGTCATGATGAGGCATAATATTGGCGCATTGCCTGTAATTGAGGATGGAGAGTTGATTGGTATTATTACTGAGAGGGACTTGGTTTATGAGCTTGTACTTGAATCGTATAGATAGCGCTATACCGGTAACTTCCTTTCTTTTTCTGGAGGTTTAATGTATGTTTTTCTACTATGCTTTAAGTTCATTCTAACTAGTGCTTCAAGCATTTTTAGTGCTGAAAGTGCTGGATCAATTACTGGGACACCTATTTTGAGCTCTATTTGCTCGGCTATTCCTGCTAGTCCCGTGCATCCGAGGACTATGATGTCTGCACCATCCTCCTCTACCGCTTTCATGGATTCTTCGGCTATTATGTTTACTAGCTCTTTTGTCTCCTTCAAATTTAGTACTTGGATTCCAATTCCTCTAATTGATGCGAATCTGGATTCTACTCCTATTTCTCTGACAATTGGGGGCGGGGTTTTCTTGACATACTTCTCTGGCCCAACATCTATTATGGTAAATGAGTCTCCGAGCATTAATGCGGTGATTATGGCTGCTTCTCCGGCTCCAACTACTGGAATATCTACGACTTCTCTAGTTGCTTTAACCCCTGGGTTCATGAAGCAATCTACTAGGATACCATGATATCCTTTTCTTTCTGCTTCTCTAGCCTTTTCGACTACAAATGGTGCGGCCCAAACTTCATCATAAAAGCATTCTATTGATGCTGGGCCGAAGCTTATGGTTGTAGTTGCTACTTCAAAGTCTGGTGATGCATTCTTCTCATAGAAGTTTTCTTCGCCAAGAGGTGTTGGTATGTCTTTGATTATTGGTGTAATTACCATTATCTTATATTTTCTCATTTTAATACTTCCTCCACTAATTCTTTGACTGGCTTATATTCATAGTTGAATCCAAAGTGCTTGGGTCCAACGACCTCTAGTCCCTTTGGTGTTTTCCATTCATTTGGTCCAGGTGCTGCTATAACTGAAATCTTCATTCCAATCCTAATTTTGCTGTTTACAACTCCATATCCATCCTCACCTATCAGTATTATTAGGTCTGGTGGCAGCACTATTGGTGCATCGTTAATCCATGCAATTATGTTCTCGTTTTTAACCCATATTCTAAGATTTTTTCCCTCAAATTCACCTATACCCTCAATATACGTGTTCCCTATGAGGAATCCAGCCTTCTCCCTCAAGTCGTGCTTGCTTACTTTTCCCCTCATAATAATGTATCCATTTAATTCTTCAGCTACTACTGAAGCTACATCTTCACCGCTTGATCTTGCATTTTCAACTACTTCTCCCAGCTTGATTGCCCTAGTTATACTGCCCTTTACAGCTACTTTAGATGCTACTTCCACTTTAACTGGGCTATCTAGTACGAAGACTGTTCCCATTGCTTGAGCTGCTATTGCTCTTACAATGTTTTCGTAGCTTTGGATTGAAGAGTAATCTTTGAATACTACATAGTCTCCATCGGCTGTTGCTATTATGCTTGGTGTTAATGGTATCCCATTAATATAGTATGTGCTGTGAACTAGTTCTGGTACGCTTCTACCTGCATGGTCTCCGTCAACTAATGGTAGCCCAAGCACTGCCCCTAAGTGGAGTGCTACTGCAGTATTTCCTCCACCGATTTCAGTTGCAATTACCGCTGATATTCTGCTATTAATTTGCTCTTCAAGTAATTTTAGTGCTTTAACCATTACCTTGGGGGTGAACTCCTTTCTTTCACGCTTTACTCCTGGTGGTGGTATGCTTCCAGCAAAGTATGGTGTTGCAATATATGATTTTGGATCTAGTTCATTGAAGTTTGAGATTCGGAGTTCGCGCCCCTCTTCGAGGTCTTTACTTAAAATTTTGAGTCCGAATTCTGGGCTTCCTCCTCCACCAACACCCAGTATTGTTGCACCTACAATTAAGTGCTTAATTTCTTCAATGTTCAGTTTTCTCATGGAGTTCACCAAAATATGTTTCTAGTTATTAGCTTAATGCTTTATTAGTTGATAGTAATGCCTTAACTTCTTCGTTAAACTTCAACTTCAATGGTGCCCGTAAATACTTTCTCTGCTGGACCGATCATGTAGAGTTGATTTTCATGGACGATTATTTTGAGTTCTCCACCTTTAACTTTCACATTTACTTCTCTGCTCCTAACTTTTCCAAGTAGATATGCTACTGCTGCTGAAGCAGTTGAACCGGTGCCGCAGGCTAGTGTTTCATTCCACACTCCCCTCTCGTAAGTTCTAACTTTAATTGTCTTCTCATCAATTACTTGAACTAGGTTCACGCTTATTCCTCTTGGAAAAACGCTTTTATTTTTGGCAATTGCTTTAGCATATTTCTCTAGGTCTTCGGCTTCCACATTTTCAACGAATATCACTGCATGTGGCTCGCCAGTATTGACTATTGATATATTCACTTCACCTATTATTGGGAACTCCATCTTCAAATCTAGCAGCTCATCCTCGTCCTTAAAGCTGTAGTTGACGAATTTTCTTTGCTCACCGTACTTCTTAAGCAGCCTGCCCATTGATACCTTGAACTCATCATTCACTTTCACTACTTCCCTTAGTCCTGCCCTGGTTTCTATTATGACTTTGCTTTTACCTGTTTTCTCGCATAGGTAGCTTGCTGCGCATCTTATTCCATTACCGCACATATCTGCTTCACTTCCATCTGGATCAAATATTCTCATCCATGCATCCGCTCTACTTGATGGGACTAGATCTAATAGGTCGTCGGCTCCAATTGAAAATCTCCTCTTGCAAATTTTCTTGGAAACAATTCCCTTGTATTTTTCAGGTATTATTTCTCTTTCAAGTTCATCCACTATGATGAAGTCATTTCCACATCCATGATATTTTATGAAGTCGATCACTAGCTTCAAAATTTACCTCCAACTTATAATTTAGGCTTGATTGTTAAAACTCTTTATATTAGAGTTGATTAGAGTTCTTGGAGGTGGGTTTTTGAGTAGGATTGGTGCAGACTTAGTTGTTTTGAACGCTAATATCATTACAATGAATGATAGGCAGCCTAGAGCTGAAGCACTTGCCGTTAAGAATGGGAGAATAGTTTATGTTGGGAGCAGTGAGGAAGCCGGGAAGTATGTTGGTGAGGGAACAAGGGTTATTGATGCTGAGGGGAGAACTATTGCTCCAGGTTTCATTGATACACACATACATTTAATTGGCTTTGGCTTTTCACTTATGTGGATTGACTTGAGGGATGTGACTTCAATTGAGGAGTTGAAGAGGCGGGTGAGGGAGAGAGTTAAGTCTACGCCGGTTGGGAAGTGGATTATTGGTAGGGGTTGGGATCAGGAGAAATTTGTTGAGAAGAGGTATCCTACGAGATGGGATTTAGATGAAGTTGCACCTGAACATCCAGTTATTTTGAGGAGGGTGTGCGGCCATATTTGTGTGGTGAATTCAAAGGCACTTGAAATTGCTGGTATAACTAGGGATACTCCTGATCCTGAGGGTGGGAAGATTGATAGGGATGAGAGTGGTGAGCCAACTGGTATTTTAAGGGAGAGGGCTATGGCGCTTGTGTGGGATAAAATACCTCCTCCAACAATTGATGAAGCACTTAAAGCCGCTGAAATGGCTTGTAGGGAAGCTTTAAAGCATGGATTGACCTCAGTGCATTTCGTATCTGCTACACCCGAGGAGTTGAGGGTTCTTCAGCTTTTGAGGCGTAAAATGGGTAGATTGCCAATTAAGATTTCACTATACATTAGGGGAGATGTGCTTGAGCACATGGTTAAGCTTGGAGTTATAAGGGGTTTTGGTGATGAGTACCTGAAAATTAATGGTGTTAAATTGCTGGTTGATGGTTCTCTTGGAGCTAGGACTGCTGCATTGAGGGAGCCATATAGGGATGATCCTGTGAATCCAAATAACACTGGCATATTAGTGATGAGTAGAGATGAACTTTATAGAGCTGTTAAGCTTGCTCATGAAGCCGGACTTCAATGTGCAATTCACGCTATAGGTGATAGAGCTGTAGAGATGGTTTTAGATGTAGTTGAACAGGTTTTGAGGGAGCTTCCAAGAGAGGATCATAGGCATAGAATTGAGCATGCCTCGGTTATGAGTGGTGAGCTCATTGAGCGCATGGCTAGAATAGGGATGGTTGCCTCGGTTCAGCCTCGCTTTATAATATCGGACTTTTGGGCTGTGGATAGAGTGGGGCCTGAGAGGGCGGGCTGGGTTTATCCGTTTAAGTCTATGATTAATCGTGGAGTTAGAATTGGTGGCGGATCAGATTGCCCTGTTGATCCTCTCGACCCAATATACCAGATTTATTCTGCTGTAACTAGAGGTAAATATGAAGGCATAAAGTTGTATGAATACTCTAGGAATGAATGTCTAAGTCCGCTTGAAGCTTTGAAGCTGTTCACACTTGATGCTGCCTACATAGGTTTTGAGGAGAATGAGAAGGGTTCAATTGAAGTTGGTAAAGCAGCTGACTTTGTAATGCTATCTGATGATATAACTGCTATACCTGAGGAGAAAATTAAGGATGTGAGGGTTCTAATGACAGTTGTTAATGGTGTAGTAGAGTACTCTGCAACTTAGTGCTTAAACCTTATATCAATTTATTCATCTAGTTGATTGCGGTGGTGGTTTGTGGTGGAGGATGTGCCTAAAATAGTCGTTACTCCTCCTGGCCCTAAAGCTAAGGAGCTACTGGCTAGAGATGAAAGGTACTTGATGCAGTCGTTTGTGAGGTGGTATCCACTAGTTGTTGATAGAGCTGAGGGCTGCATTCTCATAGATGTTGATGGTAACAGGTATATTGATTTGAATGCCGGACTTGCCGTCGTATCTGTTGGGCATGCGCATCCAAGGGTTTTAGAGGCTATTAAAAGGCAGGCTGAAAAGCTACTTCATTACTCTCTTACGGACTTCTACTATGAATCTGCAGTTGCATTGGCCGAGAAGCTTGTTGAAATAACTCCAGGTGGTTTTGAGAAGAAAGTGTTCTTCTGTAATAGTGGTGCTGAGGCAGTTGAGGGTTCGCTTAAAGTTGCTCGAGCGCACTTTAGGGGTTCAAGGCCATACATCATGGCTTATATAGGGGCATTTCATGGAAGGCTCTTTGGGGCAATGGCATTAACATCGAGTAAGCCGGTTCAAAGAAAGTGGTTTTCACCATTGCTTCCATGTGTTGAGCATGTGCCATATCCATACTGCTATCGATGTCCATGGAAGCAGGAGTTCCCAGATTGCGGATACTGGTGCGTTGACTTTATAGAGGAGTATTACTTCAAGAAGTTCGTCCCGCCAGATGAAACCTGCTGCATTATATTTGAGCCCATTCAGGGTGAGGGAGGCTATGTTGTTCCACCCCCGGAGTACTGGTCTAGGGTGAAGAAGCTCTGCGATAAATATGGTATTCTAATGATTTCAGATGAGGTTCAGGCTGGAATGGGTAGGACTGGAAAGTGGTTTGCAATTGAGCATTGGGATGTTGAACCTGATATAATTGCTATTGCTAAGGGTATTGCTGCTGGCATGCCGCTTGGAGCCATCATCGGTAGGAGCGATGTAATGAGCCTACCTAAGGGTAGTCATGCATCAACTTTTGGTGGAAATCCAGTTTCATGTGCTGCTGCAAGCGCTGTAATAGATGTTATTAGGGAGGAGAATTTGCTTGAGAATGCAGCTAAAGTTGGCGAGTATACTATTAAGAGGTTTAGAGAGCTTCGAGATAAGATGGAGATTATAGGTGATGTTCGGGGAAAGGGCTTGATGATTGGAGTTGAGTTGGTTAGAAACAAGGATACTAAGGAGCCTGCAGTTAAGGAGCTCGGCGAAGTGCTGATGAGATGCTTTAGGAGGGGAGTTGCAGTTATAGGTGCTGGCATTTCAACTATAAGGATTGCTCCACCACTAACTATAACGATTGAGCTTATGGATAGGGCTTTAAGCGTGATCGAGGATGTTTTGAGGGAAGTTGAGAGGGAAATGCTAAAGTGATTTCTTAACTTTCTCTTCGGCGGCCTCTATTGCTTCCTTAATGAAGCTCCAGTTTATTGCTTTTCTTTCTTTTTCAATAACCTGTCTCACGTATTCAACTCCTCTCTGCATGCCTTTAGGTAGATTAAGGATTTTCCATAAAATGCTCTTTAAAATTACTAGTTTGATTAGCATTCTTCTTTTCAATTTGCTTTCAATTTCTAGAATTCTTCTCCTATTATATCCATATTCTATTCCCTCAATTAGGGCTTTGGTTAGTTCTTCATGGACATTTCTTGGCGTGTATTCGCCTGCATGCATTCTTAGGACTTCATCCCACAAAACTATTGCTTCTATTGGAGTAATTCCCGATTGAATTTCTGGTAAATCTATTAGTGAAGCTCTTCTTCTCATTGAGTGCACTATTGCTCTGGCTGATGGGAGGGGGTTCATTACGTACATGAGGCAGTAGTATTCCTCGATCTTTAGCTTCTTATCTTTTCTCTTCCTTACTTCTCTTGCCATGTGATAGTCTGCTATTAGGGTTCTATCGTAGGTTACTATGTGGTTTGCTAGGTGTGAGTTTGTCATGAATCCGCCTTCCACCTTTATTGTTCCATGAATTATGTTGTTGTCGTGGTGTAACCTTAAGTTGTATCCGCATGATGATCCAAGCCATTTTAAATAGTCTTTGCAGTCCTCTATGTCGATTAGTTCTTTAATGTTTGGTATTAGGAGTCCATAGAGTATTTCATCTGCTCTTATGTCGCTTGGCTCATTGCAGAAGATGCATGCCGCCTTCGCAGCTTCACTCTTCTCCTTAAATAGGGATATTAGCCTACCAATGCTCTTGCCCGCGAGGAATTTGAATAGTTCAATTCTATTGCTGAGTCTTAATACTCTAACCTTGTCATATACTCCAATTCCAATTGGCTCGATTGTTGGTAAGTTTAGTTCCCTAATTTTCACGATCCATTCTAGTTCGTGCTTAGCTTCTTCAGTTGTCATGAAGCCCCATATAAGTCTTCCTGATCCTATCCGAGCATTATAGAGGTAGTAGGTTAGGATCTCCCCTTCATAGTATATTGGCTGTGAGCTTCCTGTTGGTATTCCAATTGCCTTAGCCTTAAACCACTCTTCCTTAAATGGAATTACTATTGATCTGCTTCCACTCGTATATCCATCCCTATAACCGTGTAGGTTGTTGAGTGGGCGGCATTGGATTGGTATTTTACTTTTGTCAAAAGGATATTTTCCCCCATTAATTAATATGGTCTCCCCATCAATTAAGTAGTATTTCACCTTGCTTCCTCTTAGGAGCTCCATTATCTTCTCCATTATCTCAAGTAATATGTGGTGGTGCTTCAACTTATTGTTATTGCTTCCATTATCCATTTATTCACTGATCCTCACCATTTACTAATGTGATGCTTGCTTTGATTTTAAGTTAATTGATTGCTGTCAGTAAACCTTATATTCTGTAATTGGCTAAACGTCAATGCCCAATGAAATAAGAGTTTATGGGGTGTTAATTTGCTGTCTGAGAGGTATGGTAATAGGAAGCCTACAAATGAGACAGTGACGAGAGTACCGTTAAATGAGCTTAGCCCCTTCAGCGGTTTATGCCCACTATGTATAGAGACGTGTCCCTTCCTATGTGAAATAGGTTTGTCAGCAATTAGATGGAGAGAGGCTGTTTATCCATCTCCAGAGTACTTCGGAATGAGCACTGCTGCTTCAAACAAGGATTATGGCTTGGACTGGTCTCACTTTAATATTCTATCCGAACTGAGAGGTGCTAAGGGTATAGCTGAGGATCCAGATGTGGCTATCTTTCCAAATGTAGATGTTTCAACTAAAATTGGAGGCATACCACTGAAGGTTCCATTCTTCATAGCAGCACTGGGCTCAACTGCTGTTGCTAAGAGGAATTGGGATGGACTGGCGATTGGTGCCGCTATTTCCGGAACAATAATTACTGTTGGAGAGAACGTTGTTGGAATGGATATGGAGGCAAAGTTTGATGCTAATGGTAAGGTTATTGACACGGTCGACATGAAGTACAGGATTGAGACTTACAGGAAGTTCTGGGATGGAAAGCATGGTGAAATAATTGTTCAAACAAATGTTGAAGATCAGAGGCTTGGAGTCGACGTCTATGTGTTGAGTAAGCTGGAAGTTAATGGTATTGAGAGAAAGTGGGGTCAGGGGGCAAAGGCCATTGGCGGAGAAGTTAGAATTAGAGACTTGAAGAGGGCAATTGAGCTTAAGAAGAGAGGTTACATATTACTGCCGGACCCTGAGGATCCAGTGGTTCAGCAGGCTTTCAGGGATGGCATAATTAAGAGCTTTGAGAGGCACAGCAGGGTTGGCATGCCAAAAATGAGGGACTTCGTCGAGGATGTTGAGTGGCTTAGAGAGCAGGGTGCGAAGTACGTGACCTTGAAGATGGGTTCATATAGACCTGCAGTCATAGCATGGGCTCTCAAGGTTGCTTCCGAGGCTAAAGTTAACTATGTTACTTTTGATGGTGCTGGCGGCGGCACTGGCATGAGCCCTATTCCAATGATGCAGGAGATGGGTGTTCCAACAGTGTACTTGGAGGCTTTGGTTTTGAAGTGCTTGAGAGTTATGGATAAGAAGGGAATGTATATTCCAGACATTGCAATGGCTGGAGGATTTTCAAATGAAACTCAGGTGTTCAAGGCTATTGCAATGAGCAATTTCGGTAATGGCCCATATGTAAAGGCAATTTCAATGGCAAGGGCACCACTCACTGCAGTGATGAAGGCCAAGTACTTCGTGCAGCTAGCTAAGGAGGGTAAGCTTCCACCAGCGTTCAAGAAGAAGTATGGTGATGATCCAAGCAAATTCTTTGCTGCAGTGCCGGAGCTATCTAGAATGCTCGGTGAGGATAAGGTGAAGGAACTACCATACCCAGCAATAGGCTTATTCAGCTACTTCGACAAGATGGCATTCTCACTAAAGCAATTGGTGGCTGGATGTAGGAAGTGGAAGCTAGAATTAATAGATAGAAGTGATTTGGCTGCTTTAACTGAGAGGGCTGCTAAGGTTACTGGAATACCATTAATGGAGGAAGTAGATACTGACGCTATTGAGGAGCTACTTGGACATTAAGTTGCTTTATTTTCCTTAACCTCCTCTTTTATTTCATGGAGCAAACTTTAATAGCAAACTCACTTACTTTTAGATTGGAGGTTAAAGTATAAGTTGAGCCAAGAAGAGAGGGAAAGTGATTCTCATAATCTTCTAGAACTCATTGGAGAGAAGGCTGACAGCTTTAGGTATTACCTCAAGTTGTCCGGAGTATCGGAGATTGCTAGAAGGTACTTTGTAATGAATGCATTTGATGGAGCAGTTACTACGCTTGGAGTTTTGATTGGTGCTTTGATAGGTGGAGGCTTATCTCCTAAAATAATACTTGCTGCTGGTATGGGTGCTGGTATAGCTATGGGTGTTTCAGGTTTCTTTGGCGCCTATTTGGCTGAGGAGGCTGAGAGATCTAGGAGTATTAGGGAGCTTGAGAGGGCAATGTATGTTAACTTGAATAATTCAATTATTGAGAGGGCTGCTAAGGTTGCTGCATTAACTGCGGCTTTAATAGATGCATTATCGCCTATGATGGCGACAACTGTTTCGCTGATTCCATTTGCACTAGCCGTTATGGGTATGATTACTGCATGGCAGGCCCTCATAAGCTCAATAGCTCTAATCCTCTGTTTACTCGCGATGCTGGGGTTAATGCTTGGAAAGATTTCTGGTGAAAGAATAATTTTCTATAGCTTGGCAACTACTTGTGCGGGTATTCTAACTGGTATTCTTGGTTTTATATTGCATGTATTGTTTAGTTGGTGAGGTGGTTAATTGGCTGAGGAAGTTAAAATTAAGAAGATTGTAATTGATGTTCTGAAGCCAAGGGAAATCTCCATTGTCGACCTGTCTAGGGCTCTATGTGAGGCATATGGTACGAGTAATGTATCCATAGTGGTCAAGGAGGTAGATGCGAAAACTGAGACTGTTTCCATTGTGATTACAGGTAGCGACATAGACTTCAATGACATTTCAGAGATTATTGAGAAGTACGGCTGTGCAATTAGGAGTGTTGATGAAATAGAGGTCTATAAGGCTTCCTCCCCTACTAGAGGGGCTAAATAAAAATTAGATAATATTATTTCTCGGTGTCTGCTTTGAGCAGGCCTAGAGCTCGGGATATCGGTATTGTTATTGGTCAAATATCCACTGGACCAAATAATTCGATTACAGATGTTCCCGGAGTAAAGGTTGGTCACTGTACGCTGATTAAAGGTGAGGGGAAGCTTGTTCCCGGTAAGGGTCCCGTTAGAACTGGAGTAACTGTGATAATTCCGGGAGTAGATAATCCATTTAAGCTTAAGCTTAGGGCTGCATCCTATGTAATTAATGGATTTGGCAAGCCAATTGGATTGATGCAGCTAAATGAGCTCGGCCAATTGGAGACTCCAATAGCATTAACCAATACCTTGAATGTTGGAATAGTAGCTGATGCAATAATCGAGTACATGCTGAATCTAAATCCAGATATTGGTGTGACAACTGGTACAGTCAATCCAGTGGTGCTAGAGTGTAATGATAGCTACTTGAATGATATTAGGGGTAGGCATGTTAGGCATGAACATGTATTTGAGGCAATTAAGAGTGCTCATGGAGATTTAGTTGAGGAGGGAGCTGTTGGCGCTGGAACAGGCATGTCAGCATTTGAGTTTAAGGGTGGTATAGGAACGGCTTCTAGAAAGCTACCAAATAAGATGGGTGGTTTTACGATTGGTGCGCTCGTGCTATCGAATTTTGGTAGGAGAGAAGATTTGGTAATTAATGGTGTTCCAGTCGGCTTAGAGCTTAGAGACTACATGAGATCTAAGCAGCCCCAAAGTGGAGGTTCAATAGTAATGATAATTGCAACAGATGCCCCCTTAACTTCAAGGCAGCTATTGAGGCTTGCTAAGAGGGCTACCCATGGATTGGCTAGGACAGGTAGTTACTCTTCCCATGGAAGTGGAGACTTTGTAGTTGCATTTACTACTGCAAATAAAATTCCACACTACCCTGAAGAGCGCGTTGTTGAGGAAGAATTTTTACATGAAACTCAGTTGTCGCCGCTCTTTAAAGCAGTGGTTGAGGCAGTTGAGGAGGCAATAGTTAATTCACTACTTAGGGCAGTTACAGTGGTTGGGAGAGATAATCATGTTAGATACGCGATACCTATTGATAAGTTAGTGGACATTATGGTTAAATATGGTAGATTGAGGAGGTGAATCAGTGTCAACTAATCTTGTTGATGTCGGTGACAACTTCTATAGGCTTCTCCATCCCAAAACAGTGGTGCTAGTGGTTTCAGTAGATGAGAGTGGTAAGCCAAATGTCATGACTTGTGCATGGAATACCCCGGTCAGTGAAGATCCACCGTTAGTCGCCATAGCTATTTCCCGGGAATCCTATACGTATGAGCTCATATCAAGGACAAATGAGTATACATTAAATATCCCACATGCTGGAATGCTCAGGGAAATATGGTTTGCTGGTACTCGAAGTGGAAGGAAAGTGGATAAGGTGAGAGCTTTAAACTTGAGGCTTTTGAAATCTAAAGTTGTTCGTGCACCAGTCATTGATGGATGTCTTGGGTACTTAGAGTGTAAAGTGCATAGAATATTTGAGGCTGGTGAATCTGCAGTAGTGATAGGTGAAGTGGTTGCTGCATATGCCCGTGAAGATGCTTTTAAGCGTGGTGTTTGGGATTTAAGTAGCATTGACTTACCTCTTCACTTGGGCTCTAGGTTCTTCACTATACCTAGAGAGGTAAGATATCCTCCGAGAAGCCGCTAGCGATGGAGCTTTACATTCCATTTCTCAGAGATTATGCGCAGTCTTCTAAAAGCCTCCAATTTCTCCTTTTCCCTAACTTTAATTGCTGAAATTATTCTTTCAAGTTCAAATATGACGTTATCGTAAACCCTTCTATTAATGGGATATGGTATTCCATCTTTTCCTCCAACAGTGAATGACCACTTTATTGGGTCGTAAATGTGAGTTACTGGATCCTTTTTTGATGGTGGTTCTCTATATATTAATTCGGATATTAGGGCTAGAGCTCTTAGTGTTGATGGCCCTATACCCTTGAATAGTAGTAGTTCCTTGAAGTCTTGGGGCCTAACTTTGAATACTTTCTTTAGAGCTGCCCAGTTGACTTTGGTTTCTTCTATTGGCTTGTAATATGTTATCTTTGCATCACTATCGAATTTATCTCTACATCCTGGTATCCAGTTTAGAATTGAGCGCGCCCTCTTAATTACCCTCTTGACTTCACCCAAGTTTCTTTTCAATTTATCCTCATTTCTTACGAGTTCGAGTATTACTTCTCTACATCCCTTGCTTTCTCTTGCCGTTAAATTTAGCACATGCCTATTTTTCTTAACGTCAACTATTGCCTTGTGTGGTTCCTCTATGTAATTTTTCAATTCAAGTGAGAGCCAATGGTATCTTCTTGCGATTTTCTCGTTAACGTTCATTCCTTGCTGTACAACTGCCCATTCTCCATCACTTGAAATTATCATTGAGTGGTGGTATATCATGTATCCATCTTGGAGGGCTGCATTGTCTATTTTAGCAATTAATCTGCTAATTTCAGCTAGCTCTTTACCGTAATCGATGCTTAACTTGAACCTTTTAATGATCTTCATTATCTCGCTTGGAGTGGCAAGGGCTCTCTTACCCTTACCTCCTGCAATTGCTATTCCGAATTCGCTTTGGTTTAGGACTTCTCTTAGAATTCCAATTGTGACAGTTGTTGATCCTGAAGAATGCCAATCAAATCCAAGGACATTGCTAAAAGCTTGAAACCACAGTGGATTTGAAATTCTCTCGAGAAATTTTCTCTCACCAAATTCATCAATGAAGATTGTTAGTATGGCTTTAGCTAGTCTATTCATTCTTCGAATGAGCCATTCTGGAACTCCTCCAGTATGTAGTGGTAATTCAGCTATTCCGGAAATACTCATTCCAGTATTCATGGAGGGATCAAAGATATTTTAATGTTATTATGTCCTTAAGGTGTTTTCACATGTTTGGTTACATTGGTTTGAGGCTTTTATTTTAGCGCCTTTCTTCTTAATGCAGTTAGTTCTTCAATGGTGTACATTTTATACTTTGTCATCAGCCCCTTTAAGGCCTCCCTCCAGTGTCTTTCAATTTTAACGCCCAATTGCTCTAGCTCAATTTCCATTCTCCTTGATATTTTCTCACCTTCACTATCGAAGTCTAGGAGTATGGCTATTCTTCTTCCTCTAAATTTCTTAGCTATGTCTTCAATAACGAATTTGATGGGTTTCCTTGTACTTGAAAGCTTAATTATTCTTCCATGATATCCATATCTCCTTAGAGCTTTTTCATCATGTAATCCCTCGACGATTACTAGGTCAACTGAGTAGTTCATTTCTTTAATTTTCTCCTCTATCATTTTCATTAGATAGTATTCCTCTTTCCTTCTTCTCATCAACCTTTCCTCACGTGATACAGTATGTGTCCGACTTCAGGTAGAAGTAGCTTGCTTAGGGCTAGTTTAACGGCGTTTGGTGAGCCTGGAATGCATGCAACAAGTTTTCCATTAATGATCCCAGCATATGCTCTTGAAACCATAGCTGAACTGCCAATTTCCCTATAGCTCAGAAATCTAAATAGCTCTCCAAATCCTGGTATTTCCTTTTCAACCATGCCTTTCACTACCTCATACGTGTAGTCTTTTGATCCAAGTCCAGTTCCCCCGATAAGCACTATTGCATCTGCCTTTTCAAGCCCATTGATTATTGATTGCCTTATTGCCTCTGGGTTATCTGGAATGATTAGCTTCTCGGCCACCTTGAAATTGAACTGCTCTATTAGTTGTAGTGCTATTTCACCTGATGGATCCGTAACCTCCTCTCCTTTAACTATCTTCTCGTATCTGGATGTGCTTACGATTATTATGGTGAAGATAAGCTCCTTAAGTGCCTTTGCCTTATGCTCCTTGCTCATGTTTTCATCCTCTATTCAACTATTTGTTCCGAGTTTGTTTCCTTAACTAATATTTATGCTGGTTTTCGCTAACATTTTAATTGGTAAGTTCATATTTTTCTTTGACCTAGATTCTGTCGTGGTGATCGTTTTGAGGGAAGTGCCTTATGGTTTGGTTGCACTTGCAATTTTCTTCTTTTACATTGGGTTGTCGATTGGCCTATATACTGGCGGTGCGGTTGCCGATGTGGTTCTCTTGCTCGCTGGTTTAATGATTTCAATAGGCTCATGGACATTAATATATGCTTTTCTAGTTAGAAGGGATTTTGTTTTTTGGCTTGTTAATGGTTCACTATTAACTTTATTTTCACTTTCACTTTTCACTTATAGGTTAACTGGTAGTAGTGGTTATGCGGCTGCAGTTTTATTTGCTGGTCTCGGCTTAATAGTGTTAGCTTATGTTATTAGAAGGGTTTATGCAGCTTGAGCTAATTTATGGATTACTCTTGCGTATCGAGTTTATTGGTGGGACTATATCTTAGATTTTATGCTTTCAATTACTTCAATTACTTCTTGGGGAATATACTTTTTCCCGAGAAGCGTTAATAGTATTTTGCTTTTAAAGCTAAGTTTTATTTTGAATCCACATGCATATGGGTGTCCTCCTCCACCATAGCTTAGGGCTATTGGGAGCAAGTTTATGTCTTTATTTTCAATTCGACCATAAAGTGATATGGCATTGTTGCTTCTGAGCACTACCATGAACTTCAAATTGTGTTTTTCCGCTACTCTTCTGGCTATCCAGCTTTTAGGGATCTTGGCTTTTCTTAGGTCTAGGAAGCCAAATTTCAATCTGCCTTTGCTTTCGTATATTTTAACGCTACTCATTGCTCTTTCAACTTCAATTTCAGCATTTTTCCTTACCTCATCTGCTATTTCTAGGATTTCTTTATCAACTGGCTTTCCTCTAGCGAATTTTTTGAGTAGCTTCCGCTTCCATTTTGAATTGTAGGTTAATGCTCTTATTGTGAAGCTTTCTTTAAACTTGTCCGACAGAGTGTCTATGTCGTTTGCATATTTCACTGTTCTCCATAGCCTCTTCATTTTTGGTGTTAGGTAGTTGAAGGCTAGCTGTGCTGCACTTGGTGCTTTTTCTACTACTAGCATGTCAACTAATCCTTTAATCATGTTCTGTGCAGTGCTAACCCACTTATGATGATCTATCCAAATGATTTTCCAGTTCTCGCTTTTCAGTCTTCTAAGTTCAGTGCATATGTTTTGGAGTTCCTTGATGTTTGGCGATATGTCCGTTATGATCAGCATTTCCCCCTTGAATCTTATTGCCCTGAGAATGTGGGGTAATGCTGATGGCCCTCCAAAGATTATTTCGATATCCCTTTCATTATACTTGAGGACTCGGGTTGCATAGTTTAGGGAGATAGCTGCTGAAGCTATTCCATCAGCATCGGAGTGTGAGATTAATAGTACCTTCGGCCTCTTGATTTTTAGCTTTAATTTGAACGCCAATGTCCGCATTTTGCTAGTGATCATGCTATTTAACCTCTGACCAGTTTTCTTGGAGAAGCTTTAAAAATTATCTTGTGTAGACTATAATGGTGTTTTGAATTGCAGTTGGAGTCTAGCAAGCTTGGTCTTATATTGATGGTTATAGGTCTCGGCATGCTACTCTCCTCATTTGCAGTAGCCTACTTAGCCTATGCTTCAGCCGAGACAATTAAAGTTTCCGCTGAGAGCATGATCGATGTTTTCACTCAGCTGATTGCAGTTATAGTTGAAATTTTACCTAAGCTCGTCTGGATTGCATTAATGGTTGCTATTGGCGGTATGGTTTTATCTAAGGGAGTATCCCTTGTGAAGGTAAGGTCTAAGAAGTGAGGTTAATTTCATGATAAGCAGCGTTCTCAGGGTGTTCTCTCTTCTCATATTGTTGGCTTCTCTGGGAGCTATTGCTTCTAGCTTATATTTCATGGCCAGTGATTTACAGGCTGTTGAAATTCGTGAGGCTCAGCCTTTAAACCTAAAGTTGAATAGTAGCGGTTTATCTTTTGATTTGGGAGTGAATGTCACTTATCGTGGGAAATATGTACTTGAGGACTTTGTCTTGATATTTGAGATAAATGGTAGGGAGTTTAGGTCAAAGCCAATTAGTATTGCTGGCGGCGTTAATGAGGTTATCGTTTCATGCTTAGTTCTACCTGAAGAGCTTTCTAGAAACATAACGATTAGGGCTGGTGTAAGTGTTTCATATATGGGTATGGTGCGGTTGACAAGTAAAATGAAGCCGATGAGCTATCCTGCACCAGCAATTCTGCTTCCCTACGGCCTAATATCTGCTCGCACTCTTAATGAATCTCACGTAATCATTGAGTGCTCAGTGGTTTCTAGAGGTGTAATTGAAGTTGATGGTGTGGCGTACCTAATTGCTAATGGTGAAGCTGTTTCGCGATGTAAAATTCCAGAGCTAAATGCTGATGAGAGCTTGTCATTGAAGTGGATTGTTCGTCGAGAGTTGATCGATAATATTACTGGGATCGATGTTTACTTTAACTTCAATGGGATCCCAATAAGAGTTTATAGGTGGGAGTTTAGAGGTGTCTAGAAGCAGGTTGTTGGCTAAGAGAATTGTTAAAAGAGTTTTGAGAGGTGTAATTAATGGTGTCATTAGCTACCTGATATATTATTTCGTTCCAACCTTGATTTATGGAATACTTTTATCACAGATTCAAGCTACTTATCCTGAAATATCGGCTTTAGGTACACTTGATATTTCAGTTTATCTCTATAGGATTGATGTGCAATCCTTAATGTTCTTCATAGGGCTGTGCTGTGTCTCGGCTCTCGTTGCTGGTTCATGGCTTGGCTTTATAGTTGATGTATGTGTTTCAGCCTACTTTCTGATGTATGCATTTAAAATTTTCAATTATGGAGTATTAAGTGCTGAGTATGGAGGGGTGAGTGTCGTGCTTGATTTCTCATTTCTAATTATTGCTTGGTTTATATCGTTTGTACTTGATGTTATTGCCAAGGCATACAGTTATATTGAGCGTGGGGCTGGCTTTCTACCAACTATCTAATTCCCCTACTTAATCTCCTAACCGCTGTAATTGATGCAGTGAAGAGTCCGAGTATCACTAGAATTATTCCGATGTCCGCGTTGCTCATCATTGTTACTGCTCCTATGACCACTATCAAAATGCTCAAGACTAATAGCGTTAGGAAGTTGTCGTTTCTCCTCCTCATAGAACCTCCAATATCTTTTTTTAATCTTTAAATTTAAGTGCTCTCTTTGCTTCTAGTTACCTCAACTACTCTGCGCATCACCTTGAATATTTCCTTTAAAGCGTTTAAATCGTCGCGGCAATGTTCCTCAATTAGCTTTAATGCTTCTTTATCTCCTGAGATCGCTTTCATGTAAATTGGCGGCATGTCTCTACCTTTAAGCTCTATCTTCTTGGGTATGTTGAAGAACTTTGCTACTGAATCGAGGCTATAGTCGCTTAGTTTCAATAGTTTTTTGGCGTAGCTGAACAAGTCTATGTGCTCTTTCTCCAGTATTGGTGCTGGATCCAGTTGATGGTATAGGCTTCTAGCAATTATCATTGGTATATCGAATCCTTCCCCAAACCAGGTTACAATAACATCTACGTTTTTCACTGCATCTATTAGCTCCTTTAACAGCTCTTTTTCACCCTCAATTATGCTGCCTCTTAGAAATCTATGGATCCAGCTTCCATCTTCAAACATTAAGCCAAATCCAACAATAAAGCCGCTATCTGCATTTAGGCTGGTCGATTCTATGTCTAGGAATACTATTTTCATTTCCTCTCCCAAACTATTTTAGAGTTCTATTTAAAATTAGTTGTAAGGTTGATGCGATGTATTCGTTTATGGTTGAAGTTATTTTAGTTACGATGTCTGGTGCCCTTTCACCAGGCCCCTTGACGATCGCTACCCTGAGGAGGGGTTTGGATGAGGGTTGGGTAGCTGGTTTTAAGGCTTCATTAGGTCATATGATCTTTGAGTTCCCACTTGTTTTTGCATTAGCTTTCGGGGTTTTTCAAGTGTTTAATTTGAGTCTATTTAGAGTTGTGGCTGGATTGGTTGGGGGAGCTATTTTAGCAATTTATGGTTATCTTCAGCTAAGTTCTCAAGTGAATGGTTCTCGCGGTAGAGTTGTCGGTGGGAGTGCTTTTTGGATAGGCTTCACTTTAACCGCCTTCAACCCATATTTCATTGTTTGGTGGCTTACTGTTGGATTGAAGCTGATTGTTGATGCACTGGCTATTGCCTCCATGACTGGTGTTGTTGTGATGTATTTTGCCCATGTTTGGATGGATTACGTTTGGCTCATGCTAGTATCCTATTTGGCTGGTAAGGGTAGGAGTTTTCTTAATGATAGGAGTGCGAGAATGTTGAATATAGTACTGGCTGTTGTGATGTTTTTCTTTGCTTTTCGCTTTATAGCTGAGTCGCTGACCACATTATTTTGGAGATAGATCGATTTTATGGTCGAAGAACTTTTGCAGTTCATTTCTAACTTTATTTTTCTTTCTATTATGGTCTTCAAGTATCTTGATTAATGTTTTGCTGAGCATTTCCTTGCATTCCCCGCATAGTAATTGTCCTGAAGTACACTGGTTTGCGTGTTCCAATGCTTCCTTCATGCTATTGAACTTGTATATCATCAGCCATTCGTATACTACGCATTTGCTCGGTTCACCTCCAAGCTCTTTTTGCTCCCTTATTGTTGCCCTGCCACCAGTTAATGCGTTCCATACTTTCTTTTTTACTAGTTCTGGTGAATCAGTTGTGAATATGCATGTTTCCGGGTTTGATGCTGACATTGGTTCTCCAGTTAATCCTCTCAAGTATTTTGAGTATATTGATGCGGGTTTAAATGCCCTTATCTTACCTGCAATGTCTCTAGTTAATCTCATGTATGGGTCTTGATCCATTGCTATTGGAACTACAACTGGCATTCCATGAATTATTGTGGGCATTAATATGTGTGCTGCTTGAACGGCAGCATAGAATACTACACCTGCATTGGTGCTGTCTGTGAGTCCAAATGTAGCTCTAACTGTGCTGTAAGTTAGGTGCCTGGAGAGTTCAATGGATAGGCTGTAGACCCAATCAGTTCTTGATGAAATATACATATGCGTTTTATTTGGGTTAAAGCCTAGGGCTGCAATGTCAAGTGCATTGTCAATTGCATACTTATATGCTTCATTTAGATCTCTAACCTTGCCGAACACGTATTTTTCATCATCTGATAGTGGAATATAGACTTCAGCTCCAAGCTGGTCTTGAAGCCATTTGACAAATCCAAATATGATTAGGTGTCCTAGGTGCATGTGGTAGGATGGTCCTCTACCAGAAACAACTGCTACCTTCTCACCTCTTGAATATGCTTTTAAGTATTCATCAAATCCTCTATGGGCGAAGAAGAATTCGTATTCAAGAAGCTTGTTTTTATTTTTGAAGAATCTTACGATTTCCTTTGTAATTGGTTGGGCACCGAATTCCTCGATTAGCCTGGTGTAATCCGTCTTCTTTTCTAGTGTCTCAACTCTACCAAACTCGACCACCCATCACCCTGAACCCACCTTAATCACTCTATAAAAAACTATTTTAAATTCTTTACTAGCAACATTACTTATTGAGCTGGAGGTGCTTTCTTTGGTTAAAATAACTTTTAAGCCCATCAGAGAGGTAGTGATTTTCGAGTGCGTCTACTATCCAACTATTCAAGAGCTAGCTGAAAGTCTAAAGATACTTGTTAAGCTTGGCCAACCAGCAGTGCTGGCGTGGGCTGAGGGCGTGCTTTTCATGCATACATCGCTCTCACCAACAACTGACAAGATATTCAGCGAATTTGTTAATGGAAGGGTTTATTGGCCATCAGTATCGTATACATTGATGCCAGAATATCAGTCCGTAGTCAAAGTTGATGCGCTGGAAATTCCAGTAGTAAATGTATCATATAATTCTGTGCTTAGAGAAGTGGCTAAATGGCTTAAGAGCAGAATAAAAATAAAGTGATATTGATCTTTATTGTTATTTGCTTTTGTTTAAGCTTTATTCATTATTTTGCATTAACTTTTCTTTAACTTTTGTATATATTTTTGAATAGTCTGCTAGTCCCCTTACTTTGGTTGGTTTCTCTGGCATGAGTCCCTGCGGTCTAAAGGCCATGAACAGAATTAATGTTATGCCGAGTAATATGTGCTCAAGCCATACAACTGAGAATGGTATGAAGTGCTCTATTTCATGCTTATAAAATATTATTAATCGCCGTGCTAATATCACTGCAATTGTACCGACAAATGCACCAACGTTATTACCCATACCTCCTATCATTAACATTAGCCAGGGCCAGAAAGTCCAATCAATTCTATTATACGATGTCGCCATAACTACTTCAGTATATAGTGCAAATAGAACTCCTGCGATGGATGCAAGTGCTGATCCTAGTACCATTACTATCATCTTTACCTTGACTATGTTCTTGCCAAGAGAATCTGCTAGAATTTCATTTTCTCTAATTGCTCTAATCAATCGTCCGAATGGAGATGTTACTAGCAGTTGAACGAGAACAAATATGAGCATTGAAGATATGAACATTATAATTACGTAAATGGTTCTACGTAGATCTCCGAGCCATGCAAATAAATCAGGTACATGAACCCATAATGTTCCTCCCACTAAAGGTCTATAATTGATACCGATAATCCTTATCCCTTCAGCCATAGCTATTAGTACCATGATTAAGTAGTCCTCTCTTAACCTTATGGCCGGATATGCTGCAATGAATCCTAGAAATGCATTAATTAACATGGATATTGCAATAATCAGCAGGAATATTGTAATTCCTCCAAGTGGATCATGTGCTAGTCTTTGATTAATAATGCTCGTGATTATGCTGTTATCAGATATGAAATCTAAATTGCTATCCACACCATAATACCACATGGCTATTCTCCCAGTTAAGGCTCCTGCTACAAATGCCCCGCCTGCAATGGAAAGAGCCAATCCAAAATTCGGTATTCCAGTGTATCCATACTGAAGATTGAGTGCAATTACAGCTATGAGATATATAGATATGAATGCCAGGACGCTTATTATCCAATCGATGTTGATCATGTAGGTCATGTTTATCATCCCCCTTTGCTGCCGGACATTATTTTTTGCTTGTAAAGTGCTTTGCTTAACATGATATCCTCAATTATTCCACTAATTCCCCTTGGCGCGATTAAGAGAACAATTGAAAGAACAGTTAATGGTATTAGCAGTCTATAAGCTGTTATCCAAGCACCTATTAAACTTGCAAGCATCTTAGTTCCAAGAACTTCAGTTAAGCCTACAATGTAACCTCCTATCATTGCTCCATAAATGCTTGAAAGCCCACCCAAAACACTTGATGCAAAGACGCTTACTATAAGTTGATTTCCAATTTCTGGGTAACCTTGAAACCATAGTGGTAGAAGTGCTCCGGCCAAGCCTGCGAGTCCCCCCGTTAGAAACCATGAAATTGCAGTAACTTTTTCAGTATTTATTCCCATCATCTCAGCTAGGGCTGGATTTTCCACAGTGGCTCTCATTGCTATGCCAAATTTTGTTCTCGTTAACATTAAGTGTAGTGTTGTTATGAGTGTTGCAACTAGAATTGAAGAAACGATAAGTGCTCCTGGGAGTCCAAATAAATTGAAGTCTTCTTTCCGCATGAGAAACGCCCTTGAGAAAACTCCGGTCGCTCTACTTATGTAATCTGCATAAATATTGATGCTTGCAGAGATTATTATTTCTAGAGCTATTGTTGCTATTGTTAATGATATGAAGGTTGCGCCCATTCTCTTCAATGTCCCTATTACTGTAATATAGAGTGCCAATTCTACAATTCCAACTATGAGAAAGGCTATGGGCAGTGCCAAATAAGCGTTTAACTTCAATATTCTCGCAACAGTAAATGCTATATAAACTCCTATACCTGCCAGTGTTCCGTGTGCAAAATTCGGTATTTTTGCTGTGAGATATGTTAATGTAAAACCAATGCTAAGCATTAGTAATAAATTTGCATAGACAAGAGCATCTTTGATTATTGGCGGAATCATTTCGTACTCTAACTAAACTCGTAAAGTATAAATCCTTTTCCATATGAGTTTTAGATAGGTGATTCAAAATGGCACAAATTACTGGGAAAATTATAATTGCTTGTGTAATAGCGCTAATAGTAGGAATAGCAATAGGCTACGGTGTCGGAATATATACTGCTCCCCCCAAAGTTATTACTAAAGTTGAAAAGGTACCAGTACATCCACTAGCTGATAAAGAGGTTCTTATAGGGATAATTCATGCGGATACATGGTACCTTGAGGGCGAGCAAGCAGCTGCCAATATATGGCTTGAGGAGGTGAATGAGTATCTTAAGAAATTAGGATTAACTTTGAAGTTTAAGCTATTATTCGAAAATGCTGAAGGAAGCGAAGTTAAATGCCTAGAGAAATTAGAGAGTTTAGCTGCGAAAGGTGTTAAGTTTGTTTTAGGTTTTAGATATAGTTCCCATGCTAAGGCGTGTCTAGAGTATGCCAATGAACATAAGATACTGCTGATTAGTGATGCATCAACTGCACCAGCACTAGCTATAGCTGATGACTATTTGTTCCGAATGCCATGCGATGACAGATTTCAAGGAAAGGCGATAGCCAGAATGATTCTCGATTATGGTGTTAAAGCTGTAGCAGTTCTACAAAGAGGCGACACATGGGGGGATGGTCTTTACGAAGCATTTGAGGGAAGGTTCAAAGAGCTTGGAGGTATAATACTTGAAAGAATAAGATACGACCCTGCGAAAACAGAGTTTTCAGCAGAAATCTCTATTTTAAATGATGTAATTTCAAATGCTATTGAGAAATACGGTAAGAGCAAGGTAGCCCTCCTGTTCCTAGGCTTTGAAGAAATAGCCCCGATACAGGCTACTGCAGCAGATTATCCAGCTCTCATGAGTATTCCTTGGTTTGGATCTGATGGCCATGTTATCTCTGAGCGTCTATTAACCGAGCAAGGTGAAAATGCAGTAAAGGTAAAGCATTTATGTACATATATAGGTGTTACAAGATCTCCGATCTACATGCGTTTCGCGGAGAAGTATAAAAGTATAGTTGGGTATTACCCGGAGGCATATGATACGTATTTGTATGATTCATTGTGGTTGCTCACGAGGGCAATTATAGAGGCTGGCAGTACGGATCCAGAGATAATTAAAGAGATTCTACCGAGAATTGCGGAAAGCTACTTTGGAGCAAGTGGGTGGTGCAGGTTTAATGAAGCAGGCGACAGAGCAGCTGGTAACTATGATATTTGGGCAATATTGAATTCTACAACAATAGAAAAGTACGGACTAAACAGAGCTGGAATAGGTGAAGAAATAGACTGGGCTATTGTCGGAGTATACAACTACCAGACAGATGCTGTTGAATGGTTAATACCCATTGGAAGCCAAGAAGGATGAAATTATTCTAATACATATATTTTATGTTTTTATTTTTATTAGAGGAATTCTTGTATTTATTTCAATTTATCTAACAATTGATACAATATTAATGTTTTTGTAAGTATTCATTAACGCTAAATTTTATTTCTGAGAACTTGTAAATATCATTATGACGTTGTGGAGGTTAGTAAATGGCACGTTCTATTTTGGAAATTAAATCATTAACCAAATGTTTCGGTGCATTAAGGGCTGTTGATGGCGTTAATATGAATGTTCCAGAGAAGAAAGTGACGTTGATTATTGGACCTAACGGGAGCGGTAAGACTACACTGATTAACTGTATTGCTGGACTGTATAAGCCGGATGCTGGTAAAGTTATATATGAGGGTAAGGATATCACTGGAAAGCCTCCGCATGAAATTGTTAAAATGGGGTTAGTGAGGACTTTCCAGATACCAATGCCATTTCAAAGATTAACTGTTTTAGAAAATATGCTTGTAAGCTATCAGCATAATCCTGGCGAAAGTGTTCTTTGGTCCTTATTTAAAGGTAAGTGGTTGAAGAGTGAGCTTGAAGCTGTGGAGAGGGCATTTGAATTGCTGACGATGCTTGAGCTCGACCATTTATGGAATAGACCTGCATATGAGCTTAGCGGTGGCCAATTGAAGTTACTTGAGATAGGTAGGGCTCTTATGACTGATGCAAAGACCATATTGATGGATGAGCCTGCTGGAAGCGTTAACCCTGTATTGGCTCATAATATTTTCGAGCACATAGTTAAGCTGAGAGATAAGCTTGGAATAACATTTGTGATTGTTGAGCATAGACTCGATATTGCTGTTAAGTATGCTGATTATGCCTATGCCATGGCTGCGGGTAAGGTTATTTCTCAAGGTGAACCGGAAAAGGTCTTAAATGACCCAAAGGTCATTGAGTCCTATTTGGGGTGAAATTGATGATTGAAACTAAGGAGCTTAATGCTGGCTACGGCAAGATCCACGTGCTTTACGATGTCAATTTCACAGCTAAGCCTAGAGAGATAACAGTTATTGTCGGTCCAAATGGTAGTGGAAAGTCTACTCTCCTAAAAACAATAATGGGTTTGACCACGGTTTACTCTGGATCCATAGTGTTTGAGGGTAAAGATGTAACCACACTTCCTCCACATGAGAGGGCTAAGATTGGACTAGCATATCTCCCCCAGTTGGAGAGTACATTTTCAAATTTAACCGTCAAGGAGAACTTGATAATGGCTGGATACATGCTCGATGAGGATGAATTTAAAGATAGGCTTGAAATGGTTAAAAACGTTTTTCCAATAATACAGCAATACTGGACTAAGAAAGTTAGGTATTTGAGTGGTGGAGAGAGGCAAATGGTTGCAATGGCTATGGCCTTGCTTAGGAAGCCTAAGGTTATGATGTTTGATGAGCCGACTGCCCATTTAGCTCCGAAAATAGCTTTCCAAGTATTGAGCAAGATTATTGAGCTAAGAGATACTTTAGGGTTAACGATAGTGCTAGTTGAGCAGAGTGCTAGGAAGGCCTTGGAAATTGGTGATAGAGCATACTTGCTTGTTAGCGGTAGAACTATATTTGAGGGTTCAGCTAAGGAGTTGCTTGCTCATCCAGAGCTTGGTAAGCTCTATCTTGGAATTACTGCATAAGTGTTTCCATAAATATTTTAGATATTTTCTCCAGCTTCTCCTTAAAGCTTCCCGTAAAGCTTCTCGATACCTTATTAGCTATGATCCTTACTCTTCCTTCAAGACTTTCCGGTATTTTGGTTAAGTAGCTTTCTAGCAGTTTTCCTATTTCATCATCAATCCTTGCCAATGGAAGCGTGCACATCACAATTTTCAGCACCTGTGCATAAGCAATTGTCAGTCCAGTTCCAGTAGCTTCTGCGAGCATGTAGTCTTGGATTTCCTCTTCACTTATACTTAGTAAATGTTTAATGTAGTGCTTTTGATCCTCTATAAACCCCATTTTTATGAGGAATTCGGTGACTTCGTAGTCTTTAACTGCGATTGCTAGTAAATATGTTATTTTAGATGAGAGCTGGCCTAACTGCTTGAGTAACTTTGGTACTGCAAAGACGTAATGGAATACATCTCCGTGAAGGATTGCATGTGCAATTTCATGCCTAATACAGCCAATGAATGCTCTTCTATCCATGGAGTTCCAAGCTTCAGCTGATATCATTATCCTGGGAGTACCTAGCCATGCGTCGTGTGTAGCATAAAAGTCTTCAGCCTCCCATGTTGGCGGGAATCCGAGCTCCATTTTTTCCTTATTTAAATAGGCGGCCATGGAGCTTCTATCTTCGAAGAAGTATATGTCGAGTATGTTGAGTTGCCTATTGGTGGCGCTTATGGTTTCATTTACAATGTTTAACGTTAGCTCCTTGAGCTCCCTCGGTATGTTGCCGTACTCTTTAACTTCAATTTTCACGGGAGTACTTTAGGGTAGAGTATTGAATTAGTTTTTGCTGGTTAAGTAAAGTTAATTAATTACACTTGAGCTACTAATTGCAGAACAGCATAGTTCAGTGGTAACTAGTATTCACGGTAAACCTGCTGATTAGTGAACTAGGAGGTTTAGGGAAGTGGTTAACGAGAATTGGGAGCCGCTTAAAGTGCTAATCAAGAGGAATTGCACTTTGATGGTTGAGGGTCCAGCGAGAGTTGAGCTTAAGTCTGGTAGTGCTGAAGCCTTTGGTGCGCCAATTAAGGCTGGTGATGTAGTTGAAGTTGAGTCATTAAAGGTTTTGCCCATATATGCTAAGAAAAGGAGTACTGCTGAAATTTATGGTGGTAAGGCCTACTTGGTTCCAGAAAACACTATACCTAAGGAGTGGAGGGAGCTGCCTTCGAAAATTGGTTTTAGGAAAAGGCCTTCTAGAAAAGTTATTGTTCTTGGAGGAATTGATGTAGGTAAGACAGCTCTCATAACATACATTGCTAACAAGATGAGGTTAAGGGGGCTTAAAGTTGGGGTCATAGATGCGGATGTAGGTCAAAGCGATATTGGGCCGCCGACAACAATTGGCTTAGCAGTGGTTGAGGAGCCTACTCCATGGCTTAGTAAGGCTAGGTTTGTAGATGCAGTTTTCATAGGTTCAACTTCTCCATCAGGCTTGCTTCATCGAGCTATCTCAGCAGTAGTTCAGCTACTCAATGTTGCCTTCGAATATGAGAAGTGCAATATTGTTTTAATAGACACTACTGGTTGGATTGATAGTAGGGGTAGAGACTTCAAGGTCTCTAAAATTTCCACTGTGAATCCAGACTATGTTATAGCAGTTCAGAAGAGCAGTGAATTGGAGCCGTTATTGAAGTGGGCTGAGAAAAGGTATAGTGTAATTAGAGTTCCAGCTGCAAGTCATGTTAGGAGTAGGAGTAGGAATGAGCGTAGGCTAATAAGGGAAGCCCAATATATGAAGTGGTTTGAGGGTGCCTCAGTTAAGGAGGTTGGTTTCGAGAAGATAATTCCAATGGGTATCTCACTATTTGCTGGTGAGAGACTTCCACAAGCAATGATCTCCTACTTATCTAAGAACTTGAGTGCAAGCATTGTATATGGTGAGAAAGTTGGTGAGAAACTGGTGTTAATAGTTCAGTCTGGAAGGATAAATGATGGGTCGAAGACCATGATAGCTAAGTTGTTTGGAGTAGAGAAAGTTGAGGTAATAACGCCAGCATATTTCAAGCATTTGCTTGTTGCTTTTCAGGGTAAAGATAAGCTCTTTGATGGGCTAGGTATAATTGTTGATGCAGACTTCCAGCAGTTAAAGTTTAAGATCCTAACTAATGCCAATTTGAATGGGGACTTAATAATGCACTTTGGAAATATCAAGATTAATCCCCACACTTTGGCTGAAGAGGATTGGGTTAGACCTATTATTTGATTAATTAAGCTTATCTTATGGGTTTAGTCTAGATAGTTAGAGGTGAAATTCTTGACTATTAAAGTGTTTCTCGATGATTCCTATATTAGGGAGATTAAGGCAAGGATTGCTGGTATCAGTAAATTTAATGATAGGTGGCGTGTGCTGCTTGATAGAACGATATTTCATCCAACAGCTGGTGGTCAGCCGAATGATACTGGCTTCATAGTTGGTGCTAATGGTAAGCTGGTGGTTGAGGATGTTATTGAGGATGAAAGTGGCAATATACTGCATTTCGGTCAGTTGGAGGGTTCTCTTGAAGTTGGTGAGGAAGTAAGCTGTGTAATTAATTGGGATAGGCGTTATAGATTGATGAGAATGCATACATCTGCCCATATACTAATTGGAGCTGTAAGGGAGTACTTTAAGTCGCCTGTTAAGTGCGTTAGTGCTGGAAAGGATGTAAGGAAAGGTAGACTCGATTTTGAGGCTAAGATAACTAGAGAAATGCTACCTAGTATAGAGGAGATAGCTAATAGGGTTGTTGATGAGGATAGGAGGGTCTTAATAAAGTATATGTCTCCAAGTGAAGCCGAACAGTATATCAGGCGATTTGGTGAGAGCTTGGAATTGTATTTGCGGAAGTATGGTTTACCGGAGAGAATTAGAGTAGTTGAAATTGAGGATTGGTTCGCCACTGCATGTGGGGGCACTCATGTTAGGAGAACTAGTGAAATTGGGAGGATAAAACTTTTGAAGAGGGCTAGTAAGGGTAGGGGTATTGTTAGGATTGAATACACCGTTGAACCATGAATTTAATGAGTTTCCTAATAATTGTGCTTGCTCCAAATGTCTTCTTAACCTCCTTTCTGACATAGTAATCGCATTTTACGATTTTATCTCTTTTTGAAAATACTCTATTGAATTTTATACATTTAATTTCATTGCAAGTTACTTTTCCATAAATACACGTTGTGCAGAGTGTATCAAAGCTTCTTTCCGGTAGTGTTAGGTCTGCTGGGTTTATGTGATATGCGCGTCCGCATTTTTCGCAGTACATTATTGCTATGAGTGGTCTAGGTGGACTTGCCAGTACGAAGAGTTCCATTGATGGGTACTTTGTCATGTCAAGCTTTAATTTGCATCCACATCTTGGGCATACGAACCTGATTGCATTGCTCATACTTTAAACCTACCATCCAACTTTCTCTTCATTATCTTTATCACTAAGTGAATCTCTGGGCTGTAGAATTTCGTTTCTATTTTTCTTTCCTCGAAAACTTTCCTTACTTCTTCGTGACTTAGTTCCATGGGATTATATTTGTCTGATCCCAATGCAAATGCCCACCTACCAGTAAATGATGGTATGTAAATGAAGTAGTAATCAACTATTTTGAATGTGCTTTTTAGGTCTGAGCATATTTTTCTTAGAGCCTCAGGTCTATGATCGATTCCCAATGCTTGCGTAATTAGTATACCATCATTATTGAGTATTCTTCGAACTTTCTTGTAAAACTCTACCGTGTATAGTGGTATGGACGGTCCAATTTCATCTGTCAAGTCCATAAATATAATATCGAATTTCTCGGCTGCTTGCTCTACGTATTTGAGTCCATCTTCAATTACTATTTCGCTTCTCGGATCATCAAATGCTCCCTTTGGAACATATGGCATATACTTTCTTACTGCCTTAATTACATCCTCGTCTATTTCAACTAATACGGCCCTCTTCACACAGGGATGCTTTAATACTTCCCTTAGAACTCCTCCATCTCCTCCACCAATGATCAATACCTTCTCGGGTTTTGGATGGCATATCATTGCCGGGTGAACGAATACTTCATGGTATATATGCTCATCAACTTCACATATTTGAGTCGTATTATCAAGTACTAGTGATCTGCCAAAGTTATATGTATCTATTATCTCTATTAACTGGTATTTTGACTTCTTAGTGTAGACAATGTTCTTCACTTTTTCCATAACATAGGTATTTGGATTTAATGCTTCAATGTAATACAGTTCATTGCCTATTCTCTTTAGGCCAAGCTTTATGCTCATCAGTTTTCAATTAACATATATAGCCAAATTAATGTTGCTATGTCAATTGCTTCTTCATTTAAATAATTAAAAGTTTTAGTTAAGTCAAATTACTATCAAAACATAACTCTTATAAAAACTATAACAATCTGGAGCTTTCACTAGGGTGGTATTTCATGAGTTTTAAGCTGAGAAGAAGTTTTGACGACTACAATTGTATTAGCTATCATATGGCTGGGAATTAGTTTTTATGCTGACTATGCTAATGCTCCATTAAAATTGTCGAGAAAGAAGTAGTTGCTGAAAGAAGGCACCAAAACTCAGAGGCTAGCAATATTGTCGAGGAGTTTAAGGAATATAAGATCTGATGAATCTTGATGAAGAAATGTCATGTAATTTCTTCTTTGGTCTAACAAGTAGCCTTAATTAAACTTAAATTTTTATTAGAAATAATGGAGAATAAAAAGTAGATAATTGGGCTTAGACATATAAATTTCGTCATGTTATAATTTTATATTGTACCTTCATACTTTATCGTGAGTTCGCTATTGTTGTGGCTATTTTCTATTTCGACATGGATGTTACTTTGATCGCTCTCTGGACTGTAAACTGCATAAATATATTCATAGTTATCTGGGTAAACCTTGATAATCGTTGTATTATTTATTTTGACCTCTATTATATAAACTGTAACTCAGTTGCTTTCATGAACTGATGTTCAATTTAATTTAACAGTTACTTCTAAAATGCTTGAATCTACATAATGTGTATCTTCTTCATCTGCTAATTCTCCACTTATGTAATAGACTTCCTCAATAATTTCTGGTGAAATATTAGCCATAACTATTGACTGAAGCGATAGAAATGATAGAATAATTATTATAGCCGATGTGAATTTAATTTCACTTTTTATACTGTCATCATGAATTATCGCCATTTATATTTATAAAATATTAATTTATAGCTAAATTTATCAATTTAATTAATAATCAAGTATTAATTGTGGATCTTAAATTCATCATTATTAACAGGTTTTGTGCATATTACTATGCTTATAATGCCAGATCTGCTCATTAACAAGTTTCTTTTAAAGTTTTAGCATAATAACATGAAATAAATGGATATTAAGATAATAAATGTAAATTCTTTAAAATTTCCTTTAATGACTTTGAAAAATATTTTATAAAAGGGACTTGGGAGTTTGCTATGCTATATAATTAGCCATTTTCCATTCTTCATTACTAGTTTTCCATCAAAATATATTTCTCCATCTTTTCTCAGGTCTTTGATCATGTCCCAGTGTATTGCAGATTCGTTTTTGCTTCCTGTTTCCTTGTATCCCCTGCCGAGGGCTAAGTGTATTGTTCCGCCTATTTTCTCATCGAACAATATGTTTTTGACTGGTCTTGTTATGTTGTAATTTAGGCCTATGCCGAATTCGCCTATTCTCCTGGCTCCTTCATCTGTTTTAAGCATTTTTTCTAGGAATTCTTGATTTCTCTCTGCCCTAGCTTCAACTACCATTCCATTCTCAAATTTCAAGTATATTCCTTCAACTACATTTCCCAGGAGAACTGCTGGTATATCGTATTTTATGTATCCATTTGTACTATTTTCAACTACACTTGTGTATACTTCTCCATCTGGCATGTTTTTCTTGCCATCAGCTATGAGTGCATTTCTTCCCTTAATACTGAATTCCAGTTCCGTGTCGCTGCTCACAATTCTTACTTTATCTGTTTTATCCAGTACTTCCTTTATCTTCTTGAGCTTCTTTGACATTTCTCTCCAATCAATTAGGCATGAATTGAATACGAATTCCTCAAATTCTTCAAGTGACATTCCTGCTTCTTGAGCTAATGCATTTGTTGGATAGTAGAATACCACCCACCTTGTTTTCTCCACTCTCCATTCCCTAATGGGTTTTAGTGTTTTCAATCGTTCACTTATTCTTGCTGGATCTATGTTTACTAGCTCCCTCACATTTGCTGGTGCTCTTAATGCGAAGTATACATCTGTATGCTGAATTTCGTAGTATTCATGTTCTGGGAACCATTTAATTTGCTCATCTGAGGCGTACTTATAGAATATGTAGTTTGCTCTTGGTAAGTCGACTTTTATCCATGGATGCGCCCCCCTAACTAGGCATAGCTTATAGATTTCTAGTGCTAAGTCTTTAGCTTCCAAGCCTGTGTGAATTAGTACTCTATCTCCTTTCTTTACTTCTGTTGAGTAGTCAACTAGGATTTCAGCTACTTTTCGAATTCTTTCATCAACCATGAAATCACCAAGCTTAAGTTGCTCTATACTTTAATTAAATTTAACTATGGAGTTGGGCTGTATGTGAATGTATGCTTGGTGAGTGGTTTGTATGAAGATTGATTTTAAGCGAATGTTGATTGCGTTCATCATTACTTCTCTACTTCTCACAGTTGATAGTTTAGGTCTTGATCTTCCAGATCATTTGAGAGTTTTAGTTATTTTATTTGGTGCTATTATAGGCTTGATTGCAGTTTTTTGGTCTAGTGAGTGGGCTGTTGTTGGTTTAAGGTCTCTTGTAGCTCATCTTGGTCAAACAGAGTATACTGCTGGTGTGATTTCTAGCTTAGCTTCAAATGCCCCTGAACTAGTAATTGCGTGTTTAATGGCGATTAGGGGCTTATCTATTGGTTCAATTGAGCTCGTTGAAATTTCTGTCTTAACTGTTATGATTGCTGCGGGCTTTAATATGCTGTTGCTTGGACTTTTAATTGTTATTGTTTCGTGGAGAATTGGTCAAATTGAATTTCCATATAGGGCTATTGCTCATGAGAGTGATCTCATTAGAATGACTATTGTCACATGTCTGCTCATTTTTGCATTGGGGGTTATAGAGGGTTGTAGTGGCTTTTTGCCTAGGGAGGTTGGTTTATTTCTTATTGCAACTTATGTTTCATACTTGTTTTTCATGATTAGGAGCCAGAGAGTAAGTATGAGGATTGAACCTGAATTGGACTTTAGGAGCACAGTTTTATGTCTAATTTTAAGTTTCGGTTTAATTGCAATTGGCGGTGAACTCATTGTTAGTGCAACTGAATATGTGATTCATGAATTGAGTTTTCCGCTAATATTAACTGCAATGGTGATAGGTTGCATTGGCAGTGTTCCTGAGCACGGTATAGCTCTCGTGGGGGCACATAGAGGCCATATCGAGCTTGGAGTAGCCAACTTGATTTCCGGTATTAGTCAATGCGTTTTAGTTGTGCTTGGCGTTGTCTCGCTATTTGCTCCTATTCCACTTGATGGATATGTTTTATTTCAGCTTGCATCTATAGCTGCTTCGCTTTGGATTGTGAAGAAGGCTATAATGGATGATAATAGGCTTACAGTTGATGAAGGCATATTCATATTAATACTGCAAGTGCTATTATTTGTAATGTTGGAGGAATTGAGGGTTTAGTGGAGGAATTTAATTTGAATCCGGCTTTTATCGAAAGAGTGCTTAGTAAGCTTGATGGATTGGAGTTCTTGATGGGTGATATCATTAGGGTTCTCTGCCTTTATCTCGGGAGGCTTTGGCTTTCTGAGTTGGTGTCGGAACTTGAGGGTTTCAGGAGGACTTTGGGCACACCATTAATTCCTAGCGCAAGTGAAGTGGAGCGTGCAGTGAATGAACTGGCTAAGGCGGGGATTGTTGAGGTTGAAGAAAGATTGAAGTCCGTACTGCTTACTGGTAGCATGCCTGACTTAATGGTTAAGCTGAGGAATTACAATCGAGTACTAGATTTTGTGAGGAGAGATCAGCGCTATAACAAGTATGTGGAGCTAAGGGAGAGGGCGTTTAGGGATATTAGTCGACTTTAGGCTGACTAGGATAGCTTTAAGTGTCAGCTTTCCTAGTTAACTCTAGCAATGTTTAATCCTGAGAGAGCCGTATTAAAGGCTCTCAATCTGGGTGCTGATTACGCTGATGCAATAATCTATGAAGTTGAGCAGTACGAGCAGGCTTTTAGAGGCGGCTCTATTGAATCGAATGAGGCCAGGTCGATCGTTTATGGTGTCAGGGTTATTGTTGAGGGTAGAATGGGTATTGCTTCAAGTACTGCTCCAAATGAGGATCGATTAGTTAGGAGTGCAATTAAGGCTGCTTCATTGGGGATGAGGGTTAGAGGGCTTGCTGGAGGTAGAATGGCGAGGGGTTCATATAAGTTTCCTGAAGCTCAATCCATAACCGATAATTTCTATGAGGAGATTCCGGACTACATAGTGTCCTTTACATCTGAGGTTGAGGAGCGGCTGAGTGAAGTGGTTAAGTATACTGAGGTAATTGTAACTGCGAGTAAGGTTAGGCGATTTATTGTTTCAAGTGAAGGTACAAATGCATATGAGGAAAAGCCCATTGTTGACTTCGTGGCTTCAACTTTGGTTAGGGGTTCAAGGGAGGTATCATCGATAGCAGTTGGAGGAACTGGTGGATTAGAGGTTATTTTAAGCTATAGCCCTAAGAAACTTGCCAATCAACTGGCTAGGAGAAGCTCTTCAGGAGTGATAGCTAAGAGGTTGAATCCTGTCTATAGGGGCTTTAGTTTTCCCGTGATCTTCAATGGGAAGGCTGCAGCAGCATTAATTCATGAAGCTGTGGGTCATCCACTTGAAGCCGATACTGCAATTGAAAGGGGTCGACCTATAAGAGTTGGTGTGAAAATGGCTTCGAGGGACTTGACGGTCATCGATGACCCCTTAATTCCAGGCGGTTATGGTAGCTACTTTTTCGATGATGAGGGAGTGGTTGCTAGGAGGAAGACGTTAGTTGAGGATGGTGTAATAGTAAACTTAATTCACAATAGATGGTCTGCGCACATCTATGGTGTTGAGCCTCTAGGTAATGGTAGGGGCCTTTTCTATCCGCCAAAGGCTTTAATGTCTAACATTAAAGTTAAGCCCCGAGACTGGAAATTGCAGGAAATGATTGAGGAAACTAGACTCGGTTTTCTAGTGAATGATGCTGTTAGGGCTGAGCTGATCAATGGCTTTATTAGTTTAATACCTGAGGATGCATGGTTAATTGAGAGGGGTGAAGTTAAGGAGCCAGTTAATTTGAGGGAGGTAAGGCTTTCAACATTTAAAGCTTTAAATAAAATTGATGCTGTTGGTAGAGCTGTTGATTCCAGATTTACTGTTGAGAAGGGTCAGCCTATTGGAGAGTATTCACCTCCAATTAGGATTTCAGAGGTCCATATTTTTTAGTGCTGAAGTAGCTGCTTAACCACTTCATATCTTCAGTTAATCGATAGTTTGCTGCACCTAGCATTTCAAGTACTCTAACCTTACTTGGTGAGCCAGATGTGCTCTTCAGTTCAATTGCATTTATGGCTTTGATTGGGAAATCGAATTTTATGGTTAGCTTGTTCCTTAAGTAATCTATTAGCTCTTTGAGATCTCTGCACTTCTTAATTGCTTCTGCAACTACTTTGTACGCTTCTCTATGAGGTATTTTTGCTTTTATCGATAGGCTTTCCACCAGGTCTGCAGTCAGCATCATATACTTATCGACTTCACTAGCTAGCACTTCCTTGTTTACCTCTAGTTTCTCTATGAAATCTGAAATTACTTTAATGCTTTCAATTGCATTTCTAGCTATTTTCCAAGCACTTCTAGAGAGTTCCTGTAGATCTAGATTGTAGCCTGAGGGTGTGCTTTTAAGTATTGAAAATAAGCTGTTCAATAATCCAATGCATTCGCCAGCTCTAGCTCTTAAGATTTCCATTGTTACTAAATTCCTTTTTTGAGGCATTATGTTGCTAGTTGCGAGGTGACTTGTTGGGGGTTTGAAGTAATTGAATTGAGGGGTGCACATTATAATGAAGTCTTCAGCTACTCTGCTTAGAGCTACCATTAAGTTTGTGATTATGCTTGAAGTTATCGTCAAGAAGCTTCTCGAGCTAGTGGCATAGAGTGTGTTAAGTGCCAAATCATTGAATCCGAGTTTTCTGGCTAATTCCCACCTATTTATTGGAAGAGATGTACCTGCTCCTGCCGCCGCGCCTAGTGGTGATTTATCAATTAAGCTTGTTAATGTGCTTTTCAGTAGTGTGAAATGGCTTGAAATCTCCTCCTCAATGTAAAGTAGGTAATGTGCTAGTGTTATTGGTTGAGCTGGTTGGAGATGCATGAGCATTGGAATTGGAGTTTCGATATGCTCTTTTGCCTTATTAATCAATGCTCTTCTTAACTCAATTAGACTTATCATTAATTCCCGGACAAGCCTTTTCATGTGGATCCTCAGAGCTGCGGCCACGTGATCGTTCCTACTTCTTCCCAAGCTAAGCCATCCTGCTCCCTCACCTACTTCCCTTTTAAGATACACTTCAATTGCCTCATGTATATCCTCGGCTTCAATACTGAATAGTTCTTGGGGGTTCTCTTCTAATCGACTTAAAGTGCTAATTATTTTACCTGCTTCTTCACTTGGTATTACCTTTATTTCAAGTAAATGCTTTACATGCGCCTTTAAGACTTCAATTACTTCCAACGCTATTTCTCTATCATCTTCCATGGACGATACATATTTTAGTAGCCACCTTGGCTGATCACCTAAAAGTTTCTCGCGATACATTTTGTGCACCAATTATTTTGGAGTTTTGGTTGAAGATTAATGTTAGCTGGTTTTTCTCATAACTTCAACGGTGATTCTGAATTGAAGGCTCCTTATCTCCTTTGCCGGCTGGAGGAATCTAGTTCCATAATTAACTTTAGCAACTTATTCACTTTATCAATTAGGGATTTGATTTTAGTGTTCTCAGCTATGCTTGGTTTCTTTGCCCTTGTGTGCTGAGCTCTTCCCTAATATGCAGTGGCTCTCTAAATAAGACTGATGAGAACGATGCTATGCTAAAAGTACTAATTACTCTTTTCCTCTTTCTCCATTAATTCTTCAACATTTAAATTTGGAATTTTGCTCTTCAATTTCTCGATGAATTCCCTCTTCCACTCTTCAAGCTTCTCTTCATATTCGCGAGCAATTTCCCTTTCCAATAACTCTCTTTCCCTCCTATACATGTTGGTGAAGAGCATCCATGCATCTCTTTGAGCTCTTTCCCACGCCCTTAACTTCATCCTCTCTCTCATTATACCATATGCTGCAAACACTCCCAGCATGAAGAATAATACTGCAAATATTGCTAGTCCAAATATGTCAATCACTATGTTCACCATAAAACTAGAGGAGTAAAATTCAAATATTAGTGTTATAGGTTTTCAGGCGAGCTCATTGCTAATTAACTTGAAATCTAAATTAATGCAGGTCTACAAAGATTGGAGTTGGAGACGTTGAATGGGGAGCTTCCTCGAGATTGGATTGAAAAGGCCAGGATTTTTCTTAGGGATGCTGAAAGGCATTTGAATGAAGGTGTATATTGGCTTTCCTGCTTTAATTCCCAGCAGGCAGCTGAGCTCTATCTTAAGGCTTTCCTAGTCATGGTGGCGGGTTTGCATCCATTTACTCATGACCTCGTTGAGCTCTTGGATGCACTACGTGAATTAAACTTTAATCCGCCAGAAGAACTCTATACATATGCGGATGCACTAACCCCACATTACACTATGGCCAGGTATCCTGGTAGAAAGCCTGTCACATATAATAGGGGCTTGGCTGAGAGGTGTTTGAAGTATGCAAGGACAATTATCAGGTGGGTTGAGGAGCAAGCTTCTAAGCTATCTAGCAAGGAAAATTGAAATGAGCAGCAAGCTGTTCAACGAGTATGTTGAGCGGCTTAGAGGCAAGTATACTAAGTCAATTATACTGCTTCATGGTTCCAGAGCAACTGGAAGGCAATTACCTTACAGTGATTATGATCTGATAGTGGTGCTTGAGCAAGTGGATAATAGGTTTAAGTTGATAGAGGAAATGCGTAGATTGAAGCCTATGGGTATAAGTGTTGATTTAACTGTTATATCGATTAATGAGCTTGATGATCCGATAATTAGGATGATGCTTAGGGAATCCAAAGTTCTATATAATGGTTTGAATTTGAAGCTTAATGTAAACGGGCCTTACACTTTAACTGCATGAAATACGAGAGTTGGAGTATCTGGGAAAACTACTGTTTCAATTTTGAATCCCAGCATTTTTAAAGTCCTGTATATTTTGTCTTGCCAGTGCTTGTCTCTTCCAGCAAATATGCTTAGGCTACCATTTGTAGTGAGCAGTTTTGATATCATTTTTAGGAAGCTTCTTGAGAAGAGCCTTGGATTGCGTTTGGGATTTGGGCCTCCATCATGGATTACGTGGTTGAATGTGAATTTATGGTCTACTAGTACTTTGGTTAATTGAATGGCATCGCATAAGCATATCTTGACTTGCCTGCTAAATAGAGCTTCTCTAAATGCTGAAACTGGATTTCTATAGAGTGCTATGGCTAGGATCTCCGGTGATTTATCGACAGTGATATAGAGTGCTGGTGAAGCCCAGTTAATGGAAACATAGCATGTCCTACCAATTCCCGTGCCTATTTCGAGAACTCTACCTCTACTGGGTATTGCTTCGGGCCATGCGATGAGCGAGCCAACATATCCCATTCTCATTACATTGAATTCACCGCTACGATAGCCGAGCCCACCCGTGATTTCATCAATTAATTGGAGTACTTCGCTTTCACTCATCCACCTGATTTTATTGCAGTAAACACCTAGTGCAAAGCTTCTAGAAATATAATCTGCCTCACTAATCATTTTGCTCTTCACTAATTTCAGGACTTCCCCCTCTATTTCCCCCATACCCGTAAGCGAGTACTTTCATTCCTTAATTAAGTGTTTCTTCAAGGTTTATTTGGACCTCTCCATCCTTTAGCGGCTATTGCAGCCGGATGATTCTATGGACATTAGAGTAACAGTTATAGCTTTCAATGAATCGTCGTAATACTAGTTGTTGGTGGTTCTCATGGTTGAGGAATATGATGTTCTGATAGTTAATGGTGTGATAGTTGATGGTACTGGTAAACCCGCTTTTAAGGGCTCGGTTGCTATTAAGGGGGATAGAATTGTTGATGTTGGTGATTTAAGTGGTAGAGCGGAGAGGGTCATTGATGCTAGGGGGCTTATTGTTTCGCCTGGATTTATTGATGTACATAGTCATGCAGACAAAACGCTCCCATTGTTTCCATTTGCCGAGAACTATGTTATGCAGGGAATAACCACTACTATTGGGGGTAATTGCGGTAACGTTATTGCGCCAATACTGGATTGGTGGCCGCCGAACATGTTTTGGGATCAGGACATAATATTCGAGCTGAGGCCGTTCAAGTATTATAGTGAAGGCTTATTGCCTGCTGAAGAAGTGAAGAGGAGAGTTGAGGAAGTTTATGGTGTGAAAATAGTGTGGGGTCTTTTCGGGGAGTTTATTAAGTGGCTTGAAGAAGTGGGTATTTCAGTGAATCATGTACCACTAGCTGGTCACAATACTATTAGGGCTCAAGTTATGGGTCCAGATTGGAGGCGAGAGCCAACAGATGATGAGCTAAGTAAAATGAAGTGGCATGTCCGGGAGGCTATGGAGGCTGGTGCATTTGGATTATCAACTGGACTGGACTATGTGCCCGGCGTCTATGCTAAAACTGAAGAGGTAATTGAGCTAGTTAAAGTTGTTAAGGAGTATGATGGAATATATGCCACTCATTGGAGAAGGACTGGATTAAGGAGGGAGAGAACTAGACCGATAATCGAGAAGATAAAGGGGGTTGAGGAGGCAATTAGAATTTGTAGGGAGACTGGTGTTACAACTGAGATTTCACATTTAATGTCCGGATATACCATTTATCCTGAACCTCCAACTGAGCTTGCATGTGCAGCTGTAAGGGAAACTCTGAAGATTATTGATAATGCTAGGAGTGAGGGGTTAGATGTATACTTTGATGTAATACCCAATGTGACTGGTGGTACTCTAACAACTATTTATTTAGCTTCCCTTCTCACACCATGGGTTAGGGAGCTTAGGTCGCTTGAGGGGCTTGCAAGAGCATTGCGAATGAAGGATTTCAGGGAGGAGTTGAAAAGCCTCATTGTTCAAGGTAAGTGGTGGAGGCTAAATCCAATACTCGACCCGTATTGGGCTTCAAGATATGAAGTTACTGCACACAAGAACTCAGCCTATGTCGGTAAAACTATTAGTGAAGTAGCTGAGATGAAGGGAGTTGATGAGCTGGATGCACTGTTTGAATTATTAATTGAAGATCCAGAAGCAAAATATCGAAATAGAGGTTACAGGACTGATGAGGAGATTGCTGAGTTCATTAAGCATCCATGCTGCATGATAGGGTTAGACACGTACACATTTAATGATCAGTGGAAAATGAGGTATCCACCATACTCTCTACCGCATCCGAATACTTATGGAGGCATGCCAAGATACATAAGGCGTTATGTCAGGGAAATGAAGGTTCTCTCATTAGAGGAGGCAATTAGGAGGATAACGAGCTTACCAGCGAAGGTATTTAAGATTAGGGATAGGGGATTGATAAAGCCCGGTGCATATGCTGATATCGTGATCTTCGATTTCAATTCAATTAGTGATATAGAAGACCCTCTTGAGCCGAGAAAGTATCCAAAAGGTATAAGATATGTTATTGTTAATGGAGTAGTTGTGGTTGAGAATGGAAAGCACACTGGCGCTAAGCCTGGAAAAATATTGAAGCTACATGAGCAGTAGAGCGGTGAGCATTATCCTCCGCTTATTAACTTATTTTATGTTGGTTAGAGTTCAAGTTCTTCAATTACATCTTTTTTAGGTATGCCGTTTTCACTCCAATTTCTCATTTGATAGTAGGTCTGAATCATGCTTCTAACTTCATTCTCACTTAACTTGCATTTCCTACCTTGAAATTCCACTTCCTCTTTGAAGAACTTTATTGGTAGGTAGTCGTCTTCTCTTTTAACTCCAAATTCTATGTTTATCAGTCTTGCTAGTGTAATTATTCTTTTGGCAGTTTTCTTCAGCTCATTGACTGTGTAGTTGAATCCGGTGGCTAGATTGAGTAGCTTTGTCATTAAATCCCAATCGTATATGTATCTGCCGAACTTGCATATTGGTAGTGAGTCATAGATTGCCCCCCTATCTTCTAGGTCTATTAGTGCCTCGATTTTCTCTTTTCCAGTGGAGAATCGGTCTCCTCCGAGCTTCATTAAGTCTGCATGGTAGCCCATCATTCTCAAGTGGCATGCTCCTCTATATGATACTGCATATGAAAGTATCATTCCTCTAAGTGTTCTTGGATCATATCCTGGTGGCTCAAGCCCTTTAACATGGACTGCCAGTTCACTTAAACCCAGCCTTTCCGCTGCCTTCGACACTCCCTCTGCTAGAAGCTCTCCAATTCCTTCTTTTCTAGCTATTTTCTCTACTAGGTGGATGAATGCATCGGGGTCTCCATACTTTAATTTGAATTCGGACTTTAGCTTTCCTCTATTATATGCTTCAATTGCAAATGCCACTACGTTGCCAGTCGATATGGTGTCTAGTCCATAGTCGTCTATTAGCTGATTGATGTATGCTACTGCATTTGCATCAGATATTTCGCATAAACCTGCAATGGCGAATATGTTTTCGTATTCGAGGGAGACTTTTATTTCACCATATTTCGGATCCTTAATTTCAACATATTGGTGGCATGCTACTGGGCATCCTATGCATGTCATCTTCTTAACTCTATACTGCCTATATGCTTCCCATGAAACTTTCTCATACTCTTCAAATCGAACTTTACTCCAGTACTTTGTTGGGAAGAATTCAAGCCTATTTGCTGTTTCGACTGCTCCGACGGTTCCCCTTAAGGCGTATCCTTGGATTGGTGTGCTTTCCCTTATTTTCTCATGGACTTCTTTAACTGCTTCCCTCAATTTATCTTCATCATAGTACTTCACTTCTTTCTTAGTGGATTTAATGGCTATTGCTTTCAAGTTTTTTGAACCAAATACTGCTCCTCCACCAGTTCTTCCTGCCTGCCTCCAGTAGTCATTATTTATGCATGCAAATTTAACGAGTTTTTCACCTGCAATTCCAATGGTTAATATCGAAGTTTCCCTTCCAGCTTTCTCCTTAATTCTTCTTTCTGTTTCAAATGCGTTTTTACCCCAAAGATCAGATGCATCTTCAATTTTCACTTCTCCATTTTCAATTAATATGTAAACTGGGTTCTGTGCTCTACCCGTCACTATTATTGCATCGATCCCCGCCCATTTCATATAGCTTCCAAAGCTTCCTCCAACCACTGAGACTCCAAGTATGTTGGTTAATGGGGATTTAAATACGAGTACTGCTTTCGTGCTCATTGGAATCAGTCCTCCATTAAATGGCCCTGAAGATATTACTAGCACGTTCTCAGGGCTTAGTGGATGTATCTTGCTGTTGGCTAAGCTGTTTTTAAAATAGTGTAGTCCGAGGCCTAACCCGCCTATGAACTTTCTGGCAATTTCGCGTGTTGTTTCACTTATGGTAACTGACCCTGTTGATAAATTGATTTTTACAATTTTTCCTCCATAACCATAAAGCTCCATTCAAGATCCTCCCTGCTACTTCAACATAAGTATTCTGTGTATTATGGCTTAATTTCTATTAATAGCATCTCCTACTGGTCACTTCATGGGTATGGTGCTTTATCCGTGCAATTTTAGAGTGGGCATTGAACTATGTTTCTAGCGTATAGGCAGTCTGCACATGATGGTGCATTACCCCAGCAGTCCATGTTGTTGGTTAGGGTGAAGTCACATATTTCATGGAACTTGCAATCGGTGCATGATGGGAATGTGAAATACTTAACTTTAAATCTGAATGCTAGGTACTCTGTTTTTCTCCATACATCAGTTAGGCTTTCACGGTTTAGATCTCCAAATACTACTTGACTTACTTGCTTTTCGACTCCATAGATATGGCACTTGTAGGTGTGGAGGAAGTTTAGGCATGGAGTTACTTTTCCATTCCATGTTATGCATGCAGCCATTTCATTTATGAATGGGCATTTTCTCTCTGTTTTTAATTTGAATTCTGGAAGTCTAACTGCAACATTTGTTTCTAGGCTTTTAATTGCAATTTGACCTGCTATTTCATTGAAGTCAATTTCATCGCTTAAATATAGACATTCTGCTTCATGCTCCCTTTTAACTGGAATTAAATTGGAGACAATTATTCTGCCAGCACCGCACTTTTCAGCCAGTTCTATTAGTTCTGTTAGTTCTCCTATGTTGCTTTTCATGGCTGTGAATATGAGCTCTGTTACTGGATAAACTGTTCCTTGGAGCTTCCTGGCCCGATGAATGGTTTTTAGTGCTAATACTATTTTTCCTAGCTCTCCTCCCCTAATTTTCCTGTATGTTTCAATTGATGCTGCATCTATTGAAACTGCTATTCTATCAACTCCAATTTTAACTAGTTTGAGTGCATTCTCCTCATCTAGTAGTGTTCCATTGGTATTGATTCCAAGCTTGAATCCCCTATTCTTTACTTCCTCAGCATATTCAAATGCTTTCTCATGATATAGGGGCTCCCCCCACCCGCTAAACCATATGAAGTTGGTTCTAGCCTCTCTTGCTTCATCTAGAATCTTCATTAGCAACTTTTCGCTCATTGATCCCTCAATTTCGCTCCATGAATTTCTGAAGCACATTGGGCAGTTTAAGTTGCACTTGCTTGTTATTTCTAATACTAGCTTCTTAGGTCCACTGCTAGGCTTACCGATTACGAGTCCTTCATTAAAAACTTCAATAACTTCACTATGCATTTAAACTTCACTTCCCTTCGAGTTTCAAGTTAATTCGCTTTTTCCACGAGTTATATTTATGTTTATCTTTTCAGTCTACTCTTTACTTGATTGTAAAAGCTAAATACTGATAGATGTCTAAAAGTATTATAGAGCGGTTTGTTGAAGGTGAGATTTTGCCTGGAGGATACATGGGCAAGTTTTTGAGGGTCAACTTAACAGATGGTACGTTAAGAGATGAAACGCTACCGGATGAAGTATTGAGGAACTGGATTGGTGGGAGAGGGCTGGGAGTCTACTTGATGCTTAAGGAAGTTGATCCAAAAGTTGACCCATTTAGTCCAGATAACAAGCTGTTCATATTGACTGGTCCTCTTACTGGAACAGCTGCACCTGAAAGTGGTAGATGGTGCTCAGTCACTAAATCACCGTTAACTGGAACCATTCATGACTCGCAATCTGGTGGGAAGTGGGGTCCAGAGCTTAAGTTTGCTGGCTATGATGGTATAATTATTGAGGGTGCGAGTGAGAAGCCTGTTTATTTGTGGATTCATGATGGGAAGGCTGAGATTAGAGATGCAAAGCACTTGTGGGGTAAAGATACGCATGCGACAACTGACATGATAATTGAGGAGCTTGGTGATAAGAACATCAAGGTTATGTGTATTGGGCCTGCTGGAGAGAACTTAGTGAGATTTGCCTGCCTAATCAATGATAAGGGTAGGGCTGCAGGTAGGGGTGGTCATGGTGCAGTAATGGGTAGCAAGAAGTTGAAGGCAATAGCTGTTAGGGGCACAATGAAGCCTGCGATAGCTGATGAGGATAGATTCCGTGAAGCCGTTAAAGTTAATGTTGATAAGCTTAAGAAGAGCCCTGTAACTGGAGAGGCACTGCCAAAATATGGAACTGCAGTTCTAGTCAACATAATAAATAAGCATGGAATACTTCCAACGAGGAATTTCCAGACTGGAGTTCATCCAACAGCCGATAAGTATAGCGGTGAAACTATTGCGGAGAAGATTTTGGTTAGAAGGGTTCCTTGCTGGGGATGCATAATTGCCTGTGGAAGGTATACTAAGGTGGCTGTTGGTGAGGGTGATGGTCCAGAATACGAGACTGTTTGGGCATTTGGTGCTCAAACTGGAACTGATGACCTCACCGCGATTTGCAAGGCAAACTACCTATGTAATGAGCTTGGATTGGACACCATATCCATGGGCCATGTGATTGGCACGCTTATGGAGCTCTATGAGAAGGGTAAGGTTCCAATTGAAAAGCTTAGAGGGCTAGAGCCGAAGTGGGGTAATGGAGAGGCAATTGTCGAACTAACTTGGAGAACTGCTTATAGATCTGGAATTGGAGATGACTTGGCTGAGGGTGCGAAGAGGTTGGCTGAGAAGTATGGTGCACCTGAAGTGGCAATGGTTGTTAGGGGGCAGGAGCTACCTGCCTATGATCCACGCGGTGCTCAGGGTCATGGTCTGGGCTATGCAACTTCGAATAGAGGTGGATGCCACTTAAGAGCATACATGATTGCTCCAGAAGTTCTCGGAGTGCCACAGCTAGTGGATAGATTTGAGGTTAAGGGTAAGGCCGAGCTTGTGAAAACATTTCAAGATGGATTTGCCGTCATAGATAGCCTAATACTCTGCAAGTTCAATACTTTCGCTACATGGGTTGAGGACTGGGTTGGAATGCTGGCTGGAGCAACAGGCTTCGACTACTCAGTTAATGATCTAAACACTATAGGTGAGAGAATTTGGAATGCTGAAAGAGTCTTCAATATACTGGCGTTCGGCGATGGAAGGCAGTATGATACGCTACCAAGAAGATTACTAGTTGAGCCCATGCCTGAGGGTCCAGCTAGAGGATATACTGTGAAGCTAAGTGAAATGCTCAATGAATACTATAAATTGAGGGGATGGATAGATGGGAGGCCTACAAGAGCTAAGCTAGAAGAGCTGGGCTTGAAAGAGCTTGCAGATAGGCTTGAGAGGGAGGGTCTGCTTCCAAGTTAAAATTAAATTTAAATTTCCTCAAATTTTCTTTAGGCGATTATGAGGGTTGTAATTGAGTTTTTCGCTACTTTAAGGGATAAGTATGGTAGGAGAATTGATTTGAATTTGAATGTAAATGAGCCAGTATCAGTTAGGGAAGTGCTTTCGCATGTTGAGGGTCTGCTTGATGAAATAACTGAGAATGGCCGGTTAAAGGAGATGTATAAGGTTCTAGTTAATGGATTGAACATCGAGTTTTTGAAGGGTTTAGATACTGAGGTTAATGATGGAGATGAAATATGCGTTTTTCCTCCAGCAGGTGGAGGCTAGCTTTATCCTATATTCTTAATGGACATTAGGATTATTGCAATTACAGCTAGAATTATCCCGATGAGCTGTGTCACGGTTATTTCTTCTCTGAGCACTAGTTTGCCGAGTATAAGTGTTATTAGCGGGTATAGTGCTGATACTGAGGTTACAATCGATGTACTTCCGATTTCCAATGCCATGTTAAACGCCAAGTTTCCCAAGACTCCAATTGCCCCGGCAATCATCGCGTAATAAATTGCTTGCTGATTCAGCTCGCTCTTAGGCTTTGCGAGTATGACTGCCATTATGGTTGTTGCTAGAGCAGCTGTTGATGATAGGAGTGCTACTCTACACCAATCAGCATACTTTAATGCAATTTTAATTAGGATGCTCCATAAACCCCATAGCACCAGTGATATTATTGATAGGACTAGCCACTTCAATTTCATCACCTCGAAGCTTTGAATTGGGGCTAGGGGGCAATAATTTAGAGCTGAGTACGATTAGTAGTATGTGTAATATAATTTTGTCGTATGGCTGGATGTGGTATAGTGAGTTTGAATGTGGAGGAGTATTATTCAAATTTCATTGTTAAAAGTGAAATTGCAAATTTCTGTAGGGGTAGATGGGTTGCTATTCATTGTCAAGCTACGACTAGTGATGGTAGATCCTTACTAGTTAGGTATGATGGGGATAGGCCATTAGTAATTAATTCTCCAGATGATGTTATTCGTGTCATTAAGAGGTTTAGGGCTTTGAGGCCTAGAACGATATATGCTTCAGCCAGCCTTTATTCGAGGCTTGAGAGTAGGAGTGATGCACTTAAATATAGTGAACTCGTATATGCTAAGACTCCTACGTGGGATATTGATAGCAAACCTGAGTGGTGGAGAGCTACACTTGAAGTTGTGAGGGCAATTATTAAGATTCTTGAGGAGGAGGGTGTATTTGAGTCCGTCTATATTAAGTGGAGTGGTAGGGGGGCTCATGTTCATATTCATGAAATGGCGATTTCGCCTGAAATTTATGAGAGAATTGGCCCTCTAAATGTTGCTTATAGTATTGTGGAGTACGTTATTAGGAGGATTAAGGAGGCTATTTTGAGGGTTAATAGGGAGTTTAAATCTGAGATCAAAGTTGAGAACTTGATGGATCCGCAGAGAGTTTTTACTGCTCCATTGAGCTTGCATAAGCAGCTTGATGTTTCATGCATTGTCTTTAAACCTCATGAAATTGATGAATTTGATCCTTCATGGTTGAACCCACTAAACTTTAGACATAATTCTGAGTGGAAGAGGTATGTTGAGGGTGAGGCTGACGCCCTAGCTATTAAGGCATTTAGAGAAATTGGTCCTTATCCTAGGGAGTCTAGGGGAGGGGTTCCTCAAGTACTAATTGAATTTAAGCCAATTGAAGTTCCAATAATTAAGATCGGTAAGCCCGGTGTTTCGATTAGGAGGTTTAAGCTTGAAGATTTGCGATTAAACTTGAATCCACCACCAATACTTAAGGGTAGGAAGTTCAGTAAGGGTGCTAGTGAAGCTTTCTATAAGGTTGAGGATATTTTAAGCCACTATGCACTTAGGAGGATCAGCTTGGAGCATGCAATTAGAGCTCTCAAATATGCTAAAGATGCTATAATACCCTTCCAGAACTATAGGCCTGAGGAGATCGCAGAACTACTGAGGCTTTATGGTGAGGCTATTAAGATACTTCTAAAGCTGAATTCTCCTGATAAAGTGAAACAGTGGCTGTTAAGTCACGGTCCACCTAAAAGGCTTCACACTAAACTTGATGAATTCTTCAAATAGGTACATGCTTGAGTTACACTTAATAGGTTTCAGCTCCCTTCCATACTTAGTGGCTATATATGTCGATTGTTGAATTTCAGCTGAGGCATGTTAAGGACTGGTTTAAATTTCTTAGTGAGTTTAGGAATTTCTTGAAGAGTGAGCCTATTAGAAGAGCTCTAGGTAAGGAGAGTATAGAGCTGAAGCCAAGGTATCATGGAACATTAATGCTTGAGATTGAGGGTGTTGTTAGCGTTGGTGATTTTGAGCGCTGGGATATTATTGGTGATGGTGTGCCTATTGGTTTCATAGAGGTCTGCTATATGGATCAGCACTTCTTTGTCTTGTCGGTTGAAGTGATGGATGCTCTGTTGAGTGATGATGAAATTAAAACATTAATGCTTAGCGGTAGCAGTTGGGCTACACCTTTAACTCCAGTAAGAGTTGTCTTGGAGGCTTTTGATGCTAATGCTGCGAGAAGGGAGCTTGAGAAATTTAGTAATCAATATAGTGATGACTATCCGAATGAAATTGCTAGGAAGTTTGCTCCTAAGGCTAGAATTCTCTAAATGTACTGGAGTATGGCGTTTGGATTATAGTTGCTTTGAGTTTTCTACATGCCTTGCATATGTAGTAGAGTACTGTTAGACCTATAATTCAGACTGCACGGGCTACTTCAAGCAAGTATTTCCTAGCTGTTTCAATATGTTATGTACTGGGATATTGACGGGTATTTAGGTCGATAACTATTAAAGTTTCTCTGAGGCTGTTTAGTGTCATTAAAACCATTGCTAATCCTCTTGTGAAGTTCATGAATTTTAACCTGTTACTTAAAATGTGCTTCTTAATGCTAATTTCTGCAAGGTGCCTCACCTCTCTCAACTTAACTTTCTTAAACTAACATTTTTTAGATAGTGGGTTAATTACTGATATGATTGTGGAGGGAAGGAAGTGGAAAGTGAAGTTTTAAGTGAGATTAAGGGATGGGTTTTGAAGAAGAGGGAGCATGGAAAAATAATATTTTTGGATTTGAGGAATTCAATGGGTATAACGCAGTGTGTAGTTAAGAAGGGAAGTGTTTCAGATGAGACGTGGAATTTAGCTAGGAAGGTAACTCAGGAGTCAAGTGTAATATTGAGGGGTCATTGGAGGGAGGAGCCTAGAGCTCCTAGAGGCATGGAATTTATGGTTAGTGAGTTGAAGGTAGTTCACATGGCGGAATCTCCATGGCCTCTCGGTAAGAAGTCTCATTCCCCAGAAGTACTCATGGAGATGAGGCACTTAGCTGTTAGGGGTCCACGCTATCAAGCAATATTCAAGATTAGACATGAAATTCTGCGCTCAAGTAGGGAGTTTTTCATAGAGAATGGCTGGTATGAGGTTTCCCCACCAATAATAGTTGCAACTGCATGTGAGGGTGGGGCTACGCTTTTCAAGATGAACTACTTTGAGAGGGAGGCTTATCTCACGCAAAGCTCTCAGCTATACCTTGAGGTCATGATCTTCAGCTTGGAGAAAGTTTGGTGCTTAGCTCCATCGTTTAGGGCTGAAAAGTCTAGGACTAGGAGGCATTTATGCGAGTTTTGGCATCTTGAAGCTGAAGCTGCATGGATGGATTTAAATGGATTAATGGAGCTTGAAGAGAATCTACTATCATACATATGCAATTCGGTTGCCGATAACTGTTCTAATGAGCTGGAGTTCCTAAATAGAGATCCGGATTTCCTGAGGGGAATTAAGCCTCCATTTGAAAGAATAACTTATGATGAGGCTATAAGGAGGCTTCAAGAAGCTGGTAAGAGCATTAAGTGGGGGGATGATATTGGAGGAGATGAGGAGTACATTTTGACTAAGGACTTGGATAAGCCTATGTTCATATATGGATATCCACTGCATCTTAAAGCCTTCTATGTTAAAGAGGATCCGAAGAGACCTGGCATTGGATTGACAGTAGATTTGCTTGCACCTGAAGGTTATGGTGAGCTTGCAACTGGCGGTGTACGTGAAGATGACCTTGATAAGCTAATTGAGAGAATTAGGGCTGAGGGATGGGATCCATCCCTCTATCACTGGTACTTAGATTTAAGGCGCTATGGTTCAGTTCCTCATGCAGGCTTCGGTATTGGAATTGATAGATTAACTTGGTGGATATGCAAGCTTGATCACGTGAGAGATGCTCTGCCATTTCCGAGGCTGGCTAGGACTATGAAGTTCATTTAAATAGTCCTGGTGCTAATTATTGCAGTCTACCATAAATGTTGGTTTTCATACCTCAGCTATTGTCAGCGTAGCGTGATTAGTTGATTAGGTTAACTAGTATAATTTTGAGTTAAGCTATTGCTTTGCTTTCAGTCTTAAACAGATTTTTAGTTCAATTTTCAACTGAAAGTTTAAGTGTCCTTCTAAGTTAAACATTTATATTCATTGACTAAAACTTTAATAGCGCGATTTGCAATGTAGCTGAAGAGCGCTTTGGGAGGGTGCTTGTAATGGATCCGCTACTTGCAATACCTGTAGGTGTAGCTTTACTATCGATTACAGTTGTTGTAGTGATTTATAGAGCCATAATGAGGGAGGGTACTGGGACTGCTAGGATGTCGGAAATTGCTGGCTTCATAGAGGAGGGTGCGAATGCGTTTTTGAAGAGGGAGTTTAAGACAATATCATACTTCGTTATTCCAATAGCCCTATTGCTACTCATATGTCTCTGGCCCAAATATGAAATTGCAACTGGATTCGTCCTTGGCTCGCTGTTTTCTGGAATTGCAACCTATATTGGCATGAAGGCTGCCGTTAAAGCTAATGTTAGAGTTACTAATGCTGCTAGGGGTTCTGTTCAGAGAGCTCTTGGCCTAGCCTTTATGGGTGGAGGTATTACTGGACTACTAATAGTTTCACTAAACTTGCTTGGAGTAGCACTGCTCTACATATTTTTCGGTGGAGGTCCAGAAAATCCGGAGGCCGTTAGTGAGCTGGTTGGATATGGTTTTGGTGCAAGCATAACGGCGCTTTTTGCTCAGGTTGGTGGTGGAATTTTCACTAAGGCAGCTGATGTTGGAGCCGATCTAGTGGGTAAAGTTGAGGTTGGAATTCCAGAGGATGACCCTAGAAATCCAGCTGTAATAGCTGATCTAGTGGGTGATAATGTTGGTGACTGTGCTGGTAGAGGTGCAGATCTTTTCGAGTCTGGTTCAGATAACTTGGTTGCAATGATGATCCTTGGCCTAGCCTTCACGGCAATATATGGGTGGAAGGCAGTACTATTTCCACTGCTCATTAGGAGCATCGGTAACTTAGCAACTATAGCCGGAATATTTGCAGTTAAAGTTGCTAGGGGCCTGAGGCCAATAATGAGAATTAACGTCGGCTATTTGACGGCTGGCATTCTATCAATTACAATATTCTATGTAGTCTCAGTTTACTTTATGGGTGATATAAGGCTTTTCTACTGCTTAACGCTTGGACTAGCCGCTGCACTAATAGTTTCGCTTATAACTCAATACTATACGAGTGGTGGAAGGCAGCCAGTTAAGGATATTGCTCTAGCTTCACAGTCGAGTCCAGCAATAAATATAATGATTGGCATGGCCTATGGGCTTGAAAGCGCGGTTCCATCAATGATAATTTTGGCCGCAGTCATAGCGCTTGCATACTTGATATTTGGTGGCGATATTCTCGGGATATTTGGTGTGGCGGCTGCGGCCATGGGATTAACCGAGATGAAGGGCGTCATAATGGCCTCTGATACTTATGGCCCAATAGTCGATAATGCTGCTGGAATAGCTGAGATGTCTGGTATTGAGAGGGAGGTTGAGATGGCAATGGATGAGCTCGACGCTGTTGGGAATATTACTAAGGCGATCACTAAGGGATTTGCCATGGCAGCTGGAACGCTAACCACTGTGGTTCTGCTCTTCGCATATGTAAGTGAAGTTGCAAGGCATATGGGTATTGAATTGAAGTCAATAAATGATGTAGTCGTCAACCTAGTGAGTCCACTATCGGTTTCAGGATTCATTATTGGTGCTACGCTACCATTCCTGTTTTCTGCTTTCATTATTAGAGCTGTGAGCAAGGCTGCCCATGAAATGGTTGAGGAGGTTAGGAGGCAGTTTAGAGAGAAGCCCGGCATATTAGAGTGGAAGGAAAAGCCAGACTATGCCTATTGTGTTGATATAAGTACGAAGCATGCACTTGAGAGAATGATTCCTCCAACCCTCGTAGGCTTAATAGCACCAATAGTTATAGGGTTCCTCGGCGGTCCATGGATTCTAGCTTCATTCGTTGTCGCTACATCAATTGTGGGGGCTATACTGGCGACATTCATGTTCAATGCTGGCGGTGCATGGGATAATGCTAAGAAGTTAATTGAATCCGGATTCCTAGGTGGAAAGGGTACTCCAGCGCATAAGGCATCTGTTATCGGTGATACAGTGGGTGATCCACTTAAGGATAGTGCTGGACCCAGCCTTCACATACTCATTAAGCTGGTGAGCATAGTTTCAATAACCCTGCTACCGCTATTCATTGAGCATGGACTCCTGGCACATCTACCATAAAATAGATTTCAATGCTTTATTTTCATTAAAGCCATCATGCACTTAGCTCCACAAATTCATTTCCATGCATTTTGCTTCAATAAAGTATCTTGAAGTCGCCCTACTATTCATGGTGGTGTTGGATTGTGGGCTTTGAATTGATTGGTTCGCCGAATATGGCTTTAACTGATGCACATTGTCACTTGTACGAGTTTAGTGAGAGCGATATAGCTGCTTATGCTAAGAGCTTTTTAATAGCGGCAGTTTCAGACGATTTGGAGTCTTCTCGTAAAACCCTTTTAATTGCTAAGAGATTTAGAAGTGTGATTCCATGTATTGGTGTGCATCCATGGGAGGTTGGAGAGACGCCCATTAGTCACTTAGCTGAGATAGCTAAGCTAATTGATTCACATGATGTGCATTGTCTTGGTGAAATAGGCTTGGATAAGAAATTTTCCTCGTCTACTATTAGTAGGCAGAGGCTGTTTTTTCATGAATTTTTAAGATTGGCTAAGGAATATCAGTTGGCAGTAAATGTCCATGCACTTGGGGCTTGGAGCGAGGTTTTAAGCTTGCTTAGGAAGTACGATATTTCTAGAGCTGTAATTCACTGGTATACTGGTCCATTAATCCTGATCGATGAAATTGTAGAGCTTGGATATTATATATCAATTAACCCTTCATGCATGATTCAGAAGAGGCATAGAAGGGTAGTTGAATATCTGGATTTGAGGTTCATGTTGACTGAGAGTGATGGCCCATATAATTATAGGGGCTTGAATCTATCCCCCCAAATGATAGGTGATGTTGTGAAGCTAATAGCTGAGCTGAAGAACTTGGATCGGAATACGGTTGAGGAAGCTATTTATAGGAACTTTAAGCATTTATTTTCTGCATAAAATTGCTTGGATTCCAGTTCTATAAAGGCTGTTTTCTGTGGAGTGGATGCACATATGATACGCGTGCTCGGGCTCAATGGGTCGCCTAGAAACTATGGAAACACCTATAAGCTTCTTAAAGTGGCTTTAGAAATGGCTGAAGAGCTTGGAGCTGAAGTTAAGCTGATCAACCTCTATGAGCTTAATATTAGGGATTGCATTGGCTGCTTAGCTGACGAGCAGAGGGCATGCAGATATCCATGCGTAATCGATGATGATATGAGGATTGTTTACGATGAGGTCTTGAGGTCTGATGGAATAATATTTGCAACACCAATGTACTGGTACTCTCCATCAGCGGCCATGAAGAGAGTTATTGATAGATTAACTGCTTTAGAGAATATGATTGTAATTGAGGGTAAAAGCTGGCTTGAGGGTAAAGTTGCTGGGATAATAGCTGTTGGTAATGATAGCGGTGAAATTCAATTGGCATCGCTCATGTATGCCACTCTAAACACTATGGGCTTCATTATACCTCCATTTGCGCTTGCATTCTTCAATAGGGAGGGTGATGTATTGGATGATGAAGCTACTTTAATTGAGGCGGCTAATGTGGGTAGGGCAGTCACTTTAATGGCTGGGCTCGTAAAGGGATTTAATGATTCATGGTTTGACCCCAAAATTAAAGAGTGGCTGCATAGAGTAAAGATTAAGGTTAGGAATGAAGCTGAGAAAGCTATGAAAAAGGTTAAGCCCGAGAGATTGAAGTTAATCATGAAATTGTTGAGGTAATTAGTTGAGGTTATTTGGGAGCTGAATTTGATGAGTAATTTGAGTGAAGTTAGGAGTGAGCTGGATAAAGTGTGTAGGGAATTGACTGAGAAGCATGAGTTTAAGGATAAAATTGCCATTGCAGCTAGAGAGGCGCAGAGATTTTGCGGTGAATCAGTATCTGCAATTCATAGAGGAGATCTCGAGCTTGCAAGGGAGAAGTTGATGGCTGCTGAGGAGAAGTTCTCCGAGATTAAGAGGTTTATTGAAGGTGACCCTGAGCTTATGAGTGGAACAGTGCTTATGTCGCTTCAAGAGTATGTTGAAGCTAAGAGTCTCTTTGAAATAGTTACTAAGAGCAGATTGCCCCTGCTAAGTGAATTGAGTGTTCCACCTCAGGCTTATGCTTTGGGGCTAGCTGATTTGATAGGTGAGTTGAGAAGGAGAGTTATTGATTGTTTACGTGAGGATAGGCTTGAGGATGCTGAGCGATTTTTAGATCTCATGGAGAGCATACATGTTCTACTTCAGCCACTTGAGTATCCTAGATCTCTCGTTCCGGGATTGAGGGGTAAGCTTGATGTTATGAGGAGATTAATTGAGGATACTAGGAGGATCATTGTTGATGCAGTGCTTAGCACTAAGCTTAGAAGAGAAGTTGAGAAGGCAATGAGGAAAATGGGGATTAGCTAGTAAGCTCTCATCTGCTTTTCCAATATTTTTCTATGTATTTTTCAGCTCTCCTCAAATCCTCCGGCGTATTTATGTTGAGGAATGTTGGGCATTTTGCCAATTTCTCTAATTCTTCAGCTGAAATATAATGGGTTTTCAAGCAACCCAGTAATTCCCTCAGAGACTTGTTCTTAAGCTTCTTTAGATCGAGTAGCGCTTTCATTAGGGCATTTTTCTTATATGCGGCATATAGTGGTTCTATGTAATTGTTTTTCCATTTTGGCACAATTGCTTCGAAATCCGATTTCAGTATTCGAGATATTAGCTTTAACACTACTTCCCTGCTAATTAATGGTAAATCGCATCCAGTAATGAATAGTGCTTGATTGCTTGAAGCTTTAATCCCAGCTTTGATTGCTGAGAGCAATCCGTAGTTTCCATCATCAAGTGTGAAGTCGACTTTTATTGTTGCTTCGAGCTCTCTTTGAATTAGCCTCTTTTGCTCTTCGCATTTAACTACAATTACTAGTTGACTAGCTATCTCCTTTAGGCAGTTAATGACATAGCATATTAGTGGCTCTCCAGCCAATTTCACTAATGGCTTAAATGTACCCAATCTTCTCGCTTCTCCACCAGCCAGGATTATTGCTGAAAACTTCATCTCTCAACCCTTATCCACTCAACTCAAAGCTTTAATCAGAATTTAAGTTATTTAGATGAGAATTAACTTCTTAGAATTTGAGGCTATGTGTGCCTTTAGGTATCCGTGATGTGCCTCTGAGTGATTAGTTGATGAAATGTTTTTAGCTTTAAATTACACTAACTATTTCTAAGTGGCGGGGGTGATCTAATTGAAGGTTGCTGAGTTCATAGTCAAGTTTCTTGAGGAGAGGGGAATTAACCTGGTTTTCGGCTTACCTGGATACAATATTCTCGATGTATATGATGTGTTGAGGACTTCGAGTATTGAGCATTTACTGGTTAAACATGAGAATGCGGCTGCGGTGATGGCTGATGTTTATGGGAGGCTGACTGGTAAGCCTGGAATATGCATTACGACTGCTGGCCCAGGAGCGACCAATGCAGTTACTGGTATTGCGGGTGCACTTGCAGCTTCGTCACCACTAATTCATTTGGCGGGGCACTGCTCTTCGAAGGAGAGAATTCAGCCATATCATGGTGTTGATGACTGGTTTTTCTTGGAAAAAGTGTTTAGTTCAGTGACTAAGTGGAGTAGGACGGTTGTTGATCCAAGTGAAGTGCCAAAGGTTATTGCTAAAGCATTTGAAGTTGCGTCTTCAGGAAGACCGGGCCCAGTTCATGTATCGCTTCCAATGGACATTTTAGGTGAGGAATTAACCGGTGAAATTAGGTTTGGTGAGATCGGTTCTGGGAGAGGGGGAGTAGTAAAGCTGGTTAATGAGTTTATTGATTTGATCCCAAGAACTGAGAAGCCTGCGATAATTGTTGGTCAAGGTGTTCTTAGAGCTTTCTGTTGGGATGAAGTGGCTAAATTGGCTGAGAAAATCCGTGCACCAATATTCTTTACGAGGTGGAGTAGGAGTGCTATTCCATTTGATCATCCGCTGAATGTCGGTTATTTTGTTGGCTTAATGTTTAGAAGGAGATCTCATCCACTTGTTGATGAGCTATTTAATGAATCTGATTTAGTGCTAACTTTTGGTGTTGAGGAGGGATCTAGGGCTCAAATAGAGTCAATTGTTGATGGGAAGCCTGTTTTTCATGTTTTTCAGGGTGATGGTGATGGCTTTATTAAGATTACTGAGCGCTCAGTTCAGTTGAATGTGGGGTCGCTTAAGCTGGCCCTTAAAGCCCTTTTAGATTTGCTTCCTAGGAAAGTTAAGTCTTCATGGATTGATGTTGAGTCGAGGATTTCGAGAATTAAACGTGAAATTGAGAGTGAGCTCGAGAAGTTGGCTGAGGAAAATTCTGATACTAAGCCTATACATCCAGCGCATGTGCTTAGGTGCGTTAGAGAGCTACTTGATCGAGATGCAATTGTTGCATGCGATATTGGTAGCAATTTCGTGTGGACAGAGTATTATTATAGGGTGAGGACTCCCAATAGCCTTCTATCTCCATGTAGATATGGGAGCATGGGCTTTTCACTTCCTGCAGCTATAGCTGCAAAGAAGGTTTTTGGTGATAGGCAAGTTATTGCGATTGCTGGTGATGGTGGAATGCTCATGATGATGGGTGAGCTTTCAACATTAGCCGAGCATAATCTTCCAATTCCAGTAATTGTGCTAAATGATTCTAAGTACGGTATATTGTGGAGAATTCAGCAGAGATGGTATGGTGGTAGGTCTTTTGCTGTTGATATTGCCTCACCGAACTTCGCTGATTGTGCTAGGGCTTTTGGTATTAAGGGTTTGAGGGTTGAGGATCCTAGGGATGTCTATTCAGCTATTGAAGAGGCACTTTCGGGTTCAAGTCCAGTAGTTGTAGATATTTTAACCGGTCACCACTATGAGTACTATAAGTATAGGCTATAGGTGTTTTTCTTGGATATCGAGAACCTATTTAGTAGAGCTGTAAGCTATGCTATTAAGCTCGTTAAGACTCCTAGCCTATCGGGTAAAGAGAGGGAGCTTGCCTACTTACTTAAGGAGATCCTTGAAAGCGAGGTGGGAGTTGATAGGTGCTTTATAGATGAGTTTGGAAGCGTGATTGCTGTGATTAAGGGTGGATTGAGTAGTGCTATAATGTTTGAGGGCCACATGGATCATGTGCCCCCAGGCAGGGCTGATTTATGGCGTGTACCTCCATATTTTGCTAAAGTAGTTAATGGTAGGATTTATGGTAGAGGAGTGGTTGACATGAAGGCTTCAATAGCATCAATGCTATCTGCTGCATCAAGCATTTCAAGATGGGAGAATGATCTGTCGCTTTACTTAGTATTTGTTGTTCATGAAGAAACAGTTGAGGGGGTAGCGTTGAGGCATGTTGTTGAGAAGTTCATTAAAGAGGATTTAGACCTCGTTGTACTCGGTGAACCAACAAATTTGAATTTGGGGTTGGGTCATAGAGGTAGATGCTTAATTAAAGCTGATCTATTTGGAAAAACAGCTCATGCAAGCATGCCTCACTTAGGTGTGAATGCCATAGTCTCTGCTTCACATTTAATTAAGGAGTTGAGTGAGCTTTCGCTTCCAGATCATCCCATGCTTGGGAGGGCAACCATAACGCCGATTTCAATAGATTGCTCCCCCAAAATGCTTCCACAGCTACCCGACCACTGCTCTGTTGTTTTTGATAGGAGAATGATTGTTGGGGAGTCGGAGGAATCCGTTTTAAGAAGCATAAGCGATATCTTGGAGTGCTTTAAGCTTAATGGTGTGGTTGAAGATTTCAGTATTGGAGTTCTAGTTGAGGAATTAAATTGCTGGACTGGCGTCAAGATTAGGAGTAGAGACTTTTTCCCAGCATGGCTAACAAGTGAATCTCATCCATTAATTTGTCGTGTTCAGTCTGAACTAAAGAGATGTGGGGTGCCTGCCAATTCTATTGTTTGGGAGTTTAGTACTGATGGAGTTTTCTGTGCTGGTGAAGCTGGAATCTTGACTTTTGGTTTTGGGCCAGGCGATCCTAAGCTCGCACATCAACCAAATGAGCATATCGAGGTAGAGCAATTAAAGTATGCAGTTAAGGGTTTTATTTCGATATTTAATGTTGCTTCAAGCTACTTGACCCTTAGCTCTCAATCTTAAATTTAACCTTGAATTTCTCACTATCTATTTGCTCTATGCTTTCAACTTTCAATTTCAATCCGCTTAGCTCCATTACCTCTCTTGCATAGTCTTCTATCCAATCATAGAAGCAGCATGATGCTGCGAAGGGTCCTTCAAATAATATGTTGATTGATTTTTCATTTACACTTAAAACTTTTGCTGATGCTTCGGGAAATCTGTATTTATTATATCTCTCGGCGGCTTCCTTCACGATTTTTTCGAGACTATTCAAATTGGGTTCCTCTTATTCAATTAACCTGAAATATATTTGAAAAATTAAAAGTTTAAGATTTGCTTTCAAATTTTTTCCTCACTTTATCTAGTACCTTATCGACGGATTCGAGTCCTAGCTTTCTTAGAATCTCGCTTTTTGGTATTCCATTTTCATCCCATCCAACGGCTTCATAGTATTCTTTCTTGAGCTTTTCAACTTCAGTTTTATCTACTTGCTTTCCTGCATGTGGTCCAGATGGTAGTGGTTCGTAGAATCTCGGTGGATTATCGTCATGTATTTTTGGGTTCCAAGTGAAGTCTGGTCCACCTAGTAGGAGTGCTGCTCTTTGAATGTTTAGTATTCTTAGTCCGTTTTCACTGGACCAGGTTTCTGGTGTTTCATGCCATCCCGTGACTGCTTCATACATTTTCCAGAATAGGCTTGGTTCTGAGAAGTAGTTGAATATGCATATTACTGCTGAGTCGAGTAATATTCTTATGACTTCGCTTCCATGGGAGCTTAATGGTAGTCTAGCCACTGATGTATGATCTCCTCCTTGAACTGAGCATGCATATGCTATTGGAGTTGGATAGTCTAGTCCGCTTCTTATTCCATGTGCTCCAACAGCTATACCTTTAACTTGCACAGCGTATTTCATTACGTCTGCGCCTTTCATTTCACCTATTTTTATTGCTGCTCTAAATGTTCCTTCAGCCAATATGTCTCCTATTCCTTCTCTTAGTGCAATTTTCCTTGCTAGCTCTGCAAATGCTTTAGCATTACCCCATTTAAGGTCTATTCCATCGAGGTCTTCTTTTGTAAGTATTCCTCTTTGATATAGTTCTGCGGCAAAGCCCAGTACATTGCCTGCATTGATGCCGCATAGGCCGAGGTCATCTATGACTGAGGCCACATAGACGTTTTCTTCGGGGGTGAATATTCCGAGATTTGTTCCTAAATATGCTTGAAGCTCATAGTCTGGATTGTCGGTTATTGCTCCAGCATATGGTCCTGACCTTACGATGGCTATTTTTAGGCATGTTGTTGGGCAACCAAAGTCTCCCCAATACCTCTTGATCCAAACTCTCCTTTCAAATGCATCAACTCCAAAGCTTTTTTCATTGTGCCATTCCTCCTGCCAGTTCCTTACTGGCTCTGAGCTAAGTGCATATCCGACATAGTAGCCTGCACTACCGGTACCCCATCGCCTCATATTGTCTCTTTTAATACATGCTTTGTAGACCTCGTGCATTAGTAGGTATGTTTTTATTGGATTGTGAACTTCTGGTAGGGGTCCGGTTCCCTTCACTGCTATTGCCTTCAAGTTCTTTGAACCCATGACCGCACCATAACCTCCATAACCTGCTGCATGAGTCCACTTAGCCATTACTGCGGCAATTCTGCACCTATTTTCTCCTGCAGGTCCAATGTAGAGTATGGCTGGCTCTCTCCATGAGCCATATCTTGGATATTTGCTTTGAAGTTCATTTCTAAGTTCTTTAGTTAAAACTTTGATTGTCTGTTTTCCATCGAGACCCCAGATGTGTGATGCATCCCTTATCTCTACTTTATCGTCTTTTATGAATATGTAGACGGGGCTGCTTGCTCTACCAGTAACTATTATTCCATCCCAGCCGGAACACTTCAATTCTATGCCGAATTCCCCGCCAACAGTTGATCCAACAATTCCATTGCTTTGAGGGGATTTACCTGATACGCATACTCTCCCGCCGGGATAGTAGCCCGTTAATGGTCCGGTGAGTATTGTTAGTATGTTTTCTGGTCCTAGGGGGTCTATTTCATCCCACTTGCTTCCAAGCCTATCCCATAGTATCTTTACTGCGAGCCCCCTACCACCGACATACTTCCTCAGCGTGTCTTCATCAAATTTTAGCTCTGAAATTTTCTCCCTACTTAAATCTACTTCGAGGAATTTTCCAGCATATCCCCTACCAATACCATTCATATGAGTTCCTCCCCAAACTTACCATACATGTTAATGGCTAGCTCTTTAGCTACTTCCTCTGGGGTTCTCGCATATAGCTTGCAATGCTTTTCAACTCGACTTCTAGGTACGATCCATAGCGCTTTCCATCCTCCAAGTTGACATATTTTAACGCATTGAGGATCTCCACCGCAAAGATCACAGATAACTGCATAATTGTCCTTAGGATGGATGTGGGGTATTTTGCCTGGGCAAGCTTCAATGCACATTCCACATGCAGTACATTTTTCCCTATCAACAATTACTGCTCCCGTTTCTTCATCAACACTTAATGCCTTTACTGGGCAAGCATTTACACAGGGATAGTCTTCGCATTGAGTACAGAAGTGCGGGAATTCCACTCCTGGAATCAACATGAACACTCTAATTCTAGAGGCTTCAGGCCATATTTTTCCTTCATGGTATAGTGAGCACATCACTTCGCATAATCTGCATCCACTGCACTTGGCGTAGTCCCTCATAATCCATATGCCGCTCTTAACCTCCATTAATACTCCTCCATAACTTACGCCGCTTACTAAATCTAATTGTAAATCGATACTTAAGACTTACTTAGCATTCTTGGTAGTGTTAGATGATTATTTGACTTTTGTCTAATACTTTATTCAATAGTGCCATCCACTCAATTTATGGCCATGAATGCGTGCTACTTAGCTGCTTAAGGTACTCACACCTTAATCTTATTTACCTGATTTTAGTAAAGTTAATTGGTGAAGTGCTTGGGTAAGGCTAAGAAGCTTTGCGTGGATCCTGAATTTTTCGATTTAGAAATATATGCTATTTACCATGCAGTGTACGACTATCTTAAGGATGATACTTGGAAAATTGTTTGGAGGGTTGGAGAAATAGTTTACGATGAAATTAAGGAGAAAATTGGAACTGCAAATGAAACCGATCCATTTAGAGCTTTAAGTAAGCTTGCCAAGTGGCTTAGGGATGTCGGATACATTGAGGAGTTGGAGGTGAAGAAGGTATCTGAGGATGAAGTTGAATATGTAATGTTAAACCCAATAATTGCCCCAGGTGCTAAGAGGTTAATTGGTGAGGGAAGAGTTCCAGCACATATATCGACTTCATTGATGTTTGCTTTGCTGAAGCAATTTGGATTGAAGGCTGAAATGATTGGTGAGCCAGAGTTTCTACCTGATGGACGTGTAATTGAGAGATGGAAGCTAGTTAGGATTAAATAGTTAAAAGGGGTTTAAAGTGAAGACTGAGCCTTATGAAGTCAGCCTAGTGAAGATCAATCCATTTAAGGTTAAAGGGCCAATTATTGGAAGAGTGGTTGCAGTTCTCGACTTGATCTTAGAGAACAGGGGAATGAAGCTCATTCATCCAAGGTCTAGGGCATTAGTGAAATCATCCATATTTGAGCTGGCAGTAACTGATGAGGCTGAATCTTCACCTGGAAAGGTTGTTAATAGAGTTGGCTATATAGGTTTCATTGAAGTAACACAGGGTGGCGTTGCAGTTGTCGGTGATAATGTTTACATTGGAAATAGGCTTTTGGGTGAAATTGTGGGATTTAATGAAGATCATGTACCAAATCACATAACGGTTCTGGTGAGAAGCAAGGAGCTTACAACTGGATTTAAATTTGGAGTTGAGGTCAATGATGAGGTTCAAATAGTCATGTAACGATCCCAGCCTATTCCACTTTTCTCGTTCTATATGGAGGGATCCAATTGGTTAGGGAGTTAATGACTACCAATGTGGCTGCTAGGGATATTAGACGTAAAAGGAGGGTTCTAATTTGCGGTTCATGTGTAGTTAGTGAGTACCCGGAGATATTTGAGAAGTACTGTGAGGGTAGAGTTCCACTTATTGTATGCTTGGAGAGGGAGCACATGAATATGGTTGGCTTTAAGATTGCTTCAATGGTGGCTAGGGTTCCATTAGAAGAAATAGTTGTACTAACTGTTGATGGTTCTCCTCACTGTGTGCAGTTGCATATGACCGTTGAGGAGGTTAGGAGAATAGTTGGTGAATTGAATGTTAGGCATGTAGTTATAGAGGGTGGTAGGGATGTGGAAGTAGATTCTAAATGCGTGAAAATTGCTAGGTACTTGACGAAAATACAGAGAATGCTCCGTAAGCTGGGTTCAAGTTATTAAGGCTTTAACTTCCAATTCATATTTTCTAGGTACTGTGGTGAGGATGACTCGAGAGTTATAACTTAAGCTGAGGAGGGCCTATTATGCCTCTACTTGTCTATGATAATGGAGTCATAAGGAAGGCTAAAATTAGGGATTATGTTGAAGCTATCAAGGCTCTCCTTCAACTAATCCCAATGGGTAGGGTTACAACTTATGGTGATTTAGCTGGAATTATTGGGGTTAGCCCAAGGTTTATTGGCAAATTGGTTAGTCTCAATGATGAGGTGATCGTTGTTCCATGTCATCGAGTTGTTAGATCTAATGGGTCTCTCGGAGGGTATAGTGCTTTTAGTGGACCTGAGTTCAAGAGAAAGATATTGGAGCTTGAGGGGGTTGAGTTCAAAAATGGGGGTAAAGTTTGTAAGAAATCTATTATTTCAATTAGGGAGCTAGTATTTCGATAGCTCTATTCCCTTCTCTTTTATTGCTGCTTGGGCGGCTACGAGCCTCGCTACGGGGATTCTGTATGGTGAGGCACTTACATAGTCTAGTCCTATTTTGTGGCAGAATTCTATACTTCTTGGATCTCCTCCATGTTCACCGCATATACCTATTTCCAAGTCATTTCTAACTTTCCTTCCTAGTTCTACTGCTATTTTCATTAGTTTGCCCACTCCCCTCTCATCTATTGTCTTGAATGGGTCTTCATCTAGTATTTTGAGTTCAAGATATTTTGCCATGAATTTGCCTTCTACATCATCTCTGCTGAATGTAAATGTGCCTTGGGTTAAGTCGTTTGTTCCGAAGCTGAAGAATTCTGCTACTTCAGCTATTTCATCTGCTACTAGGCATGCTCTCACAACTTCGATCATGGTTCCATACTTAAATGGCACTTTGAATCCATACTTTTCTTCAACTTCCCTTGCCGCTGGAATTATTGCGTGTTCTTTAACGTACTTTAGCTCTCTAGCGTCACATACTTGTGGAACCATTATTGAGACTTTAACATCTACTCCATCTTTAATGAGCTCTGCTGCTGCTTCAAGTATTGCTTTTGCCTGTGCCTCATATATTTCAGGGTAGGTTACTCCAACTCTTACTCCTCTATGGCCCATCATTGGATTTGCTTCTTTTAGGGCTCTAACTCTCTTTAGAAGCTGTTCCTTCTCTTCTATCTCTTTGGTTTTTCCTTCAGCTTTTAGATTCATTATTTCAGTTACTAGCTCGACTTCGCTTGGTAGAAATTCGTGGAGCGGTGGATCGAATAGCCTCACTATTACTGGTAATCCCTCCATAACCTTGAAGATCTCTTTGAAGTCTTCCTTGAGCATTGGAATGAGCTTTTCCAGATACTTTCTCCTTTCCTCAGGATTTTCGGCTAATATTACTTTTCTGAATATTTCCAGTCTTTCTGGTGCTCTGAACATTCTTTCTGTTCTTAGGAGCCCTATGCCCTCGGCGCCGAATTTCCTTGCTATTTCCGCATCTTCAGGTACATCTGCGTTTGCTCTTACACCTAGTCTTCTAAATTCATCTGCCCAGCTGAGTAGTTCGTGGAATTCTGGTGGTAGTTCAGGTTTAATTGTTGGAACTATTCCAACATAAACATTTCCAGTGAAACCGTCAATTGTAATCCAATCTCCCTCCTTTACTGTCACTCCTACTTCAGGTATGGTGAACTGCTTTCTATCGTAATCTATTCTTATGGCTTCGCATCCAACTACGCAGGGTTTACCAATTGCCCTTGCTACAACTGCTGCGTGACTTGTCATTCCACCTCTGCTTGTTAGAATTCCAACTGAAGCATACATTCCATGGACATCATCCGGCTTGGTTTCCTCTCTAACTAGAATTACTCTTTTTCCTTCATTAGCCCACTTAACTGCTTCATCTGCATCAAATACTACTTGGCCTGAAACTGCTCCAGGTGATGATGCAAGTCCCTTTGCTACGGGTTTTGCCTTGGCTTTGGGATCTATTTGTGGATAGAGTAGCTGTTCTATGTGTTTTGGTGATACTCTGAGTAGTGCCTCTTCCTTAGTCAATATGCCTTCCTTAACCATGTCAACTGCAGTCTTTACCCTTGCCAGTGGAGTCATTTTGCCATTTCTGGTCTGTAGGAAGTATAGTTTGCCCTTTTCAATGGTGAACTCTATATCTTGAACTTCCTTCTTTATTTTCTCTAGTAGCTTTGAGCTTTCATAGAGCTGTTTATATAGATTTGGATCAAGCTTTTCCAGTTCTTTAATTGGCATTGGAGTTCTAATTCCAGCAACTACATCCTCTCCTTGAGCTGTGGGCAGGAATTCTCCATAAAGTTCATTTTCACCTGTTGCCGGATTTCTAGTGAAGACAACTCCGGTACCCGATTTAATGCCTATGTTTCCGAAAACCATTGCAACTATGTTAACTGCAGTTCCATCAGCTATATCTGGTGTTATGTTATGTGCTTTTCTATAGAATACTGCCCGTGGGTTATTCCATGAGTCGAATACTGCCTTGATGGCCATTTCAAGCTGTTCCCATGGATCTTCAATTACCCTCCCATACTTCTCCTTAATTATCCGCTTAAACTCCTCAACCATTTCCTTAAATGCTTGAGCTGGAAGCTCAATATCGTGCTTTGCACCATACTTCTTCTTTATGCGTTCAAATGCCTCATCAAAAAGCTTATCATCTATTTTCAAAACTATTTTCCCAAACATTTGCAGAAATCTGCGATATGCATCATATGCTGCTCTCTCATCACCCATTTGCTTGGCTAATCCCTTAACTATTTCATCATTTATCCCGAGGTTTAGAACAGTATCCATCATCCCCGGCATTGATACTGGTGCGCCTGATCTGACGGATACTAGGAGTGGATTATTTGGGTCTCCAAATTTCTTTCCCGTTCTCTCTTCAATGTACTTCATTTTCTCCTTCACTTCATCCATTAACCCATCCGGCAGTCTTCCGCCATTATTGAAGTATTCCTTGCATACTTCAGTTGTTATTATGATTCCCGGCGGTACTGGTAATCCTAGCTGAGTCATTAGACATAATCCAGCTCCCTTACCTCCGAGTAGTTTGACGTTTTTCCAGTCTCCATCGCTAAATGTGTATACTCTAGCTTTATCTTTAGAGCGGCTCATTAATTCACCTCGCATGCCTGTCTCAATATTATTTACTCAATATAGATTACTGATATTTAAGCGTTTAATATGGTTTGCTGTTTATTATCCTCCATGTTATGGTGGTAAAAGCAGTTATAAGTAGAAGCATATACTCATTATTACTAGACTACCCCAAGTTTATTTGGAAGTTGGAGGGGGAGGATTTAATGTCTGAAATTACTGATGCAGATAAGAAAATTTTAAAGGCTTTAACCGAATTTACTGAGCCTGCGGGCTGCAAGGAAATCGCGGCAAAAGCTGGATTGGAAACGAGGTCTGTTATTGGTAGAATGAGGAAATTAGTGAGGTTGGGCTTGGTTAGTAGGCCTGAGAAGGGCAAGTATATCATTACTGATGAGGGTAAGAAAGTAGCACGAGAATGAGCTTAGACTCTTACCCACTTAATGCCGAGCTGTTCGAGAACTGGAATCAGCAAGTCTCTATGCTTCTTTTTCAATCCCTTCCACTCAATAACTGCTGCATCAACCTTCTCCTCTGTCCTTTCAATTGCCATTCTAATTTCCCTCTCAGTCACCTCATCGAATACGTACTGTGGGATTATATGGCCAATTGCATATTCGCACTTTAGTACTAGCTTAGTGAATATTGGTGCATAGTGTGGGCCTCCAAATCCAACTCCAATCTTATGCTTTGGTAATCCTTTGATTCTCCTTTCAGCTACTTCAATTACTGCTTGAGCAACTGCTCTCGCTGCTACTTCACTGCTCCATTGCTTCTTACTGCTTCCCAGCTCCATGAAAATTGCAGGTACATGCTCTATGTATGGTCCATGATGTGTTACTTCCAAGCCAACTCTCCAATCACTTAACCCGTTTTCCTCAGCATACTTAGTGAGTTGTATGAGTGCTTCTTTTATGCATAGAGCTGGAGCTATGCATACTTTTCTTGGTCTACCTCCATAGAGTGTCTCGCTAGTCCAATTACCTGGTGTATGGGTTAGAAGTGCTGGAATTCCGCTTGCAGCAGAATGTCTCGTTGCGAATATGAATAGTTTTGCTCTAAAGCTTTCTTCAATTTTTTCAGCATAAATGGAGTCCTCCTCTAAATCAACCAATAGTATTTTTCTGTCCTCCTTATTGCAATACACTCTCCTACCAAATAGCTCCATTTCCTTGAAATCGAAGTTCTTGAGAATTTGCCTTTTAATGTTTTGGGATGCAATGTCGGGCTTTGGCGTGAATATTATTACATCTGCCTCTATCAATTTCATCAACACTGCTTGTCTTTATTCAACCTATAAATTCTTACCTATTCATATCACTAACTTTATACTGGTCTTAGCCCGATACTGCCTTGAAGGGAGCTGTTAGGTATGCAGTGCAAGCTTTCATTGAGGTGGTCGGTGTTTATAGCCTGCATTTTTATCATGCACTTCCTATTGCTTCTTCCAGCTCATCACGCATTATCCGCGCATGATTTTTCGCCGATTATTGATGTGGATGGCTATTTAATGGCATTTAGCGATGCTAATGGCATGACTTATGTTCTGCTTTGCCCTAATGGCACTATTATTCGATTGGAGTCAGATGCATACAACTTATTTAAGTGGATTAATAGTTGGGTTCATGTAAGGGGGCTTCTATATTCCGATGATCTTGCTCTTAAAGTCCTGAGCTTAAGTTGCCTGGAGTGGGAAGATAGAGATATTGCGTTTGGCTTTTCTCTCATTGCCTCTCTCAATTATTCTCCTATAGGTATTCAGCCTACTTGCGTGATTCCTATTGAGTTTAGTGATGTTCCCCATGAGAAGAATTTGAGTGATGTAATTGAGCTTGTCGAATTGGCTGGTGAGAGTTATTTTAAGGAGGTTTCTTATGGTTTAACTTGGTTTAATGTCTGCTGTCCATTTATAAATTGGATTCTAATGTCCAATCCCATGAGCTACTATGCATCTGATACTGATGATAAGAGGCTAGAATTAATTCAGGATGCAGTTGAAGCTGCTAGTAGTCTAGTCGATTTATCACATTATCCAAGGGTGGTTATTGTCCATTCAGGTAATGATGAAGCCCTGACAGGTAATAGTAGTGATATACTTTCATTTGCAACTGTTGGGGAGATTGATGTTGAAATTAATGGTGTGACGCGTAAAATTTCTTTTGCAATTGTATCTGAATTTGATCCACTTGGAGTTATAGCTCATGAGATGGGGCATATGCTTGGGTTACCCGACCTCTACGACTATTCTTTCAAGGAGGAATTTGTTGGTAAATGGGGGCTGATGGGTAAGGGCATGTGGAATGGTGTTCCCATTGGGAGTTCACCAGCACATTTATTGTCTTTTTGCAAGCTTGCTTTGGGTTGGATTCCAAGTTCAGATGTAATTATAATATCTCCTGGTGAAGCTAGAATTGTGCACTTAAACCCCCTTGAAGTAAGTAGTGGTTTGAGAGTAATTAAGATTGAGGTGAGCGAGGAATCATATTTCTTAATAGAGGTGAGGCGGAAGTCAGGCTATGATCTCTATTTGCCTGGAGAGGGTGTGCTAATATACTTTGTTAATGAGTCTGTTCCCCCAGGTCAAGGTCCTATTAGGTTGGTTGATGCAAAGCCTAAAACTGCCTCTCTTAATGATGCTTACTTCACGGTTCACAAGCTCTGGTCTAATGGAGACTTGATGCTTGCTGTTAAAGTTTTGAGTAAGCATGGCTCCTCGTTTAAGTTACTGGTCTACTATAATGATACTGCAGTAGTTGATTCTGCTAGTGTTACAAGATGGAGAGCTGATGTTGGTTCTACTCAGGAGGTTAAGTTTCATGTTAAATGGAATGGTACTGGGGAGGATGCTGGATGGGTAACTCTCAATGTGAATGGCTCCACATATACAACTAATGGGGATGGGTGGATTTCATTTGAGGTGACTTCGAGTCAAGTGTGTAGGCAGATATGGAATGTTTCAAGTGCCTCAATTGATGATTTCGCGGTTCCAATTGTAATGGATGTTGAACCTCCAAGCATTATATGGGATCAAGTTGTTGTTGAGCTTTATGTGCCGGAGGATAAGTTGAGAGTTAATGTGAATAGCAATGCAACCATATACTATAAGGCCTACTATGCCTATGACCGTGAACCTTTTGAGGGAACGGTAGTGTTGAATGGAACTACTTTCGGAATTAGAATTGGACCCGTCTACTTCAAGGTTGCTAAGATCTATGATCATAAATATGGCTTGTGGACTTTCAAATCGAATACCGTAATGGTTGTATTCGATGCTCTGAAAGTTTATGTTGAGCCATCTAAGCCAATATGCAATCCAGGTGAGAGAATTCAAATTAACGTTAAACTCACCTATGCAAGTGATGATAGGCCAATTGCAGCTGGCATAGTTGATTGTAATGGGAGTAGATTTACTACTGGGATTGGGGGAACTGCTTCTATAACATTGACTGCACCGGAGGAAGTTGGTCCATTCACGGTTTTTGTTCATGGGGTTAGTGATGGGCACTCAGTGACTCTTCCCTATAATAGATTGATGATGGAAATTTTCGTGACTAAGATTCTCATCGACGATATAACTCCACGCAATGTTAGGGTTCAAGTGGATAAGCCTATTAAAGTGTTTTTCCATGCGATTTGGGCTCACAATAGCTCTTCAGCTCCTAATGTTGTTATTAGAATCTTAGAGCATACCTTGAGGACTAATGAAACTGGATGGGCTTCACTGCTTCTTGCTAGGAGCTCTATTACTAAGGTGGATTTAATAGTGCTTGATGTTCATGCTCCTATGGATATAACTTCATTTGAGCAGCTTGTTCAATCATATGTCATTTGGGATAGGGTGAGAGCTGAAGTAGCTCCCCAAGCATGGATTCCAGGTTCAGCTAGAATTATTGTTAAGCTGAGCTACGAGTATGATGCTTCCCCTGTAGTTGATGCTGATGTCTTGATTAATGGTATGAGGGCTTTAGCTGAAGCTGATGGTGTTTATGTGAAGACTGTGAGTTCATGGGCTCCTCTCCTTGGCATTGAAGTGGAGATTAGGGTTGAAAACTTTGATGTTCAATTTAAGCATATAGATGTGATAATGTTCGGAAATATTGCCATGTATGTTTCTGCTATAGTTGCCATATTAGCGATGGTAATTGTCTTGGCTAGGAAGATTGGAATTGAACTACCAATACCTCTCTTAAGGAGATTTTGGAGGAAATAATTGGGCAATGAATTTTCTAGTAAGCCTTTTAACTTTATTTAATAGCATTTATTTTGGGGTTTCTTTATGAGTGAAATCCCAGTTACCTATGCTAAGGATCCATTAATTGAGTTTAGTGAAGAGGAACGAATGTTTAGGGAGGTTGTCAGGGAGTTTTGTGAGCGGTATATTGCTCCGAAGTGGATTGAAATAGATGAGGAGGCCAGTAAAGATCCCATGAAAATACCAGTGGACTTATATGGGAAGATGGGTGAGCAGGGTCTCTTCGCCATTCCATGCTCGGATAAGTATGGTGGGCAGGGTGGAACTTATACTATGGCTGTTATTGCAGTTGAGGAGGTTGCCTATGCTGATCCATCCGTGGCTATTGCAGTTTATACGTTGCTAAATAATGGCTGGCCCTTCGCCATGCAGCTATTTGCTAGGGAGGAGGTTTGTGAGGAAGTAATTCCTCAAGTGGCTAAGGGTAAGGCTTTCTTTGGAATTGCCACGACTGAGCCTCAGGGTGGCTCTGATATTGCAGGGATAAAGACCACTGCAGTTAAGAAGGGGAGTGTCTGGGTTTTCAATGGTGAGAAGAGCTATATTAGTGGTGTTGGTGAAGTCCAGAAGCTTCCTTGGGGTGGAGGTTGGTTCCTAGTTGCTAGGACTGGAGGTGAGGGTCATAGAGGGCTTTCGGCCTTCGCCTTCATAGCTAGGAGTAATGGGGAGATGAAGAGTGGCTTTCATCCAACAATATATCCGGATATAGGTAGACACGGCTTGACAACTGGAGGCTTTATACTTGAAAACTTCGAGCTTGAATCTCAGTACTTGCTTGGAGAGGAGAATAGAGGGTTCTATCATGTGATGGAGGGATTTAATTTAGCTAGAATCGTTGTGGCAGCTGCATGTTTGGGTGCTACTAGATGGTTGCTTGAGCAGGCGGCTCAGTGGTTTAGGCAGAGGAGATTGTTTGGTGGGAGATACATATCTTCATTTCAAGGAGTAAGCTTCAAATTCGCAGAGTTATATGCTAGGTACGAGGCAGCCAGGTACTTCGTATATCGTGCTGCAAGATTGGCTGACAAGATTTACTTAGAGAAGGATCCAACATTGAATCCTAAGGATCTAAATGTTCCAGTAGCTCTCGCCAAGATGTGGGCTCCCGAGACCGCAGTGGATGTTGCTGAAGAAGTGATGAAGTGGCATGGAGCATTCGCATATACCAAGGAATGCCCAGTTTACAGAGCCTGGCTCGGACTATTCTCCTATGTTATTGGTGCTGAGGGCGCTCAGAACATCATGAGATACATTATTGCGCGAGATACTCTTGGAAGCAGATACGTTAGACCAAGCTAACTCTTTACCTATTATATAAACTTTTTAATCACCACCATTAATATTTTTCTGTTCAACCGAATTGTACAAGTCAAAAAGCTTTTAAACCTACTGATATAACTAAATAATTTTAGGGTATTATCAAGAATTTTGTGTTTGAAGGAGGAATTACATGGTGGGAGCATTAAGTCTGTCCATAGCGGAGCGAATTATTGTCGAGGGTAGAGCATTCCAATTAGTACTATTGCTAATAACTGCTGTCTTCCTATATGTGGCATACAGGCTTTTGAAGATGGGTAGAGAAATTTACTTGAGAAAGCTACCTGCAATAGATGCGATTGAGGAAGCTATTGGTAGAGCTGCAGAGATGGGTAAGCCAGTACATTACACTTATGGTGCAGGTGGTGGCGGTGGTGGTGCTGGCGCTGGCTTAGCTTCAAGTCAGGGTCCACAAGTTGTAGCTTCATCAGCCATACTTGGATATGTGGCTAGGCTCTGTGCAAGATATGATGTGAGGTTGATTGTCAATATGATGCAGGCAGATGCAATACCATTAACTGAGGAAGTTATAAGATTAGGCTACTTAATGGAGGGTAAGCCTGAGAAGTTTGATCCTAAGATAATTAACTACTTCCCAGGTCAAAGTCCAATGGTCACTGGCATCCTAGGGACATTTCAGAGGGAAAGGCCTGCTGCAAGCTTCCATATAGGTGGCCTATACTATGAGTCAGTAGTTATTGGTGAAGCAGCAAAGTTCGTTGGTGCATTTGTTGTAGCTGGAACCGCTAACACTCACCAGCTAGCATTCATAGTGGCAACTTCAGACTATGTCTTAATTGGAGAGGAGATCTATGCTGCAGCCGCCTACATTTCAAGGGAGCCAATGCAGATTGCCAGTATTGCGAGTGAGGACTGGGTTAAGTTCATATTAATGGCTATAACGGTCATTGGAATGCTACTAGAGTCTGCAGGTATTCACTGGATCAGCGGCATGTTGAAGACGTGAGGTGGTAGCATGGCATCCGTGTTAAGGAGGCCCGAAATATTCATTTTCATTGCAGGAGTAGTAATGGGTATCACATGGATTGGATACTTCTTCCCATTAGGAGCAGTGGAAGATACAGTCAGCTTAATGCAGACATGGGCAGTGGGTATTTCAGCTTTCGCTTTGGCTCTAGGATTCCTCTCTGCTGCAAGAATTCATTTACACTACATTAGGAGAAGAACTCCTGGAATGTGGCCATTCAGCCTTTGGCTATTTATATTCACTGCAGTTGCAATAATAGCTGGACTAATAAGTGAAACAACTGGTTTCTATGCCTGGCAGTTCAAGTGGGTATATACTCCTCTAGGTGCAACTCTATATGCTACGACTGGTTTTTACATTTGTTCAGCTGCCTATAGAGCCTTTAGAGCTAGGAGTGTTGAAGCAGCAATTCTCTTAATAGCAGGCATTATTGTAATGCTTGGAAACTGCACTATAGGTGAAGTAATCTGGAAGGATATTCCAGTTATAAATGAGTGGCTACAAATACACGGTCAAGCTCCATTCATTAGAGCAATCATGGTCACTGCCGCGCTCGGTCTAGTGCTATATGCCCTAAGAATAATGGCTGGTATCGAGAGAGGATATCTAGGTGCAATTGGTGGTGAGGGAGGTGGAGGCTGATGGGTGAAGCTGAGAGGAGTATTTGGATTAAGCTTGCGGAAATCGATAGGCGAATAATTTATTGGTCGCTATTTCTGCTGCTAATAATACCGTTTGTTAGGCCGCTAATGCTTCCAGTATCAATTTCCGAGACAACACTTGCACTATACAATTTCATTGAGAAACTTGGGCCAGATGATATAGTGGTTATTGGAATTCAATCTGGTGTAAGTGCATGGCCTGAATGCTTACCGGGGCTCGTCGCAGCTACAAGGCACTTAGTTTCAAGGAATGTTAAGATAATTATCTGGGGCTTCTACACGGATGTAGACATGACTATGAATGCTATTAAGGCTAGAGTTCCCCAGCTCAAGTGGCCAGATGAAGAGGTTGGGCCGGGAGACTACAAGTATGGTGAGGACTGGGTTTACATTGGGCTAATACCTGCTGGTGGAGAAACAGTGGTAGCGGCTCTAGCAGACGATCTACATGCCGCAATTAAAGCAGACTTCTTTGGTACTCCAATAACACAAATACCGCTATTACAGAAGGTTAAGGGTGCAAAGGATATAGCTCTAGTCATTACGAGCGACACTGGAGACTATGGATGGTACTATGTGAGGCAGTGGAATGCGAGATATGGAACTCCTATAGCTGAAATTGGAATCGCAATGATTTACTCCGAATTCGTCCCATACTATAAAGCTGGACAAGTTATAGGCATGCTAAAGGGTGTTAGAGGAGGAGCAGAATATGAGAGACTGCTAGGATATGCTGGTGAGGGTACTCAGAGAATGGATGCACTGAACGTATCGCATCTATTAACGATATTCTTCATCATTATTGGAAACATTGGATATTTTGCAACTAGAAAGTATAGGAGGTATTAGATATGCCCTATCCGACTGAACCTCTTGAAATACTTGGTGCATGGGTAGGAGCCCTATTAACAATATTCATTTACAGCTACATACTGTGGAGAGAGAACTACGCATTTAGATGGGCTGAGCACACATACATTGCCTCATCCTTTGCAGTAGCTGTTGTTCAGGCTATAAGAATTATTAGAAATAACGTGGTAGCTCCATTGATGGGCGGCGATATGAGGTATATCATGCCAATAATCCTCGGATTAATGCTATACACGCTTCCATTTAGAAGATTCAGATGGATCAGCAGGTACGTAGTATCGTTCTTAGTAGGTATCGGATTCGGTGTATCTGTTAGGGGTGCCCTATCAGCTGACATAACAAGGCAGATATTATCATCAGTAACAGCTCCATTAGGCGGAACTCCGATGGACTGGTTTAACTTCATATATGTTAGCCTTGGATTCGTCTTCATAGTATCCTACTTCACCTTCACCAAGGAGCATACCGGATGGTACTATGTCCCAACTAAAATTGGAAGATACCTACTAATGCTAGGCTTAGGAGTGTACTTCGGAAATACCGTGCAGTTCAGAATGGCAATGTTATCAGGGAGAGTTCAGTATCTATTGCAAGTATTCAAGATAATTCCATGGCCATAAACTCAAACATTTTTTTGCATTTCAATAATTTAATTTAAAGCTCCATTTCAGGTATTAATTCAATTGCTGGCAATTTTATTTTCAGCAATTTCCTTAGATCCTCACTTTCACCAAATATTTTGCTATAAACTCTCGGCTTATAGACTTGCTTCTTATATGTTGATTTTGTTGCTGCTGGAATTGCACCTGCAATTCCAGCAATGGTTCCTCCGAGCAGGCATGCAACTATATTCTTCATAATTAATCCGAATAATAGCCCTATTGCTCCACCACAACCAATTAATCCCGCTGCAATTGCAATTGAAATTGTTCTATGTATTGTTGACATCGGGTATTCAGCATATAATACTTCACCGCAAACTGCGTCAACTATTCCTCTATAATTCTCCCTCCGATACTTATATGTGAAATCCCATATAGGGTAGTGAACCAACCCCTCATATCTGCACTTGACTTCTACTGGAACATCTAGTTTAGCTAATTTCACTTCACTTATGAGCCTAGTATACACCTTTATTTTAACGTATTCTTCAAGTTCACTTGGAACTACTTGAGGTGTGTAGTACTTTCCGGCCTTAATAATTGATGGCTTAAAGTACTCCCTACCCCTAACTGGGAACTTGTATTTTTCAGGTATTGGTAGTGGAACTATTTTCATTGCTGGAATAGCTAGGGTTTCAACTTCAAGTGCTTCTCCTTCTTTGGTCTCAGCCCTCCCCTCAACGTAGTATATGTATAATGGTATATAGTGGAGTTGCCTGTCAATTAGGTTCATGGACTCTAGCAGGTCTGATGGAGCTCCAAATTGCCTTGAAATTATGGCTTTAAGCTTTCCATAGGCCCTGCCATTATCGTATACTACTGGGAATATGTAATGGTCGATATCTACTTCTCCTGTTTCAATATTTACTGTAGTTCCACAATATGGGCAGGTTGCAATTTTAACTTCACTTGGAACTTCGAATTCAGCTCCACAATATGTGCACCTCAAATCAAATCTCCCTCTCAATTCTAACATCTGAAACCAACTTTCTACCGAAGGCATAGCTTAGCGCTGCTCCTATTGCTAAAGCGGCTACTGCTCCTTGAGCTGAGTGAATTATCCCCATGATTATTGAACTTACTGCACAGCCAGCTAGTGCTCCTAGGAAGTATGCTAATCTATGATAGAGAAGCACGGGTTCTTGGATTGCGAGTAAATGGCTACTCCAGCCAGCGTATGCAGCTCTGTACTGGGATTTGCCGTATCTGTAAACTAAGTACCAATAGGGTATTAGTGTTAGAGGTGAAACATCTATTACCCTAGTTATGCAGTGAAATTCCGTTAATTCATCAACTTTTGCTCTCGCTTTATTTCTCATTCTATCTCCAGCCTCATCTCTGGCCATATCTGCTGCTTCACTAGAAGTGATTTCAGCACTTAAAACTGGAAGCCTTATTTTGCTCCAGTCAATGTTCTTAATGTTAATTGCCTTGGGTCTGGAGTATTTATAGAATTCAGCCAGCTCTATTATTGAGAAGTCCTCGGCACTCCTCCTAGCTAAAATCGGTATTTTCATGATACTCGTGAACTTGCCTGAAACCGGCCTTCTTTCAACAACTAATCGCGTTTTCTTACCCATACCCATTTTAACCATTCTCTTTATGTATCCGGAATAGCTTGCTACTGCTTTAACTGTAATGAAGTAGAATGGGACATAAACTCCGCTTACTTCGATGATCTCTATTTTATCCTTTATTCTTCTCAAGTCGAAGTCTTCATTGATCCTATCCATGAAGGCCCTTTCAATTTGATTTCTTCTCAATGATGAAACTATTACTATGTCCTCCTCGGTCCCCCTAATCCAATTGGCTACTCCACAGTACTCGCATACTGCTACTATTGTTTCTGGAGTAACTTCTAATGGAGCCCCACAGTTTTTACATCTATATGCTTTAGTGCTCTCCTCCATAGCTCCTCCACTTTATGCTTCCAGCATTCTAATCCAATTTTTCACCACATATAGAGCAGAATTTAGCTTCAAATGGGGATAAGTGGCCTTTAGAGCACCACTTAACCTGTTTACCACAATATGGACAGAATTTTGCTCCAGGCGGAATAGTTTTTCCACAGTATGGGCATGCTGCTTTATAAACAGTCGGAGCTGCCTGAACTCCCGTTGGCGGTGGATATAGGAGTGGTGGTATCAAAACTATTCCTGTTCCAGCGGCTGCTCCAGGGCTCTTACCCAGCTCTTTCGCCACATCTTTTGCTGTCTCCATTTGAAGTACATAGCTTGATCCAACTCCACCCCTCAAAATCCAGAACAACCTATCTCTCCACTCTCCCTCAGTATCAATTCCCTCGAAAACCACTTTTTCCAGGTTAATTCCAATCTCCCTGAAGTCCCTTCTTAATTGAATAGTTATTTTTTCTGTTACCTCTGTCTGCTTCATGTAAACATCTTGAAGGCTATACTTACTTAAATAGGCCATAACTTTTTCGTTGAAGTAGCCTCTAAGGTACTCATTGAGCTCATCAGTTGTATAGACGCTAAGTGGACCAACAACTTTATTAACAAACATTGATGGATCTTCAACTCTAAAGTAGAAGCTGCCATGAAATAGGAGTGGAGCTAACTCCATTGTTTGAGTTCTACCACCAAATTTACCTTGAAATCTCCTTAGGGAGACAAATATTACCATTGACTTGAATATGCTTTCACCATAAACAACTGAGACCAATTCCTTAAGAAATGGAACATTTTGTGTATCAAGAACATGTCTACCAGCACCTAAAACTCCATAGACTTTACCGTCTCTATAGAAGATTGCAGCCTCAAACTCTCTCACAACAACGACGCTACCCCAAGGAATGGTTTCGTCTGGATATTTCCAAACTATCTCATTCTCGCTCGGATTTACCCATTCGATTACTTTGGGTCTAACCATTTAGTTCACCTCATTCTTCAACTTCACTAATCCATCCTCTAAGTACTTTAATTCTCTGCTCCAAAACCTCTTCAATTTCGGTCAGCTTTTCAGTTAAATTACCTATTTTTTCGCTGGAAATTGGCGCTTTGGGTGCAAGCCTAGCTATTTCATGTGCAGCACTCTTTACGCTCTCTGCCAAGCCAATAAGCTTGTCATCAATTTCCTTAATGTGCTCTAGCTCCTCCATCCCAACCTTTACCCTATGAAAGTGAGGGGCGTATCCTGTCTCCGCAAACTTAACTCTATCTGCCATATACCCTATTACGGATGCAATGTTATTCAGTTTTCTTGCAAGCGTAAAATTCAAGTCAACAATTGATGATGCAGCTTCTTCAATTCTATTTCTCGCTTCGCGCAATGTATTGAATACATAGTCTCTAACTAGCCTGTCGTCTTCTCTAATGAGCTCTCTCTTCTTATATCCACTAAAGCCTGGTAAAATTGTTTCCAGCTTTTCTAGCCATGTTAGTTTTTTAGCCAAATACTTCCCCTCACACTATGCAATTGTTTTAAATCCTAAAAACTTTATTTTCGATGGTGAGTGAATTGCAGATTAGAGTGCTATTCGGCATTTCTGGTGCTAGGGAAGCTTATAGAAACTCGGATATAGCTGTTGTAATTGATGTGTTGAGAGCTGCAAGCACTATAACAACTGCACTAAGTAATGGGGCGAAAAGCGTTATTGTCGTTAAAGAAATAGACCAAGCATTGAGGTTATCTAGAAAGTATAGGGATTCAATTTTAGCTGGAGAGAGGCGTGGCATTAAAATTAGCGGTTTTAATTTGAATAACTCTCCTCTAGAGTTCAGGAAGAGCATTGTTGAGGGTAAGACAATAATTTTCACAAGCAGTAATTGTGCACCTATAGTTGAGGAGTTAAAGGGTTGCCCCCTCATGATGCTAGCATGCTTTCTGAATTTATCGTCAGCTGCATTGTATGCTAGGCGTGTTGCTGAGAGATTGGGAAGGAATGTTGCGATAATACATGCTGGTAGGTATGGGAAGCCCTCTTCAGATGACATGTTCTGTGCTGAAGTTCTTCGAGCTCTAATAAGAGGCGATATTAAAAGCCCACCACCAACTGATCTCGTTAAGGAATTCTTGAAGTATACGTCAGCGGGAATTTATCTATCAAGTATTGGCAGGAGTGATGATGTAGAGTACTGTGGTAATGTAGACCTGCTAAATGTGGTTCCAATTTGGACTGAAAATGGATTTATAGGGAGCTCTGTATAGTAGGTTGAGGATGAAATTGGTTAATAGCTTATTTAAGTTAATGATTAAGGCGCTTCATTCAATTGGTAAAATTAATTGGATCATGATATTTCTCTCAAGTGGGGCTTCCAAGTTTGAGGATGAGCTTAGGAGAATGTTCAGGGATTCTGATGCTGATGGAAATTATGTCGGTTTCATGATATATCTTGACTGCAAGCTCGGTCATGATGAAGATAGGTTTTGGAAGACAATCCTGCTTCTAAGCAGGCTAGCTTCAATAAGTGAATTGATATCATGTATTTCATTTGACATAGACTACGAGTATTGCGGTAGGCAGATTGGCGTCATAGCTACAATTGACTTGAATGGTGCAACTCACATATCAGTTGATTTAGAGGATTATGATGAGGCTGGAAGTGTTATTGAGAGTTTTCAAAGAAAGCTTCGTGAAAATGTTATTAGAGCTGCATTAGAGCTCGAATGGGCATCACTAAATTCATAAGTACTTGGTAATAGATGGTAATTGGGAGATTCAATTGCCTTTAACTGAAACCCTGCTTAGTGGATTAGCGCTTTACTTCGTAATGCTTTATTCAATTACATCAGCTGTTAAGCTAGCTATTTTAATGTGGCTTTTTGGAAGACCTGTTAGGAATGTTAAATTTATTGCTCAAGTTTTATTCTCAAACCTTGTATTTAGCATGATATTCATAGCCTTAGCATACTTATTCACTGTTTCTTTAAGGTGGATCACAATTGCCATATACTCTATTTCAATGTATGCATATTTGCTTTTCATGGCTGCAATTTTCATACTCAGCTCAATAGGAGTAGACTATCTACTCTTCTACTATGTTTTTCTCAGGGGAAGAATTGCACGTGCAGACTTGATAGCTGCTCTATCAATAGCCTGTCTTTTCGCATACTTTTTCTCATATCAATTTGGCGTTTTAACGGCTTTCACCGGTATATGAGTTCAGTTATAAGCTAAATTGTATTCACCTAGTGCCTACTCCCTAATGTATGGTTGCCCTAGAGCTGATGGTGCACCTATCCTCTTTCTAATGGTTTCTTTTGCTCCTATTAGTAGGGCTATTATTGTTGATGCGTATGGTAGCATTGCGAGTAGATTTGGAGATATGCCTAGCGGTTGAAGTCTGAACTGTAGAACTCTGATTCCTCCAAACAAATATGCTCCTAGAATTGCCCTAATGGGGCTCCAGAGCGAGAATATCGTCAAGCCTATAATGATCCATCCAGTTCCCGCAGTCAAGTTTTCAATCCATACTGGTGTATATGATTCAGACAGATATGCCCCTGCAATTCCGGATAGTAGTCCACCGATGAAAACACATGCGTATCTGATGGCATATACATTGACTCCGGCTGCATCTGCAGCTGCAGGATTTTCCCCAACTGCTCTAATCATTATGCCTAGGCTTGTCTTGAACAATATGAGCCACATGACTAGTGCCAGTGCCAATGAGAAGTACACGAGGGGATCTTGATGGAATAATGCTTCACCAATAATGGGTAGCTCGCTTAGTACTGGAATTTTTATTGGAATTATTGTTGATGGGAGAGCTATTCCCACATAATCCTTACCCATGATCGAGCTTAAACCAAGACCAAGCATGGTTAATGCCAGTCCTGAAACTATCTGATTTACTCCCAGCGTTATGCTTATAAATGCGTGGATAAGTGAGAGTAACCCCCCTGCAATTGCAGCAGCTAATACTCCGAGCCATGGATTTCCTGTTCTGTAGGTTACAATGTAACCTACAACTGCTCCAACAATCATCATCCCCTCAACACCTAAGTTTAGCACTCCCGATCTTTCAGCATAAATTTCACCTAGTGTCCCCACCAGTAATGGTGTGCCTGCCCTTATGGTTGAGTGTAGGAGAACTGCAATGTACTCCATTAAGCTCACACTTTCACCTCTCCAATACTACCTCAATTCTATACCTGGTCATTAAGTCGGCTATTAGTATGGATAGTAGAACTACTCCATTAAATACGTTTACTACTGCAACTGGCAGCCTAAATATCATTTTCATGAGATGTCCACTGACAGTTAATCCGCCGAAGAAGAGAGATGTCAATAGAACTCCTATGGGGTTCAGTCTTGCAAGCCAAGCTGCTATTATTGCTGTGAAGCCATAGCCCATAGAAATGCTTTCAGGATATCTAAGCCTATGATGGATTCCAGCCACTTCCCCAGTACCAGCAATACCTGCAAGTCCACCACTAATTAGCATTGATAGAATCGCTATTCTAGTGAAGCTGATTCCAGCATATTTTGCTGCATCCGGGTTTTCTCCTACAACTTTAACTTCGTATCCGAAGACCGTCTTGTTCATTATGAAGTATACGGCTAGAGCTGATATTAAGCATATGAGTAGAGTTTCAATATGTATTCTAGTTCCAGGTATGGCCATCAGCTTTGCAGTATCGGATATTTCATCTGTTATTGGGTAGCCCCACTCCTTAGCTCCCCTCCATGGTCCGAATATGAGGTATCTAACCAGCTCCATTGCTATGTAGTTCATCATTGTTGTGACTATGACCTCATTAATGTTAAAGTAGGCTCTCAATAGCGCTGGTATTATACCCCATAGTGCTCCCATGGTGAAGCCGCCGATGAATATTAATGGAATCATTATGTATCGAGGGAGCTCATTAAGGTATAATGCTAGTCCTGTGGTCACTATTGCACCCATGAGTAGCTGTCCTTCAGCACCTATGTTCCACATTTTGGCTTTAAAGGCAACTGTCAATCCAATTCCACAGAGAGCTATTGGAATTGCCCTAACTATTGCTTCAGACAACCCAATTGCTGTACCAAAGACCTGGAAGGCCATTATTCCATAGGCCTGCACAAGGTCAACTCCATGAATTGCAAGCACCAATCCGCTTACAAGTAATCCTAATAGGACTGAGATAATAGTGTAAATTAAGCTCAGTATCCTTGCTTCCTCATGTTTTCTTTCCAACTTAATTTTTAATGTCAATGTCATTCGCTCCCTATATTTTGATTCCAGCCATCATTTCCCCTAGCATTTCAATATCGGCTTCATCGCTTTTAATTTCACCCACTATTTGACCATTAAACATGACTGCAATTCTATCACTCAATGAAATTATTTCGTCTAAGTCCTCTGAAACTAGCAGTATTGCGGCTCCTCTTTCCTTCTGCCTTAATAGTAGCTTTCTCACGTATTCTGTTGACTTTACGTCTAGTCCATAAGTTGGATGTGCTGCCAATATTACTTCGCATTTACCTGAGAGCTCTCTCGCCAATATCATTCTCTGAATATTTCCACCTGACAATGTTTTGGCTGGTGCTTCGGGGGTTGGCGTAACTATATTGTATTCTCTTATTAGCTTTAACGCATATTCCCTGATAGCCCTCGAATTGAGTACTCCTTTAATAGTAAATGGCTTCTGCTCATAGCACCTTAATATCAAGTTTTCGGCAATATTGAGGCCTGGAACATAGCCCATGCGTCTATTTTCGGGTATGAATGCTACTCCGAGATTGGCTATTGTTTTGGGATCTCTATTTGTTACATCAACTCCGTTGATTATGATTTTCCCGGATACTGCTTTTCTTAAACCTGCAATTGCTTCAACTAGTTCTCGCTGCCCATTACCTGCCACGCCTGCAATTCCATAGATTTCTCCTGCTCTCACGATGAATGAGACATCTTTAACTGCTAGTTCCCCTCTATCGCCGAGCACCCTTAAGTTCTCAACTTTCAACTTAACCCTTCCAATCTCCACTTTAGGTTTTTCAATTGTGAATAAGACTTCTCTACCAACCATCATCCTCGCCAGCTCGTTCTCATTTGTTTCACTTGTTTTCATAACCCCTACAACTCTCCCTTTCCTTAAGACGGTGACCCTATCGCTTACCTCCATTACTTCTTTAAGCTTATGAGTCACGAAGATTATTGATTTTCCTTCTTTCACCATTTTTCTCATAAACTTGAATAGACCTTTAACTTCGCTTGGTGTTAGCACTGCTGTTGGTTCATCTAGTATTAGAATTCGAGTCCCCCTGCATATGGCCTTTAATATCTCTACTTTCTGCTTTTCACCAGTTGATAGTTGCCATACTTTTGCATCCAAGTCCACTTTCAAGCCGTATTTATTCATTAAATCTTCAATTTCTGATCTAATGCTTTCGGTTGGGTTGATGAAGCTTGCCTCCATGGATAGAGCTATGTTCTCTATGGCTGATAGGGTTTCAATGAGCATGAAGTGCTGGTGAACCATTCCAATCCCAAGCTTAATAGCGTCTCTCGGGGATTTTATCTCCACTCTCCTGCCATCAATTAGTATTTCTCCTTCATCTGGCCTGTATATTCCGTACAATATGTTCATTAAGGTAGTTTTTCCAGCGCCATTTTCACCTAGTAGTGCATGTACTTCGCCCGGATAAACCTTGAAGTTAATGTGATCGTTAGCCACTACTCCAGGAAAACGCTTGACTATGTTTTTCATCTCAACAATTGGCTTGGACAAAATTTGCCCACTATTCATTAAGTATCCTCCAAATAAAAATTGGAGGGAGATTAGCCCTTGGGGCTTCCAACTACATTATCTACAAACCAGTTCATGGTCCACAGAGTATCGTGGTCTGCTCTCTGTCCTGGCGGTATTCTCAGATTTCCTTCTTGATCATAGATTGGGCCTGTGAATGGGTCAAATACGACTGTTGGTTCACTCATTTGCTTTAATCTCTTCACGATTAGGTCGTATACGCTTATTTTACCGAACTCTGGGTGGTCGATTACCTTTTCCTTTAGGATTGGTATGAACTTCTCGTTTATCGGCACTCCGTAGTCAGCTCCCAGCTCGACAGCTCCTTCACGTAGCATCCACCAATAATCTACTTTTTCTAGATTAGTTGTATTGTAAACGCCACTGTATACTTTAGCCAATATGTCTTCGTAGATTTTTCCCCAGTGAACCAGCTGTCCACTTACAACTACATCTGGTCCATAGGATAGCATTGGGCTGTAGTGGGAGAATACATATACTGGTTCACCTCTCTCGTAATGCTCTTGGCACACCTTTACAACTGTTGGTGAGTCTTCGGTGAATGCGAGTACATCGCATCCCTGAGCAATGAGTGCTTCCGCTGCTTCTCTAGCTAGCTGGGGGGCATACCATTCATGAATCCATACGACATATACTTTAGCTTCAGGATTGACTTCTTTGGCTCCTAATGCGAATGCATTGATGTGTCTTATGACTTCAGGTATTGGATGAGCTGCAACATAACCTATCTTATTTGTCTTAGTGAGTGCCCCAGCCATGAGCCCGTTTAAGTAATATAACTGATAGAACTCTGCGAAGTAGGTTCCAACGTTTGGTGCTCTCTTATATCCTGAGCAGTGGAAGAATATTATGTTTGGATGATCTTTAGCTGCTTCAATTGTTGGATTCATGAATTCAAAACTAGTAGTGAATATAACGGTGTAACCCTTTGATACTAGCATGTCAACTACGCCTTTCACGTCTCCAGCTTTGACCGATTCTATTCCTATGGTTTCGAGCCAATCGAACTTGCTTTCAACATATCTCCTGCCAACGTCGTGTGCATGAGTCCAGCCGTAATCTCCTACTGGGCCAACGTATATCCAAGCAGCCTTAATTTTAGGCTTGACTTCAACTATTTTCTCTTTCTCAACTATTTTGGGAGGCATAATGGTGTAGCCAGCTCCGAGTCCAATTGCTAGGAACACTATAGCGACTATGGCTAGAACTGCATACTCCCTCCTAGCCATTACAGGCACCACATTGAAAATTTTATGTTGAGTGTTTTTAAGTTTTTATTGATTATTCTGCATTAATTTTAATTGCTTGTTTAAGCATGTTTTCTAAGTATATAACTGAGCGTAGTGCTTAAATGCAGCTTCAATTTATCATTGAGCGCTGAGGGATTGCATTGAGAATTGGAGTTTACATTTGTCATTGTGGTAAGAACATTGCTGGTGTAATTGATGTAGAGCGTGTGGCTAGTGAAGTTGCTAAGCTACCGGGCGTTGCAGTTGCTAGGCATTACCCGTTCATGTGCTCTGAGCTTGGTCAAAAGCTCATAATTGATGATATTAGAGCTGGTAGGGTTGATAGGGTTGTTGTTGCAGCGTGTTCTCCGAGAATGCATGAAGATACATTTAGGAGAGCTATTGAGAAAGCTGGCCTTAATCCCTATCTACTTGAAGTAGCTAATATTAGGGAGCAGTGCACATGGGTTCATTATGATGATCCGGATGCAGCAACCATTAAGGCTATTGACTTGATTAAGGCTGCCATTGCAAGGGTATCTAGATATGAGTCAATAGAGAGGATCAAGCTTCCAGTTAAGAAGTCAGTTTTAGTTGTTGGTGGAGGAATTGCTGGAATTCGTGCTTCCTTGGACTTGGCGAGGGCGGGTTTCAAGGTTTATTTGGTTGAGAGGCAGCCCAGTATTGGAGGTCAAATGGCAAGGCTAGATAAGACGTTTCCAACTCTAGACTGTTCACTCTGCATTCTAACCCCATTGATGAATGAGGTTGCGAGCAACCCAAACATTGTGCTTATGACTCTCTCGGAAGTTGTGGATGTGGAGGGTAGGGCTGGTGATTTTAAGGTCAAGATACGTAGGAGGCCGAGATACGTTGATGTTAATAAGTGCACGAGTTGTGGTGAATGTGCTAGGGTATGTCCAGTAAAGGTTCCAGATGAATTTAACTATGGTCTTTCAATGAGAAAGGCGATTTATAGGCCCTTCTCCCAATCAGTTCCAAGCGCATATGTAATTGATCCCGAACACTGCCTCTACCTAACTAGGGGTGCATGTCAACTTTGCGTTAAAGCCTGTCCAGCAGGCGCAATTAACCATGATATGGAGGAGGAGATCGTAGAGATCAATGTAGGTGCAATAATTATTGCCACCGGCTATGAGCTTTATGACCCGAAAAACCTTGAGGAGTATGGATATGGAAGATATAGAAATGTCTTGACTGGAATGGAATTCGAGAGACTATCGTCGGCCGAGGGACCAACGAAGGGAAGAATAGTAAAGCTATCTGATGGCAATCCCCCGGATTCTGTGGCAATATTTCTATGTGCTGGCTCGAGAGATGAGAGGCACTTGCCATATTGCTGTAAGATAGGCTGTATGGTTGGTTTGAAGCACGCGTTTTATGTAGCATCAACTCTTCCTGAAACCAAAGTATACGTATTCTATACGGATGTTAGGGCTGCGGGTAAGGGTTTTGAGGAATTTTATCAGAGAATTAGGAGCCTAGACAATGTTTACTTCATTAGGGGTAAGCCCATGGAAGTTAAGGAGGAGAATGGTAAGCTAGTATTTGAGGTCTTCGATATTAATGCCAATGAACTGTATCGATTTGCAGTTGACATGATTGTCCTGGAAACTGGGTTAATACCGAATCCCGCCGCGGATGATTTGATTTCAAAGTTAAAGCTATCGAGAAGCTCGGATAAATTCCTGCTTGAACTGCATCCAAAGTTAAGACCTGTTGAGACAGCTATTGCTGGGGTTTTCATATGTGGATGTGCTCAAGGCTTAAAGGACATACCTGATACTGTAGCTCAGGCATCAGCAGCAGCTGCATCTGCAATTTCATTATTGGCTCCTGGGGAAATCGAGGCTGAGCCATTCATTGCTGAAGTAAATGAGGAGCTGTGCAGTGGATGTGGAATTTGCATGGCTGCTTGCCCATTTAATGCAATTCACATAGATCCTGATAAGAAGGTTGCAGTTGTAGATGCTGCCTTATGCAAGGGGTGCGGTATATGTGCTTCGGCATGCCCAACAGGTGCTATGCAGCAGAAGAACTTTACAGATGAAATTATAAGGGAATCAGTGAAAGCTATGCTTCAATAGTGAAGTACTATGAGTAGAGGTTTTAGGGATAAGGATTTCATAGAGTCAGTTGATAATTTGATTTTCTGCGTAATAGGCAATGTTCATCCGCAGAGTGAGGTCATATCGTATCTCAAGTACGTGGCTAGCTATGAATCCGGTATTAGAGTTAAGTGGAGTAGAGAGGGCAAAATGTATGGAAGAGTTTTACCTCACTATAGTGCATTGGGTTTTAAAGAAGTCATTAACTATCTTAAACAATACTTTCCATCATATGTGAGGTTTGATGAGTATTTTAATACTGAGTTAATTTTAGTTCCAAAGCAGAAGATTAAGGTTCACTTTAAACCTGAGGATAGGTTAAGAGAAATATTGAGTAATCCACGAGATGAGCTAGAGAGCTTGGCTGCAGAGCTCATAGACATAATTTCTACTGAGAGCGGAGTTGAAACACGTTTTCTGGGGATATCTGGTTCAATTCTCTTGAAAATGCATGATGTGAGGTTTTCGGATATAGACTTGGTAGTCTATGGTAGAGCTAATGCCTTGAAGATCAAGCATGCATTGATTGAACTGCTAGATGGGGAGCTTAAAGGCTTCTCAAGACCTAAAGGCAGGATCTTAGAGCTATGGGCTAAAGACATAGTTCGAATACATCCACTATCATTGACTGAAGCCATAAGGCATTATGGTAAGGAGAGGTGGAGTAGAGCTCTGTTTAAAGGTAGGCAGTTTTCAGTTAGAGCTGTCAAACTGGAGAGTGAAGTCGATGAAACTTATGGTTCCAGAGTTTATAGGCCTAAAGGCCTGATAACAATTAAGTGTAAGGTTAAAGATGCAAGCGATAGCATGTTTCTCCCATGCAAATACGTGGTTTGGGAGTGCAAAGTTATTGAGGGGCCTAAAATTGAAGTTAGGGAAGTTGTCAGCTATGAGGGTTTGTATAGTGACATTGCAAGTGAAGGTGAGGAAATACTTGTTAGGGGTAAACTTGAAGAGGTTTTAGATTTGAAAACTAATGAAACTTACTATCGGGTATGTGTTGGTTCAATTGATGCTGAGGGGAAAGATTTCATAAAACCAGCTAGATGGCTTAAGTAATTTAATGGGCTGATTTTGAGGGATTGTAATCGTCATTATTGTGTCATGTTTCACCATGAATCTTCCTAAGTAATTTATTTACTGGTGACTTATTTAATTGGAGTCCCAGTTCTTCAGGTTTTATACCTAATGCCAGTCCAAGCAGCTGGGTATAGTATATTACTGGTAGGCCGAGTTTTACTCCCACAGCTCTAATTGCGTCTTCCTGTAGATAGTCCAGCATTTCTCCTCCATGAGGGCATGTTACAACTATTCCATCTACTCCAGCTTCAATGGCATACTTTATTCTATTACCTGCGAGTGTGAGTCCAGTATCTAGGCTGGTTTTCGATATTGCCCAACCGCAGCATTCAATAAAGCCGATATGGCTAACTGCCTTAGCTCCTAAAGCTTCAATTAGCCTGCTCAGCTTAATGGGGTTAAGTGGGTTATCTGGTCTTCCTAATTCGCTTGGCCTCATGAGCTGGCAGCCAATATGTGGTGATAATTTCAAGTTCTCCAACTTAAGCTTTATACTATCCGCTATTTTCTCAGCTCCAATATCGTCGTGGAGTACCTCAATTATATGCTTAAATTTCAATTTACCCTGATAATCTAGGTCCTCGCTGCTCAGCAAGTTGTTGATCCATTTCCTTAGCTCCTCATTGTCGCTCAGTAGCTTTTGGACGTGAGTGAATGATAAGTGGCACCAATTACAGAGAAGTAATGCTTCCTCATCATGCTGCTCTAGTACAGCCATGTTCCTAGCTGTTAAGTAAATCCAGCCAAACGAATTTATGCTTCTGAGAATTGCACCACAGCACGTAATGTTTTCAGGATATATTAGTTCTACACCTAGAGCTTTGAGTACTTCTCTAGCCGAAATTTCATATGCATATTGCTCGGTCATTGAAAGGCATCCGGGATAGAACACGTACTTCATGGATTTCACCTCATGGCTGTTTTTCAAATGCGTTCATTACGTTCTCCACGAATTTCTCCGGATTCTTTATTTTGGGGATTTCCGGTAATCCCAGAGTAGCTCTATCATAGGTTTTCCCATCTCTACCGCTCACTTTAACTGGTTCCTGTATGTAGCCTATTTCAATAACTGAGGAAAGCATCTTCATATATGCCTCAGGAACACTTCCACCAGCAGCAATAGCTAGGTTTCTAAGTGCTAGGAAAACTTCCATTGGCGAAACTCTTTGAGGACAGGCTTCCTTGCATTTCTGGCATTGCGTGCAGGCCCAGATCACATCTGACTTTAATAGGTCTTCAATTAGTCCTAATCGAACTCTATCAATAACTCTATGAGGATAATTCTCCATTAACACCATAACTGTGCAGCCACTCGTACATTTGCCGCACTGCATGCATCTTAATGGGTTTTGATCTCCTGGAATTTTTAATATCTTTCTTAGCAGCTCCAAGTTTGCAACTTTAGTTATTACAGTTACTGCTTCACCCAATCCCTAGGCCTCCAATTATGCAATCCATAATTTATGATGGGGAATTATAAGCTTTCTGAACTAGCTTAAATGTCATGTTTAAGTTAATATTGAGGATGAAAGTTAAATGGTGTGGTATTCATTTTCCTTTAATTTCCTTTAATGCTTTGATCATTGCTGGTAGCACTTCGTAGAGGTCACCAACTATTCCATAGTCGGCTGCACTAAATATTGGGGCTTCGGGGTCTTTATTTACTGCAACTATGATTTTGGAGCCCTGAATTCCGGCTAGGTGTTGCACTGCACCTGAAACGCCGAATCCAATATAGAGCTTTGGCTTAATTTTATGTCCTGATAAGCCCACCCAATCAGGCATCCACTTTAGGTCTGCTGCTATTGGCCTTGAACATGAGACCTGCCCTTTGAGCAGTTCAGCTAGTTCTTCAAGCATTTTGAAGTCCTCTTTCTTCTTGAATCCCCTACCACCCACGACAACTATTTCAGCTTCCTCGAGCGGTATTCCGCGGGCTTCTTTTTCTTTAACTTCAATTACTTCAATTCTCGGCCTCGATACTTCAATTTCCACTTTCACTACTTCTCCCTTAACCCGAATTTCTGCTGGCTCAAATGTTTTGGGTGGAATTGTTGCTATGGCTGGTTTCGTCTTCAATATTTCCACTGCAATTGCCTTGGCTGCGTAGACTGGTTTCTTAACCATGAGCCTGCCTTCGGGGTTCAGATCGACATCTATGCAGTCGGTTGCGCATGCAGCATTGATTTTGGCTGCTAATCTAGCTGCTATTTCTCTTCCATTCTTAGTTGAGCCAATGAGAATTGCTTCTGGATTAAACTTGGATACTAATTTAGCTAGTGCTTCAGCATATGCCTCTGGCACCAGTGTCTTGAGGTTTTCATGCTCAACGACATATACTTTACTTGCACCATAATTGTGTAGTTCGTCTGCACTGCTAACTTCTGCTCCAAGCAAGATTGCTGAAGCTATGCCATTAGATTTTAAGGCTAATTGATGTGCCTTGCTTAGGAGTTCTTTGACGACATCTGTTTTCTCGGAGAAAACCCAGTACTCCTTCATAGTACTCCCTCCTTCATTAATAGCTCAATTAGCTCTCTTACTGCTTCTTCCACTGGTTTATCCTTTATAATGTGCATTTTCCTTTTCATTTCAAGTGCCTGAACATCGCTTACTTCAATTCTTGGTTCTCCAACTTCAATGCCTAGATCACTTAGATTCATTATTTTGATTGGCTTTTTTGAGGCTCTCAAGATGGCCATTAATGGTGGGAGTCTAGGTACATTAATTTCCTTGGTAACGGTAATTACAGCCGGAATTTTGCTTTTAACTATTTCATACTTATCCTCCAAGTCTCTTTCAGCGGTCAAGTATCCGTTTTCTATGCTAATCGACCTGACATGGGTTACGCATGGTACGTTAAGGTATTCTGCTATTTTTGGTCCAACCTGCCCTGAATATGTGTCTATCGTTGTCTCACCGCAAATTACGAGGTCATATGGCCCTGTCTTCTCGATGGCTGTCGATAGTATTTTGGCGGTTATTCCGGTATCTAGTTTTTCTGGCTCTCTAACTGTTATGAGAAGTGCTTCATCAGCTCCCATTGCGAGTGCCTCCCTTAAGACTTCCCTAGCTTTTTCTGTTCCAAGACTTATGGCCGTTACCGTTCCACTGTATTTTTCCTTTAATCTAATGGCTTCTTCAACTGCATTCCTATCTATGTCGCTGGTTTTTCTTGGTGCAGTGGCTACCAGTGGTTTCTTGGTTGATGAATCGATTTTAAGTTGAGCAACATCAACAGCCTGTTTAATACATACCGCAATTTTCACAGTTAAACCTCCAATCACTATTCGTTGGCTACTTAAATTTAACGCTTAGCCTTAGGTGTAATCTTAAAGTTTAAAGCGCATTTATGCTCAGAATGTTTGTTTGAGGTGGTGATTTATGTCTAAATCATCTAGAGTGCCTGGATTCTACAATTTACCGATTGAGGAGAGAATTAAAATTGTTAAGGAGTTTGCTGGTCTAACTGATGAGGAAGTTGAAGTTTTAACTAGAACTGGTAGGCTATCGCTCGAGTTGGCCGATAAAATGATTGAGAATGTCATTGGCACGCTTGAGCTTCCGCTTGGAATAGCGGTGAATTTCTTAATTAATGGCCGGGACTACATGGTGCCCATGGCCATTGAGGAGCCCTCAGTTGTGGCAGCTGCAAGCCATGCTGCTAAGCTTACTCGGGCTGGTGGGGGAATATTCACTAGTAGCACTGGCCCCATAATGATTGGTCAAATACAGCTGGTCAATGTGATGTCGCCGCGTAAGGCAATGTATCAAATTATGTTGCATAAGGATGAGATACTGGAGATTGCAAATGAAAAGGACCCAATATTGGTTAAGCTTGGTGGGGGAGCCAAGGACTTAGAGGTTAGGCTTATAGATACTTTTCTAGGTCCAATGGTTATAGTTCACTTGCTAGTTGATGTTAGGGATGCAATGGGAGCAAATGCTGTCAATACTATGGCTGAAGCAGTGGCCCCATATATCGAGAAAATTACTGGTGGCAAAGTTTACTTGAGAATAATTTCAAATTTAGCTGACAAAAGGCTTGTTAGAGCTTGGACTAGAGTTCCTAAGAACGTTATTGGTGAAGATACTGTTGACGGAATAATATATGCTTACGCCTTTGCAGCTGCGGATCCTTATCGAGCAGCAACTCACAATAAGGGTATTATGAATGGAATAATTGCCGTTGCGCTTGCAACGGGTAATGATACTAGGGCTTTAGAGGCTGGAGCCCACGCCTATGCTGCGAGATTTGGAAGATATATGCCCTTATCTGTTTGGGAGAAGGATGAGAATGGAGATCTCATTGGATGGATAGAGCTTCCAATAGCTGTTGGCATAGTTGGCGGCGCAACTAGAAGTAATCCAATAGCCCGAATTTCACTTAAAATATTGGGTGTGAAGAGCGGCATTGAGCTCGCTGAAATTATGGGAGCAGTTGGTCTAGCACAAAACTTGGCTGCATTGAAAGCACTTGCAACTGAGGGTATTCAGAGGGGCCACATGAAGCTTCATGCAAGGAACATCGCTATAATGGCCGGTGCTGTTGGTGATGAAATAGATAGGGTTGCTGAGGAAATGGTTAGGGTTGGAATTATTAGGGTTGATAAGGCCAAGGAAATATTGATGAAGTTGCGAAGTAAAGGTTGAATCTATGTCTCGGAGACTTCTCTAAGCCAAATGTCAATAAACTTTTTATTATACTCCACTGCTAAATAAGTATATTTTTCACTAAATAGCTTAGCCTGCTTATCGATTAGTTCAAGTGCTTCATTTATTAGTTCAGCTTCCCTTAGGAAAAGCTTTCTAGCATCATCAATTGAAGCTTCTCTAAATCTAACCTTACTTCCTGGTGGTGATTGTGCTAGTTTGCATAGTTCTGATTTAGCTACGGTGCCAATTATTGGGTATCCACCTGTTGTTTGTGCATCTGCCATTAGTACGATTGGATTTCCATCGGGTGGTACTTGAACTGCGCCTGGAAGTGTTCCGCATGAAATTAGTCTTCCACCTCCCTTTGCATGCTTAAGTCTTGGCCCTGCTAGTCGGAAGCCCATTCTATCAATTTGAGGTGTCACTGTGAACTCTTCTGATAGAAAAGTGCTTATGGTCTCTCTAGTAAACCAATCTTCATGTGGACCAATCACTGTCTTCAGTTCACAGACATCGCTTATCTGAACCCTAAATTTTTCAGGTAGCTTTCTAGCTGGACAGCTTTTGACTACTTCATTGAATTTATCTGCTTTGATGTGGATTATGGACCCTGCATTGAATTTTCTTCCAACTCCTCCTCTTAAATAATATGATTTACTTTTCATAACTTCCATTTCAGAAATTCCCCCTGAAATGGCAATGTATGCTACTTGACCTCTATGGAACTTTTCAATTGAAATTACACTGCCTTCTCTCACTGGGACTGCTTGCCACTGCGGAATTGCTTCATTATCAACTTTTACCTCGACTTCAGCTCCAGTTACTGCAACTACTAGGTTTCTTAGAGCTTTAGCAGTGAAAGTGCTTTGGAAGACCTCTATGCAGGCGTCGTTGATTTTGTTTCCAACCAATATGTTTGCCATGATATGCGACCTTAAATCTAGGGCTCCAGATGATGGAACACCATACTTTCTATAGCCCGTTCTCCCTAAATCTTGAACGGTGACTCCAGGTCCAGCGAATTCTATTTCGAGTGCAGGTAATCCCTCTACTTTCACTGCCTTTCTCTCGAGTTCAGCGTGCCTCTTCAATTTTTCATATTCCTCTGCGCTTATGGGCTTGAACTTAACTAGGTCTCCTGCCCGTAGTGTTGTTGGTGGGTCTTTGCTCCAATCAAATAGCTTGATTGGAGTTCTGCCAATAATTCTCCATCCACCGGGACTTTCTATTGGATATATTCCCGTTTGCTTACCTGCAATGCCTACTGAGCCTGCTGGAACTCTTAGTCTAGGTTTTTTCAGTCTTGGTGCCGCTATTATATCTGGGACTTCACCCATGTATGTGAATCCAGGTGTGAATCCAATCATGTATACTAGGTATGTTTGGCTTGAGTGTATTTTAACTACATCTTCAGCTTTCAACTTAGCATAGTTTGCTATGAATTCTAGGTCCGGCCCAAATTCACCTCCATATGCAACTGGAATTTCAACTAACCTTCTTTCTCCAACAATTCTCTCAACACCTTCCCTTCTTATTTCCAGCTCTGCTTTCCTGCATGCTTCAGCTAATGTTTTGAACTCCGTTTTTTGTGGATCATAGTGGATGAGTAGGGTTGTGTAGGCGGGGACGTATTCTATGACTCCTGGCAGATTCATTGACTCAAGCTTGTTCATTAAAGCTAAGACATAGCTATTTGCTTCTCTACTAATTTCATTGGCAACTTCGATTAGAATAGCTGTCTCTCCCATTGGTTTTATCTTGAACTTCTCATAAATTACCATGAACTCCACCTACTATACCAGTGCAATGATAGGTCAGAAGACTATATTAAGGTTAATTTTTAAAGCCAATTAGTGGGCAAAAGTGCCATCAGTACGCGAAGCAGGTAGCATGGAAAAGCTGGCAGCTATTATAGCGGCATTAAAGTTTTATTTGAGATATGAAGGTAAGGTTGAGAGGACTATTAAGGTAACTGTTGGGGATCAATCATATTTAATCGAAATTGAAGAGTACTCCGAACCTGAAGTTAAGCTGAAGATTGATGGTGAACCCTTTAAGGCGGTGCTGGAGCAGAATTCGATAAGCCTTTCATGCGAAGTTCCGGAGAGAATTGCAGTTAAGGAGAGAGTTAAGGTTGAGCATGAAGAAGTTGTGCTTGAGGAGGGTGATGTTTTAGTGAAAGCCCATGCATCTGGTAAAGTGGTAGAGCTGAGGATTAGAGAGGGTGATGAAGTGGAGAAGGGCTCTGTACTTTTAGTCTTGGAGGCAATGAAGATGGAGCTTGAACTTAACTCGCCGATTAAGGGTGTTGTCAAGAGGATTTTCATTAAGGAAGGTGATGAAGTTAGAATAGGGGATCCCCTCCTAATCATAAGAGGTATTGAGGGTGAATAGCTGATGGTTAAGATCATAGACTTAACTCTTAGAGATGCACATCAATCACTCTTGGCAACTAGGCTCAAAACGGAGGATATGATACCGATATTAGATAAGATGGATAAAATAGGTTTCTATGCAATGGAGGTTTGGGGTGGAGCAACATTTGATGCTCCGCTTAGATTTTTGAGGGAAGATCCCTGGGAGAGGCTTAGGATTATTAGGAGTAAAGTTAGAAGAACGAAGCTTCTAATGCTGCTTAGAGGGCAGAACCTCGTTGGATATCATCACTATCCCGATGATGTCTGTATAAAATTTGTTGAAAAGGCATATGAAAATGGAATTGATGTATTCAGAATATTTGATGCACTAAATGACTTGAGGAACTTGAGAGTTACTGTTGAAACAGCAAAGAAAATTGGTGCTGAAGTTCAAGTTTGCATGGTGTATACTACGAGTCCAGTTCACACAGTGGACTACTATGTTAATTTAGCTAAGGAAATTGCATCAATGGAAGTTGACTGCATAACTATTAAGGACATGGCTGGAATACTCAAGCCATATACTGCATATGAGCTTGTCAAGAGAATTAAGAGGGAAGTCAAGATGCCGGTTAACGTTCATTCACATGCAACTGCAGGTTTTGCACCAATAACGCTAATCAAGGCTGTTGAGGCAGGGGCAGACTTAATTGATTGCGCAGTCTCATCAATGTCAATGCATACATCCCATCCACCGGCAGAGACAATTGCAGTAACACTTCAAGGAACACCCTATGATCCAAAACTCGATTTAAAGCTATTAATTGAAGTTTCAAAGTACTTCTGGAAGGTTAGGCAGAAGTATAAGGAGTACGACTATGCACTCAAAAACCCCCCAGTTGATGTGAGAGTAATAGAGCATCAAATACCCGGAGGAATGTACAGCAACCTAATAGCTCAACTGAGAGATCAAAATGCAGAGCATAGACTGGATGAGGTTTTAGAGGAAGTTCCTAGAGTTAGGGAGGACTTCGGCTGGCCTCCGCTAGTGACACCTTTATCGCAAATAGTTGGTACACAAGCAGTTGTGAACGTCCTGCTTGGAGAAAGATATAAGGTGATAATAAAGGAGGCTAGAGATTACATTAAGGGGCTTTATGGAAGGGCACCAGCCAAAATAAATCCTGATGTAATGAAGTTGGCACTTGGAAATGAAAAGCCAATAACATGTAGACCTGCAGACCTACTTAAACCAGTGCTCAATGAAATTAAGAGTAAAGTTCCGAGAGACTTAATTGAGAAGGAGGAGGATTACTTAACATATGCAGTGTTTCCTGAAACAGCGATGAAATACTTCAAGTGGAGGAAGAAATTTAGGGAGAGAAAGATCAGCGAATATGAGATAGTTATGAGGGGGAGGGCTTTCAAGGTTAAAGTTGAAGAATATGTAAGGTGAGCTTCACGGCGAAACTTCCTTATGAGAGAATTTCTCTGAAGATCTTTAAGCTTTAAATTTGTAAAAGCTCTTATCAATTCATTCATCAATTTTGTTTTAATTCTCCATTACTCCATCGACTTTTTTGACTTTCTGGTCGCAAGTTATATATATTATCATCATCAAATATTCATTCAAGAAGAACTCATTATTGATGGTTTTGTGAGGGAGAGAGTCGTTGAATACCATGTTAATGGTTGAAGAATTTATTAAAAACGAAAGGGCTGCTCCATTAACAATGCTAATCATAGTTATGGCTGCAGCATTCTTCTTCATTATGAGGGCGAGGAAAGGTGTTGTTCCAAGAATTAGAAGGGTTCCTGGATTAGATGCCATCGATGAAGCCATAGGTAGAGCAACAGAGATGGGCAGGCCTGTATTTTGCTCACATGGTATTGCTGATATCGCAAGCGCAACTTATGGTCCCCAGACAATTGCCGGTCTCTCTGTGCTGAGCTATGTAGCTAGAATGTGCGCGAGATATGGTACTAGATTAATAGTTCCTGTTAGAATTTACACTGTCCTGCCGATTGCAACTGAAATAGTTGAAACAGCCTATAGAATGGAGGGTAAAGCTGATCAATTTAGAAAGGAGGACATAGTTTATCTATCAGGATGGCAGTTCGCATACTCCCTCGGCTATATGAGCATGATGGAGCGAGAGCGTGCTGGTGCAAACATCATGATCGGTGCTTACTGGGCTGAGTCACTGCAGCTAGCAGAAACAGGTTATAGAGCTGGTGCAATTCAAGTATCGGGAACTGCCAATACTCACCAAATACCCTTCTTCGTAGTAGCAACAGACTACTGTCTAATTGGAGAGGAAATCTATGCAGCAGGAGCATACTTATCTAAAGATCCAATACTACTTGGAAGCATTGCAGCTCAAGATGTTGGCAAATACATTGCTGTAGCCCTATCACTCATAGGAGCAATACTAATGACGGGAGGTATAGACTGGATTGTTAGAGCTTTAATGTCATGAGGTGATGAGTTATGGCGTGGTATAAGAGAGTTGAAATCCCAATAGCAATAACAGTGCTTTGTGCAATTCTGCAGATTGTTCCATACTTCTTCGAAGTCCCAGCTTGGGAAGCTGCTGCAGATGACTTCGTTGAATGGTCTCTTATTGTCTCAACAGCTGGAATGTATATTGGTGCTGGCAGCATTCTGCTGGTACATTTACCTAGAATTAAGAGGAAGAGACCTGGATGGGAGTTTAGTGTTCTCCTGATCATCGTAATGGTGATAATGTTAATTGTAGGCCTACCACTTCCACAAATAGGTTTAGGATTACAGAACCCGGTTTACCAGTTTATTTATAGGAACATGACTGTTGCTCTTTCATCAACAATGTACTCCATCCTAGCATTCTTCATAACCTCAGCTGCTTACAGAGCTTTTAGAGCTAGAAATATTGATGCAGCAATCCTGCTAGTTGCAGGTACCCTAGTCATGCTTGGAAATGCCCCTGCAGGTACAGCTGCTTGGATTGGATTTGCAGGCATTAAGGATTGGCTATTTACTGGTCCACCAAACTTGGCAACCATGAGAGCTATTAGAATGGGAGCCGCACTTGGAGCAGTAGTTCTAGCTGCCAGGACATTCATGGGAGTTGAGAGAGGTTACTTTAGAGGTGGAGGTGAGTAGAATGGCTGAAGCTGAGAAGAGGGAGATAACTATTTGGGAGAAACTTGAAAATATTGATAGGAGAATAATTTACCTTCTTCTATGGATTGCAGTCCTATGGCCACTACTATCACCAATTGGACTACCAGTTTCGATTAGTGGAGACACGAAACTAGCATATGACACCATTGAAAATATTGAGCCTGGAAGCGTTGTCGTTGTATCATTTGATTTCAGCTTCGCAGGTATACCGGAGCTTTATCCGCATGCAATAGCTTTCCTACACCACTTATTCCAGAAGCCAGTTAAAGTAGTAATTATAGCAATATGGCAGGAGGGATCCTTAGTAGGTGAAATGGCCTTAAAAGACCTCTGCGGAGGTAAAGACCCAAGAACTGGAATCGAGGAAATATATGGTAAGAAGTATGGTGAGGACTGGGTATTTCTAGGGTGGATCCCTGGTGGAGAAACTGGAATGAGAGCCTTCGGCCAAGACATGCATACTGCTGCTCCAGCAGACTTCTGGGGTACACCTATTGATCAGCTCCCAATGATGGCTAATATAAGGACTGCTGAAGATGTAGACCTACTAATATCTATTGAGTCTGGAACTCCAGGTGCACCAGAATGGGTTAGGCAGTGGTGGTCTGTCTATGGTACACCCATGATAGTTGCTATTGTAGCTGTAGGTGCACCAGAACTTGTCCCGCTTAGACAGGCAGGGCAGATATTAGCATTACTGCCTGGAGTTAGAGCTGCAGCTGAATATGAAAAGCTCATTGGTAGGCCTGGGCTAGGTACAAGCCAGGCAGACGCTCTATCAACATCACACATTCTAGTTATAATATTCGTTATAATAGGTAACATCGCATACTTCAACTTGAGAATGAGGGGGTTGAGGAGGTAATGGCAGGGATAATTGAATCACTGGGTGCATTTGTAGCAGTACTATTCACCCTAGCGGTATATAGCTTCACCTATCGAGAGAATCCATGGTCAAGACTTGCAGAGCACGTATTCGTTGGTTCAGCTATAGGTGTAGGTGTAGCTCTCAACTTTGACTGGCTAATTAAGACCTGGAGTAAATGGTCCGTCGATCCAACTAAGGCAACGTTCTTCTGGCTGGGCATACTTTTCGGACTACTATATTACTTCTACTTTTCAAGGAGATACTTCTGGCTATACAGATTTCCATTGGCAGTGAGCGTAGGTACTGGTTTAGGCTTGGCAGTTAGCCGAATAATTAAAACCGAATTTGTCGACCAAATAAGAGCTACTGCGAGCTTATCATGGTATGTTCCCGGAGATCCATGGCAGAGCTTCAATAACTTCCTAACAGTCATAGCTCTATCAGCAGTACTATTCTACTTCATATTCACATATGAATTAAAGGGACCAGCTAGAGGCATAATGACTTTTGCCAGATGGATTATGATGGCCGGCTTCGGTGCAGCATACGGATACACCGTAATGACTAGAATGTCACTATTCATTGGCAGATGCCAGTTCCTCCTAGGCATGCCGCCTCACCCACCGGAGGCTAGAACGTTCTTCCCAATTGCGGCAATAATTATACTCGGTACTCTGCTGGGCTACGATTATTATAAGAGAAAGGTGGCAGCCTAAGATACTAAAGTTAATCCATTTTATTTTATTTGTTTTCTTTAAATCTTCTTGAGATGCTGTTCTACATGCTTTCTAACTTCCTTGCCTAGCGATCTTTCTATTGGTTCATATACCTCCAGATGCTTTAATCCTCCCCCCAAAATTATGTTACTTGCACTTGCCCTACCAACCATTACTTTCATTCCCTCTCTGACTTCAGCAGAATTCAGTGGAAGGCCGCTGTCAACTCTAAAAATGTTTATTAGATCTGGAAATGTCGCTATTCTCTCTCCATTCACTTCAATTGTCATGTACTCGTTAATGAAGTCAATGGTTACATCTCCAATATTGCTTTCAATATTAATGGAACCTACATCAAACCCCCCACGGCTCTCCAGCTTAACTCTCCTAATAGTTCCTGTGCAAACAACCTCTCCATCAATAACCTTAAGTGCAGCCTTAACTCCAGCTCCCCCACCACCTGCACTTAGAAATTCACTTCCAATTTTACTGGCAAGATCAAGTGATCTTGGCGCTCCATTCTGAACTGCATATCTTGCATCTATAGGGTTTCTCGCAACTGCCACTACACCTCCAACTTCTACAGAAAACATTCTAATCATTCTGCTTGCAATATCAAGCTTGCCAGTGACGATTATTTCCGATGCTCTATTTCTACGTGGATCTCCTCCAACAGCGGCTTGAATTGAAATATAATCTTTAATTTTGTGTAGCCCCATGCTACCCATGACTCCAGTTGGATGAGCTCTACCATCGCATGGGCAGTCCAGCACTGGAATACCTAGGATTGCGGACTGAATCCATCCATTAATTACTGCAAATGCTCCGCATTCACTGGAAATTAAGTAGTCCACGTCTACTCCGAGAGATTGAAGTAGTTCTACTGCCCTAGCAAAGTGCCATGGCATCAACCAGCCCTTAGACTGAACGCCTACTGCTGAAACCGTTATAACTGTAGAGTCTAAATCAATTTCCCCTGGATCATAAATTTCTATTGG